>CAMCVM010000001.1 GCA_945882015.1 candidate division TM6 bacterium GW2011_GWF2_32_72
TTGCGATAAATGAAAGACTTGCCCAATTAAAAAAAGCATCTAAATCAAGTAATATAAATGATCAAGAGATTCTACCTTTTGAAATCTCTTCAGATTATTTAACTCATTTTCAAAAAGCACGTCAAAAAAGAAAAACAGAGAGTCAAACATATAAACCAACACAAAAAGAACTATTGACTACCCAGTTAGAAAAATCAAATAGACGCTTAGAAGAGCTCCGGAAAATATTAAAAATGCAAGAGGATTTTATAAAACAAGGAGATAGAATACGCGCAGAAGAAAAACGGCAAGAATTAATAGAACGTTTAAAACAAGAAATAGAAACAGTAATGAAAGAACATAATACAATAGAAGGAAGATTGCAGAGATGGTTTCTGCAGAGATGGTCAATATTGGAACCTTTATGGTTCTCTACCGATAATTTATTGTTACATTTACCTTCAAAAATCTATCAATTACCAGACCAAGAAAAAGATGATATTGATGAGGAAATTGATTTTTTATAACCGAGCCTTTGGTATTTTATTATTTTCTTGTTGTCTTGCCCGTTGTGTTTCTTCCCACAACTGTCCAAGCTCTTTAAATTTGTTTCTTAACGCCTTTTGACCTTGCGCATCCATTGGAAATACATCTGCTGCTACTCTTACCTGACCACTATAATGTTCTTCTGGAAAGCAAACAATAAAAAGCACCTTTGTTTCGTCTGGAGATTTAGCTAGATAGCCAAAAATATCACCCTGTTTAAAAGTACCAATAGGTTGCCATTGACTTGCCCAAGCAGAACAAACTGAACCTAATAATATCCCCAATACCAATTTTTTACTCATCAACATTTTCCTTTTTTCATAGTTTTATTTTCAACCTCTGCATATAAAAAATTTATTGTTAATAAAATTCCTAAAAAATAATGCTTCATACTATCAGTTCCATTAAAAAAGCTGGTACCATGTCAACCCCATCAGTTGCTTGAACCTCTTTAACTTTTTTAAATCCAAGTTTTTTATAAACATGAATAGCTCGTTCATTAGCAACTTCAGGATCAACAATAATTTTTGTAGGTTTGAGTGGCATTATAATTTCATCAATAAATTGCTGCAAGATTTTAGTCCCATTACCTTTACCAATATAATCGATTTCAGCAATCAATACATCAAAGCCATATACTCCTTTTTCCGGATAATCTTTTGATCGAACGGGGCAATGTGCTGCATCGTACCAGGCAATATACCCAATCGGTTTATTATCATGGCAAATCAAATAACATCCAAGAGTATTGTCTTCAATTCTTCCCATATATTTTTCATAAAACTTTTGATAATCACGTGTTTCGCGCCACCATGCAGCAACATGTTCACGACCAAG
The DNA here is from genome assembly GCA_945882015.1 of candidate division TM6 bacterium GW2011_GWF2_32_72. GTDB lineage: Bacteria > Babelota > Babeliae > Babelales > CAIQNR01 > CAMCVM01. The sequence continues at coordinate 1,363 of CAMCVM010000001.1, forward strand.
CCACTCATACAAAAGGGGAATATCCGCTTCTTTAAATACAGCAAAATTAAATAATGGTTCCATGTTTACACTTTTTTTCGATTGCCATGAATAGGCGCCTTTTGCACCATAGACCTGATTAATTTCTTTTATTTTCCCCTGTTGATCACAAGTAAGAACACTTATTACCGTATCAACAGCACCATTTTGATACATTATTTCAAAATGAACAATCTCACTCTTTTCACTTTCAATAATATCCAAAAGTTTTATCTGTTTAAGTTTTTCAGTTGCATGAAAATCTTGAATCTGTGCTTGATAATCAACAAGTCCCTGACAAATTAATTGTGAGTTTGTTGTCTTTTTTAAAGAAGGTGAAAAAAGCAAAACGATTTCTTTATCAATTAACTCATCACGGCTTAATTTTTGAAGTAATGCAATATAACGCTGCCCTACTGAAAGAAACTTGTCTTGAGTTTGCCCACATAAAGAGCTTATTCCTAATAAAAATATGCAAAAATAATATTTCATCCTTTATTTCTTTCTGTCTGCTCTTCTTTATAGCGTTGAGCAAGTAATTAAAAAAAGCATCTTTCTCAGGTAGCTCAAGCTTCAAACCTTTTAAAAGACGGTATGCAGTATATTGGCTTCCAGAAGTTTTCTGCATATCATCAAAAGCTAGAACTGAATCACCTGGTTTGCCTTTTATATTCGATTGGTTGCTGTTGTAGCCAGGAAAACTGAAGAGATTGAAAGATTTCTTTAGCGCCACTTTCTTCAATCATTAGATAATGACCATCCATTAATGACGTAAATTTATTGCAAGTATAAATTCCATCTTTTTTAAAAAAAGTGGCAACTATAGTGACGTGCGATGTAACAGACGGTTCCGTTATTGAATACTCAATTGCTTCTTTGGTTTCCGTTCTATAAATAATTTTATTCTGAGCTGCGTAAGAAGAAAAAGTACACATTAGTGATAATAAAAATTTCTTATTCATAGTTGCTCCTTTTTTTCTTGTTCTTCTTGATAACGCTGAGCAAGCAATCTAAGAACTTTCTTTTCTTTTTCTCTTGTTAATTCGGTTTTATAACCTTTTACAAGTTCCCAGCAATTTCTCTTATTTTCAGCTTTATTATCGATAGCTAAAATTTCATGACCTGGTTTGCCGTTTTGCATAGCTTGATAAATAATTATTCCTTGAAGAGAATGTTTAGAAATATTCGACCAATTGCGTGATTCTTGTTCTAGCCAAAGATGTTCATACCAATCAAAACCTCTTTCAGATTCTTCTCCTACACTTATAGTACTAAATACAGGAGTTCCTGTATTATCCTTAACAAAAGAACAGTAGCGCTTATTGCCTTTTCCATATACATAATTTTTCACTACGCCTTTTGGTTCTGTCACAACATAACGAACCTCTTGAAAAGTTTCTTCTTTTAAAATTAATTGCTGCGCAGCAGCCCCAATAGAAGAAACCAAAACAGATGCGATTAATAATAAAACTTTCTTACTCATAGTTGCTCCTTATGCACTATTTCCCATTCATTGACTTCTTGGGATTCTTTTTGTTTTAGCCAAAGCTCCTTAAGAACCTTAAATGTTTCTTCACGTTGAAAGGCATCGAGTGTAGTACCTTGAACACACACAGGAAACTGGTAGTTGCTTGTCTTGCTAGTATATGTATAATCTTTTTTGAAAAACCAGACTGATAGTTCTGTTCCACGCTCATCTCTAACTGTGTACCCAATTTCTTGATCATCTTCATTTTTATAGATAACCCCGGCCTGACGATGAACAACAACATATGAATCATCAGCCGCATACACAGAAAAAGCAAAAGCGCACATTACTAATAATAAAAATTTCTTATTCATAAATTCTCCAAAAGTTAGACTGAACTGATATTATTTTTTATATCTCCAACATTCAACTGTATGGTCATTTACCATACCAACCGCTTGCATAAACGCATACATAATCGTTGAGCCTACAAACGTCATACCGCGCTTTTTTAAATCTTTTGAGAGTGCATCACTTTCTACTGTTTGAGTAGGCGCTTCTTGAATTATTTTAAAACGATTGATTATGGGTTTATGCTGCACAAAACGCCAAAGATATGCATCAAAGGACCCGAACTCTTTTTGGATCTGCAAAAACACTTGGGCATTGGTGCGTGTTGCATAAATCTTTAAACGATTACGAATAATGGCCGGGTTTTCACGCAATGCTTCAAGTTGCGCATCTGTCATCTGTGAAACTTTATGAGCATCAAAATTGTAAAAAGCTTTTTTATATCCGTCACGCCGTTTTAAGATAGTTTCCCAACTTAAACCTGCTTGTGCCCCTTCAAGAATAAGCATCTCAAACAGCAGTCGGTCATCATGCACCGCAATACCCCACTCATTGTCGTGGTACTGCGCATACAATTCTTTTCCTTCCCCATTACCAAAACAACGATTGTGCATTACAGTTCCTTCCTTTCGTGATCTAACAGTAACATTTTTCGATTAAGCCCGCCAGCATATCCGCCCAGTTTTCCATTGGTATTAATAACGCGATGACATGGAACAATAATTGAAAGTTTATTTGCACCGTTGGAATTTGCAACTAGCCGAAATCAAAATGTTCTTTATCATGGTTGTTAAGGTATAAATAAATAATTTTGGTTAAAAAAAGAGAACTAAAATGTAAAAATTATTCTCTATATAAATCATTTTAAATAAGGAAAACTTCTGATGCAAAAATTAATTCTGATTTATTCTTTCATATTTTTTGTTCTTTTTTCACTGCAAGGCGCAGAAAAAGGATTAAGTACCCTTGCCCCTCTTGATCAAACAGTTATAGCAGGCTATAAAGAAAGAAGAAAAGCAGCCGGCAAAGGTCCCAAAGTTTGTACGCCTCAAAAACTTCAACCAATCCCTCTAGAAAGACTAAACAATTATCTAGCGTTACTTGAACAGCAAAAGAATAACAATAAAACAACGCTTGAAAAACTAAATTCTCAAAAAGAGGATCTAATTAAAAAAGAAATCATGACTATGCTGACAGGAGTGGTGGAAGAATTTACTGTGCTCCAGCTAGAAGAAAAGATTAAAATTATAGGAAGAGAGATTAAAAAGATTACCGATGACAATGCGCATTTAAATGATTCAGTAGAGTTAGTTACAAAAGAAATTGCGAATCATACTACTATTTTCTCTTTTATTTAATTTTAGACCTATACTAAAAATGCCAGGCGAAGCCCAAAGGGCGAAGACTGGCGGAGCTGACGAGACTCGAACTCGCGACCTTCCGCGTGACAGGCGGACGCTCTAACCAAACTGAGCTACAGCTCCATTTCAGACTAAGAAATGGCTCCCCGGGCAGGACTCGAACCTGCGACCTGACGATTAACAGTCGTATGCTCTACCAACTGAGCTACCGAGGAAACATATTTCAATTAAGGACTTAAAAACAGCCCACCTAAATGGTGGGCGGTACTGGACTCGAACCAGTGACCCCCAGTTTGTAAGACTGATGCTCTACCAACTGAGCTAACCGCCCTCTTAATTATGTCTCAAAATTGTAAAGTAAATAAAGACGAAAGTCAAAAAAACTAATTTTTTATGTTATCTTATAAAAAATGACTCTTTACCCTGCTTGAAAGGCATACCCGTGAAAACTATTATTCAATATGCAAAATTAGCGATTTTTGGCCTTATTTTATTACATATTGCTCCTGGAATTTTAAAAAATTTTAAACAAAATTATCTCGATTTATCAACTTTAAAAACAAAAGTTGGCAGAGTCACGGTTAATTCTGTTATCACAGACTCAACCGAATATAATAAAAATTTAAAAAAGTTTTTTAAAGACCCAGAAATTAAAGCTATTCTTTTAAAAATTGATTGTCCAGGTGGAGTGACTGGCAGCTGCGAAGCTATTTTTAGCGAGATTCAAGAACTTAAAAAGAAGTACCCTAAACCAATCATTACCCTAACCGAAACAATTTGTGCTTCTGGTGGTTATTATATTGCATGCTCAACCGATTATATTATTGCTGCTCGGTCAACCTTAATTGGTGGGGTTGGTACAACGTTTACTACCCTCTTTAATTTTAAAGATTTGGCAGAACAATGGCATATTAAAACACATGTTATTGCAGCCGGAGCTTATAAAGATGCAACGAATCAATTTAGTCCAACAACGCCAGAACAGCTTGCTATGTTACAAGATCTTGCAAATGATTCGTATCATCAATTTGCTAGCGATGTTGCAAAAGCACGTAAAATTTCATTGCAACAGATTAATCAATGGGCAGAAGGTAAAATTTTCACAGGAAATCAAGCACTTGCGTTACATATGATTGATATGACTGGTTCATATTCTCATGCTGTTGAAAAATTAAAAACAATGGCTCCTATTGAAGGAAGTATTGAATGGATTGATCCTGAAAAAAAAGTGGGTGTTATTAATTCACTTTTAGGACTTGAGTCAACATCAATGATCAGTTCTTTTACAAATCAGGTCTGTCAGACAATTGAACAACGGTATCAGACAAAATTGGCGTGCTAATTTGTGCCCCTTTTTGCATAACATAACAATACGCAATAGTTGAAAAATCAAGGGCTGGCTTTACCGTAATACGATAATGCACGCCCTCTGGTTCAAATGATTGAATTACTCCAAGCAAAAACCCTTTAGGAAAGACTGTTCCTTCGCCGCTTGAAAAAATTTGATCTTCTTCAACTAATTTTTTAAGACGATCAACATGAGCAAGTTCAAACAATTGCAAATTATTACTCCCCTGCAAAATACCTTGTGTCAGGCTTTTTTCACAGTACGCAGAAATTTTACAACGTTTGTCAGTGATACTCAAAACTTTACTGTAATAGGGATACACTTGTTCAACTTTGCCCAAAATATGATTTTTATAAACTACTGCCATGTCTGGCTTAATACCATGATGCAAACCAATATCAATAAAAAATGATTGTTCTTGCGCAGTAAATCGGCGCATAATAATATGGCCTAGCTGTGCATTTTTTGTATCATAGCGTTCTTTAAAATTTTGAATTTCTTGAAGTTCTTGATTAAACTGCAACAGCGCTGCCTGCTCAATTAGTTTTGCTTTTAATGATTCTTTTTCAAGTTCAAGATCTTTGATAATCCCATCAAGTTGTTCAACTGTTTTTTTATGCTTAATAAAATATTGAATGGGAGTAACACATGTTTTTTGTAAAACTAATAATGGATAAACGCAGTAAGAAGCAACCGTTTCTAAAGTTCCTGGAGTTTTTACAAAAACACGATGCCCAATAAAAAATATAAGGACTATTGCTACAAAACTTGAAAATAGAAAATTTTTGCTGCTTAATTTACTCAATAACTTCACTACTAAAAAAACTCCTTAATCCTTCTTTTACCTGATCAACTGATGATGATGTAACAAGCACTCCACGTAATGCTGAAGCGCTCAATTTACCTTTTAAATAAAAAGGTAAATGTTTTCTAAATGCATACAATCCATGAGGCCCGTAATACGCAAGCATATTATCAAGATGCGCAAGGGAACATGCAAGAATTTCTTCTTCTGTCACTTTAAAGACTCTTCCTGCTGCATGTTCTTGCAGTTCTAAAAGTTTCCAAGGTTTTGACCACATACCCCGTCCAATTAAAAATCCATCAACTCCTGTTGTTTCATATGCTCGTTTTGCTGTTGCCCAATTAACAATGCCACCAGACAACAAAACCGGAATAGTAATAATTTTTTTCACTTCACCAGCAAGTTGGTAATCAGGAACTCCATTAAATTTTTGAGTTTGTAATCGCGGATGAATTGCAATTGCATCAGCTCCACAATCTTGAATAAGACGTGCAACATCAAGAGCATTTTTTTCTTTAAACCCTGCACGAATCTTAACGGTAAAGGGAATAGACAAATGTTTTCTAAATTCTGCAAGCAAACTGGCCAATCGGGGCAAATCAGCCATTAACGCTGAACCACATCCAGATTTGATGACATTTTTAGCAGGGCACCCAATGTTTAAATCAAGGCAATCAACTTTGGCTGCCATAATTTTTTCACACGCTTGTTGAATAAATTCTATTTTATTGGCCGAAACTTGATAATTAAAAGGACGTTCCATTTGTTCAAAATCAAGCGCTCTTTTGGCACCTTTATCGTTAGCCACACAACTAACATGGCGCATTTCCCCGTATAAAAGCTCATCTTTTGAGTAATGACGAACAAGTTTTCTAAATGGTGAATCGGTAATACCATCAAGTGGCCCACCTATAAATCTTGGAACAATAAGGTTGCCTATTTTAATTTTTTCTTGCCAATAACTCATAAAAACTCAGCTTATTAAAGGGTAAAAAAGAGTTTATAATAATACTTTAAAAAGACAGATTTGTCATATAAAAATTGATTTTAAGCTGGCAGAGGCCGTTTACAAACTTTTAAAAATAATCTAAGCTAATATCTGAACTATAAAATTAATCTAATAAATGGAGTTATTATGAAAAAAGTTTTATTAATTTTTACACTATTCTTGTCTACATCTCTAAAACCTGCTGCTTTTTTACCTGAATTTACTATAGGCTTAGCATATGGAGCGGTTTTTAGTACTTCAATCTTTTATATTGGTGAGACACTAAGACATCTACGCAAAGGTCATTATGATTCAGCCTTTTTAGCGGCAGTACCTGCAGTGATATGTAATCAATATGAAAAAGCACTCTCGATTGCTCATAGTAAAACATTACCACAAGGTAGATTACTAAGACCTGTATATCTTGCTGGCGCAGTAGCTGGTACGTTTACTTTACCCATTACTTATTGTGTTCTAGCTCACTTTGCTGATCGTCATCGTAAATAAACTAGAGAAATTTTATTTCTTAAAAGGTTAATAGCGCTTAGGTCCTGTTGGCCTTTTAATTTTTTAACTATAGAAAATTGATTTACTCTAAAAAAGAGGCATCTTTAAAAAGTGCCTCTTTTTTTATTGTTTGTAGTATTTATTTTGCTGAAGGTAAAATTCTAAAAATTACTGTTCCGCAAGTTTTACATTCGCCTTTTAAAGCTGGACGAGTTTTTCCGCCCTTAGCCTTCATTTGAACATCTTTTGCATTGATAATTTCACGTCTTGCTTTACACTTTACGCAATATCCTTCCATGACACTCTCCTTTATTTTACCGAACTTAATCGGCTCCCCCTAAACACATTCTTAAACGATTTATCCCCTTATAAAACGATTACTCAGTAAGACTAACACAATCAATATTAAAACCACAAGAGAATAAGCCTAATAAGTCGATTAACTAATACTTTTGAGCTTATTTAAGGTAAAAGTTAAAGTGTTAGATTGCATTAAAAATCATAAGCAAGCTGAACTCCAATTGCCCCTTTGTAATCTGTAGCTAAATCTACTTGGAAATTTTCAGAAATTCTTACTTTCTTTAAAACAGTATAGGTTGCCATACCCATGATGACCCCAAGACCAGCTCCAGCTACAACTTGTGAAGTATAATGATGGTTACCCGTAACACTTAAACTTCCAATTAAACTCGCATATAAGGCAGCAGGAACTCCGTACCAAGGTCCTTTAACGCACCAAACATACGTGGCTAAATAGGTTGACATTGAAGCATGCCCAGAAGGATTTCCACCATGAGCACGGCGTACTGAGCTATGTTTTTCATGCCATGGACGCAATCCAGCGTCATATTTAATCTGTTTTAACAGTACTTTTGACAACCACGTTAATCCCAAGCCTGTGACAAATAATTGCGCTTCTCTTCTTTTTTCGGTATCGGTATTGCACCATGAATAAAGACCATAGATAGAAAAAGGGATTGCCATTACCGGGTCTTTTAACAGAAAAGTTAAAGCTTTTGGAGGTTTATGTTTATTTTTATGCAACGTAGCATCATAAAAATGCTCATGGATTAATGGATCAACCCTTTTTCCTATTAAGAAAAAAGGGACAAAGCCAGAAGCTATTTTCATAGTTCTAAAAGTTGGCACTTCTTTAATAATTTCATGTGAATCATTGATTAATTTTCTAAAAAAACCTTGCACTTTATATGGTTTTATACAATTGAACGGTTTTTGACATTGTTGTGCTGATTCAGCAATAATACTCTCTTGAAAAATAACCTGAACGGATAAAAACATAATCAGAAAAATCTGTTTTAATTTAATCATAACAACCCCCTAACTTTAACTCAAACTCCTTATGAAAATCTCATAACTTAATTTAAGTATAAAAAAGTAACCCTAACCAAATCAATATCTATGACTCTTTGTAATAAAATTAAGCTGCTAAAGTTAAAAATTATAGCCTACTGAAACTCCAATTTGATTATGAGTATCAGTTACAACATTGACTGAAATATTTTCTGGTAATGCTATTTTTTCAAAGACAGCATAAGAACTTGCCCCCCACATAATACCTAAAGCAGTTCCAGTTACTACTTGTGATATAAAATGATGATTACCGGCAACACGCATTCCCATAATAAATCCTGTGTATAGACCAAAAGGAACACCGTAATGCCAGCCTTTATAGAGTCCAAGGTACGTTGCCGTAAATGCAATAACAATAGCATGCCCTGAAGGAATTCCATGATAATGTTTCCATTGCCTACTAAATCCTGGATGCAGAGGCCGTAGGCCTACATCTAATTTACAATGCGCAACGGTTTGTTTAATAATAAGTTTAGAAATATGAGCCCATGCATATCCTAATGTAAAAATCTGAAATGCTCTTCTGACTTGTCTATCTCTATGGCCAAAAGCAAAAAATCGACATACCCAAATAGGTATATCCATAATCTCATATTCAGCAAAATATTGTAACCACTGTGGAGGCTGATGTTTATTTTGGTGATTTACTGCATCATAAAAACAAGCATGCATTTTCTTGTCATAATGACGACCAATCAAAAAAAATGGGATAAAACCACTTGCAATTTTAAGAGTGCGTTGAGTACATAATTCTTGCCCAATTTGATATGAATCAACAAAAATATTACGCACAAAATCCCGCGTGTTTTCTGGAGAAATATCATCAAAAACACAAGAATTACCTTGTAAAGCAATAACTGAAAACAATAGAACCAATAGTTTCTTCATAAATAAAAGCTACTGGTTTTAAAGCTCAGGATGCATCGTGTGCCATGAAGTAACTTGTTCATAAGCATAAGCGGTTTGATAGATTAGCTCTTCTGCAAGATGTGCTCCAATAATCTGCATCCCGATCGGTTTTTTGTCATGAGTAAAACCAACAGGAATCGAAAGTGAAGGAACTCCCGCCAAATTCATCGGTGCAGTAAAATAGTCTTGCAAATCCATAGCCAATTTGTCATTGTCATATGTCCCAACCTTAAAAGCAGGAACAGAATGTGAAGGCATAATCAGCAAATCTACTGTTTCAAAAGCATCATTAAATTCTTTTCTGATAGCGCGACGAACCCGCTTTGCATTATCATAAAACTCACCTGCATGCCCTACAGAAAGTACGTAATTACCTACTAAAATACGTGCTTTTACTTCAGAACCAAATCCATCATGACGAGTATTTTTATACATTTCATTTAAATCACGTTCTTTGTCGCGTATTCCATAACGAACACCATCAAATCGTGCTAAATTTGAAGCTGCTTCTGCTCGACTAATAATAAAATATGCTGCAGCTCCATACTGCAATGTTTTCATTGAAATAGGAACAATAGTTGCGCCTAATTTTTCAAGCTCTTTAATTGCTTGCTCAACTGATTTTTTAATTTCATGATCAAGACCTTGCCCATCAAGCGCTTCTTGTACAACACCAATCTTAAGATTTTGTTTTAATTTTCCAGTTAGATTTTTAGTATAATCTTGTTGCTGAACCGACAAACTTGAAGCATCTTTTGCATCTTTGCCTGCAATGACTGAAAAAACAAGTGCATTATCATAAACACAACGAGTTAATACGCCAATTTGATCTAATGAAGAACCGTAAGCAGTCAGTCCAAACCGTGAAACGTGTCCATACGTTGGTTTTAATCCAACAATGCCACACATTGCTGCCGGCTGACGAACCGAACCACCAGTATCAGATCCTAAAGCCCAAGGTACTATGCCCGCTGCAACTGCTGCTGCTGATCCGCTACTTGATCCTCCAGGCACACAAGCTTTGTTCCATGGATTTTTGGTTTTGAAAAAAGCTGAAGTTTCACCTGAACTTCCCATTGCAAACTCATCCATATTAGCACGTCCTAACAGAGCTGCGCCTTCTTGTTTAAGTCGTGCAATCGCTGTTGCGTCGTAATTGGTAACAAAAGTTTCTAAAATCTTTGAGGCACAAGTCATTTTACGATTTTTTTGTGCAATATTATCTTTAATCAGACCTGGAATGCCCGCTAAAGTTCCTGAGAATGTACACTCTTTTGTAATTGAAGGTTCATCAAAAATTTCTAAATACGCGCCAAGATCTTCATGTTTTTTTGCATTATCAGTAAAAAATTTGAGTAATTCTTGATGGCTGATTGCTCCAGAATCTACTAATGCTTTAAGTTCTTTAATAGTTTTGAATGCTAAATTATTCATGAATAGCCTTTACTTGTTGTCTAAAATTTTTGGAACCACAAAATAATTTTCTTCTCGCTCTGGAGCACGATTTAAAACTATTTCTGAGTCTGTTGTAACTACCACATCATCTCTTAAAAAATTGATATTTCTATTTGAAGGCTGATCAAGTAATTGATTTGCAACATCTTTAACCACTTGCGCATAAGAAAGCACGTCTTGTAATTGCTGAGTTAATGACTCAACCTCTTCTTGCTGTATCGCTATTCTTGAAATTTGAGCTATTTTTATAACTTCTTCTTTGGTAATTTTCATGCACTGTTCCTTAAAGCCTGCTTAATCCATTCTTGATTTCTAAATCGTTTAATATAAATTGCCCCCATTATGGCATTGCCTAAATAAAGGGAACCATAGATTAACATAAATTTTAAGGTTTGGTTAGTCATTGGTAATTGTGAAAAATAATAAGAAAGCGGCATAAATACACCTCCACAGACGATAAGACGTGTCCACATGACCATTTTAACATTGGCAGCGCCTCGTAATGCTCCTGCTAAAATAAGCTGCACTACATCAAAAAATGCAAGCGCGCTCATAAAAGGGAAAATATAAGCTGCAAAATCAGTAAATTCCCCTTTAATATCAAAAACTCTAATAACTGCTGTTGGAAATAAAGAACAGAAAAATAAGACTGACAAAGTCATAATGCTTGAAAGCAATAATATTTTTTTAAGGGTTACTTTAATCCCATTCCAATCCTGCCTTCCTAAATCATTACTGACTAAAAAAGTAATCACTTGCGCAAAAGCAATAGCTGGCAAGAGACCAAATCGCTCTAAGTCTTTAATAACAGCAAAGCTTGCAATCACGCAGGTGCCCATTGGAGCTAAGCATTTACCTAACCACAGGTATGAAGCAGCCAAAGTCCCTTTGTCAATCACTACGGGCCAGCTTAATACAAATAACTGTTTTACTTGTTGCAAACTGGTAAAGCATGAAAAAAGATTAATGGTATACCGTTTCATTTCTGTACTTAACAGAACATACAGTACCGAAGCAACACACATAAACCCATATTGAATCACCGTTGCCCAAGCAGAACCTTGCAATTGTAGTTCAGGAAAACCACATTTACCAAAAATAAGGACATAATCAAAGAATAAAAAAACCACTGATCCTGCTACAAAAGTGACCATAGGAATTTGTGTATTTTTGATTCCGCGCAAAAAACCAATAAACGCAAAATAGATAAAGGTAAAAAAAATTCCAATTGCTCGTAATTTTAAAAAAGGAATCCCTAATTCAATCATTTGCTCAGGAACCCCATACCAATAATAAATAGCATGCGCTCCAAAAAAAAGAGCACTGGCTATTACTGTTCCGACAATAACCGTTGACCAAAATGCATTAATTAATACTGACCCAGCTTTTTTAAAATCTTGCATCCCATTATATTGCCCTGTCAAAACAATTGTTCCAACAGAAAGTGCTTCAGCTATTTTTACAATAAAGTGCAGTAACGTATTAGTTACCCCCAATGTTGCATAAGCTGGAGTCGATTTAAGACATGCTATCATATGAGCATCAATTAACAATGGAACAGAATAAAGAACCACTGCTGTTATAAATTCAGGGATAAAATATGCTGTTATTCGTGCATAGTCTTGCCCTTGGGTTGTATCTTGCACTCCTTGAAAATAGCTACTTAAGATACTTTTTTTCATGTCTGTTTCCTTTGTTACACTACACAATGCGCATTATTTTACACGCTTTTTTGAAATAGATACAATGAATACACTTTGTAAACTATTTTTATAATCAAAATTATATGCTTTGATTATAAAGTATGTATTTGCAAAAAAAAATAAATTTAAAAAATTCTTTATTTTAGTCACTCTTTCTTGTTATAGTGACAATTGAAACGAGGTCTCTAGTGAATTTCAAAAATAATTGGGGGATGATTATTATGAATAAAAATTCAAAGGTGTTTCTATCATTACTATTTTTAATCTTTAATCTTTATTCTGAGTCATCACATATCATCACATTTTTCATAGAACCGTATCCAACAGCTCATGATCAACATTTCATGAAGCAGAATACATCATTAAATCAAGATGTTTTTTGTACCTATTACGGATACAAAACTGTTTCAGACAATAATGGCCAAGTAGTTTTTCCACTTAAAACACAAGATTCAAATTTCTACTTACTCATAACTGATCAAGCGGAACCTGTTTTCATGCTCCATAACACCTTAAGTCATTGGAAGGTTCCTGCAGGAAAACCTTATGAGCTGTTTTCAGTAAGCAGACTTTATGATGAGGAAACTAAAACTCATTTTTGGTCTATTGAGCAAACACAATTAACGCAAGATGGTCAAATTCCTTTTAACACAATTACTATCGTTGCAGATTCAAAAAGCTTTTACATACCTACAGGTATTTCAATTACTACCGAAAGTCAACATTATGTACTGCCAACCTTGTACATAAAAAATGAAACAAAGTTACCTTTGTCAGCTTTACAATTTTTAGAAAATTGTGAATTTTTTGCTCCACTTGCCCCTACCAATAAAACAAGCCCTGCTGTATAAAAAAGTGGTTACTGGTGAAAGCTAAAATCATGGTATACTATCTTCTCTAAACTTGAATAAACCCTTGTTAATAAAGGAATATTTATGAAGCTTCAGATTTCATTTGATGACCCTATTCTTGAAAAGAACATAGAAATGGCACAGCAGGTGGTCCATTATTGTGATGTTTTAGTAATCGGAACCTTACCACTTTTTAAGCATGGAATTATGATCTTAGAACGATTTCGTAAAGAGTTTCCTGATAAAACTATCTTTACTGACTGTAAAATAGTCAATAAAGGCCGTGACGCTGCCGCTCTTTTTTCTCTTGCTGGCACAGATTGGATTTCTGTTGTAGCAGGAACTAACCGAGAAGTTATTCATGGAGCATGCTCAAAAGCCCATGATTTAGGGAAAAAAGTTATTTTAGACTTTATTAACGCTGGAACTCCTGGTCAAGAAACTTTAGAAGCAAAAAGCCTTGGCGCTGACGCAATTCTTTTACATCAGCCAGCTGAGAGCAAGGACGATTTAGTTTTCTTTGAACAATGGGAAATGGTAAAAGGAAATACCTCATTACCCATTATTATTGCAACAAAACGGGGGCGTGAAAATCTAACACAACTCTGTGCTTTTAATCCTGATAGTATCATTGTAGGAAAATCAATCACAGATAATGCTGACCCTGTGGCAGAAGCACAATTTTTTTACAATCAGTGCAAATAAATCAACATACTCTTATCCAATGTATTGTTGGCCTTGAATAAACTGCTTATCATTCAGTTGGCTGATTATATTATTAATATCAGTTTGAGCAGTTTGATAATCAACTCCTGCTAAATAGGCTTGCCAATAAAAATTACGCGCTAAGTAATGCAAATTAGTAATCCAACTGCATGCAATAGAAAACCATTGCGCCTGCAGTAAACCAGTTTTTGCAGCAAGCGCTGCATCAATCCATTTTAAACATTGATTACAAATATCTGGGCCAAAGGTTGTTTGACTTGCCCAATATTGTAATGTCTGAGGATACAGTTGCTGAGCATTTGCAAAACTCAGTGAATGCCATTGAACAAAGCTTGTATTAATGAAATTTTGTATTTCATAAAATCTTGATACTGCTCCACTTTCTGATGCTTGCACAGAAATAACAGGCAATTTTTGACTGGCTGAAGCAGTTGTTCCAAATGCTGGAGCTTTAGAAAAAATCTGAGCAATATATTGAGTTGGAATAATATCAGAAACTGACACGTCCGATGATTGGGAAGTAGTGGCAGGAAGCACCGCATTTGCAATAGCAATAGTTTGCGCATAATAATAGACTGCATTTAAAAGATCATTTTTCATGATCGTATAAGCTTTACCCAATGTATCAGATTGCAAACTGGTTGTTCCACCTGCCATAAAATCTGCCACTCCTACTTGCTGCGAGCCAATTTGACCACTTTTTGTAAGCGTTTGAAATGATGGTTGTTGGATTGAAGCAACACCTTGAAACACTGTTGAAGTTGCGTCTTGAGGTAAAAGTGAGAAAGTAACCCCTGTTGTAGATGAATTATAAATGGTATTACCAAACTGATCTTTTTGCAAAAATAGTTGTGGATAATTTCCAATAGCAGGATACAAATACGCTGGATGGTTAGCGTCAATACCTATTTGTGCTACATTTTCCACTTTCCATATTTTTTCTGGAGCATATGTTTTAGTTGTGTCTTTTGCTAAAACACCACTTACTTTTTCTATGTAAGTTGCTTTTTGCCCATCTGGTGTAAGATCGCATAATAACTGTTGATAAGCATTATATCCAAATCGAGCTAAGTAATAAGAACCAAGTTGTGTTAATACTTTTAAAATTTTGGCTCGTATGACCATTAATTTTGCTTGAACATCTGGAAATGACTGCCCAGCATTTGCATCTAATTGTAAAAAATTAACTAATTGTTGTTCTGCGATTAAATAAAACTTCCATGCTTCCTTAAAATTGAATAATGCATCAAAACCTGGTACTGGCTTTGGATATACTGTATTACTTGAAGGATAAAAAGTTGTTTCAGGATCTATTTTTTGTGTTATACACAGATCCCCTGCTGCTTCTAATGATTGTATAGCCGTTATTATTGCAGGACTGGTTAAATTATAATTTTGCGATAACGAACTTGTGTAATACGCAACTTTATTAGCATAGTTACAAGAAAGTTGTGCCATTGCTTTATACGAGCTGGTTGCAGGATCTCCAACAAAAAATAAACTATTAATCTGAATCTGTTGCGAATAACCTTGTGCATATAATTTATATATTTGCCCTCGAGCTGAGTCCGCTCCATAAGCGGTTATAAAATCTAATAAAGATCCATATACTCCAAAAAGATCTATAAATAAACTTTGAAATTTTTGATAAAGATCACTGTAATTACCAAATGAATCTTTAAATCTTTGATCTTGTTTAAGAGCTACTAATTTTTTATATTGGTCAGTTGCTTGTAACTGTTTTATTTTTGACCATATCAAAAGAGCTTGTGCTAAGTAAGTATTAAGCATTGCTGATTGGGCTACTGCTTGTTGCGTTGCATCATGCAAAGGAAACAGAATTTTATTTTCATAACTTAATGGATCAGACCCTTTTGCATAAAGCGGATAAAGATTAGAATACAAAGTATAAGCAGTATTAAGCTCATTAGAAAAACGAGGCAATGGAGGTACTGGAATATTATTCATAATTAACACCCAATCAGAATCATCATTATCAGAACTACTTAAAACAGTGCTCCTATCAATCTGAACTATTTTAACACTCATTTTTGCAAAAATACGCTTTCCATTAATGACTATTCCTGTCGTTAAAGCTTTAGTCAATTGATTTTTATAATCTGTAATATACTCTTCAAGACGAGGGTCTTGTGGCGCTTGTCGCTGTAAATGTTCTCGATACAATGGAACAGCAAAAAGATCTACAACTTTTAACATCCACGCAGCAGAGGTATTACCTATTTTGTTTTGTTCTGTGATTGATGAATTAACCAACTCTGTATAATCTTTAAATAGTGTTGGGATCATTTTTACAGGAATTCTTTGTTCATTATATCGTGATAAATATACTGGAGTATCAGGAAGATACGTAGCTAAAACTGTATCTAATGATTGTTGATTAGTAACTGTTAACAATTGATTGACATCTGACTTTAAAGAAACCCCATCAACAGAAAAATTATAAACTGGAATGAGTGAACTGTAAGCCTGAAAAGCGACTGTATCTGTAACTGCTAGTTTTGCTGCAATAAAATCTTTTTGATTTCCTACTTTTGAATAATAACTTGCTGCAAGTTCATACCTATTAATAATGTCTTCAAAAATCTGTGAATCAAAAACTACTGAAAAATTAGTACTACTAAAATTCTTTTTTTCTTGAAGCAGTAATGCGTCTGCAGTCTTTTTATAAAAATCTCCAAATAATTGCTCAATATTTTCTGACAATTCTTTCCATTGTAAATCTTGTGCATTTATATTTAATATATATCGATATAATGCACATTGCGTTTGCGCTTGCTTAAGGATCTGATTAATACTGAGTAACTTTTTAAATGCTGCTACTTTTGCTTGATAATCAGTTTGAGTCATTACTACTTTTGGATCAAAAAGAGTAGTTTTTAAAATTTGGTCTCGTAACGTATACAAATTATTTAAAAAATATTGTGCTTGGGGTAAAAAACATGCTGCGTCAGTAAATCCTCCATTTCTTATTTTTATTACATAACCCCTATAAATACCTAATGCTTTTACTATATCTGAACAAAAAATATCATTTTGATGATTATTAATGTAATACAAAAATCCTTTTGTGCTTAATTTTACAAGATCTGAATTAGGTGCGCATTTGTCATATGCATCGGTAATAAAAATTAAAGACGCATGATCAGGCCTAATATTTCCAAATGCAAAACCTGTAAAAAAATAAGAAAATGCTTGCTCTGAAATATCTAAAAATTTTTCAGGGATATCAGCATCATTTAATGATGCTACTAAAGTTTTTCCTTTGTCATATATTTCTTGACCAATTCCCTTTCTCGCTTTGTTTATTGCATCTATTATTTTAGAAAGACCATCTGCCTGGGGATTAAAGCCACCTTGCCGATATAATGATCGAGCAAAAGCATATAAAACTGCTGAATCAGAAAGCGTTTGGCTTGATTGCAAATCTTTACCTGTTTCTAACTTTTGAGCAAGCGTCACATATAAACGAGCTTGATGCAAATAAAAAAATTGACTATAGGTTAAAGCTTTATTTTCAGTTTCAAACAAAGTGTTAATTTGTGTATAATTTTGTAAATTTTGCGCATATTGCTTAAAAAGAAGATCAATATTTTCAAAATATTGTTGAGCATCAAGATATTTTTGATTAGCAAATAAAGCCCATTTTACGAGGTTTTTTGTGTCTATAATTGAACTAACATAATTATCTGCGCCAAGACATTGATAATTGTTATCATTTACTGTCGAACATGCTGCAATAATAGTTCCAATATCGCCTGAAACAGAACAGACTGGATTACCTTTTTCATCTTTCGCGCAATGATAAATACCTGCAAGCGCTTTTTCTAAATTTTGTAAAACCTGTAATGCTGCTTGTAATTCTGCAATACTTTTTTGCACCTCTGGATTAGTCTGGTCCAAACCAAAATAAAAAGAGAGTTCCTGCTCATAATCAGCAATAGCAGGTGCAAGCACTGTATCTAAATAGTCAAATATATTATCAAGAATCTGCTGTAACTGGTCCACAGTAAAGCCGCTTGGTGTGGTATTAATGTCTCCCAAAACAGGAACTTGTAATGTAAAATTAATATAAGCTGTAATCCATGGTTTATAATAATTTACATATCCCTGAGTAGCTGATTGATACGCTTTAATAGCAGCTTGTGACCCTATTTTTTTTACATAAAGCACCAAATCTGGTTTATGCAATAACTCAAAAATGGCTGCTATCTTATTAAATGCATTTTTTGCATCTAATAAATAAGAACTTTGCGTCTTTTCGGCTGCTCCTTTTATAGTAAACTGTACCGCATTCAATGATGCTTGATACGCATCTGAAGCTTCTTTAAATAATGTAAGTATTGCCAAAATATAATTTTGATAATCAGTGTAAGATTTTAATAATAATGGCTGGTTTGCTTTTTGATAATAAGCAATAACTTGACCATACCAATTACTTGCTAAAGCTAAGCTCTTAAAAATCAAAGCATCAGTACTCATTGCTGTATTTTTATTATTTAATGCAGTACTAAAATTTTGTAATAATGTTTGCTGAACTGCTTGCGCAGTAAGGTTATTTGTAGTAACAAGGGCTGAACTAACAGTAAGAGGTGCAAGCGTACTTTTTATAAGATTTTTTCCATCAAAGGCAAAACTGGTGAACAATGCTTGTAAATCTGCTGTAAGCATTAAAAAGTCTTTTTGTAATGCTTGAAGCCCAGGACTTTGGACTATTGCCGCTGTTGCAAATGGTGATTTGACAGCCGCTGCAGTTGAACTTACTACAGACATTGATGCAGGCGCTGTCGGTTTTACATATTGACTATAACCAGGGCTTACCTGCTTTACTGGTTCTTTTAGGGTGTTACCCTGACATGCTTGAACAGCTTTTTCAAGCTCTAATTGTGCCAAAAATGCATTCATTGTTCCTAGTTGTAATGCAATATAATTCTTTATTGCACTTTTAAAAGCAGTCACATCGGTAAAAATAATTGCAGCTTTGTCAGCAACCACTTGCGTGCTTTGTGGCGTCTTAAAGACATAATGCCCCAAAGTATAATCTTGATTACCGGTCAAAAACTTATCAAGCGCATCATAAAAAATTTTTTCATAGACTTGCAATGCAGTTATATTAACTACCTTTTCAAAACTATATTTTTTAAGAGTTATTGCAGTTGGATTATAGGTGTTTGAAAGTGTTGTAACTAAAGTAAAAAACCAGCTGACAAGGGCACTATTTCTTGCATCTTGATATTGTGCAAAAAGCGCCTTTAATTCAGTTTGCTTGCCTTCCATCCACTGTTGCATGGCAGCAGCATTAGTACTATTTTTTTTGCTAATTGTTTGAGCTGTAGTAAATGCTTGATTAACCACTTGCTCAATCTTATCCCATGATTGATCAAGTTGCGTAAGTTCACCGTTTTGTCCTTGTTCTGAATTAAAAGGAATAAAATTCTGGGCTACATCCGATGCATAAAAATTTTCGTTCAGTTGTTTAAATTTACCTTGAACATATTGAATCAAAAAAGATTTATATTTTTGTAAGAGCATCATAGGGTAGCTGGTGTCTTCAAATGCCATTAAAAAATAAGAACCTGAACCATTTTGCAAAGCACTGTCTATAGTTGCTGGAACAGTAGCTGAAAGTACTTGCGTATTTTTATCATCAGAAAACTGATCATAGAATCCGTACATTTGCAATAAAAGACGATAATAACTCTTCTGATTCAAGTCAGGATTATATAAATTTGCATAAAAAGCACCAAATCTATCTTGTAAAACTTGAGCATTATTCTGAAAATCTTGGGCCGGCACTGATGCTTGTACTGAGAGCGTTATAAACCCAGCAATAATAAATAAATAGCTACACCACGAAATATGATCGATTAATCTTTTTTTCATAACACACCTCAAAGAGAAAGTTTGTATCAATCAAAAAAGTTTAAATCAATTGGTTTCAAAAAAGGAAGTTTACAATCGCTTTTGTAATGTTTCAAGCTCAGCAAGAGTTGTTGCTTGGTAAGAATTTTTGTCATCTCGATACTTTAAAAAACGGGGAAACCTTAACGCAAGTCCCAATTTTTTCTCAGATTTGCCCGCGGTATGAATAGGAGAATACGTAATTTCATCGGCCAAAACTTCACAAACTTGTGAGGGAACGACCCAAACATTAGGTGCTAGATTTTTATCACACCACACATTATTTGGTTGCACAGGCACAGCAAGCGCATCACATCGCATTTTAAGTTCAACCCATTGTTCATCGGTTAAACCAGTACCAACTTTTGCAACCGTTTCATACATGTTATCGCGTGGATTATAAATTCCAACAAGAAAAGCTCCTATACCAAACTGAGCTCGCTTACCTTGACCTGCATAATACCCTAAAACCACCACATCAAGTGAATCAAGTAACTTATCACTCGCCTGATATTTTAATTTTATCCAATGAGAACTTCTTTTTCCTGGTTGATAATGAGCGTCTGGTCTTTTTATTACAAGACCTTCAAGCCCTGCTGCGATTTCTTGAATAAAATAAGCTTCTAGTTGCGAAGCAGTAACTACTTTTTTTTCATCAATCAATTGTAATGTTTCATTAGTGTTGGGTTGCAAAAGATTAATGAGTGCGCTTCTGCGATCTTCGTGCCCAGCTTCAAGTAAGCTTTTTCCATCAAGGTACAATAAATCAAAAAGATATAATTGCAAAGGTAATTCTGAAGCCATTTCCTCGATTCCATGTTTACGGCGACGTTTTACTGTTTCTTGAAATGAAGCAAACATTTTCGTATTAGGATCATATACCATTGCTTCGCCATCAGCGATAAAGCTCTTAACCGGCAATTGCATACATGCTTTGACAAACTCAGGAAACATTTCTGACATATCAGTTAAGTTACGAGAAAAAAATCTAATAATTGGCTGTTGACCTGTTTTATCCACATGCACTTGCAAACGAAACCCATCAAGTTTTGGTTGCGCAACACAAGGACCTAATTTTGCAATAATTGACTCTACATCGGGTAAACGTTCTGCCGCTGCAGGTCTAATAGGAACACCTACTTTTATATTCATACTCTTAATTGCATCAATCCCATCTTGCTTTAAGGTGTGAGCAATCAAACCAATATCAGCACACACATTGTAAGCATCTTGTAATGCATCGCTCAATGATTTGTCACCAGCTTGCATCCATGAAAGTGCATCCAATAATGTCATATCTGAAAAACCAAGACGTAATGTTCCTAAAATAATACGAACCGTATATTTTGCAGAAACTGAATCAAGCTGTGTAATCAATTGTTGAATTGCCTGACTTTTTTGTTCTTGCGAACCGACACCTGATAGTCTTTCAAGAGCGACTAATGCTTGATAAACCTCTGACAATGTCATACTGCTTTGGCAAGCTTTATAAAAATGGGCTATAACAGAACCTAAATCACCCAATCGAGTAAGTTCTTCTTGAATAACAAGTTCAGATTGACCGGCAACTTGGGCTACCACTTTTGCCATATTTTTTTGTGCAATATTAAATTGTGTTCCAATATGTGGTGGATTAAGTTCACCTAAGCATAAATAACAAATTAATGCTGCTTCTTGTGCCGATGCTTGCTGTAAAAGCTGTGCTAATTCTTGGGTCATTACCGTTCTAGATGCTGTCAACTCAAGCGATTGAAGCACTTGTGCTACTGCTTTAAATTGCATCATAATTATTCTTTCAGATACTTTAATAAGTTTTTAATTTTTTTTGTTCTTTAATAAAAGCAAAACTATACAACGCAGCAGAAACAAAAGAAAGCGCAATCATACTTAGCAAAAGCGTGTACTCAAGAAATAAAGCTGCCATACTGCCTATTGCCCATGGTTTAAATACCATAAATACAATGTAACAATATTGAACCGTTACTTTCAACTTACCCAATGGTAAAACATGAATAACAAAATTTTGTTGTGATGCTGCTGAGCGCAATCCAGTTACAATAAATTCTCGTGCTATTAACAAGAAAGCTAGATAAAAGTGCATTAAATTTAAATGTACAAAAACAATAAAAACACTCAGAACAAAACATTTGTCGGCAAGCGGATCAAGCACTTGGCCCAAGATACTGACCTGATTATATTTACGAGCGTAATAGCCATCTAAAAAATCGGTTAATCCAAAAAAGGCAAGTATTAAAGCCAGAATCTTGCTCAAGAATAGATTTGAAAGCGGCATTACAAAAGCAATAAAAAAGGGAAGAAGTGTTAAAGAACCAACAAAACGAAACACTGTGAGAAAGATAGGTAGATTCATGTGTTACCTAAAAAATGGCGACGCAGGGATTCGAACCCCGGACCTTCGGATTATGATTCCGCTGCTCTAACCGACTGAGCTACGTCGCCAAAACACTTTACGTATTTTATATGCTAATTCTTTCAAATTTTAGACCATCTAAAATGAAAGTAAATAAAGATTTCAAAACAAATAACCCTGATATCAATGTTGCAAGGACACCTAACATCATTGTAATTGCAAATCCTTGCACTGGACCAGTACCAAATTTGTAAAGGACAAGCCCAACAATGAATGTTGTAATGTTACCATCTAAGATAACAACCATTGCATCGGAAAATCCGATATCAACTGCCCGCTTAAACGTGACACCTTCAGTAAGGGTTTCTTTTATTTTTTCATAGATCAATACTGAACAATCAATAGCCATTCCAACAGTCAAAACCATACCGGCAATACCTGGCATAGTCAACGTTGCATCAAGCCATGACATTGCTACAATAATTAACAGTAGATTATAGATCAACACAAGAAAAGCAAGAAATCCTGCAGCTTTATAATAAAATAAGCTAAAAATAAGCAAGAATCCCATACCAATTAAGCAAGACATAAACCCTTGTCTAATCGATTCAGCACCCAAAGAAGGCCCGATTCTTCGTTCTTCTTCAAAGGTAACTGGCGCTAAAAACGCTCCTGATCTGAGCATTGTTGCAAGATTTTTTGCTGATTCATCAGTAAAGCTTCCATGGATATAACCAGAACCGCCAGTAATTGGTTCATTAACTGAGGGTGCAGAAATCACTTTATCATCAACGATCATAGCAACTTGTCTGCCACGTGCTTTTTTGGTTAAATCACCAAACTTTTGTGCGCCTTCAGTATTAAATTCAAAGTTAACAATTGCTTGCATTTGAGGACCTTTACCAAATGAAGCATTCTTTAGATCGCGACCAGTCAGATCTGTGTAATCTGGAACTAAATAATACGTAGTTCTGCCTTCACGTTCTTCTGTTACAATCATCATACCATCAGGCAAAACACCATCAAAACGTTCAAGTAAATCTTCTTCATGAGCTGCAGAACCTTCTACTTCTTTAATTTCAAGATTAGAAGTTTTGCCAATCATTTCTTTTGCTTGAGCAGGATTGTCAACACTTGGAAGTTCAATAATAATATGGTTTTCACCTTGACGAGAAACAGGAATTTCTGCAACGCCAAGCTCATTTAAACGTTTACGTAAAACATCAACGTTTCCTTCAACCGCGTTTTCTTTAATGAATTGAGCAACATGATCTGGAAGTACCAAACGAACAGTCTCTCCTTCATGATGAACGTTCATATTTAAATTACTTCTGACACGAAACGCTTGAAAAGCTTTATTAGCATCTTCAACAGTTTTAAAAGTTAAAAGAATTGCGTGCCCTTCAACTTTATGATTGACTGGCTCTACAATAGAATTGTCTTGTAAAATATCAACAAGACCCCTCATTCTATGCATTAATTCAGCTCGCACAGCTTCATCTACATTAACTTTAAGTGTTATATAAAATCCACCAACAAGATCAATTCCTCTTCGCGGATGGTCTTTTAAAGGCCATACAAAATAGATACTTACTGCCGCTAAAAGAATCCAGAAAGAAAAACTTACATATGATCCACGACGCGCCATACTGAACATACAATTCTCCCACCAATAATTAATGCCGAAGAAGGGACTTGAACCCCCACGGGATTTCTCCCACAGCCACCTCAAGGCTGCGTGTCTGCCAGTTTCACCACTTCGGCACCATTAATTTTAATGATTGCTTCAACACAGAATATTACCAGAAAGTTACACGCTTATCAAACTGAAAATCGTGTAAAAACTTACTCAACTTCTTTTTTGATTGATTGATCTGTTTTTTGTATTACATCTTCAGCCTTTTTTTCTTCTGCTGTTACATTACTCTCAACTGTTTTTACTACTTTTTCAGATGAACCGAATAATCCAAAAATGCTTGTACCAAGAGCGCTGATTGTGCTATAGAAAGTCATTGGCAAGCTCGTAATCCATTGAGAAATTTGAGCAATAATTCCAACTCTTTCAGTTGCAACATCTTTTTTTTCTTCAGCTTCATGTTTAATTGCAACATGCTTTTTTTCAAGTGCTTCATCTTCTTTTTCAAAAAAATCAGCTTCTTTTTTAAGATCAAGTTGATCATTTTTCAATACTGCCAAACGTGAAATAATACTTTGAGTATGCTCTTGCACGGATTGTGCCATTTGTTCAAAATAGCTTGTAAATGGCCCTGTCAGATACTCATGCACTTTATTAACATCTTGCAAAAGACCTTTAGTATCATAATATTGTTTGCGAGCTTCTTTATCACTTAATTCACGCGCAACATTTTTAAAGATTGACCAAGCTTCTTGTTCGTATTTACTACAAATGTCTACTTGTTGCAACACTACTTCAAGTGCCTCATCTATTTTATGATCAAGCTCTACAACAGCTTTTATATCAACTTTAAGTTGTTCAAGCTGGGTTTGCTTGTCCTTAATTTTATCAAAAAAGATTCTCTCTTTTTTATCCAAAAATCCTTGATCTTTTTTTTCTTTTTCAATAACTGCAATACCTAAATTAATAATATCTTCAAGTGGTCCTTGCTCAAGCCCTACATGTTGATAAAAACGATCAAGCTCTTTGTCTACTTCGTTTCTTTTATTAAAAAAAGTCATACGTGTTGTCATAACACGATTAAATGCTTCTTTGATTTGACTATACAATTCTTCAATTTTACGCCACCAATAATTTTTATACACCCAATTACCACTGGTTGCTTTTGAATCAACAGTATCTCGAAGATCTTTATCTTCTACCTGCCCATCAACTTCATCAACCTGTTGAGTATGGTCTTCATGTTTTCCTGGCATTATTGGTTGCGATTTTATGGGATTAACTTTTTCTTCTTTTGTTGCTGGCAGAGAGCGTACAACCGAAAGTGGCTTCTGGGTATCTTGTAAACTAACTGGTATTACTGTAAAAGGCTGCGTAGGCTGAACAACTGATTCTGATGGGATTACAGCAACAGGCTGATTAACTTGTGGTTCAACCGGAACTATTACAGCTGATTGCATAGTTTGAGGTTCAACAGTAACAGGAGGATTCGCTGCTGGCAAAATAGAAACAGTTGATTGATTTGATGCAACAGGTTGCGCCCCAACCACTACTTGTGTTGGCTGGTTTACTTCATCAGCTTTTTCAGGCGGAGTAACCGATACAGCTGCCTGTTGTTCTGGTTGCACTGTGAGAGTAACAGGAGTGCCTGCCGTTGTTGACACAGCGCCCAAAAGATTAATTACACTTAAGAAAGAACCTACTCCAACAATGCCAGCTATTATTCTCATTACTTTCATAACAATCACTCCCTATGCATTAAGAACTTACAATACTTCAGCAAGATCTTTCAGCTCTTTTAATAAGCTTTTTGATAACTCTTCAGCTTCCCATGAAGTGTAGCTCCAGCGAACACCAGAATCAACTTTCATGAGGACTGAACGGTCACTTTTAATGTCGATAATATCAATGCGAACAACATTGATCAATGGATGCACTTGAGAAGGAGCTCTAACCACTCCGGCACGGCCTAAAACACTGTAAGCAACATTGCCTTCATCAAGGAAACAAAGCATTACTTTTTTTTGCCAAACCATATTATGATAACCTGCATGATCTTTATGAATCGACATCAAAAGACCTTCTGAGCCTTTTGGATAAATACACTGAATAGGTGTAGTATGCGGCAGACCTTTTTCAGAAAAAGTTGCCAATATCGCGACAGTTTTACCTTGTTTTAAAAGATTTGCTAAATCTTCAGGCAATTTAATTCCTACATGTTTTGCCATATCAAAAATTCCTTATATCTTATTAAATTTTCTAACACTCTATTTTTACTGTAGAAGCCTTAATGCGACTTCATTTTCTACCGCTACTACTGATTTATTTAAATACAGAATACCGCCACTTTGCTTAACAAGCCCCTCAATTTCAAATTCTTGCATGTTATACATAAAGCGATTTCTTTCTTGGTCAGTCATATCATGAAGAACATCACTAATTACTAATCCTTTCATTCTCCTTAATCCTAACATTACTTTTTCAAGACGTATCTGTTCAGGAGTGAGTAATTCTGAAGATGCTTCTATGTCTTTTCCTTCTTCAAGTAACTTCATATAGTGCATTACATTTTTAATATTTTGCAATCGTCGCTGGCCATCAAACGAACATGAACCTATTCCGAATCCTTTATATGGTTTTCGCTCCCAATACACTTGATTATGTTGAGCCTGAAAACCTGCTCTAGCAAAGCTAGAAATTTCATATTGCTCTAACCCTGCTTTTGCAAATGCTTCAACTGTCCAATAATACAGATCAACAATTGGATCTTCTGGTGGAAGCGTTAATTCATTTTTAACTAACCGAGTATACAACGGTGTATTTTCATGAATTGATAAAAAATACATTGAAATATGATTAACCGGCCATTGAACAACTTCATGAATCATTGACTTCCACTGTGCCTCTTCAATTCCTGGTAATCCAATAATTAAATCAACTGATAAAGCATCAAATTCATGCTGAGCCCAATTAATTAATTGGTACACATCACTTACTTTCTGATGACGATTAAGTTTTCTTAACACTTCATCGTCCAAGCTTTGCACTCCAATACTTAAACGGGTAATGCCTGCTTCTTTCCACACTGCAAGCTGCTCTTTTTGAACAGTACCGGGATTAGCCTCAAGGGTAATTTCAGAGATCTTACTTAAATCAAATGTATCTCTTAGTATACCAAACATGTCAAGTAGCAGTTCATTTGGCCAGGTACTTGGAGTCCCACCACCTAAATAAATGGTCTCTAGTGGGCCTAAAGGAGCTGTTTTTTGAGCAAAAGTAATAATTTCTTTCATCAAAGCTTTATGATATTGCCCCATTAAATGGTCTTGGCCAGAAATGGCCACGAATGGACAAAAATGGCAACGATAAGGACAAAATGGCCAATGGATATAAAATGACCGAGTATCAACAGCACAATTATATTCCACAAAGCCCCTTTAAAAACTATTTTGATTATGAACTGTTAATAATACCCCAGTTTAACCAGAGCATCAAGCAAAACCATGAATAAGCCTTAAGACAAAGTCTTTTTTTTGTGATAGAATGAAACTCTATAAACTTATAACTGGAGGTTATTATGCTTAATTTCAATAAGTTCATTTTAATCATTGCAAGCTTAATATTTTCTAATACTGAATTAATTCAAGCAGGCGGATCTTTTTCAAAAGGATTTTCGAGTCAGAAAGAAGATGATGAAAGAGAAAGACAACAAGAAGCTGAATTAGAGGCTCAAAGAGCAGCAAGTGCTCAAAGAAAAGCTGAATTAAATAGAAAAAAAGATCTAAAAACTCTTGATCAAGACAATCGTAAAAAAGCAGCAATTGAAGCTTTAAAAGCATTGCCAGAAATGCAAAGAAAGTACTTAGAAAAATTCCCTGCTCCTGAAAATGATGTCGAACTTAGAGCATCAATTAAAAATGGCTTTAAATTAGCTTGGCAGGAATATTACACACAATTGACTATAAGAACATTTTTTGCTGAAAAAAAATATACCGGTCTTGGTTCTGATCAAACACTTACACAAAAAGAAAACGAAGTCGCAGAACGATGTGGAAGAGTTGCTGCTGAACTGTTTCTTCGTGGGAAAAAGCAGGATGATACTTCTACTCAAGAAATACAAGCAATCTATGCACAAATACTAAAAGCTGACAGAGATGCTTTGCAACGTAAAAGCTAAACCTTTTACGTTTAATGTAAATCCTGAATTTTCGTTATATCGATTAACGCAATTGCTTTTTCAATCGCATCAACTATTTGTTGCTGGGCTGCTTGCTGTTGTGCGAATTTTATTAAAACAACATCATTAAAAAGCTCTTTAATTGCTTGCTTTGTAGCGGTATCAAAACAACTATTATCTTCTAATGCGCCTATAAATTGATCATCGGTTAATGCAACTAATGGTACAGCGTAACGGGTTTGCAAGTACTGTTTCACAATTATTGTAATTGCTGCATAAACAACTGCAGGATCTTGAATATTTTGTTTTTTAAGTTGTTGTAAATGATCGATAGCAATTTGCCAACATGGAATCTCAATTGGTTTTGTTTGTTTTTTATATAACCAATACCCAACTATTGCTATTAAACTCAAACAAACAATAACTACTAAAACAACAAACCAGGTTTCTTTCCAGAATGGCTGGTAATAAACATCGTAAATATCTTTAATTTCGATTGATTCCATATAATTGACCCTTTTGCTTAATACATCATGCGACGTTTAAAAAAACGAATAATATCGGGAATAAAAGGACGATTTGTTTGAATATCAATAAGTTCAACTCCGCAAGCTCTTAAATTTGCTGCTACTGCTTGCTGCTCTTGTTGTAAAAAATTATGTAATGGCTGCGCACTGGTTTTGATTGTTACTTGCTGATGAGTTTCAGGATCTTTTATGGTTAAAAATGCTGCTACATTAAAATGAGTCTCTAACTGATCTAAACAGCGTATTGCAATAACATCAAATTTCCGTGCTGCAATTTTTAAAAGATTTTCATAACCGGTATCAAAAAAATCAGAAAGTATAAAAACAATAGCATCTTTTTTCTGCATGGCTATCAAACGTTCTAATGCATTTTTTAATGAGGTTTTGCCTGAAGGTTGGTTACTAAAAAAAGATTCCATTAAGCTGTGAACATGTTTTCTACCTGAGCGTGGAGGTATCACTTGTTTTACTTGGTCAGCAAATAAAAGCGCCCCAACATGATCTTTTCCATAATCAGCAACAAGCGCCAAAACACTTGCCACTTGAGCAATAACATCTGATTTTAAATAAATTTCAGAACTATAAAAGGTAGAAGCTGATTGATCGACTAACAAGATAATAGTTCGATTGCGTTCTTCAATGTACTGCTTGACTAAAACTTTACTAGTCCGAGCTGAAGCATTCCAATCAATAAAACGAACATCGTCCCCTAGTTGGTACTCTCGTAGTTGATCAAATTCTAGCCCAGAACCTTTTTGAGCGGAGCTATAATCACCAACTTGTGTACCACTTAAAAGACGACGCGTTTGAATTTCAATCTGTTTTATTTTATTAAGGACTTCTTGAGTAAGCTTCATGTACTCCTTTCTCTACCACAATTCTTTTTTAAGCACCTCAGGCAATTCAATGGTACCATCTTCTTTTTGATACGTTTCCATCAAAGCAACCATCAAGCGGGGTAATGCTAATGATGATGCATTTAATGTGTGCACATACTGTGTTTTTTCAGTTGCATTGGCACGATATCTAATTTTACCACGACGCGCTTGAAAGTCTGAACAGTTACTTGCAGAAGACACTTCATAGTATTGTTTTTGTCCCGGCAACCATACTTCAATATCGTATGTTTTTGAAGACTGAAATGAACAATCTTGTGCTGCCAATAAACTTACTCGATAATGTAAACCAAGCGCTTGTAAAATTTCTTCGGCACAATTGACCATCATTTCCAATTCTTGCCCTGATTTTTCTGGCTCACAAATTGAAAACAGTTCAACTTTTTCAAATTGATGAATACGAATCAAACCCCGTTCATTTTTACCATAGTTACCCGCTTCACGTCTAAAGCAGCTGGTCCAAGAAGTTAAACGAATCGGTAATTGATCAACCGGTAAAATTTCATTGCGATATAAATTTGCAAGTGCAACTTCAGATGTTGGGATTAAATACAGACCATCTTGCGAAACTGCAAAAACATCATCTTTAAATTTTGGAAAGTTACCTGAAATGGTTAATGTTTCGTCATTGACTAACGCTGGTGGCAGCGTTACTTCAAAGCCATGTCTACTATTATGCTTAACCATAAACATTGCAAGCGCATAGACTAACTTTGCTGCTTGTCCACGATAAAAAACAAAATTAGAAGCTGCCATAGTTGCTGCAGCCTCAAGATTAAACCAATTATTAATCTGTCCTAATTCTAAATGGTGTTTTGGCTCAAAAGAAAATACTGGTTTTTGGCTATATTCTCTTACCACTACATTTTCGGCTTTGTTACCTTCTGGAACTTCATCAAACGGCAAATTAGGGCACGTTAATTCTAATTTTTTCAAAGCTAGCTCAGCTACTTCAAGTTGTGCTTCTTGCTCTTTTAAAAGCTTGCCCACTTCAATTGAACGGTCTCTTAAAACTTGTGTTACTCCACCTTTTGCTTGTTGCGCTAAATCATTTTTTTCTTTGCGCAACAGTTCAACTGAGACCAAAAGTGCTCGTACTTGCTCGTCGAGCTTAAGTAATTGTTCAATAGGAAACGCCGGATCTTTTTTTTGTATTTTAGCCCCAATTTTAACAGGGTCCTGACGAAGTAGCAATTTATCTATCATGAATGTATATCCAATAGTAAAGAGTATAATTTTACTTCTTAAAATACCTTATTTTAACAACAATTAAAAGTTTCCATTAAATGAGCTTAATAAGAAAATAATCAATAAAATTCTCTATTTATAAAAAAAAAGAAATATTTGAATAATAATTTTTTCCTGTTAATATTTACAACTGAAATAAGTAAAATTATATTAATCAATAAATAATAAAAACATGAAAAAAAATCTATTAATCACATTCTTCTTGACAGCAATTATCACTCATTTTCCTCTGTATTGTGCTACACCTCAAAATCTTTCTATAGAAGCTAGGCGGGCAAGGTTGCTAGCTATAAATCCTCACCAGGCAGTCCCTATGCCTGTTTCTGCAGCTCAACCTGCTCATACTCAACCTGTTCTTAAAGCTGCTCCTTCAGTTCAACTTCCTCCAGTTCAAGGTTTTCCTTCAGTTCAGCCTATTCCTGCAGCTCCTCAACATATTCTTGCAGTTCAAGCTGCTCGTCCTGAAGAACTACCTCTAAAAGTTTTTTTTGCAAAAGAAGATTATGAAGCGTGGCAAAAGCTTGAGCAATACTTAAAAGAACTAGAAAGAAGATTTCCATTTAATAATCATCAAATTAGTGAAATAATTAAACAATTTGCGTGGGCCAAAAAGGATTGCGTTTTAACATTCTATCTAAAACGCCAAACAGAAAAAAATAATCCCGATGCCGATCAAGCACTTGATAAAGCTATAGGTATGTTTAATAAGTTTAGAAGAGCGGTTGATCAAGGTAAAGAAGGTGTACCTAATATTATAGATCCAATAGAAAAATATCTGGGTGACACTCATTACTATAAAAATGTTTTAGTTCCTGGAAACACACCTCCAGCGACACAGTCTGGTGTTATATGTCATTTTTGCGCAAAAGTTTTTAATCGTGATTATATGCTAAAAAGGCATGTGAGGAACTCTCATCAGGTTGAAGAGGCTCATAAAAAAGACTTAGCAAATAAAACAACCAGCGGTGATATTACAGTTTCAAAAATCTAACAATCTTATAGTTTACATAAGAGAATAATAAGGTCGCGGTAAGCTTAATTATACAAATAGTTATTAATCGCATTACTGTAAAACTATGCAGAATAAGAAAATATAAAAAAGAACATAAAAAAAGAAGGCATTTTAAAATGCCTTCTTTTTTATTGCAATCAATCTATAGATTAAACAGATTTGATTAATTCACGTAAATGCTTACCCGCTTTAAAACGAGGAACGTTTACTGCTTCAAGATCAATCCGTTCTTTTGTTGAAGGATTAATTCCCTTGCGAGCTGGACGACGTGATACCCAATAGGTACCAAATCCTGTGATAGCAACTTTATCGCCACGTCTTAGAGTGCGTTCGATAATACAAATCAAAGAGTCTAATACACGAGAAACATCTTTTTTGCTAAAAGTTGTTTCTTCACTTAAAGAGTTTATCAATTCACTTTTATTCATTGATTCTCCTCACACGGTTTAAAGGTTAAAAATACTGCAGCTTCATTATGCACTATCTTTTTTATAATTTTTTATCATTGACACTTACCTTAAGATAAGCGTTAAAAAAATGTCAATAATAACTAATTATTTACAAAAAAATTATTTTGTTTTTTTGGCCAAGTGAATTTTATAACATGCCCTGTTTTATTTTGCAAGCACTGACTCATAAAAGGTTTACTTAAAAATTATTACAGTAAAACTGACTGGCAAGTAAACTTTACTTGCTTTACAAGTTCAGTGTACACTTTATTCCATACTTTAAAGGATTTTTATGAAACTTATCGATACGCATTGTCATATTAACACCATTATTAAAAAAAATTTTGATACTCCCTTGCCTGATAATTTTATTGAACTTGCGCAACCAATCATTCAGCAAGCACACAGTGCTGGTGTTACAAAGATTATTAATGTGGGAACCAGTTTGCCCGAAAGTTTAAATTGTGTTCAGTTGGCAAAAGCTTTTAGCAAATGTTATGCAACTCTTGGCATTCACCCCAATGACGTTAAAAGTGGATGGCAAGAAGAACTAGAAACTTTTAAAAAGCTTTTAGAAGATAGTTCAAATAAAATAGTAGGAATTGGAGAAATTGGACTTGATTACCATTACCCTGACTTTAACAAAAATTTGCAATATGATGCCTTTAAAGGACAAATAGAATTGGCCCTTGAATACAATTTACCGATTGTTATTCATACTCGTGATGCACAACAAGAAGTGCTTGATGTCCTTGAACAGTACAAAGGTAATAAGTTACGCGGCATTATTCATTGCTTTTCTGAGGATCAAGCATTTGCAGATCGCGCAATTGCTCTTAATTTTGTTTTAGGAATTGGTGGCACATTGACCTATCCTAAAAATAAAATATTACGAACTCTTTTTGGATCAATTGCTCTTGAATCTGTTGTTCTTGAAACTGATGCGCCATTTTTGCCGCCACAAATCATTCGAGGCAAACCAAATAGTCCAGCACAGATTAAAACGATTGCTGAATTTTTAGCAGCATTACGTAATCAGCCCATTGCAGCAATTGCAGAGCAAACTACTAAAAATGCAGAAAAACTATTTGGGATTTAAACAATGAAAAGGCGATTGTTTTCACTTTCGCCTTTTCATAACTACTTTGTATTAAAGACTTAGTAGCCCATATGAACAAGCATTAAGCCAATTACATGATAAATAACTACAAAAAGTACGCCTTCTAAAGCTACAATTTTTGCAATTTTGTTAACTTTTTCTTGTTGATAGCCACAACGCCATCCAAGAATTACCCCTACATAAATAACCCACATAACACCCATAATCATCAATGCTTTTTGAGTTAATAGTTCTTGTAACATTATCTACTCCTTGTAAAAAGAATCACTGTTTTAACGACACACAATTATCAAAAATTTTTTACAAAAGGGCCATACAAATGCTATGCAAATGGCGCTGGCAAGTAACAACATGCTTAAAGCCCGTAAAGAACTGCCAACTGTTTTTTTATTCCATCCTTCGTAAATATACCAGGCAAACGGAACAACCAAAGCAGCAAATCCTACAAAGCCTGCTATTAAAGAAATAGTACACAGCATCATAACCAGTTCCCATCATCTGCATGATTGCCTATTTCTTGAATGGTTTTATGCGTGCATCGGCCTGCTAAAATTTCAAAAGTAAGTAAAATGAGCAATCCTATTTGGGTTACATATCCAACAGCAATAGTGGATATTTTTAGAATAAAAGAAGATTGATTGTGTAGTAAAAAAAGAGCAACTAAGCAAAGAACAATATAAACAGCGATTATTATAAAAACTAATCGAGTGTGAATCATGCCTTGGCCAAAATGATGATAAAAAAAACGATCGATTACTAAAAAACAGGCATGTAAAACAAAAGCACACAAGGCATGCGGGACAACAATAGTAGTAAGGACAGTTTGAAGATTATCAGGAAGCATATGGAAAATTATAAGAGTAATAAAAAGATCTAAAACCGCTAAAGAAATCCATGATATAATTTTAAGAATAGGCATTTCTTTTTTAATGCACCACTGCATTACTGCATAAGTTATTCCCAGCACAAAAATCCAAACTAAAAAAAGTGAGCTGGCATAAAGAGCTACTTGCCCAAAAAATCCAACTATTTTTTCTATCATATTTACCACCTACTTCTCTTTTTCCCATCGCTTTTATTATATCCTATCAACAATTAAGCTTAGATTTCAATATTCGAGCTCACTTTTCTTTCTTTTGCCTACTAAATGGCCTATACTAAAAAACTTATCACCCATAAGGAGTCTTTATATGAATCAGATTTATTTGGTTGCATTTGCTACCTATATTTCAGTGTTGGCTTTTATTACTTTTTCTTTTTATAAAAAAAGCAGTTCAAGCTCTGACTTTCTTTTAGGAAACCGCTCACTTGGTTATTTTGCAACAGCAATTGCTGCGCATTCAAGTGATATGAGTATCTGGCTTTTTATGGGATTTCCCTCATTAATTTATCTTGGGGGCATGCAAAAAGCCTGGATTGTTATTGGCCTTTTAATTGGGATGTATTGTTCTTGGACCTTTATTGCCTCACGTTTACGTCAAGCAACAGAAGACTATCAAAGTAATACCCTTTCTGAATTTCTTGAACATCGCTTTCAAGACAAAACTGGTGTATTACGTATTATCAGTGCCTGCTTAGCCTTATTGTTTTTTTTATTTTACATCTCATCAGCATTAGTTGCGATGGGGATTGTATTTGAATCAGTGTTTGAAATCAATTACCATATTGGTGTTTTTTGTGGACTGCTTACTACCGTTCTTTATATCTTAGCCGGTGGATTTACTGCTATTGCAGTCTGCGATCTTTTTCAAGGTATGTTTTTAGTCGCAATGATTGTTCTAGTACCCTTATTTGGCTACTCACATCTTGACAATGGTTTTGCAACCATTACAGACATTGCTTACCTTAAAAATATTTCTTTATCTTTAATTCCTTCAACCGGTCAAGAACTGGTAAAATGCTTATTATTAGCAATTGGATGGGGTCTGGGCTATTTTGGTCAGCCTCATATTTTAGTTAATTTTATGGGTATTAAAGATATTAAAAACATGCACAAAGCAAAATATGTGGGTATGGTATGGCAACTATTTACTTTAACAGCCGCATTGCTGGTTGGTTTAATTGGAATTGGGCTTTTTACCACAACACTGGCTCAGCCTGAACTTGTTTTTGTAGTAATGGTACAAAAAATATTTTCTCCATTTTTTGCTGGCTTTGTTTTATGTGCAATTCTTGCAGCTGGACTAACCACCATTGATACACAAATTTTAGTTTCTGCTTCTATTTTTTCTGAAGATATTTATAAACGATATCTGAATAAAAAAGCAACGCAACAGCAAGTTTTGTTAGTGTCTCGTATTGCAATTATTGTAGTTCCACTGTTAAGTTTTATGATTGCTTCGGGCAAAAGTTCTTCTGTTGCTGGACTGGTTGATTATGCTTGGAATGGACTGGGCTGCACCTTTGGACCTGCTTTATTAATGGCGCTGTACAGTAAACGTGCAACGACCAATGGCATTATTCTAGGAATGTTAACTGGTGGAACTATTGCTGCATTGTGGCCTTTGACAGGTTACAGCGTTCCGGCAATGATTCCTGGATTTTTTACTAATCTTTTGATTGTTTTGTTATTAAGAAGATAAACTACCGAGTTGAAGCTTTTGGTGCATTTAAAGTATTATTACGTGGATCAGTTACTGATCCCTGCCCTGTTTTCATGTTAAACCAACACTCAGAAAACATTTCATATGCCCATCCATCCCATGTGTCATCATAAAAAGCTACTTGTGCTGACTCCTGATTTATCGGAGCTTGCGGTTGCTCTGCAGACTCAATACTTTTAAAAAATACTAAAAAAACTAGAAACAATATTACTTTTTTCATACTTACCTCTTCTTACTTTTTTTTATTTCCTTCATTCTGAGACCCCAAATTAATTGGACCCTTTGCAATATCAATCGGACCAATTCCTGGAATAAATATTACGCCAGGTGATGTTTGCTTAAAAGCTGTATAAGTAATTGCAGCAGCTTGAGGCTTAATCTCTGCGCATTGTAAACTTTTTAGAGCTGCTAAAAAAATTAAAAAGAATACTACTTTTTTCATACTTACTTTCCTTTACCATAACCGTTTTAATTTTGATCCACCAACATCAAAGATAATATGTGATATTGCACCAACTGCAAAGAAAAAGGTATCAAACATCAATCTTGAATAGACTGCTGGGTATAAACGGGTTACAAAAAAAACAGAAGCACACGAAAGTGCAATAATAAACCAAATTTTATGGAATAGCCCACGGTGATGAACCAGTAAGGGCAGCAGTGCTAGTAAAGCAGTCCAGATAAAAAGAGCAATCTGTTTTTTATATAAAAGTACCAATAATACAATTGCAACTACTTTGTAAAAAAGCATCTGCCCTTGACTTTTGGTATCAATATCAGGGAACAAAGAACCAATAATACAACACAAAAACCATTCAAGTGCTATTGCAATTGAAGGTTTTGCAATACAATAGGTTGCCACCAAAAAGAGTGCGCCTATATAAAAAAGAGCTCCACCAACTACGTGCGTTTTATACCCTGGCATAAGCCAACATCCTTTTTATTCAACGGCTGTTATATCATCATGTAAACGCATAAAAACCGTCCCTGGATAAAAAAATTTCAGAATCAGTTCATATGACCAACCAAGTCGAACCATTTCCCGTGCACCCCATTGGCATAATCCAATATGATGTCCAAATCCTTTACCAGAAAAATGATATTTTTTACCCTGTTTTTTAACGGTGAATGCGTAACTTTTAATCGGCAACAATTTATATAACTCATGAACGGAAAAATATACATCTTTATGCGCTGTTTTAAGTACCACTTTTTGCACTACTCCAGCCTTATCTTTTTTGATAATCTTAAGATCTTTTACTGATCCTAATGGTGTTTGAAACCCCTCTTGTAGTTTATGTTGTAATTGTTCAGCCGCATAAGAAAAACTCCAATTAAAACTTTTACAATCTTTGCAAAAGGTACACGCATAATTTCGTGCAAGATACGGAACCTTTTCAAAATCAACAATGCCAGTCACATTACTTGGAATAATTGACCCGCAACAAATATCAAACATGGCCAGAATCGGTTGCCCGTCGTACCCTAAAAAAAGTCCTCGTGTTTGATCGACTGCTTGACGAATAATCGCACAGGTATGCACTCCACGATATTGTTGGTGATGATTAGTATTCCTGATATGAAAGAGTGATTTTTTCTTCCGAGCTTTAAGCAACTGATGCAAAACATAACTGCGAGATGCAACCGCAAAAACTTTATTAACCTCAAGTGGCCAACCGGGCCAACTTTCTGCTTTAACTACCGCAAAAACATATTCTTCAACATCGACAACATTAATTAAATAATATTTGCCTTCTTGTCTTGCAACCATAAAAAACCCATCATAATGATCTTGTTCAAATTGAGCATGGTCATTAATCGGTTGTAAATAGAGTTGATCTTCTTTAAAGGCTTTACCATTAATCATAAATTGGTTGTGTTCAACAGTTATGGTCAAACGACGATGGCTTGAAAGTAATGGTAATTTTTTTCCAGTTTTTGGATTTTGAAACGTAAAACCCGCTCCGGCGCTAATATGCCACACAGGGCTTTCTGATTCTGCAATTAACACTCTGATTGCTGTTGCAGACAAACTACTACTGCTTAAGAGTAGTATAAGAATTTTATATAAAAATTTCATAACTGCGCAATGTATCCAGCATTTTTAGAGGTAATGTTATATTTTCATCAATGCCTTTATTTGCAAGTGCATCAGCTACAGTATTATATTCACGTTCAACATGTTTAAATAAAGCTTTAATAGTTCCAAGTTCTGAAAAAATAGCAGCGTGCAACTGTTGCAACTCTGGTTTTCTCACTTTATAGGTAGCATCAAGTTGGCGAATTAATAATTGTGAGTCAGAAATGATAGTAACCCCTTCACCTGGCTTTATCTCTTTTTTAAGCAGCATAACACCAATCAGCAAAGCCAAATATTCAGCTTCATTATTAGTTTTTTTGCCTAATACAAAGCCAGCTTTTACCCTATCTTGCGTGTCTTTTTTAAGATAAATCCCAGCTCCAGCTTTACCCGGATTACCCCGTGAAGCTCCATCAACACGAAGTTCCCATTCATACTTGTTTTTTTTGCCGGTTAAGGTTTCATAGACCGTTTCAAAAATAGATTTTTGAACTTCATTACTCATCAAGCAACTTCTCCTGAGTCTTGAACACGCTCTTTACTGTATAAAAAGCGATAACACCCTTTACACTCGATCAACTGATGATCAAGCACTGATAAAAAATCTTGATGAGGAATACTATAAAAACAGGCTGTACAGCTTCCATTAACAACTGGAACAACGGGATTAGGAACACAATTACGCATGCGTGAATATTTTTCCATCCATTCTTGCGGTACTTGTTTTTCTTTTGTTAGTCGTTCAGGCTGTGTGCTTTGTAGTAATTTTTCTAATTGATTAATGCGACTTTTTTTTGCATCTAATAAAGCTTGCACCGCACCTTGTTTTTCAAGCAACTCCTGCTCATGTTTATGCATCTCTTTTTCAAGCGATTCTAAACTATTCCAAGCAATCATTAAGGTGCTTTCATAATCATGTTGCTTTTTTTTAAGACGATTAATTTCTTCTTTAATTGCTTGATGCTCTCTGTCATTTTTAACACCAGCAAGGCGCTCTTTAGACTTTCTTTCTTGTTCATCAAAATCTTTCATTTGATGTTCTTTATTTTCTACTTCTTTTTTCAAAGTTTTGATTTTTGTCTGTCCTGCTTGCAACTGGCCTGCATAATCTAACAAAACTTTGTCCAAGTGACTTATTTCTTGAATAAGTGTTTGAATTTCTTTTTCCATGACAAAAAGAGATTGATCAAAAGTAATCAGATCAATAAACGAATCGAATGCATTTTTTACCACATCTCATCCTTTAAAGTTTTGTTCTCAATGATACCTTTAGATACTGTACTGAACAATTTTTTTTAGATTTTAAAATGGTGGGCCCACCAGGACTTGAACCTGGGACCTTTCGGTTATGAGCCGACTGCTCTAACCACCTGAGCTATGGGCCCGCCATGATAGTTTAATAATAAAACTATTATCAAACTATGTATACTCTGCAGTTTAAAGTATTTTTATACTCTTGCCAAATCATGAATACTTTATCAAAAAATCTTTAAGCCTACAACTATAGGCCCACTCATTGTCATACCAGCCAAAAAGCTTGCCCAATTGCCCAGTAACACTGGTCATTAACGTGTCTACTACTACAGAATGGCTATTGTTACTAAAATCAGTTGAAACCAAAGGTTGGTCAGTTAAATCAATAATATGCTTGAGGGTTTCAGATTGAGCCTGTTGTAATGCTTGATGCAAAGAATCAATAGTTAATGGTTTTTGTGCAACAAATGTTAAATCAATCAATGATACTTTTGCAACTGGAACACGCAACGAACACCCTTCTAACTTTCCGTGCAACGCTGGTATTATTTTTGAAACAGTTTTCATTGCTCCGGTTGTTGTTGGAATAATATTTAAAGCAGCTGCGCGAGCTCTTCGCAAATCGGCTTTATCAAGATCTAAAAGCACTTGATCATTGGTATAAGCATGCACCGTAGTCATATATGCTGATTGAATAGCAAACGTATCATGCACTACTTTTAAAAGAGGAACAACTGCATTGGTGGTGCAGCTTCCTAATGAAACAACGGTATGTTCTTTTTTATAATCAGCTTCATTAATGCCCATAATAATGGTAGCATCTGCATCATCACAAGGAGCTGAAATAAGTACTTTTTGCGCACCTGCACGTTGATGCTTTTGTGCTAACGCTTTTGAAGTAAATTTACCGGAACATTCAACCACCCAATCAATTGAGAGTGCTTTCCATGGTAATTTTTCAGGATCACTTTCTGCAAAAAGAGCGATGTTCTTTCCGTCGATAATAAGATAGTTTTGATGTTGGCTGACACTGCCTTGATAAGTCCCTAGAAGCGTATCAAACTTAAAGGCATGAGCTATATGCTCAATTCCAGATGGACCGACATTAATTGCTACAATTTCTATTTTTTTAAGTACTGCTTTATCTTGTAACAGTGCTCTTAAAAAATTTTTCCCTATTCTTCCAAATCCATTGATTGCAATCTTCATTATTATCCCTTTTTATCGTTCATTCAAGACTTATCCCATGATTTGGCAAGCATTAATAATTGTTTTTCTTCTGCCTCAGTTTCAACTAATGGAATCTCAAGAATAATTGGTACGTCTTTGCATAAAGGATGCTTCATAAATCTTTGCAATGCTGCGGTTCCTATTTGACCCTTTTGCAAAGCAGCATGATGATCAATAAAAGAACCCCGCTTTTCAGATGTCTCATTAAGATGCAAAAGCACTAATTTATCTTTACCTATAATCTGTTCAACTTTTTCCAAAAAAAGATCTTGTTGTTTTTCATCGACAATATCATACCCAAATGAATGAGCATGGGCAGTATCAATACAGAAAAAAATACGCTCTGGCTCATTGAGTAACGTAAGTAATTTTGCAAAATCAGCCAAATCACCTCCAACTGTTTTTTTTGCATGGGCTGCATTTTCAAGAACAATTTTCATATCTTTTTCTAAAGAAAGTGCCTTATTAAG
This sequence comes from candidate division TM6 bacterium GW2011_GWF2_32_72, assembly GCA_945882015.1. Lineage (GTDB taxonomy): Bacteria > Babelota > Babeliae > Babelales > CAIQNR01 > CAMCVM01. Next base: position 42,216 of record CAMCVM010000001.1, read on the forward strand.
AGCTTTTGATAAATAGACAATCCCTTCATCTTTGGTTTCACAGCCTGTGGCTGACCCAGGATGAATAATAATATGAGTAAACCCTAATAACTTACCCAAAGCCATTTCTTTTTGAAATGCTCTCCACCCATTATTCCGTTTACCTGCAAGATTAACCCAGTAGGAAGCATGCAAATACACTGCATCAAATTTTTTACTTAACTGCTGACACTTTTTAATATCTTCTTCTGAAATTTTAAGATATTGGTTACTACCTTGTGTTAATAAAAAACATTGAAAAATAGAACTTTTAAGTCGTAAAGCTTTTTCAAAAAGCTCAGAAAGATGTTCTTCTAACCGTAAATGTAATCCAATAGGACGCACAATTATTCCTTGCGTATAACTTTTATTTATTAAACTGTCATAATAATAACAAACTTATTTTTTTCGATACAATAAAAACCAATGAGAAAAATACATTAAGGAGCATTAACCTTGATCCCCGTAAAATTGCATATTAAAAATTTCTTAAGTTATGGTCCTATTGTCCAAACTATAGATTTTACAGCACATCGACTCATTTGTCTTTCAGGAAAAAATGGTCATGGAAAATCTGCACTACTTGATGCTATCACCTGGGCACTTTGGGGGCAAGCCCGTAAAGTAAGCACTAACTCAAAACCTGATCAAGGACTTTTACGTATTTCTGAAGTTGAAATGAATGTAACATTTGACTTCTTTTTTGGAAACAATAAATACAGAATCAGAAGAGATTATTCAACAAAATATGGCAAACCACATGCTTACCTTGAATTTGGTCTTTTACAACAAGACGACTATTTCGTTTCTTTGACGGATAAAACTATTAAAAAAACACAAGAAAAGATAGAAAATACACTGGGACTTGATTATGAAACATTTATTAATTCTTCATTTTTAAGACAAGGACAAGCAAACGAATTTTCTAAAAAATCAGCAAAGGAACGAAAAGAGCTTTTAAGCACCATTTTAGGATTGCATCATTATGATAAAGCAAAAACCTTTGTGCTTGAAAAAGTCAGATCACTTTCAACCAACAAAGAACATCTTGAGAAATTGCAACTTCATGCACAAGAAGAGTACAAAGGTCTGGAAGAAGTTCCTGCACAACTTGAGCAAACGTACCAAACACTTAAAGTTTTAGATACGCAAGCTGAACAACTGACTACTGATAGAATGAGTTGGCAATCAGAACAAAAAACCATTCAGACGGCTTTACAAAAACACGCGGCATTAGTTGCAAAATCTCAGCAAGAACAACAATTTTTTGTGCAACAAGAACAAGAATTTTATACGCTTGCAAAGGACTGGAAAACAACCCATAAACTCTTGCTTTCTCTTCCAGACAAAAAAGCACTCGAAGAAAAACAACAAACCTTAAACCAACAACTGACTGCCCAACAAGAACTTTTACAAAAAAATATTGAATATAAAGAACAATTACTTGCTTGCAAACAAAAATTACATGAAGCAACCAATCAGTTTGAAAAAGATTTTCTGCAACAACAGCAAACACATACATTATCGCTTGAGCGTTTGCATACTCAGAAAGAACTTCTTAATAAACAGATTCAACAACAAAAGCAACAACTTGAAAAGTCTTTAACTGGTTTAAAAATAACACAAAGTACTATTGCAATACATCGAAAAATGCTACCGGCAGAGCTGCTTATTTCTGATTTTCAAGAACAACAAACTCTTTTTAATCGACATAAAATGCTTTACCAGAAATGGATCGAGCAGGGAAATTGGGTTAATACCCAGATACAAGAGGTACAAAGTAAACAATCACTTTCGCAAGATCCTACAAACCCTAGTTGTCCTTTATGCGAACAAAACCTTTCTCAAGCAAGAAAACGTTTTTTACAAAAAAAATTCATCGTTCAGACAGATTTCTTACAACATCGATTCAATCGACTCAAAAAAAGCATTACGCTTATTAAATCTGCTTTACAAGAGCATCATACACATTTACAAAAGCTTAAAGAAATTGAACAGTTAGAACTTGCAAGTAAAGAAATCGAAAAAGAGATAGAGCAAGCGCAGATGACTATTTCAACTGCTGAGCAAGCACTTATAAAACTGAATGAGCAAGAAGCAATTACACACAAAACCGTTAAAACACTTCTTGATTCAACAGAAAAAGCGCGGCTTGAAGACACGCAACTCAAGCAACTGACCACAACCATCACCACACTTGAAACAACATTGATAGCTACAGAACATAACCAGCAAAAACACAAAGTACTCATTACACAATTAAAAGATGTTCAAAGCCAATTGACTTTGTGCAATCAAACCAATGAGTATCAAGCAACTCAAAAAGAACGGTTACTAAGAATAACCAAAGTAAAACAATCGTTAAAACAGTTAAAGTATACTGCAACACAACTTGAAGCGCATATCGAAGAACAAGAGCAATTACAACTTCAAGAAAAAACATTGCAACTTCAAGAAAAAACGTTAACTGAAAAATTTAAGCAATTATCCGAAGAAAAAGAACTGTTATTACAAAAAAAGGGAAACCTTGAAACACTTGCCCAAAAAAGAACTCTTCTAGAAACTTTAGATAAAACATACAAAGAACAATTGCAAGAGTGCGCAACACAGATTCATGATTTACAACAGGTAGCAACTGCCTTAGGCAAAGACGGTATTCAAGCATTATTAATCGAAGATGCTATCCCAGAAATCGAACAAGAAACCAACGATCTGCTTGCTCGACTTACTGACAATCAAGCTCACATTTCTATTGAATCGTTAAAAGATCTTAAAAAAGGTGGAACGCGCGAAACGCTCGATATTAATATTTCTGATTCTATGGGCATACGCCCCTATGAAATGTTTTCAGGCGGAGAAGCCTTTAGAATAGATTTTGCGCTACGAATTGCCATTTCTAAGCTGTTAGCAAGACGAGCCGGCACATCCCTTCAAACGCTCATTATTGATGAAGGGTTCGGGTCTCAAGATGATGAAGGATTATCAAAAATTATGGACGCTCTCTATGCGATTCAAAATGATTTTGAAAAGATCATTATTGTTTCACATTTACCAACCATGAAAGAACAGTTTCCAGTTCATTTTTACATTCAAAAAGAAGCACAAGGGAGCACTGTTACAGTTATTGAGCACGAATAAATGAACATAATAAAAAGAAGGACACCCAAAGGCATCCTTCTTTTTATTTAAAAGCTCTACAATATTAGTTAGATAATACAAGAGCCTTTGCTTTATCTAAAGCTTTTTGAGTCAATTGATTATTATAAGCTGTAATTGCATCTTGATATGGGCTTAAAGCTTTTTTCAGTGCTTCTTTTGCCTTACTATAATTACTTTTAGCAGCTTTTTTTGCTTGAGTATTTTCAACTTCTGTCTGATATGATTCTAAAGAAATCATAAAATCTATTACAGCTTCTTTAATACCTCTTGGTAAAGTATTGAGAAATTCAACATCAGAAGCAACTTGTTTATTACATGCTTCTTGAGCCTGAGTATCTAATTGATTAAATTCCTCATAGTTCATTCCAGTAAAGAATAAGAAATAAAAAATGTTATCACAGATATATTCTGTTGAAAAACCTCGTGATTCAATATTTAAGCCATTTGAAATTTTATTTTCTAAACGATTTAGAATACACATTGTTACAAATTCAACAATTGCAAGGTTTTTTTCATGGTCTTTAATTACACTTCTTGCTCTTACTGCTTTAACGTTAGCAACTACAAACTTTGCTGCAATTCCAGTAACTAAAGCTACACGAGCCATTTCTTCTGATACAAAGTTAGCAGTTAAAGCACCACCAGCAGTTGCCAAAGTTCTTGTAGCAAAACCGTGACCTTTTGCTAATTTATTAGCAGCATATCCACCAACAAGACCAAATGCAGTTTTTCCTGGATTTGCTATTACTGCATCTTTAACTGTATTAAAAGCAGCATAAGCTGTTTCTGTTGGGTTAGCCATAACAGTTTGAGCTGCTTGCTTTACACCATCGACAGTTAAAGCTGTAACAGCATGAAAGCCATCTTGTAAACGGCCAACGCCTGCTTGCGCAGCTTGAGGAGCATTGAGAACTGCATCAGTAACATAACCTTGTGCAAATTCAGCTGCATGTTGTACTTGTTGACTTGCAACGCCTACACCTTCTTTAAGATCAGCTAATTCGTTTTTTGCTACTTGCACTACTGATTGAGCAGTTTCATTAACAGATTCTGCTAACACTTGTGCATTATTTTGCACAGTTGCACCAAGAGCTTGTGCTGTCCCAGCGTAATCAAAGTTTCTTACTGTATGCTGTGCATGTTGTGCGGCATCAAATACATATTGAGTTCCATGAGCAACTTTTTCTTGTAGCGTTTGAGCAGCTAACTCACCTTTTTCAAGGGCAACTTCAAAAGCTTGACCATAATTGTAATCTCTAACGGCATGCCCTGCATTTTTTAATGCATCAAACCCTGACCCAACAAAACGAGTAACTGAATCTGCCATTGTACCAACTGCTTGCCCAAATGGCGTTTGTACTACTTGCTCAGCAGGAGGAGTAGCTTGATTAACAATTCTTACTATTATTGGGTTGCCTACTGGGTTGACCATAGAATCAACAACAGTTGTAGGATTAAGAGTAATAAATTCTCCACCAGTTACGCCTTTTCCTTCAGCATCAAAAAGCTTCGAAAGGCCGGATGAACCTTTTCCTAAAAGATTTTTAAAAATCGTCTGCGCACCTGTTGAAAGTATGTTTGACTTTGTTGTAGCAGTCACACCAAGTGACAACAATAGAACTATTGAAAACATTTGTTTCTTCATGAGAAAACCTCCATGATATAAAAAATCATTCCATTTAAAAAATCATAATGCCATGGGTAAAATCTTGATGTGTGCTTTATAGGTTAACCTATTGACCTACTTTGAGCAAAAGGCCCCTCTTTTAAGCTTGAATTGCTACTTTTTAGTTCTAAAGTTCACAATAATAAGCATTCTTAAAGACTTAAACGTTATGGTAATAACAGTACAAGATAAAGCTTTTTTAATTCTAACAGTAATTTTAATATTTGCAACAGCCCCTAAAAAGCGTTACGCATTAACGACTTCTTTTAGGCTTGGAATGAGTTTTTTAAGCTCAGTAAAAATTCCCATATTCAGGGTATAAAGAGAAAGAGGGCACCCTTGACAGGCGCCCTTTAAATTCACAGTAACAATTTCATTTTCATAGGAAATAAATTCAATATCTCCGTTATGATCCTGAATTTGTGGTCTGATAACATCACGCAAACAATCTTTAATGAGAATAACACGTTGCTGATAATCATCAATTGTTAGGTTATGCATCATACGTAAAGTTACTACTCAATCTTAGTTTTTGTGCTCTACAACTGTTTCTGCTGGTTGTGTCGCTATAGTTTCATTTGCAACCCATTCAAGACGTGCAATATTAGCAGTATCGCTAATACGACGACCTAAAGGAATCAATCGAGTATAGCCACCCGGTCTGTTAACATATGCAGGAGCAATATCTTTAAATAATTTTACTAAAGCTTCTTGCTTATAAGGAAGTAACGATTGTGCACGGCGACGCGCATTAAACGTATTTCCATCTCGTGCTAGTGTTACTAATTTTTCAGCAAATCTTTGTACTTCTTTTGCTGTTGTTCTTGTTGTTGTCAAATGGCCATACATAATAAAATGAATTGTTTGATTACGCAACAATGCTTTTCTATGTGGACCTTTAAGATTCAACTTTTTCTTACCAATTTGATGTTTCATAAATTATACCTACCCAAGCTTATTCATCTTTTGAGCTGGACATACCACGCTCTTGCATTGCTTGTTCTAAATCAGCCTCTTTAATATCCATTCCAAATGAAAGACCAAATGCTTTCATGCTATCTTTTACTTCATTTAATGATTTACGACCAAAGTTTTTAATCTTTAATCCATCATCTTCTGAAAGATTTACTAAATCCAAAATACGTTTAATATTTGCATTCATTAAACAATTATGAGCACGAACAGAAAGTTCAAGTTCATCAATTGGTTTTAATAAAAGATCAACAGGAATTCCTTTAAGCAATAAATCGTTTGCTTGTTTTGGTTGTTCAATTGTTTCAACTACTGGTTGTTTTGAAATTTCATTAAATGGAATTTCTGTACACAGCAAAAAGTATTCAAGCTGAGTACGTAAAACAGAAACTGCATAATTAAGTGCATCCAATGGATTTTCTGAGCCATCTGTATGAAGACTTAAAATTAATTTATCATAATCAATTTCTTTTCCCACACGTGCTTTTTCCACATCAAACGTAACTTGTGTAATAGGAGAAAACATAGCGTCAAGATAAATTCTTGAATCTTCTTGTAAAACTTTTCCTTCTGGCCACTGAGCTGGACAATATCCACGTCCTAATTCAACAAAAAACTCAATATCTAATTGTCCACCTGCAGAAATATGAGCTAACACATGTTGTCCATTAATTAACTCAAGATTACTATCAGCTTCTATATCAGAAACATACACAGTTTTTTCACCAGTTGCTTTCAAACGCATTGTACCTGGTTTGCCATCTTTGCTTTTAACTACAATTTGCTTAATATTTAAACATAATTGCATTGCATCTTCTACAACACCAGAAACAACTGCAAATTCATTATTAACGCCGTTAATAATTACTGAAGTAACCGCAGCACCTTCAACACCACCTAAAAGCACTCGCCGTAAAGCATTTCCTAAAGTGACACCAAACCCTGGCTCTAATGGTTGAGCAGTAATCTGCCCATAATTTTCAGTAATCGTTTGCTTATCCCAAGACAAGCGAGGAACGGTTAACGGTTGATATTCTCTTTTACTCATAATCGGCCCCCAAAGTTTTGTACACTTATCATACTTTATTCTCTATTACTTAGAATACAACTCAACAATTAAGTGCTCTTCAATTGGCACTTGAATGTCGCTACGTACTGGAAAACGAAGTACTACACCTTTTCGCACTTGTTTATCCAATTCAAGCCATTCTGGAACTTTAATACCAATATTGAGTCGTTTATCAATGACAGATTCAAGAAATTTTTCTTTTTTTACAATTGCTTCATGCAATGTAATAACATCACCAACTGAAACTAAAAAAGAAGGTGTAGAAACTTTTTTGCCATTTACTAATACATGACCGTGAACAATAACTTGTCGTGCTTGAGTACGAGTAACTGATAATTTCAAACGATATAAAACGTTATCAAGACGTCGCTCTAAAAGACTCAATAAATTTTGTCCTGGAGCACCTTGTTGACGATTAGCAATTTTGAAAAAACGTTTAAATTGTTTTTCTAAAACTCCGTACATCTCTTTTACTTTTTGCTTTTCTTGCAGCTGCTTTCCGTATTCAGAAAGCTTTTTTTGGTGTTTTGTAGGAGCTTTTTTTTCAGCATCTTGCCCTACTGCAGAATTTCGCTCACGAGAGTTCATTCCTTTTGCACCGACCGGTCTTTTCTCTTTATTATTCATGCCTTGCCTGCTACCTTAACATTCTTTACTTAATAACAATTTAAACTCTACGTTTCTTTGGAGCACGACATCCATTATGTGGTAATGGAGTTACATCTCGCAATGTTGCAATAGTAAGACCAGCAGCTTGAAAAGCTCGAACCACAGAATCTCTTCCTGATCCAGGACCTTGTAAGTTTACTTCTAGTGTTCTAACGCCTAAAGGTACCATATCTTTTGCAAGCGTCATTCCAATTTGCGTTGCTGCAAACGGAGTGCCTTTACGTGCACCTTTAAATCCCATTTTACCTGCGCTTGAACGCAACAATACATCACCTTCAGGTGTTGTGATTGAAACAAGTGTATTATTGAAAGTCGATGAAACATGCGCAATAGCAGTCTCGACACGCAATTTTCTTTGTTTTTTTGATTTTAGCTTATATGCCATACTCAATTACCTTACTTCTTGGTTACTTTACGTTTTAGTGGAATTACATTCCCTGATTTACGAGGGCCTTTTCGAGTACGCGCATTAGTCTTAGTACGTTGACCACGAACTGGAAGAGATCGTTTATGACGTAACCCACGATAAGAACCAATTTCTTGCAATCGACGAATATTATTAGTGATTTCTTTGCGCAATTCACCTTCAACCTTGTAATCAGTTGTAATAATTTTTTGAATTGCTGCAACTTGTTCATCACTCAAATCTTTTACACGAATATCAAAATTAACTTTTGCCATGGTTAAAATATCTTGCGAAGTTTTAAGTCCAATTCCAAAAACATAGGTTAATCCGTACTCAATCCGCTTACTGTATGGTAAATTAACACCTTCAATACGAGCCATAAGTCAGTTACTCCTGTTACCCTTGACGTTGCTTGTGGCGTGGATTTTTTTGACAAAGTATCCGAACCACTCGACCTCTTCGCACAACGCGACAGTCTCTACATATTTTTTTTACTGATGTTCTTACTTTCATTCCGCTACACCTTATGCGCCATTTTTATAGCGTAAAACAATTCTTCCTCGATTCAGATCATAAGGAGAAAGCTCAAGAGCAACACGATCTCCTGGTAAAATTCTAATGAAATTCATTCTCATTTTACCCGAAACATGCCCTAAAACCACATGTCCTCCTTCTATTTCAACACGAAACATTGCGTTGGGCAATGTCTCTTTAACGATACCATCAATTTTTATAATATCGTCTTTCTTACTTTCTTTCATGTAGTCCTTTAATCCCATAAACCTTACAACCGAGTCAGAATTTGTGGCCCATCTTGAGTAATTGCGATGGTATCTTCAACATGAGCTGCCAATTTCTTATCTTCAGTTCGAACGGTCCAACCGTCCTGCATTATACACACTTCATACCCACCTTGCGTGATCATCGGCTCAATTGCCAATGTCATCCCTGCTCGCAACACAGGTCCTTTTCCAGATTCGCCGTAGTTTAAAAGCTCCGGCTCTTCATGCATTTTTTTCCCAATTCCATGTCCAGCAAAATCTCTTACCACTCCAAAACCGTTTTTTTCAACTTCATGCTGAATTGCTGCAGAAATATCGCCTAAACGATTTCCAACTCGAGCTTGCGCTATGCCCACATCAAGAGCTCTTTGAGCAACTTCAACCAATTTTTGAGCTTCTGGACTATGAACGCCTCCAACAAAAAAACATCGTGCCATATCAGCACAGTAGCCTTTGTAAGAAGCACAAATATCAACTTTTACTAAATCACCATTTTTTAAAATTTTTTCTTTACACGGCACACCATGTACAACTTCTTCATTAACAGAAATGCAGGTTGAATGCCTATACCCTAAATAGCCCTTAGTGCATGAAATCAGTTGAGCATTTTTTAAATGCTGTACAACCCATTGATCTAACTCAAGTGTTGTAACTCCCTCTTTTATTTGCTCCGGCAAAAGACTCACAATTTTTGCTAATTTTTGACCTGCAATAGCCATTTTTTGTAGTGCTAATTTATTTTTTATAATAATCATAGTTAAATACCTGCAATCATTTCAAGCTCACCCTGAACCGCTTGTAGTGGCGCTTGAGCATTAATACGATGTATTATAAAATTATTTTTTTTATAAAAATCTAACAATGGCTGCGCATGCTGATGATAAATTTGCAAACGTGCTGCGACAGTTTCTGACTTATCATCTTCTCTTTGCATCAAAACTGAACCACATTTATCACAAATTCCATTTTTTTGTGATTTTTGTGTTGATTGTTCTAATAACGAATAAATAGCTTGACACTGTTTATTAGAGCAAGTTTTTCGAGCACTTAATCGTTCAATTATCAAAGAATCAGGAATTTCAAACTGAATCACATTTACTACTAACTCAGAAAATCTTTTTTGTATAAGCTCTAAAAATAAACGTGCCTGCACTAATGTTCGAGGAAAGCCATCAAAGATAATCCCCGGTGCCATCTTAATATGCTCATCAACCCATTGACTAACCATATCAATAATGACCACATCATCTACTAGTTTACCAGATTTTATAGCAAAATCTATTTGCTTTCCCAGATCAGTCCCCTGGGCAATATGTTTTCGACATAAATCACCTGTTGAAAGCTGTACCCAACCAAATTTACTTACGAAAATTTGGGAAAAAGTACCCTTTCCAGCTCCAGGAGCACCTAAAAAAATAAATGCTTTTTGGGTCGAAATCTTGCTCACCGGGCTCCTCGCGCTTTTAACCTACCTGAAGCTAAAAAACCTTCATAGTTGTGTTCGATTAAATAAGCTTCCATTTGGGAAGCTGTTTCAAGAGCAACACCTACCACAATCAACAATGCTGTACCACCCAATAAAAAAGGCATTTTTTGAGCGCCAACCACTGCGATCATAATATTTGGTAATGCTGCAAGAATCGCTAAATAAATCGATCCTACAAGACCTAGGCGAGTTAAGATGTTATCAAAAAACTCTGCTGTTTTTTTACCTGGTCGTATTCCAGGAATAAATCCACCATTCTTTTTAATGCCATCAGCTAACTCTATTGGATTAAAAATCAATGCTGTGTAGAAAAAATAAAACGCAACAATTAAAACAAATTGTATAACGTTATAAATTAATCCAGTTTGGCCAAGATTTTTTGAAATTATACCTAAGATTGCAAATTTTTCAGAAAGCATCCCAAAAACCGCAATTGGCACGTTCATAATAGATCCTGCAAGAATAACTGGCATTACACCGGCGCTGTTAATCTTAAAAGGAATATAAGAACTTTGACCTCCAAAAACACGATTACCAATAATTCTTCGTGCATATTGTACTGGAATCTTACGTTCGCCCTTTTCTAAGAAGATAATACAAATGGTGATTGCGATTAAAGTAAGCCAAATAGCTGCCGCTATAAACCAATTCATACCAGGCAAACTTCCTTGATACAAAATACCACTTTGAGCATACTCAATAGTACGTAATACATATCCAGGAAAACGAGCAACAATACCTGCGAAAATAATCATGGAACTGCCATTACCAATTCCAAATAATGAAACTTGTTCACCAAGCCACATAACTATCATACAACCGACAGTTAATGACAACACAAACATAAATCTAAAACCCCATCCAGGATTTAAGACAAGTCCTTGTGATTCAAGAGCAATTGCATACATAAAGCTATAAACCAAACTTAAACCAAATGCTAAATAACGAGTGTATTGGTTAATAATTTTACGACCATAATCGCCTTCTTTTGCTAACTGTTCAAAATAAGGAACAGTAAATCCAAGGATTTGCATCATAATTGAAGCAGTAATGTATGGAGAGATTCCTAGAGCAAAAACGGTACTTTGTGCTAACGCACCCCCAGAAAAAACATCAAGATAGCCAAGTAATTTACCCAAATTTGTTGCTTGCTTAATGATTTCAGCAAGTCCTACCGTATCAACGCCTATAACAGGAATATGAACCCCTATTCTGTAAACGACTAATACACCTAATGTAAAAAATAATTTTTTACGCAAATCTGAGATTGAGAAAATATTTCTTAAGGTACGTAACAACATCACGTTTTTAAACTCCTTTTATAAGAGTAACATCACCACCACACGATCTTATTTTTTCTAAAGCAGGAAGACTACATGCATCAACTGTAACAGTTAACTTTTTAGAGAAATCTCCGTTGCCAAGAACTTTAACACCGCATTTAACATTTTTAAGAAGACCCTTTTTTACTAAATCTTCTTTAGTTACAACTTGCCCACTTTCAAAAAGTAATTCAAGTTGTCCTAATTGTATTAATTCATATTCAACTTTAAAACGCCCGTTAGTAAAACCACGTCTTGGAAGTCGACGATGCAAAGGCATTTGTCCACCTTCAAATGCTGATCTTAATTTTCTACCAGCGCCTGAACGAGCTTTTTGACCCTTTGTACCTTTACCAGAAGTTCCACCTCTGCTACCACCGCGACCAATACGTTTTCTTTTTTTTGTAACCGGCACTCGCTCATTAAGATTAAACATTGCTGCCTTTCATAATTTGTTCTGGAGTTTTGCCACGTAGTTTTGCAACTTGCCCTAAAGAACGTAATTGTGCTAACGCATTTAAGGTTGCTTTCACAACGTTCATACGGTTAGATGCACCAAATGATTTAGCCAACACATCTTTAATTCCAAGCGCTTCCATTACCATTCGAACTGCTCCGCCAGCAATTACGCCAGTACCTTTTGAAGCTGAACGAAGTAAAACAGAACTTGCACCATGTTTTCCTAATGCATTGTAAGGTAAAGTTTCACCACGTAAAGGAATTTCAATTAAATTCTTACGCGCTCTGTTAGTCGCTTTTGCAATAGCAGAAGAAACTTCACGACTTTTTCCAAGTGCAACACCAACTTTGCCTTTTTGATCACCAGTTACAACTAATGCAGAGAATGAGAAACGTTTTCCACCTTTTGTTACTTTTGTAACACGGCGAACATTTACTACATGATCTACAAATACGTTATCTGAATGGTTCTCTTGATTGCCTTTTCCGGCCATGTTCTTCAATCCTTATCGTTACTAAACCTGTACACCGCCTGCGCGGAGTCCATCCGCTAACGCTTTTACTCTACCATGAAACAAAAATCTGCCTCGATCAAAGCATACTTTTTGAATGCCTTTTTCTAATGCTCTTTTTGCCAACTCTGCACCAACCGCTGTTGCTACATCAGTTTTAGTACCTGTTGCCTTAACGTCTAATGAAGAACAACTTACTAAAGTTTGATGCTGTGAATCATCAATAATTTGTGCATAAATTTGTTTTAAACTTCTGAACACGCTAACACGAGCAAGCGTTGTATCTCTTCGTAATCTATTGCGAACACGCAATTGCTTACTTCTTCTTCGTCTTTTTATATTTTTTGCTACGGACACGATTCAATCCTCGCTATTTTATTACGCAGATTTTGCCTTACCAGCCTTCTTAATAACAACATCAGTTGTTACACGAACTCCGGTACCTTTATAAGGTTCTGTTGGTTTTAATTTTCGTAAATCACCACACATCTTACCCAAAATTTCTCGATTTGCTGATTTAAAAGTAAGAAGTTGACCTGTTTTATCAATTTCAACAACTACATCTTTTGGTAATCCAACTTCAATTTTATGACTAAATCCAAGATTGAATTCTAGAACATTACCTTTAGCAAGCGCTTTATACCCTAACCCAACAATTTGTACTTTTTTTTCAAATAAAGTACCAGATCCAACTATTTTATTTGAGAGTAATGCTCTATGCAGCCCCCAAACTTGACGTGTGTCACGAGAATTTTCTTTTGCAACAAGAAATAATTTTCCATCGTTTACTGTTGCTTCAAGTTCATTTGGTAAGTGATGCACACCAGCAGCATGCGCTCCAGTAAAATGAACGTCTTGCCCTTTTACCTCAACCTTGACACTACCTAAAACAACTGGTCGTCTTCCAATTTTTGACATGTTTATCCCTACCAAACTCTACAGATTAATTCGCCGCCAACAAAAACATTCTTGTCTCGAGCTTGTTTATCAGTAATTACACCACGATTGGTAGACAATATAGAAATTCCTAATCCACCAATAGTCGGTTTAATATTTTTTACTTTTTCATAAATACGCCGACTTGGCTTACTTACACGATCAATTGAATGAATAGCTGATTCGCCACCAACATATTTAAACGTGACTTTTAAACGTTTTTTATTTTCATCCAATGTCACTGCTTCAACATGAGCAATGAACCCTTCTTGTACTAAAATTTTCGCTATTGCCATATTCATTCTTGAATTTGGAGCAAGAGCAAAAGGCTTAGAAGCCATAATGGCATTACGTATAATAGTTAAAAAATTTCCAATTGTATCAATCGACATGTCAGCCTTCCTTAAACGCCTAACTTTACCAACTTGTTTTCTTTACGCCTGGCAAAAACCCTAGTAATGCCAATTCACGAAACTTAATTCTTGAGAGATTAAATAATCCCATATACCCACGTGGCCTTCCTGTTAAAGCACAACGATTTCTGATCCTAACAGGACTTGCATTACGAGGAATTTTTCGAAATTCTGCTTGAGCTGCTAATCGTTCTTCCATTGGAAGTGAACGATTTTTTACTCGCTCTTTAAGTTCCAACCGCTTTTTATCGTGAAGAGCAGCAAGTCGGATACGTTTCTTATTTTTTTCTATTGACGATGTCTTTGCCATAGCTATTTACCTTACTTATCTTTTGAAGAACGGAACGGCATATTAAAACTTTTCAACAAGGCATATGCGTGTGCATCATTTTTTGCCGAAGTATGAATAGTAATATTAAATCCATAAACTTTTTCATTTGATACTGTTTCAGCTTCTGGAAATACTGACCATTCTTTAATACCCAAATTATAATTTCCGCGTCGATCAAGCTTTGGACTTACGCCACGAAAATCTCTTACGTTCGGTAAAGCAATATTGATCAATCTATCAAGAAATTCATACATTCTTTTACGTCGCAAAGTAACCATTGCACCCAAAGGCATGCCTTCACGGATCTTAAATCCTGCAATAGATTTCTTTGCTTTAGTAATAACCGGGCTTTGACCAGCAATTTCTCCAATTACCTTTGCAATCCGTTGCAACACACGACTATCAGCAACAGCTTCTTTTACCCCGATGTTAATAACAATTTTTTTAATTTCAGGTACCGACATTACGTTATCAAGAGCTAATTCTTTTTGTAAGTTAGCCTTGATTGTTTTACGATACAACTGTTCTAAACGAGCACTTGTCATGCTATTATCCTTACGTGTCCTACAACTTTTACATAACTTCTTTGCATTGACCACACACCCGCGCTTTTTTTCCATCTTTAAGCTCAAGAGCTCCCACGCGACATGGTTTTTTGCAAGAAGGACAAATTGGCATTACTTTTGAAAGACAAATGTATGACTCTTCTCTCTTGATCCCAGGAATATCTCCCTGTTTTCGAGCTTTTACATGTCGAATTGTAACCGCCACATCCTTAACCATTATTTTACCTGTTTTAGGTGAAATAGCAATCACAGAAGAGGTTTTACCTTTATCTTTTCCAGAAATAACTAAAACTTTATCATTTTTCTTTACGCGCATCATTTTTTTGTACCTCTATTTAAACCACTTCAGGAGCCAAAGAAACAATCTTTGGATACCCTTTGTATCCAGCGCGAGGACGAATCTCACGAGCGATTGGTCCAAATATACGTGTTGCAACCGGTTCATCTTCTTTATTGATGATTACCGCTGCATTTTCACTAAATCTTATCCAACTACCATCTTCGCGTTGTATTTCTTTTCTTGTGCGAACAATAACGGCTGTTACTACATCGCTCTTTTTAACTCCGCCACCAGGAATTGCTTTTTTTACTGCACATTTAATTTTATCACCCAAACGTGCAAAACGTTTTCTTGTGCTTCCAATGACATGAATACATTGAAGCAACTTTGCACCTGAGTTATCTGCAACTTCTAAGTAAGTTTGTTTTTGTATCATTTTTTTCCTCAGTTTGCCTTACACTGTTTGACGTGAAACAACACGTGCTAAATACATATACTTAGTCTTAGCCAATGGTCGACCTTCAAAAAACTCGACAACATCCCCAACAACTGCCTCGCTTTTTTCATCATGCACTTTATAATTTTTCTGTGCTTTCAAGACTTTTCCGAAGATAGGGTGCTTTAATGTTCTGGTTGTTTTAACAATAATAGTTTTATCCATTTTGTCAGAAATAACCTCTCCCAGAAAAATTCGTCGTGTTTTTTTACTTGTTTCCATACCGTACTATTCCTTATGAGCAACCGTGGTTTGCACGTCTACTTGAGATTTTTGTCCAAGCAAGGTCAAACTACGTGCAATATTTTTACGTAATTTCTTAAATTGAGAGTAATCTTTGATATGCGTTGTTGAAGAACTTAAACGCAATCCAAATAATTCTCTTCTTAAATCTTCAACTTTAGTTTCGAGCTCTTTTGTACCCAAACCACTCAACTTTTGCATAGCTTTATGCGACAACATTTGGTTGCTCCTCTTGTTTTTTAACAACACGAACTTTTAGAGGAAGTTTTGAAGCAGCAAGACGGAAAATTTCTCGTGCTTTAGTTTCAGAAACTCCTGAAATTTCACAGAAAATTCTACCTCTTTTAACTACTGCAACCCAAACTTCAGTTGAACCTTTTCCTTTACCCATACGAGTTTCGGCAGGTTTTTTACTAACTGGTTTATCAGGAAAAAGACGAAGGAAAAATTCACCTTCTTTTTTCAATTTTCTTGACATGGTCACACGCATCGCTTCAATTTGCTGAGCTGTCACCCATGCCGGCGTTAAAGCTTCTAACCCGAATTGACCAAATGCAACAGTACGGCATCCTTTAGAGATTCCCTTACGTCTTCCTCGTTGCATTTTTCTAAATTTTGTTTTTTTTGGCATCAACATGACATATCTTTCAACAGTTTAATTTCATGCAAATTGGTATTCGCCGCGACCAATCCAAACCTTCACACCAATTTTACCATAAGTAGTATTAGCTTCTGCAAAGCCATAATCAATATCAGCTCGCAAAGTATGTAAAGGAACAGAACCAGTACGCATCCATTCTTTTCGTGCAATTTCAGCACCATTTAAACGACCACCACAACAGATCTTAATACCAGTTGCACCAGCACGCATAGTATTTGTTGTTGATCGCTTCATTGCCTTTTTAAAACTTCCACGTTTTTCAAGTTGCTCAGCAATGCTTTTTGCTACTAATGTTGCATCCAAATCAGCATTTTTTACTTCTTGCACAGATACTTCAATTGAATTTTTACCAGTCAATTTTGCAATATCTTTACGAAGGACATCTATATCCTGTCCTTTTTTCCCAATAACAAGTCCTGGACGACCAGAGTGAATAATTACTTTAATGCTGTCACCCGCTTTTTCGATTTCAACCCGAGCAACTTCAGCATGCTTAAGGTTTTTATCGACAAATCTACGAATAACTAAATCTTCAAGCAATTGTTGACCATAGCTACGACGAGCAAACCATTTAGCATCCCAGTCTCTGTACACTCCGATTCTAAAGCCTTTTGGGTTAACCTTTTGTCCCATACTACGCCTTCCTCGTTGTTGCAGATTTTTGTTCTAAAATCACACTGATGTGACTAAAACGTTTCTTTTGTTCTGACGCTCGCCCCATTGCTCCAGGCTTGAAATAACGGTGTGTGCGTCCTTCATCAACTTTAATTTCTTTAATACATAAATTCTCTAACTCAACCCCTTGCAAATTTCTTGCGTTAGCGGCTGCTGATTCAATCACTTTTTGTAATGGCGATACACGCTTTGTTCTATGCGTGGCCAACCAACCAAGTGCGTAATCAACACCCTTACCGCGCACCACATCAGCGAGTGGGCGAAGTTTGTAGGGAGAGAAAGGAATTCGTTTTGCTTTTGCTACAAATTGCATATTTGTTGTCCTTGAAAACATCTTTTAGAAGCTGCTTTTAGCATACCTTATTTATTAACCCTGAGCAACTCCAGCTTTACGTTGTCCACTATGCAATCTGAAGGTTCTGGATGGGGCAAACTCACCAAGGCGATGCCCTACCATATTTTCAGTAATAAACACAGAAACAAACTTTTTACCATTATGAACCGCAAATGTTAATCCCACAAACTCAGGAAGTACCATACTTCTGCGAGACCATGTTTTAATTGGTTCATGTTTTTTTGCCTCTTTTGCCGTGCGTACTTTGTTAAGCAACGAGACATCAACAAATGGGCCTTTTCGTGTTGATCGAGTCATTATTATTTTCTTCCTACGTTATTACTTATTGCTTTTTCGTCGTCTTAAAATAAGTGGGTTTTTTCTCTTACGAGTACGAGTTCCTTTGCAACCTTTACCCCAAGGAGATTGTGGATGCTTACCTGATTTTGAACGTCCTTCACCACCACCATGAGGGTGATCAACAGGGTTCATAGCCATACCTCGAACACTTGATCTAAATCCACGCTGTCTTGTACGACCTGCTTTACCCCAGCTAATATTTTTATAATCAGCATTTCCAAGAGTACCGACAGTCGCCCAACAATCGATATGCACCATACGAACTTCACTTGAAGGCATACGTAATGTTGCATATTCTTCTGTTTTTGCCATCAATTGCACAGTAGTTCCTGCGCTTCGAGCAAATGTACCGCCTGATCCTGGCTTTACTTCAACGTTGTGAATATTAAAACCTACAGGAATTGCTCTAATAGGAAGACAATTACCTGGTTTAGCTTCAGCAGTTTTTCCCGCAAGAATCGTATCTCCAACTTTTAAACCTTCAGGTAACAAAATATAACGTTTTGCGCCATTTCTGTAAGCAACTAACGAAATACGTACGTTACGATTTGGATCATACTCAACTGTTGTAATTTTACCTTCAACGTCACGCAATGTTCTCAAGAAATCAATAACTCGATAACGACGAACAGCTCCACCACCGCGATGACGAACAGTAATCCGCCCGTATGCATTTCTTCCACCAGATTTTTTTAATCCGATAGAAAGACTTTTATGTGGAGTTGTTGTAGTAATATCGTCAGAAGATAAAAAAGTTTGAAAGCGTAAAGAAGGGTTTCGTGGTTTTCTTTTAATAATTGCCATTGTTACTCCTTACTCGCTTGTGTAACAGGTTGCTCTTGTTGTTGCATCATTGAAGCATCAAAGCCAGTTTGACCTAATGCATCAATGCTATAACCGTCTTTTAAGGTAATAATAGCTTTTTTAATAGTCTTACCCTTAATCTCTTGTCGTCTATTATTCAAGCGTTTTTTGCCTTTACGAATAATAATTCTAATCTTTTCAACTTTAACGTTAAAAAGTTTTTCAAGAGCCTGACGAACAAGTGACTTATTTGCTTCCATGTGCACTTGCACAATAAGTTGCTTTAACTTGCTATTCAGCTGATAAGCTTTTTCAGTAATTATCGGACCTTTGACAATATCATAAATAGTTAAATCCATCTTGCCACCATTTCCTTAAAGCTTTCGATATCCTTTTTCAATACAATCCAACGGCTAGCATCTGCTAGATCGTACACGTTTGCTGCATCAAAAAATACAATACGCACTGATGGAATATTTGCAAAAGAAGCTGCTGTTAATAAATCGTGTGGTGCTAAAAATAAGTTCACCGGTGTATTAACTAATTGTGCTTGCTGTAATGCTGAAAAAGCTTGCTTTGTTTGCGGAATCGCACCTTGCAATGACCAATCTAAAGCGATCAATAATTGTTTATCAAGTGCATTCCATACCAATGCGCCACCTAATGCTTGACGACTCTTTTTTGTTGTTTTTAATGTACGGGTTCTTTTTTGTGGTCCAAAAATAACACCACCACCACGCCATAATGGAGACGTTGCAGCACCTGCACGAGCCCTACCTGTTCCTTTTTGTTTCCATGGTTTCTTATTTGAACCAGAAACTTCAGCGCGGCCTTTGCAAGCGACTGTTCCTTGCCGCCAATTTTGTAACAATTTTCTTACTTCAATAGCAAAGATCTCTGGCACAACTGTTTTTCTTTGTTCTTCAACAAGTCCCAAATCTTTTGGCGACAACATGTGTACTATCTTTGTCTCAGTTGAAACTTTTTTTATTGTTTCTGTTTTAGTCATGCTTTTACTCCGTTCTGAACAAAGACAACCGATCCTGATTTACCAGGGACTGCCCCTTTAATAAGAACAAATTGCGCATTTTTTTCAATTTTTACCAATTGAAGGTTTTGAACCGTCTTTTTGATGGCTCCCATGTGACCAGGTAATCTCTTACCTTTTATCACACGACCACGAGCACGCAAATGACCTACAGAACCTGTACGTCTACCTGTCTTATCTCCGTGACTAGAACAACCACCTTTAAAATTATGTCGTTTAACCACACCAGCAAACCCACACCCTTTAGTTGTTCCCACAACATCAACAAGTGAGCCTTCTTGAAAGGTTTCAAAGAAGTTAGCATGTTGGCCTACAGATAATTCTTGAGCATTATCTTGCAACTTAACTTCTTTAACAACTCTAAAAAATCTTTTTAGAGCTTTGCCCCAATCAGCTGAAAATGGCTGTCCTTCAAAACGCTTTCTAACTAAACCAACCACGACAGCGTTATAACCATCTCGTGCTTGATTCTTTGTGCCAAGCACAAACCAATTTGAAACATCTACAACTGTGACAGGTACAACTTTGTTGCCTGCAAACACTTGAGTCATCCCAAGTTTTTTACCAAAAAAACCTTGTGTCATCTTTCTTATTCCCTATCACTTAATTTCAACATCTACACCAGATGAGATGTTCAACTTCATGAGCGCGTCCATCGTTTGATCTGACGGTGATACAATATCTAAAACTCTTTTATGAGTAGTCAAATCAAATTGGTCACGCGACTTTTTGTCTATATGTGGTGATCGCAATACAGTAAACACTTTCTTTTTATTAGGCATTGGAACGGGTCCAACAATTTCTGCACCCGTTCTTTTTGCTGCTAAAACTATTTGCTTTACTGCCTTGTCGAGCAACTGATGATCATATGACTTCAGCGCTAAACGAATTTTTGGCTTTTTCATCAGTCGATCCTATATTATTCTTTAATTTCAATAACGATTCCAGAACCCACTGTTCTTCCACCCTCACGAATTGCAAAATGTAAATCTTTTTCCATTGCAATCGGAGCGATTAATTCAACATTGATTTCAACGTCATCACCTGGCATAACCATTTCACGACCAGCATCTAATGTTACTACACCGGTAATGTCTGTTGTTCTGAAATAGAACTGAGGACGATATCCAGTAAAGAAAGCACTATGACGGCCACCTTCTGCTTTAGTTAATACGTATACTTTAGCTTTGAATTTTTTATGAGGAGTAATTGAACCAGGTTTAGCGACAACCATACCACGTTCAATATCTTTCTTTTCAACGCCACGAAGTAACAATCCAACGTTATCACCAGCTTGACCATCGTCCAATGTCTTTTTAAACATTTCAACGCCAGTAACTGTTGAGTTCATTTTTTTACCAAAACCAATGATTTCAACTGCATCACCTGTTTTGATTTTACCTCTTTCAATTCTTCCTGTTGCAACGGTACCACGACCTGAAATCGTAAATACACCTTCAACTGGCATCAAGAAAGATTTATCCACATCCCGTACTGGTAATGGAATTGCTGTGTCTACTGCTTCCATCAATTTATTGATAGAATCAACCCATTTAGCATCGCCTTCTAATGCACGAAGTGCTGAACCTCTTACTACTGGAATGTTTGCGCCATCAAATTCATACTTAGTTAAAAGTTCACGAATTTCTTCTTCAACCATATCAACCATATCTACGTCATCAACCATGTCTACTTTGTTCAAGAAAACTACTAATTGAGGGACGCCAATGTTGTGTGCTAACAATATATGTTCACGAGTTTGAGGCATTGCACCATCAGCTGCTGAAACAACTAAAATTGCTCCATCCATCTGTGCCGCACCGGTAATCATGTTTTTTACATAATCAGCGTGACCAGGACAGTCAACGTGTGCATAGTGACGATTTGCTGTTTCATACTCTACGTGAGAAGCAGAAATAGTAATACCACGTGCTTTTTCTTCTGGTGCGTTATCAATTTCGTCAAACGCTTTAAATGTAGCTCCACCTTTTTCTGAAAGAACTTTTGTAATCGCAGCGGTTAATGTTGTCTTACCATGATCAACGTGACCAATGGTACCAATATTAACGTGCGGCTTATTACGCTTAAAGATATCTTTTGCCATAATATTTACTCCTGAATTGCTACTGTATATCAACAATCACAACTATTTTTTATCACCAACTAACGCTTCTTGGACATTTCTAGGAACTTCTCTGTAACAACAAAATTCCATAGAATAACTCGCACGACCTTTTGTCATAGAACGTAATATTGTTGAATAACCACCCAACATTTCTCCAAGCGGAACTTCTGCACGAATTATTTGCATTCCTGCTTTTTCTTCCATTCCCAAAATACGTCCTCGACGTGAGTTTAGATCACCCATGACATCACCCATATACTCATCTGGGCACTCAACTTCAACACTCATCACAGGTTCAAGCAACGTAGGAGAAGCTTGTTTCATACCTGTTTTGAATGCCATATTAGCAGCAACTTTAAATGCTACTTCAGAAGAGTCAACATCATGATACGAACCATCAAAAAGTTCAATCTTAAGATCAACTACTGGATAACCACCAAGTACCCCAGTAGTAACAGCTTCCTTTAAACCTTTTTCAACTGCTGGAATAAATTCTCTTGGAATCGTACCGCCAACAACTTTATTTTCAAAAACGAAACCTTTGCCTCTTTCAAGTGGCTCCATTCGCAACCATACGTGTCCATATTGACCACGTCCACCTGATTGCTTAATGTACTTACCTTCAACTTCTATTGATTTCTCAATAGTTTCTTTGTAAGCAACTTGAGGCTTTCCTTGCTCTGCTTCAACTTTATGTTCACGCTTTAAACGATCAACTTGAATTTCAAGATGCAATTCACCCATACCAGCAATAACAGTCTGCGCAGTTTCTTCATTATAAATTAAATGGAATGAAGGATCTTCTTGAGTCATTTTACGTAAAGCTATAATCATTTTTTCATAATCAGCTTTATTTTTTGGCTCAATAGCAGAAGAAATTACTGATACCGGAACGTCGATTTTTTCAAGCAATAATTCATGCTTTTCATCTGCAAGTGTATCACCTGTTCTGACATCTTTTAAACCAACAAACGCAGCAATATCACCTGCTTGAACAAATTCAATTTCTTCTCGTTTATTTGCATGCATTCTAATTAAACGACTTACGCGTTCTTTGCTATCATTACTTACATTTTTAATATAAGAACCTGATGACAATTTACCAGAATACACACGAACGAAAGTTAATGTCCCAACAAATGGGTCAGTCATAATCTTAAATGCTAAACCTGAAAACGGTTCCGTAACATCTGCTTTTCGCTCAACCTCTTTATCAGTTCCAGGAATAATCCCTTTTATTGGAGGGACATCAAGCGGAGAAGGCAGATAATCTATAACCGCATCAAGCATCGGCTGAATACCTTTGTTCTTAAAGGCTGTCCCACAAAACGCAGGGAAAATTTCGCGCTTTAAAACACCTTTACGCAGTGCAAGTTTAATTTCTTCTGTAGAAATTTCACCACCATCAAGATATCTGTCTGCAAGCTTGTCATCAAAATCACAAGCCGCTTCAATAATTTTTTCTCTGAGCTCTTTTATTTGATCTGCGTATTTTGGATCTGCATCTGTCCAATCAACAGCTGAACCTTTATCATCTGTATACACAACTTGCTTAGCAGTTAGAACATCAACAATACCGTTGTAATTTTCAGATTCTCCAATTGGAATCTGCATTGCTAAAGCTTTACCATTCAAACGCTCTCTAACGTGCTTTACCACTTTAAAGAAGTCTGCTCCAACGCGATCCATTTTATTTACAAAAATAATTGAAGGAACGTTATAACGGGTTGCTTGTCGCCAAACTGTTTCAGATTGCGGCTGAACTCCAGCAACCCCACAAAATACAGATACCATTCCATCAAGCACTCGTAATGAACGCCCAACTTCAATGGTAAAATCTACGTGACCTGGAGTATCAATAATATTGACATGATACCCTTTCCACGAACAAGTAGTTGCTGCAGATTGAATAGTAATACCACGTTCTCTTTCTTGCTCCATCCAATCCATGGTTGCTTCACCTTCGTGAACTTCACCAATCTTATGAGAAACACCTGTATAAAAGAGAATTCGCTCTGTTACTGTTGTTTTTCCAGCATCAATATGAGCTGCAATACCTATATTTCTAAATTTGTCTAAGCGATTGGTCATGAGTTAGCTTCCTTACCACGCATAGTGCGAGAATGCACGGTTAGATTCTGCCATTTTATGAACATCGCCTCTTTTTTTAACCGCTGCTCCGCGTCCTTCGTGAGCATCTAAAATCTCATGAGCTAAACGGATTCCCATTGTTTTATCTGAACGGGAACGAGCAGCATCAATTAACCAACGCATTGCAAGTGCACGTGCGCGAACAGGTCTAACTTCTGCTGGAATTTGATAAACACTTCCACCAACTCGACGCGGTCTAACTTCAATAGTTGGAACAACGCGCTCAAAAGCTGCGTAGAAAGTTTCAAGTCCTTTTTCTTTATCACCTTTTTGTTTTTTGATGATAATATCAAGCGCATCATACATAATAGTTCTGGCAACATTCTTTTTGCCACATTTCATGATAACGTTGATAAACTTTTGAACAAGTTCAGAGTTGTAATGCATATCAACTCCGATGTCTCGCTTAAAATTAACTGATTTGCGCCTTGGCATTTGCTAATTTCCCTTCTACTACGAAGCTTTTGGACGTTTGGTACCATACCGTGAACGTGATTGTTTTCTATTTTCAACACCTGCTGAATCGAGAGCACCTCGAACAATGTGATACTTCACACCCGGAAGATCGGGAACTCTGCCACCACGAACAAGAACCACAGAGTGCTCTTGTAAATTATGTCCTTCACCTGGAATATAAGCAGTTACTTCAATTCCACTTGAAAGTTTCACACGCGCAACTTTACGCAATGCTGAGTTTGGTTTTTTTGGAGTTGTTGTAAATACACGAACACAAACCCCTCGCAGCTGAGGACACCCTTTAAGTGCAAGACTCTTTGATTTGTATTGAGGCTTTATTCTTCCAAGCCGACACAATTGATTAATCGTAGGCATATACCCTATTTCCTATAGTTTAAAATTTACGAGGAAAATCATCCTAAAGTCCTTTTGCCCAAACATATGTGCTATCTAACTTTTTTATCTGTACCAAAAGATGAAAATGCTGTTGGTAATCGAGATTTTATGAAGGACTTCAGATAGCTATTCTATCTTGTTTGTGATTTTTTTCAAGCAAAAATTAGATATAACACTTAGTTGATGGTTTTTTAAAAAAAATCTTTACCATTTTATTTTAAATACTTTTCTATTTTTTTATAGTTATTTTTTTAATTTTAAGCTTACCCCAAAAAACATAGGCTTAAAATATGCTCAATCTTGCACAAAACATTTTAAATCCTTCTCTAGAACCTTATTTTAAAGCTTTTTTGGCTTAATAGACGCAAAGTACAATTATTGTTAGAGTAATAAAGTGTCTTGAATAATAATTTTTTATCATTAGAAGGAATTTTTATGGCGTTGCTAGAAATTATACATTTTTGTATGAAAAATTTCTTTCCTCTTATTATAGGCCTTTTTGGCGTTGGCTTTGTTATTGCTTTTCATGAATTTGGCCATTTTATCTTTGGAAAACTATTTGGGGTTTCTATTCCTACCTTTTCTATTGGATTTGGCCCCCAGCTTATTAAGCAAAAAATAGGCTCAACATTGTTCTCACTTTCTTTAATTCCGATGGGTGGATATGTTGAAGCTGAAGTTGGCGATTATAGCAACCCAAAACCGGGCACTATTGCTGCCATAGCCTATTGGCAAAAGATGCTCATTATTATTGGTGGTATTGCTTGCAACTTCATTTTTGCTTATCTTGTCTTTGTTGGTCTTTCTATGACTGGCATTCCAAGCAATCCGTTTTTTGCCGGAGAAAATAAACATAGAATTGAAAAAATTGAAGCCGGTTCAAGCGCTGAAAAAGCTGGCATTCAACCTGGAGACAGAATTTTAAAGATTGCTGATGTTTCCTTAGAAACTGATCTTAAAAAATTACTTGATACCTTAAAAGGTCTTGCAAACACCGATACCGTTTTAACTATCGAACGCAATGGTGAAATTCTTGAAAAACCGATCACGATTGGTTCAAGAACAGTAAAAGATAAAGAAATTGGTTCTTTAGGCGTTCAATTTGGATTTGAGTCAACCCCAGCTGTCGGTTTTATGCAAGCATTGCAACAAGGTTTCACTATCACCAAAACGATTACAATCAACACCATTGCTGGCTTTTCACGAGTTTTTGCACAGCGCTCAACCGATGGACTTGCTGGTCCACTCATGATGATTTCATTAAGCGTTCAAACTGCTGGTCACAGCACCGCATTGTTCTTTTTATTTCTTGCATTTATCAGCATCAGCCTTGGTGTGCTGAATTTAATTCCACTGCCAATTCTAGATGGTGGACAAGCAGTTACCTATACCCTTGAAGCACTACTTGGTCGTTCTTTGCATGAAAAAACACTTGAATACGTACATTACGCTTGTTGGATTGCAATGCTCTTGTTATTTGCTTATCTGACATTTAAAGACGTTATTGCAATGTGGTTATAAAAATTAAGCCCCGAGTTTCGGGGCTTTTTTATTACTTGATTATTTTTTACTCAAAAAAAGAGCCCCGAATTTCGGAGCTTTTTTTAAAAAACTTAAATAAGTTTACTTTGTATTGACTTGTGCAATATGAGGATGTTCACTTCCTTCATATACTTTAAGTCTTCTTAAGGACTGCTCAGCAAGCCTATTGTCAGGCATCATTCTTTTAACAGCCATATGAATTAATTGTGTACAATCTTTGTCCATTACTTGTTGAGCTGTAATTTCTTTTTTTGTACCGATCCAACCTGAAACGCGTACATAAATTTTGTCTCTGAGCTTATTACCAGTCAAAACGATATCTTTTGCGTTGGTAATAACTACATAGTCACCATTATCAGAGTGTCGAGCAAAGTCAACTTTATGCTTACCTGATAACAGCTCTGCTATTTGTGTTGCTAAACGACCTAATACTTGGCCTTTAGCGTCGATTACATGCCATTTATGGAAGCAATCTTCTTTACGTCGAAAAAAAACTTTATTCATATCCATGGATAGATTCCCCGAATTTTAAGATAATAGTAAACCAAATAATAAACGAAAAACACGCTTTGGTCAAATATCAATGCTCATTAGGACCAGTTTTATAAAAATCATTGTTATCGGTAAAACAAGCATCTTGCATAAAGCGTTCAACCTCTGATGCTTTTTTAGGAACTTCTTCTGTTAAACAGATAGCTCCATCTTTTACAATCCAATAAACATCTTCAATACGAACACCAAGCTCTTTATCTTTTAAATAGATTCCTGGCTCAATGGTAATAATGTCCCCAACTGCCAATGGCTCGTTGTAGTCACCCACATCATGCACATCAAGGCCTACAAAATGCCCTACACCGTGAGGAAAAACTTTTTCAACCTCATAACCGCGTTGCTTTAAAAAATCATGTGCTAAGGTATTTAAACATTTGTCTGGATGTTTTTTATTACACAAAAACATCCCTGGTGCGGCAAGTTGTGCAATATAGGTCTGACAATCAAGTACATCTTGATACACTTTTTTTTGCGCTTCTGAAAATTTTCCTGAAACTGGATAGGTTCGTGTAACATCTGAACAATAATGATGCGCAGAAGCCCCAATATCAACTACGACTAACCCCTTATCAGGTAACTTTGCATTGTTATCAACATAATGCAAGATAGTACTGTTAACGCCAGAACCAACAATGCTTGCAAATGCTGGTCGCGCACCACTTTCTGTATAAATGTATTCAATTGCCGCTTGTACATCAGCTTCATATACTCCAGATTTAATCACTCCAGCAGCAGCTTGATGTGCCATTGCAGTAATTTCAGCTGCATTATACAAATATTCCAATTCTGCTTGGCTTTTTGTTCTACGTAGTTGTGCAATCAATGGTGAAATATCAATTGTTTGCTCTTTTAAACCAGGAACATATTCAAACAGTTGCCGCATAACTAATAAACATTCTGTTGAAATATCTTGTAATGGAGCGAACAAAAATTGTTCATCTTGGCATAACTGTGTTAATCGTTCAATGAGCGTTTCAAGGGATGCAGGCGTATAAAACGGGCCAGTTGAATAACCCATAATTGGTTTTCCCAATAGTTCCACTTGCTCAATTGCCAAAGAAGCTAATGATTCCTCATCAAACGTAACCGGTAACCATGCAGTTCTGTCGATAGCATAATTGGGTAAAAATAGACTATTGGTGCCTTGCAAAGGCTGGTAAAACATTGCAGCAGCTTCTTGCAATCCTAAAAAGTAATGAAACGTACTGTCTTGATAAAATTGTTCCCGCTCACGCTCATACCCTGCACATAATAAAAAAGCACCAGTCTTGTCTGGATGCGTTGATTGTATTAAATCAACTAAAGCTTTTCTGCGTTCAACTCGCTCTCCAGCTTCGTTTAAAAGCATTACGTCCATTGTTATTCCTTTTAAAATGGCCTTCTTTCAGAAAGCGCCTTATAAACTGTTAATTTATCCATCATTTCAAGCTGTGAGCCGACTGGAATTCCACGAGCTAAGCATGAAATTTTCAAACTACTGTCTTTTAATTTACGTGCAATAAAAGCAGCGGTTGCTTCACCTTCTGGCGTTTGATTCATTGCTAAAATAAGTTCTTTACACTCGTTTTTTTGCTCAAGCCGTTGTAATAAAAGTTTAATTGAAATATCATCTGCACCGATTCCTTCAAGGGGACAAATCGCTCCACCTAAAACATGGTAAAGTCCTTTGTAGCCTTCAGTTTTTTCGATTGCTATCAGTTCTTGCCAAGTTTCAACCACGCAAATAATTGTATGATCGCGTTTTGCATCATCACAAAAAACACATGGCTGGTTCCTCTCTTTCCAAACGCAGCAGATTGGGCATGCAATAATGGTTTGCTGTGCCGCCAAAATTGTTTTACACAACTGCGCAATACGTTCTGGTTTTTCTGTTAAAAAATAAGTCGCAACACGGTATAAATTCTTTGAAGCTAAATATGGAACCCGTTGCAATTCTTTACATAACTGCGCTAATGCAGGAACTTTTTCAATCATAGTCCAAGTGCCTGTTGAGCTTTTGTTTGTACTACATGTAAAAATGCATTAGCAAAAATAAACAATGCCAAGCCTGCTGCTATATTTGCAGTCCAAGCTCCTAAAAATAGCGCTAAAGCAAATGCAGTAAAAACTTGCTTAAAATCTATCTTATCTGTTTGCCCCGCAACGCTGCCTAAAAATGCGCTCATTGCAATCAAAAAAGGCAGTACATAATAGTGGTCGGGCATTGAAAGATCGTTAATCCAAAAAATAAATGGGGCACGGTACAATTCAATTGAGTTATTCAACGCACTATACAATCCAACAAAAAATGGAATTTGTAATAAGAGCGGTAAACAACCACCTAAACCAGGAAGTCCATGTTTTTTAATTAACTCTTCACGAGCTTGCGCTAATTCTTCAGGACTATGTTTATAACGTTGTTGCAGGTAAGCTAATTTCTTTTGAAATTCCTGCATTTTTTTCATTTTTTGTTGTCCACTAAACGTAAATGGCAACAAAACCAACTTGAGCAATAAGGTAATAAATAAAATTGCAAAACCATAATTATGAAAATACTTATTACAAAGATTTAAAAGATAAAGCATGCCTTTAGCTACTGGTGAAAAAAATCCGTACTCTAAAGCACCTTCGAGAAGCTTTGAAACTGGCGTGATTGCAGCAAGCTCTTTTGGCCCCATATAAAAATTCAATGTCCAAGTTGTTGGTTCAGTAATAACTGTGCTTTCTAAAAATGAAATAATCTGGTGATTAACCACTTTGTAATAAGCTCTTTGTGCAAATTTATGGGTATCGTTAACCATACTATGAATAAAATATTTATTCTGAGCGCCAAAAACGGCTGGTGCAAAAAAACCTGCTCGTTCATTTAATTTTTGAGCGATTGTTTTTACAAAACTACCAGACTTATCAACTAATAAAGCACTGATTGCATCTTCATCTTTGATAATTTCTAAATAAGGGGAAGGCCATAGTACACGGGAACGAACCGATTGTCCTTTTTTTGGAACAATAGACAATTCAAAACCTAATTCATGGCGATTTTTATATACAATGAATGTTTTTGCAATTGTTGCCATTTGATTAGTAGCGGTGTAAACAATCTTTATTGTAGTATCATCTTCTGTCTGATCACTCAAGCTATAATAATAGGGCGTTTTTTGATCAAGAGCCACCAAGAATGCACGATTTTCTTTTTGAGCATCAGATGGATTATTGATTGTAGTAAATGCTTGGTCATCGCCTTTATTACGTGACAATGCTAACTGAGTAACGCAACCACCATGATTTGAAAATTCATAGCTTGCAAAATCAGTTTTAATAAGCTGTTTTTCTTCTTGAATGGCTTTTTGTGAATCATCAAAATCAATTTCTAAGTATAAGGGTTCCTGCTCAACTTTTGAAAGTGGTGCAACAAAGCCAACATCAATTTGTGGAGCTCTATACCATTCCCAAATAGACCTGGTTAAAAATGTTAAACCAAAAGCTAATAACAAAGGACCAACTAAATCTCTCATATTCATAGGCTTACGCGAGCTCCTAAAAAGGTTGTTTTTACTATTTTTATTGTTAACAAGAACTAAAATCTTAACAAGAAAGCTCTTTTTAGGCTAGTACTGGTTTTGAGTATTACTGTTTTATGATCAATGCCCAATCAATTATGGGCTTAAAAGGATTATTCTATGAAAATGCAAAAGCGTCAATTTAGAATTGGCCAACTAGCTGATCTTTTAGGTGTTGAGCGATTTGTTGTGCGTTTTTGGGAAAAAGAATTTAAACTTGGACCAACTCGTTCCAATGGCGGCCAACGTTTTTATGAAGAAAAAGATTTAAACACCTTTCAAGCAATTAAAAAATTACTTTATGAAGAAGGCTTTACTATTGCAGGGGCCAAGAAAAAACTCAAAGAAACCAATACACAAATTTTAGGGTCACATAGAACAACCTTTGAACATGAATCAACGGACCAATACGACCATAAAGAATTCTTAATAGGACTGCTCGCCCTTAAACAGTCTTTAATAAAACTCAAAAATCAACTCTGAATAAATTTGGCGACTTCTTTTTTTACTCTTATACTCTTTCAGTAGTATTATAAGGAGTCTTCATGCATAAAAAAAATACGCATCTTCATTTTGTTGGTATTGGCGGCATTGGCATGAGTGCAATTGCACTTGTACTTAAAAAACAAGGGTATACTATTTCAGGTTGTGATACAGTCATTGACCAAAAAAATCTTATTAATTTACAAGCACTTGGCTGCCCTATTTATGCAGGAAACAACAGTACAGACTGCAATGATGATTCAATTGATGTTTTAGTCTATTCAACTGCAATTGACAAAGATAACCCAGAAATACAACGCGCTTTACATCGCAACATCCCTGTTGTGCACCGTTCTGCATTGCTCGCCTTTTTAATGCGATCAAAGCACAGCATTGCAATAACAGGATCGCACGGAAAGACCACAACTACCTCTATGACAGCGCATCTTTTGCTCCAAGCAGGAATAGATCCAACCGTTTTAATTGGGGGAAACCTTAACAGTATACAAAGTAATGCGCATGCAGGAACTTCTGACTTTTTAGTTGCCGAAGCTGACGAAAGTGATCGATCGCTGCTTAATCTTGATCCTACCATTGCGATTTTAACTAATATTGATTTTGACCATGCAGAAACTTATGCGGATCTTGATGACATTACGCAAACATTTATACAATTTCTTTATCGGATTCCATTTTATGGAAAAGCGATTGTATGCGCCGATGACCCTCTTATTGCAAAACTATTACCACTGAAAGATCTGCCAACTGTAAGTTATGGATTTTCAAATACAGCAGATTGGGTCATAAAAAACTGTATGTTACAAGAAGAAAGCTCAACCTTTACTTTACAATATCAAAACAAAATATTTGGACCATGCGTATTACTAATGCCTGGAAAACATAATGTACTGAATGCGACTGCTGCTTTTATTGCTGGATATCAGATTGGTATTGCACCTGAAAAACTGATTCAAGGCTTACAAACTTTTACCGGAGTCGATCGACGTTTTACTTTAAAAGGGGTAACTGCTACCGGAGCACGCATTATTGATGATTATGGTCACCATCCAGTTGAAATTAATAATACGATCACCATTGCACGAGCTCAGACGCAAGGCAAACTGATTATGGCATTTCAACTCCACCGTTACAGTAGAACAAAAGCCTTGTGGGATGAGTTTTTAGCCATGTTTGCACAAAGCCCACTTGATGAACTGATCATCACCGATATTTATTCCGCAAGTGAAGTCCCTCTAAAATCAATTACGGGGCAAAATTTTGCAACTGCTTTACAAGCGAAAAACCCACCATTTAAAGTTACGTATCTTGCAGTTGACCCGCAATTTGAAACTATCGTCTCTTACTTAAAAAATAAGCTTGAAGAAGATGCTCTACTTATTTTACAAGGGGCAGGCACCATTAACCAATTAGCACAAAAATTGCTCCCCTAATTTTAAGCTCAAAAGCATGATTGAGTAGGTAAACTCTTGTTTTTTGAAATCTCTTTTTGCTATGCTTAATCCTAAGTAAAATAGTAACAAAATAAGGAGGTTTACTATGAAGCAACTATTATCTATCGCGTTATTGGCAGGACTATGTACAGCAACCAATCAGCTTGAAGCTAAAAATTATAAAGTTAAAGAAATTAATCCAGAATTAAAGAAAATGACAATTAATATGGGTGATACTTTTTCTTACGAAACACAAGCAGTTGCACCCTATACTGGACAAATTTTAGACGTTAAGCTCAGTGCAACATTTTTTGATAAAGAAACTCGCAAAGCAGAAATGCTAGGTGGCGCAACAACACATATTTTCACAGCTAAAAAATCACCAGCAAAATTTACAAAAATGACCATTACAAGACGCGAACAACCTCAACAAGCAATAAATATTATTATTCAAAAGTAAAAAAGAGAAAGAGGTTTATTGTGAAAAAAATTCTGTATATTACACTATTAGTAATACCGGTTTTAATTTTATTATCCACAG
Organism: candidate division TM6 bacterium GW2011_GWF2_32_72; assembly: GCA_945882015.1. Lineage (GTDB taxonomy): Bacteria > Babelota > Babeliae > Babelales > CAIQNR01 > CAMCVM01. Next base: position 75,119 of record CAMCVM010000001.1, read on the forward strand.
TATTATTTAAAATAAAGAATAATTTTTTGGGGAAAAATAAAGATTACAATATGTCCTACTTTACAGAAAAAAAACTCTCATTAAAAGTTGGTGATAGATTGACTTATGGATTACAATCAACAAGTCCATACAAAGGTAAATTAATAGAAATTGATGCAAATGCAGAGTATTTTGCAAAATCAGTTAACGGCCCTGAAAATGGCATGGTAGGTGGCGTAACAACTACCATATTTACCGCTTTAAAACCAACTTCAGAACCAACTGAACTATCAATAAAAAGGTATGATCAAGAAGAACAAAAAGTAATCGTAACTATTAGTAAATAAAAAAAGAGAATAAGGAGAATTTCTATGAAGCAACTATTATCTATCGCATTATTGGCAGGGCTATGTACAGGAACCAATCAACTTGAAGCTAAAAATTATAAGGTTGAAAAAATTAATCCCGAAACAAATGAAATGACCATAAACCCGGGGGATACTTTTTCTTATGAAACACAAACCCGTCCATATAATACTGGAGCGATCATAGAGGTTAAGACTAGCTCAAGTTATTATACAAAAGAAGAAACAACAAAAGATGATAAAAAAACTTATTATGTTCTTAGACCAAAGAAAGATCAAAAGAGAAGCAGATTTGAAAAAAAACCGATAAAAATGAAAATTAGACGTTATAAAAAACCTACTCAAATAATAGAATTGCGATTCTCTAAAAATAAAAAGTAAACGTAACCATTGAATGAAAGGAATATCATTATGAAATCAATGAAGTTAGTCTTAGTATCATTACTTGCAATCGGTGCAAGCTTAGAAGCTAAAGGTAGCTTTTGGAAAGGATTCGGCGGCGGTATTATTGGTTCAGCAGTTTATGATACTGTTACAGCCCCACGGGAAAAAACTGTCGTGGTTAAAGAAGTTCGATCAAGCCATTCAGAAGAACGTTTACTCGAACAAGATTATAGAAGACTACAAAAAGAGTATAACGCTTTAGAACGTGATTACAAAGCATTAGAAGTCCGTTATACAAAGCTTGAAACTCGTAACGATGTACTTGAAGAACAAGTTTCTGACTTGAAATCACAAGTTGCTGATTTGAAAGCAGAAAACAAAGAGCTTAAAGCAGAAGTTAAACAACTTGAAAAAGGTGTTTCTAAAAAAATAAAACAAGATTAACGTAAGCTTTTAAAGAAAATAAAAATCCGTGGATTAAATTCTGCGGATTTTTTTATGCAATTTTTTAGTTTGAACCAATAAAATAAACAAGTTGCATCTTCTGAGATGCTTTAAAGTCCTTTTTTAAAGGACGAATAGAAATAGCACAACAACGATCTGCTTTAGCAAAAGACAATAAACATTCAGTTGACTCAAGAGCCATTGTCTGACGCCATCCAAACTGTTCCATCTGATTGGTGAGAAACAATAATAATTCAGACAGTTGCATATTGAGATGATACACCATATGAACAACCCCAGATTGCTCACAATTAACTTGTACTGCAACTGCTATAATGGGAATGGCCACATCTTCAAAAAGTATTTGACACTGCTTGAGTGTATCTTCTTTTGAAAGTTGATTGTGTAATGTTGCTGGTAAAGAATTTACCAAATTTGAAGCAGAATTTTCAGGACTTGATAAAAATGCATGCTCAGTTGAAGTGATTAACGTATTACGTTGAACTTTACCCACTTCGCATTGCATTCCAAAATGCTCTGTTTGTTGACGCAAGCACCCTGTTAAAAAAAACAAAAGAAAAAGGGATAATGACAGTTTAATACCATTAACCCATTTCATAGACTTAATCAATCTTTGCTGATTGCTTGATTTGCTACTTTTTCATTGTGCTTTTCTGCTTGCAGTGCACGTTCTTCTTTAGTAAGTACTAACTCTTTAATCCGAGCTTTTCTACCTACTCTGTCACGAACATAAAAAAGTTTTGCGCGTCTTACATCACCTCTTTTAAGCACCTTGATTGAATCAATCACTGGTGAATAATAAGGGAAAATACGTTCAACAGCAACGCTGTTTGCTCCGATTTTTCTCAAAATAAAGGTAGTCGATGCACCGTTGTTACTAAAAGCAATAACGTCACCTTCAAACACTTGAAGACGTTTTTTATCACCTTCGGTAATCCATTGAGAAAGAGCAATTGAATCACCAACTGCAAATTCTGGAAATGCGCGAGGAGTTACACCTAACGCTGAAATTGTTTCTTTTGTAAGCTTTTGTGCCTTCATTGTTTTCCTTAAGTCAAGCCTATTAATGAGCTTTGTAAAGAAGTTCTTAGAGTGATCATTATACTGTAAAAAAAACTGTTTGCCTAGTCTAAATTGATTCCCAACCATCGATCCAGAATAATGGCAATTGCAGAACGGACCGAAAGATGATTAAAATCAGAAAATCCTTGTACTGGTAGTAAAAGGTAATCAGACCGTTCTATGACCTGTGGCGCAAGCCCTTTTGCTGTTCCAAAAATAAACAGAACTGGTCGTTCATGAGCCCATACCTTGCTTTGCTCGTTAAATTTAATAAGTTCAGCATGGCCCACAGATCGAGCTGAAGTCCCGACTATCAAAGGCTTTTTGCCTTCTTTTTGTTCAATACTTTCAAGTACGTCTTGTAACGAATCTTTTAACGTAACTATTTTTACTGCTTCATGCCGCTGTTTATTATAATCGATGCCTGCATTGGCCCAAAAATCTAAAACAGTGGCTACAATCTTTTTTTGATCTTGTAACGGTGTAACTAAAAAATATTCCTTAATACCATACGTTCTTCCTGAACGAGCAATATCATGAATATCTAACGAAGTAACAGACGATGTCCCTACTTGATCCTGTTGTATAATCACTTTATCATGTAACAGTGCAATATAATGGTTAGGGATAAATTCAGTGGCAAGCTTTTTGTCTTCTTGCTTGGTGCAATGAGCACGTAACCAACCAAAATGCTTTTTTACCGTTTGCTCTGCTGCACAACGTTTTCTAAAAAGATCAACCTGGCCATGATTTCCTGACAATAAAATTTCTGGAATAGCCTTACCATTCCATTCACGTGGAGGAACAGTAAATGTCGGAAAATCAACAAAAGATCCTGAAAAAGAATCTTCTTGAACTGATTCAGCTTTACCCACAACACCTGGTACATAACGCAATACTGCTTCTAACAGTACCATTGCCGGTAAATCGCCGCCCATCAAAATATAGTCCCCAATTGAAATCTCAAGATCTGCATATGCCTCTTGCGCTCGAGCATCGATACCTTCGTATCTGCCGGCAACTAACATAACATGCTGTTTTTCTTGAAAAACCTGAGCAAGTTCCATTACTTTTTTTTGATTAAGCTTTTGTCCTTGAGGGGTCAAAAAAATTCGATATGCTTTGCCATGCTTTGCTTCAAGGCCATCAACCACTCGTTCCATTACTTCAGGACGAATTGCCATTCCTGAGCCATGCCCAGCTGTTTGTCCATCAAGTCGCTCTTTTGGTTGACAATAATCAGAAAAACCAGCGACATCAAACGTTACAAGCTCTTGTTCTTGAGCCCGTCCGATGAGACTGGTTTTTAAAAAATCTTGATAAAGCTTTGGAAATACCGTTACAACAGAAATCTTCATTAAGCTTTTATTGCCGCTTCTTGTGATTGAGCTTCAACTTTTGCAGCTTTAACCACTTTTTTTGTAGCAGCAGGAGCAACAGGCGCTTTTAAGCTTGTAGCATACTGTTTTTGCAATCTTTTAACCGTATCACTTGGCAATGCACCTTTTGAAATCCATGCGTCTATTTTTTCAACGTGAAATTGAATTAGTTCACCAGTCAAAGGATTATAAGTACCAAGATTTTCCAAGTACTGACCATCACGCTTACTGCGCTTATCAATTGCTACAATTCTAAAAAATGGAGCTTTTTTCTTACCTATACGAGCAAGTCGTATCATTACTGCCATGCAGGGAACCTTTCGTAAACTATACGTCGTAAAAATCAATATTATGAATAAAGCAGCATATCACAGTTGTTATTTTATGCAAATGACAATAGCTTATGCTTGCTCCAATTGAGCTATAATTTTGGTCAATAAAAGATCAAGCGGAAATAAATGCATCGTTTGAGCAAAAGCCTCTTGTAAATCTTTAAGCTCCTGGGTTAATTCAAGCCACTCAACCACTAATGGGCACTCTTGTTGAACTTGCTGTATAATTGTTTTTGCTTGTTCTTCTGTCAAACCAGGATTATTAAGCTTTTCCATGAGTGTATTTAATGTTTGAAATTGTGCTTGAAATTCTGGCTGAGCTGCTTTTTCATTGATTGTAGCTATCTTTTTAGATTGCTCAAGCAATAATACTTGTTCTTCCGGATTAAGCGTAGCAACAAAAGCACTGACTAATTCTTGCAAGCGACCTTCATCAGAAAAAAATTGAGCCGCTTTACGCACTAAATTTGATAGTTGAGCTTTTTCATCAAATTGCATAACAAGATCTTTAAGCCCATCAACAGCAGGAATCATCTTTGCATCTTGAGCATTGATTAAGGAAAAAGTTAACAACAAACCGCCTAAAAAAAGTTTTTTCATAGTAATCCTTTAGTTTGATTGAACCGAATATAAGAGTGAATCAGTATACTCTTTTTTACAAGTCTGCACAAATTGCTATACTGTCTAAAAAGATCTTTTGATTCTTTTTTATTTACTTGTAAAGGAACAACCATGACCAAACCAAAAAAATATGATACTAAAGTCGCCCCTAAAACCCTTCTTTTAATGGTTGAAACCCCTTACAACCCAACTAAATCAATTGAATCATATTGCGATGAATTTGTGCACTTAGTAAAATCAAATGAAATTGAATACCATGAATCAATCCGTATTAAATTGCGCGAAATCGATTCTGGCTATTTTTTAACCAGCGGAAAATTAGAAGAAATTAGAAAAATTTGTCATGAACAAGACATTGAAGAAGTGATTATTTCTGAACCGTTGACCCCTCGACAAGAGCGCAATTTAGCTGAACTTTTTAATTGTCGTGTTTTTGACAGAACACAATTGATTCTTGAAATCTTTGAAAAATCTGCTCATTCAGCAGAAGGTAAATTCCAAGTCCAGATTGCAATGCTGAATTACAAAAAATCACGCATTGCAGGAAAAGGTGCCCAAATGTCACAACAAGGTGGCGGTATTGGTACTCGCGGACCTGGTGAAACAGCAAAAGAAAAAGAATTACGTCATATTGAAGAGCATATTTTTAAAAATAAAAAACATTTAAAAACATTAGCTAATACTCGTGATATTCAACGCAAGCAAAGAAACGAATCTAACATTGCTCAAATCTGTTTGATTGGATACACCAATACCGGTAAATCAACACTGTTTAATCTTTTGGCAAAAGCTGATGTGCTTGCTCAAGACCGTTTATTTGCAACACTTGATACGACAACACGTGAACTGTTTATTGATGGCAAGAAAAAAGGCGTTATTTCTGATACGGTTGGATTTATTCAACAACTTCCTCACACCTTGATCAATGCTTTTAAATCAACCCTTGATGAACTGAAATATGCTGACTTATTATTGCACATTATTGATATTGCAGATTCCAATTGGAAAGAACATATTGCAGTAGTGCATCAAATTTTACATGAACTGAATGTAAAAAAAGATATGGTCTATGTGTTTAACAAAGCAGATAAACCAGAAGAATTGCATGCTCCTGTTTTAGAACGCGAAATTTTTCAACCCAATGTTGTAATTTCTGCACATTCTAAAGAAGGGATTAAGCCACTGATTGAATTTTTAAGTACCTGGCAAAAAAAAGATTCTGAAATTGCTGTAAAAAATAGTTGATTCAATCAGAAAAAAATGTTCATACTGGTATCGGAAGTTTTTAATTAAATTTTTTATAAAAAAGGTACTAGTATGAACAAAAAAATCGTATTCTCGATTATGCTTTTGCTATCAACAACTTCTCATGTTTTTCGTGCAGCAGAAGGAGGACCTGCTCAGGATTTTGCAGCTCTAAAATTAGAGCTCACTCGTTTAAGAGCTGAACAAGAAGCTGCATATCTAGCTGAATTGAAGGGCTTTATAGCAACATGTAAAGACGAAAATAAAGAACTTGAAGCTCTTGCTGCGACACAAAAAGAATTAGCGGCGGCTATAGCTGAAAAAGAAACTCTTAAAACTAACCGCAAAAACTCAGAAGGACTCTACACTGCTCAAGTAGCAGCTTTAAATAAAGAAATAGAAGCTCTTACTCAAAAAATTAATACTTTGCAACAAGCGTTAACTGAATCTCAAGCAAACTATGAAACAGAAGAAGCAACGTACAAGCAGAAACGCAATAAACTTAATAAAGAAACCTTAAGATGGAGAAAAGAAGAAAGTCGTTGTTTAGAACTAATAGCAGAACTTCAGGTTAAAACTACTCAGGCACAAGCTGCGGTCATAGCCGCTGGTGCACAACTGAATGCAACAAAAGCTGAACGCCTTAAACTAAAAGGTGGACTGAGTTGGACAGCAACTTTTGGATTAGCAACTGACACAGATAAAGCGGTTGATTTAAGTACTATTGAAAGTTATTCCCCTAAAAGAGCAGTTGCTCTTCCTGGAGCGCATGAATCACAACAGAATTCTTAAATAAGACAAAATAGAAAGAGGCCTTGAAATTCAGGGCCTCTTTCTATTTTCTAGACTATTTGCATAAATTTTTTTTTAAAAACTCTATCAAATTATAAGCCTTTCATGTTACATCATTATCACAGTGAAAAGTTTTTGATGCCTTTCAAATCAAGGGATAGGGGAATTGTCATGAAAAGAGCTTTTTTTTTAATGATTTTATTATACTGCTCTCAAAATTATGCAGCAGCAAGCGCTCCTTGGCTAACGGAAGAAGATATTATGGAAGTTCAACAACTCGGAACTTCGCATCCTTCAAATCAGCCATCCCCAGAAGCACTTGCTCAATTACAATGGCAAGCTGATCAATATCAAAGATCTTTACGTCAAACAGCCTCAACACAAGATGGACAAAGACATCGTGGCGCATGGGTTGCGCCAGTCGCTGAACAAACAGTTGTCCCCACAGCCCCAGCTAAAACGCCTCGTCAAAAACATCAAACCCATAAAAGACAGCGCTCAAATAGTGAGCCAACTGATCTAGTTAACCCAATGAGCCCACCGCCTTTTGAACATTTTACTACTGAGGTTACTGATGCAAGTCTTTTAGTTGCTTTGAAAGCACTTGAAGAGATGGAAACAAATGCGCATCAGCTTTTTCAACTTGCTAAACAAGCATTACAAGAAGGACAACAAAGACATAAAGAATTATTAGCAACTGAAATACAAACAGAGCTTCCAAAAAGAACTGGGGTAGCAAAATTTCTTAATTTAGTTCAAAGTCAAAGAAAGCGATTAGAGCAACATCTTGATGGACAAACTAAACAACATGCTCAGCTGCAGGCAAACTCAGGACGAGCTCTTAATATATTAATTGCAACAGTTTTAAACGCAAAGACTGTTCTTGAAGATTTACAAAGTAAAGTAGAAAGTAAATCTGAAAGAACTGCTGCAAGGCAAGAACAATTACGTCAAAGAGCACATTCAACAAGCGGTTCACCTCGACTCTCAATGGTAAAAAGAACTTAGCACCAATTTTGTAACTGAATAAAAGCATGCTACACTAACTATGCTGTATTAATTCACTTTTACTTTAGTAGCTGGGACAACGTGTCAGATTTTGAGAAATTTATTCAACAAGATTTAAACAAAGCACAACGCGCTGCCGTTGAAAAAACAGTTGGGCCTTTGCTGGTAATAGCAGGAGCTGGTTCTGGTAAAACTCGAGTTATTACTGCTCGTATTGCGTATCTGTTACAAAAAGAACAGGTCCATCCGGCTCAAATTGTAGCACTGACATTTACCAATAAAGCTGCCAATGAAATGAAAGAACGTATTGCTCATTTTCTTGGCAAACATGCAGGTATGCCGTTTGTTGGAACATTCCATTCATATTGTTTGTATTTACTCAAAACACATGTACATTTATTACCGTTTTCTGAATTTTCTATTTTAGATGAAGATGACAAACGGTCTATGATTACCAAACTGTTAAAACACAGCCCACTTTACAAAAAGCATACAGCACAACAACTTTCGTATTCTATTTCTTTAATTAAAAATCAACTGGCTCACCCTAACCAATCAATTGAAGATGCGGTTCAAAACCAAGCTTTATTTGAATTATATTGTGGGTATGAAAAAGAAAAAAAAGCGAGTAACTGCTTTGATTTTGATGACTTATTACTTGAGGCCGTAAAACTTTTTGATCATGCACAATTTCAACGCGACCATCAAAATAAAGTACGTCATGTTTTAATCGATGAGTACCAAGATACCAACGTAATACAGCACACATTGCTTAAAAAGATGGCGCTTGAAGATTCACAACTTGCTATTGATTCAGTCTGCGCAGTTGGTGATGAAGACCAGTCAATTTATTCTTGGCGTGGTGCAACAGTTGACAACATTGTCCATTTTCAAAAAGATTTTAAAGGGACAGAGCACATCAAGATTGAACAAAATTACCGTTCAAAACAACCGATTTTAACGGTTGCTAATCATGTCATTAGTAATAATAAAAATCGTAATGAAAAAAAATTATGGTCAGAACGGGATGGTAACGATTGCGTCAGAATGATTCGCTGTCTTTCTGGATATCAAGAAGCAGACATTATTGCTCGGTATTGTAAGATTTTACAAAACCACAAACGACTGCATGCAACTGCAATTTTGTATCGAACCCATTTTCAATCAAGAACATTAGAAGAAGCCTTAATTAAACATTCTATTCCTTACCAATTAATTGGTGGAATTCGCTTTTATGAACGAAAAGAAATTAGAGATATTATTGCCTATTTACGGTTAATTATTAATCCATTTGATCGTATTGCATTTGAGCGCGCTATCAACTGCCCACCCCGTGGTCTTGGTGAAAAATTTGTAGAACAGTTTTTTGAACTCTGGGATGAACAACCATTTTTAGATGTTAAAGGCGTATTTAAAAAAATTGTTGATGATGGAATAATAACTGGTTCAAAACTAGAAAGTCTTACACAATTTTTTAAACTTTTTGTTGATACGACTGCAACATCATCGGCAACCGAAACGATTGCAAAGATATTAACAACTATTGGATATCTTGATTATCTTAAAAAAAGTTGTGAACCAGAAGAAGCACAAAGTCGACAAGAAAATATTAAAGAATTATTAAATGCTGCTCACTTTTTTGCCAATCAAGGCAAAGGAACCATCAGCGCATTACTTGATGAAGTTTCTTTATTGCAAGAAAAAGGCGCAGAAGATGATGCTGAACAAGATGCTGTCTTACTCATGACACTGCATGCGGCAAAAGGTCTTGAATTTGATAACGTTATCATTACTGGGCTTGAAGAAAATCTTTTTCCATCTTCACGCTCGTTAAATGACACGAACCAACTTGAAGAAGAACGGCGCTTATTTTATGTAGGTATTACACGAGCTCGTAATCGATTAGTGTTGACCACAGCACGTTATCGACAAACCTATGGCCAAATGGAACAAGTTGGGCCTTCTCGCTTTTTAAAAGAAGTTCCAACCAATTTATGCAAAGCCGATGACGCAAGTTCATGGCAACAATATGAGGTAACTTCTTATTTTTCACAATGGCTTGGATATGCAACAGCTAATCCTGAAGTTATGGTATTTCAAAGCTTTAAAGCGCCAGAAACTGTTACGGCAAACAATAATCAAAAATCCGAAGGCGTTACTTTTAAAAAGCATCAAACGATTAAGCATACCACTTTTGGAATCGGAGTTGTTCAGGATATTGAATACAAACAATCAAAGACGTTTGTAACTGCTCAATTTAAAATTGGGATTAAAAAGCTTGATGCCAAATTTATTAAAACTGTTTAATTATAAAATAGAACATTGCCGCAATGGTTTTTGAATAACTTGCACATTACCAGACCATAAAAGAACAATTGGGACAATTAAAAGAATCATAATAATGGTACATGAAAATATACTAAATTTTTGATTAATTAATTGATTTAATCGATTTTTTGATGTTTTGAACACATGCTTTTTCATACTGTTTTTCCTTTGTTTGCTGTAATTATCAATACATAAAACAGTAACACAGTACAAACTTTGATTACAAGAGTCTTAAAGAAATTTAGATCGTCACGCTTGCCTCAGGATGAGATTTTGCTCTGACTAATAAACTAAATGCATTGCTTGCTTTATTTGAGTTAAAACATTCTGCGAAGTTTCATGGGCATGGCCAGTCCCCTTTAATAAAATTTCACGCAAATATGCTGTATCTTTTGTATATTCCTGCCGACATGTTCTGATCGGATCTAAAAAAGCATTTAACTGCTCAAGTAAATAATTTTTTACTTTCATATCACCCAGCCCACCTTTTTGATACTGGTCTTTCAGTTCTTGAACCTTCTGTTTATCAGTTGCAAAAATATCAAGATATTCAAAAACGGTATTACCCTCTAGTTTGCCTGGATCGTCCACTTTAATATGATTGGGATCCGTGTACATTGCACGCACTTTTTGAGCAACTTCATCAGCGGTATCTTTTAAAAAGATTGCATTGCCTAATGATTTAGACATTTTTGCTTGACCATCAATTCCACTCAACCGTGCAGTTTTAGTGATTAAAGCTTCAGCTTCTTTTAAAACATTGGTTTTATAAATACGATTAAATGAACGCACAATTTCATTAGTTTGTTCAATCATAGGAAGCTGATCTTGTCCAACAGGTACAACCGTTGCTTGAAAGGCAGTAATGTCTGCCGCCTGATTAATCGGATAATTAACAAAACCTGCTGTAACCGTATCACCGTATCCTTTTTGCTTAATTTCATTTTTAACCGTTGGATTACGCTGCACTCTAGCTAACGTTACCAAGTTCATGTAATACATTGTCAATTCTGGAATTGCAGGAATCATTGATTGAATAAAAATAGTTGTTTTGTCAGGATCAATCCCAACAGCAAGATAATCTGCCAAAACTTCATACACATTATTGTGCACTTTTTCAGGGTTTTCAAAATTATCGGTCAACGCTTGAACATCGGCAATCATTACATACTGCTGCGTAGTTTCTTGCAAAGCAACTCTGCTTACCAAAGAACCAACATAATGCCCTAGATGTAATGGGCCACTTGGCCTGTCCCCTGTTAAAACAACTGTTTTTTTCATAAAATCTTTCTTATTCAACGTTAATTTTTTCTAATATATTTTTCATTAAAGGGTCTTGAATATTTTCAGGATGAGCAGTAAAAAACTGTCCATAAAAAGCAGAAAGTACCATTTGTGCTGCAATTCTTAGAGTAGATGGTTCCGCACCTGAGTAACAGTAAGATTTTTCAGAGAGATTTTTTTCGCAATATCTGCTTGCTATTTCATAGATCTTTGCAACAATCTGATCACTTTCGTCTGGCATATTACTCTTTCTTAATGTTTCTGATTTTTGCAATAACTGGTTCAGTACAGTCTGGTATGCTTGGACTTGTTGTAAGCCAAAAACGCGTACAAATAGTTCTTGCGATAAACAGATAAGTGATCTTTTTTTGATGTGCGTTTTTGAATCTTCTTGCGGGAACAAATAAGATTTTTGAGGCTTTTTTCTTCTCCTAGAAGACCTACTTCCAGAACTGAAGGAGCAAGATTCGTTCTGTATGCCCCCAGATCGTAGTTGCAATAGTTGAATCTCTCCCTGAAGATCGCCTGTTTGCACAATACATTGATTGGTTAGATCGGCACCTATATCAAAATCATCTGGTAATTCTTCTTCAAATGAATGTTCAACTAAACTTTCTGGTAATGGTGTGTGTAAATCTGCTTCTACTTCTAAAAGGTTGCAATAAGGTGCTGCTAGACCTTCTTTAAGCAAGTCTATTTGCATTTGCTGAAAAGTAAGATTTGAATTTTCTAAAGAATGTAATGAAGCGTTCATAATACTTACTAATAATACAATAAAAAGCAAAGTCATAACCTTTATTTAAAATGATTGATATTTAGTAGATATAAAAAATTTTTACAGTATAGACAAGATTATTATTTTTTTACAAAAATATCGAACGCTTTTAAAAGAAGAGTCAATAATAAAAAATAAAAAAACAATTGACCTTTTCAGTTTGAAAGATTCATACTTAAAACAATAAATTAATCCATAATTAAAAATGTTTTATTTTTTAAACAATATTTTTGATAGGAAATACTATGAAAAAATTCTTAGTTTTTTTTGTAATAATAAGTTTTTTTTTCAATAGCAGATCTGCAAGTTCACATCTGGCGGAATTTGAAGAAAAAACCCTTAGTATGTTAAAATCTTTAACCCAACCAGAAGCATCATCTGATCTTCCTTTCTCTCCAAGCAATGCAGCTTACTCTGCTGATGGCCAATTACTAGAAATTGACCCTGCAACGACTATCTTAGCTCAAGAAACTTACTGGACTAGCGATGGCACTCTTATTCCGATTACTGCCCTAAGAAGGGAGTATGGAATAACTCTCATTAATCATAAAAACAATCAAAGAGCTGAATCTACTGCCACACATTTAAATTGGCCAATCGATCCATCTCAGTTTTCAAACCCTTTTCATCCTGCTTCAGTGTCACTTCATCCTCATCAATTAAGAGTTGCCTTTACTCACAATCAAGGAAATCTTGTTTTTATTAATTTCACCCGCAACAATTTTTCTGTTACAGAAAAGGCTCATAGTCATACAACTGCATGTCATGAAGGGGTTGGCCCTCAAATTCTTTTTGGACCAAAAGATTTATTTGCAAGCGAACTACATGGGCAAGTATGCATTTATAATGAAGATAACCCTGAAGGAAAAATAATTACCCATGCTTTTAGTCCGTTTGATAGGCCATTAGCAGACAGCTCTGAAGAAAGTCTTGTATTAGATCATCAATTACATGAAAATAATAAAAATACTTGTGTTATTAAATTTAATCCCGATCCTCGCAATGAACAATTAGTAGTGCACTATAACAACAATCTTTATATTTTTGATGGAAGAACAGGAGAAATTCAAACAAGAATCAGCGATACTCAACCAATCAGTAGCTTTACAAGGCGCGGTGAAGAATTTGTATATCTGCAAAATAATAATGAACTTATCACTCTTAATACACAAAATTTAGAACCTCATAGGTTAATAGGAGGCCATACTAATATTATAGAACAAATAACCTGTTGCCCCTTTAGTAATCCTCTCCTTCTTATTTTAAGCGGTAATTCCGATAAAAAAACCATAGCTATTTATGATATTTATAAAGGAAAAATCTTAGAATCAAGTGACCCTAATTTTAAAAAAGTCCAATGGGTACCTAATACAAAAACCATTTCTGCGTGTACAAATCCAGAAAACAATGTTCCTCAAATCAAACAATGGGATCTTGACCAAACATCTGCAACTTATCAGTATGCTCAAGAAGATCACGGTGCATTTAACATCAATAAAATAAATTTTTTTGATAGTTTAATCTGGCAAATCAATAATGGTGCAATTCTTGAACTGCAAGATGGGCAAGATCTATCTGAAACTTTTTCTCAATTTCCATCTGAAGTACAATTAGAATTGCTTGCAACAGGAAAAATTATTTTTTCTGAGCCTAATTTATTGCCTGAAGATCAAGATGGACCTAACTATGGAGATACCCCCCCACCTGCATATGATGATATTTTTCTAGATAGAGTTGGAGGTGAAAGAAGTCTTACAACAACAAATCCAGAAGTAGAAAACCCCCAACAAAGACCTTCGCGTTTTCAAAGATTTTTAGCGCTTATTGGCTTTAGACGATTACAGGATAATCACTGAGATTATAAAAATTTAAAGAGAACTTGCTGTTAAAAAAAAGTTGCTTTAGAGTGAAAAGATATCAATAACGATAAAAAGGAGACTGATATGTTAAGCTCGCCAACGTGGTGGTATTTTAATATTTACGCTATCAAAGATGTTCTGGAAATCACCTTATTTTCTACTGTTATTTACTATTTTTCAATATGGCTTAAACAAGACCGACAAAAACAGTTACTCATGAGCTTTTATGGATATTGTACTTTATTAACCGTCTGCCATTTTACCCATTTACAAGCAGCAGGAACTGCATTATTACTATTTGCTCCCGTTGCTCTTATTATTTTTGTAATGCTCCATCAAGAACTATTACAGAAAAATTTTATAAGTTTACACAACATAACCCCTTCCAACCAGATAGAGCAAGAATGGACAGAAACCTTAATACGTAGCTGCCTTATAGCAATAAGCTCAGAAAAACCGATCTGTTGCATTATTGAAAAAAAACAGAGCCTTTCTGATCTTTTAACTGCCCCTTATCGTATTAATTGCAAATTATCTGAAGGACTTTTAGATTTGCTCATTAATAGTAATACTTTTGAACCAAATAAAATGATTTGGCTACAAGATAATGGAATTTTATGTGCTATCAATAGTACTTGGAAACGCACTTCAATCGACACATGGCTTGCTCGGGAAGTCAAAGAACAAGAACCATGGTTACAAGACGCTCTCTTTTTTACTTCAAAAACGGATGCTTTATGTTTTAAAATAAATGAACAGACACGTACCTTCACACTTGTTGCTCAAGGGAAGGTGCTGGAAAAAGTATCAGCACATGCTGCATTAAAAACGATCAAAAAATATCTTGGCCATTTTGAAGTTTCTAAAAAAGGAGAAATTCATGCAACCGGACACAAAGTCTCATCCACTCAACAATCTATCACTTAAAATTATTGCACTGGTTTTTGGGTATACGTTATGGACAACTATGAGCGAACATAATAAAGTACAAGTTACTCTGCAAGCCCCCTTATCTTTTTATAATCAATCGGGCTTAGAAGTTGAAGGTCCAGAATCTATTCTTGTCACAGTTACTGGCAAACGGGACTCACTGTATCAGTTAACACGTAACCTTGCCGTACACATTAATGCAGACAATCTTAACGAAGGTCCAAATACTATTGCACCCCTTGAAAAAGATTTGCTTTTACCTGAAGCAGTAAAACTAGTACACTGTAGTCCACAAACTATAACTGTAAATGCAAAGAAACATGCCTAATGCAAGAAATTTTCGGAACTGATGGAATTCGTACACAAATTGGGAAAGAACCACTGACTGCGCCCAAATTATTGCAACTTGCAAGCGCTATTGGGAAATGGTTAACCACTGAAAAAAAAAATGCTTCTCTTGCTTTAGGGTATGACACTCGTTATTCAAGTGCACTCTGCAAAGCTTCGCTAAAAGCTGGTTTATTACAATACCCAATTAAAGTCACTGATTGTTCAATAACACCAACTCCCGTTTTGCAACAGTATGTTACTGCCCATAATTATGACCTGGGAATTATGATCACTGCTTCACACAATAAAGCATGCGACAATGGCATTAAACTTTTTACAGCCAATGGAAAAATAAGCAAAACTGATCAAGCAATCATTACACAATTATTTCATGAAGATACTTTTGAAGTTGATTACGATAATCTTGGACAAGAAATTCACAACAGTATGGTGCAAGCTTGGAACTTAGAGCGATTGGCTACATTTTTTAAAAAAAATTTCTTACAAGGTATAACCATTGTCCTTGATTACGCACATGGTGCCTATTGGCCATCAGCATTACAAGTTTTTGAATTTTTTGGAGCAACAGTAATTTCTTTGCATAACAACCCTAATGGAAAAAACATTAATGAACAATGCGGATCCCTGTATCCGCAAGAGTTACAAAAAGCTGTGATTGCTCATCAAGCAGCTATCGGTTTTGCTTTTGATGGAGATGGAGACAGAGTAATTATCGTCAATCAAGATGGGGTCATTAAAGATGGGGACGACATTCTTGGCTTTTTACAACTGAATCCTTACTATAGCCAACAAACAACTGCTGTAACCACCGTTATGGCAAATCAAGGACTGATTGAATACTTTAAAAGCAATAATAAAACATTACTGCAAACGCCAGTTGGTGATACTTTTGTAATTGAAAAATTAAAAGAACATAAACTCCTTTTAGGCGCAGAACCGTCTGGGCATGTCATCCTTGGAGACAATAATTATATATCTGACGGTCTTTTTACAGCACTACGTGTTTGTCAAACTGCTTTACTTGTTAAAAATTTCAAAGTTGAAACTTTTGAAAAATTCCCTCAAATTATGATTAATGTTCCTGTTAGTTGCAAAAAAGATTTAACACAATGGCCTTTTTGCCAAGTGATTGAAGAACACCAAAAAATGCTTACCAAAGGAAGAGTATTAGTACGTTATTCAGGAACTGAACCATTATTACGTATTATGATTGAAACAGTTGATGCACAAGAAGCACACAAGATTGCAAATCTCCTTTCTACAAATCTTATTAATGCTTTACAAAACAAGGAAAATCAATGATTCGCTCTTTTATAAAATCTTTTTTAAAGCATACCTGGCATCTATTTGTTAATGGCCTTTTAACATTGCTGCCTATTGCAATTACCTTCAGTGTTTTTTCATTTTCATTAAAACTTTTAAAAACGTGGCTTGCTCCATTACATTATTTACAAGAAAAAATTCCTTTTTTACAAAGCATCCCTCATGATGAAATCATCGTAGCAATTGCCCTTATTTTTTTAGCGGGTATCTTTTTAAAATCTTTAATTATTCGCTCTTTTATTGAACTGTTTGAAACAATGCTTGAACAGATCCCTTTTGTTCGCCCATTATACACGGGTGTCAAGCAGCTGGTTACTGCGTTTTCCCCCAGTGATAAGCTTACTTTTCAACAAGTAGTATTAATTGAATTCCCCCAAAAAGGTATGTTTTCTGTCGGATTTCAAACCAGTGAAATTACTCCTGAGATTGCTCCTGACCAACAGGACACCTACTATAATGTCTTTATACCAACAACCCCTAACCCTACTACCGGTTTTTTTGTCATGGCAAAGCGCAAAGACTTTAAGCCTGTCAATTTAACAACCCAAGAGGCTATGGCTCTTATCATGTCAGGCGGCATTGTTCAACCAAAACGATATAAGCCACAATAAGCTTAAAGCTCGATTAATTTGAATCTGGATTATCAATTGACTTTTTATAGCAATTACCTATACTGGACAGTAGTTAGTTGATAATGGAGTTGGTCCTCAATTTTAATCTTATTCTCTGCTTAAAATCTTTGCGCAGTGTAACTTTTGGACCCGCTTATTACACATATAATCATGTGTCCACAAGTTCAAAAAGAAAGGCATTTTAATGTCAGAAAAACTGTTCAATGATTCTTTAATAGACTCAGAGACTCCGGTTCAAGATTCAGGTATCACCTTTGATCAATTAGGGCTTTCAAGCACAACTTTACAAGCACTTAAGGCTAAAGGGTTTACAAAACCAAGTCCAATTCAAGCGTTAACTATTCCAATTTTACTAAAAAATGAAAAAGACGTTATTGGTCAAGCACAGACAGGAACTGGTAAAACAGCTGCTTTTGCGCTTCCTTTAATTGATATTTTAGAAGGACAAAGCAAGACCCCTAAAGCAATTATTTTAACCCCAACTCGTGAGCTTGCTTTACAAGTTTCACAAGAAATTGAATCTTTAAAAGGAAGCAAACGAATCACTGTTTTAGCTGTTTACGGCGGACAATCAATTGTTACTCAATTTAGAGATTTAAAAAGAGGCGCTGACATTGTTGTTGGAACTCCTGGTCGTATTTTAGACCACATTCAACGTGAAACGTTATATCTTGATGACATTACTCATGTTATTCTTGATGAAGCTGATGAAATGTTAAATCGTGGTTTTTTACCTGATATTCAAGCAATCTTAAAATGTACTCATGCTTCACGCCGTACTATTTTATTTTCTGCTACTATGTCACCAGAAATTCTTAAAATTGCAAAACAATATATGGGTGAATACGAACTACTTAAAGTTGCTCAAAATCAATTGACCTGTACTTCTGTTGAACAATTTTATTTTGAAGTTCCATTCCAAGATCGTTTTAGCGCATTGTCTCGTATTATTGCGAGTGAAAATCCTTTTTATGGACTTATCTTCTGCCGCACAAAACGACACACTGAACAACTTGCTCGACAACTTGCTGAATGTGGATACCATGCTGACGCGCTTAACGGTGACATGTCACAAAGCGCTCGTGAAAAGATTTTAGACAAATTTAAAAGCAAACTGATCACTATTTTAGTTGCAACTGACGTTGCAGCACGTGGAATTGACATTAAAGATGTTACTCATGTTATTAACTACTCGCTTCCTGAAGAACCTGAAATCTATGTTCACCGTATTGGAAGAACAGGAAGAGCAGGTAAAATTGGAAAAGCATTTTCATTAGTCCCACCTGCAGATAGACATCGCCTTGCTTTAATTGAAAGAACTACAAAGTTGAAAATTCAAAAAGGGCAATTACCTTCATCAGAAGATATTATTGCACAAAAAAAAGAAACTATTTTTGCTGAACTTGAAAAAAGCTTAGAAAAAGCTCCTCAAGAATATTACATCAAAATTGCTTCTGAACTGTTAGAAAAACATCCAGCTCAACCATTGATTGCGTTACTCTTAAAACGCGCATTTAAAAGCCAACTAGAACAACAAGATTTTTCTAAAATGAATATTGTAGAAGAACCAGAACGTCGTGGTGGCAGACGTGGTGATTCAGGCCGTGGTGGCGAAGGTCGCTCTGAAAGATCAGGCGGCGGGCAAAGAGGATTCTTTAACCGTAAAAGCAATACTAAAAACTCACGTGGTGGTTCATCAGAAGGCGGCTTTAAAAAAAGACGTGATTTCTCAAATGACGCTTCATCAACTTCATCAGAAGGTGGTTTTAGAAAACGTGAATACTCAAACGATCGTCCTTCAGAAGGCGGATTCAGAAAACGCCCTGAATACTCAAATGATCGCTCATCGTCTTCATCAGAAGGTGGGTTCAGAAAGCGTGAGTACTCAAACGACCGTCCATCATCAGAAGGCGGATTTAGAAAACGTGAATATTCAAACGATCGCTCATCATCTTCATCAGAAGGTGGGTTTAAAAAACGTGAATACTCAAACAACCGTCCATCAGAAGGCGGATTCAGAAAACGCCCTGAATATTCAAATGATCGCTCATCGTCTTCATCAGAAGGTGGTTTTAAAAAAAGATCTAACTCATCAACCGGTAATAGCGGCTATGCAGGTAACTCTGACAGCTTTAAAAGAAGAAGCAGCCGCCCTTAAAAGCACTGTTTAATAGCTATAAAAAAAGACACTCTTAATCGAGTGTCTTTTTTTATGAGGATCTTTTTCAACGTCCGCGCCTCTGAAAAATTATCTGTTTTTAGCTTGATGCACTTTTGGTGTGCTTGTTCTATGACTACCACGATCACGATTTCTATGTGCTGGAGTATCATTTCTTACTTGCTTATTACATTTTGGATTAGGCTTTTGAACAAAAGTTTTTTGGTTATTTTTTTGAAATAATGCCTTGTTTTTATTTCTTTGTTGTGCTTTTTGTTCTGCTTGCTGAGCTTGCAAAGCTGCCATTCTTAATATTTTTTGCTGTTCTTGACGGTTTCTTTCTTCTTGTGCAATTTGCTGTTGTGCAAAAGCAGCTTGCTCAAAACATAGCGCCTTTATTTGAGAGTATCCAAACATTACTAATAACACTAAAAAACTTGTTTGCTTCATTGATAGATCCTTTATATAAAATAGATTAACTGCATACGATTATAATAAAAAAGACACTCTTTTACAAAGTGTCTTTTTTATTGATTACCATCAGTAATTTATTCAATAGGTTTTATTTTTTATACCAAGATCCAGCAGCACCTCTACTATTATGGTTATTTCTAGAGGTTTGCTGTCCTTTACAATTAGCCTGACTAGCTTTTCTTTGCGCTTTCAAAGCTTGTTTTTCTGCTTTTTTCAACTGCTGTTTTCTATCTTTTTCTTGTTTTTTTCTTTGCTGGTCTAATGCTAACTGTCTTTGCGCTGGTACTTCTAACTGTACGTGAGCAAGTAATGCTGCAAGCGGTAAAATATCTGACCCTAAGCCTTCACCCCCTTTAATTGACCAAAAAGAAAACGCTGTCAGAATTATTAAAATTTGTTTGTTCATAATCTATAAAATTTCTGATTAATTATTATTAATTATCATCTTCGTCAGTGTAGCCATCCTGATAATTTTCATCATCAGAATTTACATCGCCAGCCTTTTTTGCAGCTAGACCATTTCTTTGTCTTTGAGTTTCAAATTGCGCTTTACGACGAGCGTTTGCATTTTGAGCTCTTTTATTTTTTTGTACTTGTTGTCCTGGTTTCAATCCTAGCACAGGAGCGTCTTCTTCGTCATCCCCTAAAAAAAGTCTTCTACCGCCTTTAAAATGTGTATGCTGCTGTTTGTGAAATCCAGCTGCAAGTTGTTCTGCTTTGTCATTCTGAGGGCTTCTTTTACCATTTTGCTCCATAGCCTGCGTCGCTTGACATGCCAATAAGAAAACGATTGCAAATAATTTTTTCGTCATAAAAACCTTTTAAATAAGTATAGTTATTGTGATACATGTTTACATTGTGTTACGCAACTATATTTACATTTTATTTGATTGTACAAATTTTATACTGCATTGAAATTTGTAAATGGACTGTTAGTATAACTAAGCTTATAAAAAAATACTAGTTTAATACTATTTTTTTTCATGTTACAAATTATTATTAATAGCTGAAAGAATTTTAAGTCTTGCTCTTGCTAAGATTGCAGCTTCAATTTTACGTTCAGAATCAATAAATTCTGTACTTCGTTGTGTTATAATTTGGTCTTCTTTGCATAGATTAATATTTAATATGCGTATTGTTAATCCATTTTCAACTGTAATTATTTGCTGCATATAATTAAGGGTAAATAGTCTTTTGTCATCAAAAATATCTAAAATTTTAAAAGTATTTTTCAAATCTCTTATTTCATGTAAAGGCATTTTTAAAAGTTTTTTTATAATTTCTTGTTCTGTGTTTTTTAAGACAAATTCATCAAAGTTAGCAAGCTCGTTTGATAAAGTGTGAGATTCTGCTGCTTGTAAAGCAGTATAACCGAATAAAAAAATACTCAAAAGTAGTTTCATTGTTTTGGATCTTTAGCGTCTGATTGTTGAGTAGTATTGTTTTTAGCTGGCTTTGCTGCATTTTTTTCTTGTGCTTTTGCTATAATTCTAAAAAGGGTATCAAAAGAAGGTGGCTTCAAATCAGCTTTTTGAGCTTTATCCATTGCTGCTATCAGTAAACTGTTACCTAAAAACAATAATCCTAATAACAATTTCATGGGTTATCCTTATCTTTTTTAAAATTCCTTATTCATAAACTTATGATAAAAAAGTTCAAGCGCTAAAGAAGAACCGCCCGTTTTGACGTGGCAATCAACTTGATATAAAAAGTCATGCGCTGCCTGTAATTCTTTGCCTGTTGTTGTCTGCCAATCTTTTTGCATAAAAGAAAAGGGTAATCGGTAGCTCATCTGTTTTGCCTCTTGTAACTTCTGTTTATTTCTCAGCATAACAACATGATACGCCCGCCACAATTGTTCTGACCAATAAACTGTCCAAAAGGGCTCACTGTAATCATTCTTAAGGCCAATCCATGTCCGGTAAAACATATCTTTTTTTCGAGAAAAAAAAGATTGTGCTAAAATAAAAAGCGATTCTTCTGGTTGGACAATTTTTTCATACCAGGTCCTCATAAAAAGCTCAGTTTTATCCCCCAAAACTATACTGTATTGCCCTAAAAGAATAATCATGTCCAATGATAAGGTTTTATAATTTTGCTTTATCATCCCCAAAAATCTTCGAGCATCGGTTGCCCATAAAAATTCAAACAGATTATCAAGATCTGCGGGACTTAAAGGTTCATTAAGAATAATAACAGGACTTTGTGTTTCAAACTGTTCTTTTTCGTTAATAAAGCACAAAACGGTATGTGGACCAGAATATGTCTTAAAATGCTCAAGTAACTCTTTTTTATAAGAAACAGATAATTCTGAAATATCACCAAGCCATAATATTTGAACTGAACCTAGAAAAGTTGTTGCCAAGGTTGCTTGCAACTGAGACCAATCATATTCTTGTAGATTAATAACCTTAAA
The DNA here is from genome assembly GCA_945882015.1 of candidate division TM6 bacterium GW2011_GWF2_32_72. Lineage (GTDB taxonomy): Bacteria > Babelota > Babeliae > Babelales > CAIQNR01 > CAMCVM01. Next base: position 97,281 of record CAMCVM010000001.1, read on the forward strand.
AAATGGATTAGCCTTTTTTAATTTTGCCACTAATTGTGAAAAAAATAAAAGAGGATACTCATTACTTTTAAAATAGATAACAGGCGATTGTAATGGTTGTTGGTTACTACATTTGAGTAAAAAAGTTTTTAGTTTCATATTATATATCAGTATAAAACAAAAACAAAAAAGAGACTATTATTCTGGTTGTAATCGTGCTTGAACATGCGCACAGGCAAGAATAGTTTGTAAAGAATTCCAGCGCTTATAAGCTACGGCAGTATTTAATGCAGTATCTTGCGCCGTTGTTTTTTTTATTGGATTTGCTCCATATTCTATTAATAATCTAACTTTTTCATCCATAAACGGCCCGCCTTGTTCAAGCGTTGCAACCAAAATAATCTCTTTCATGTGATTTTTATGAGTACGGTCTTTAAGTAATTGTTGTGCTCTTAATAAATTATGTGAGTAAAACGCTTGCATTAATGGATTTTTGACGTTGTGCTCGTTAAGTTCTTGTAAATTTTTTATGGTGCCGGCACAAACAACTGACTGAAATAACAAAGAAACTAATAGAAATTTTAAAGAATTATTCATGATTTAAGCCCCCTTGCTTTTATCACTACCCTATTATGATAAGTTTCAAGCAAATGAAGATTAAAAAGAAAGTAATTTTTATAATTAGTATAAAATAAGCTTAAATTTGCATTTCTTTTGAAATAGTTTGATAAAAAGCAACATTACCTGTTGTTTCTATTGCTTCTAGAATATGATTAATTCCTTTAAAAGCAATCTGTTGCATAGTCAAAACAGAGGCCCAATCAATAGGATTAATTTCAGTGGCCCCTTGTATTTCAATAATTTTACCTGAACCGGTCATCACAAAATTAAAATCTGCATCAACCGTACTATCTTCAGTAAAATCAACATCAAGAAGCGCAGTATTATTAACCCAGCCTACCGAAACAGCCGCAACACGCTCTTTAAAAAGCGTTGTGCTAATAATACCTTTTACAATCCATTGTTCAATTGCTTGCTGCAAAGCACAATAAGCTCCAGAAATAGAAGCTGTTCTGGTGCCACCATCTGCTTGCAAAACATCACAATCAACATAAATAGTTTTTTCACCTAATTTTTTTAAATCAAGAACAGCACGCAAAGAACGCCCAATTAATCTTGAAATTTCAATCGAGCGACTATTACGGCGCATCACAGATGCTTCTCGAGCAGTTCGTGTTACGGTAGAAGCTGGTAACAAAGTATATTCCGCAGTCAACCAGCCTTGGCCGCTTGAGCGTAGAAAATGAGGAACCCCGTCTTGTAACATGATTGAACATAATACACGAGTATTACCCATTTCAAACAGCACAGAACCCTGTGCGTTACCATATACTCCATACGTAATTTTTATAGGGCGAACCTGGTCAGGTTGACGCCCATCCTTACGAACTGCCATAGCATCCTAATGATCTATAAAAACTGATTAAACTATTTTTAAACGTACACGATCAAGTTCAGCATCATATTCAACAACTTGTACTTTTAAAGCACTGTCAATTGGATAATCTTGAGACATTGTTCGTTGTTTTTCACGAGGAATAGCTGAAACGTGCAATAATCCTTCTTTTCCTGGAACAAGTTCCACAAAAAGTCCGAATTCTGCAACACGTTTGACTACACCATCAAAAATAGTTCCCGCTTCAATTTGACCAGCTAAAGTTTTAACCCATCTGACCGCTTTTTGCATATCAGGACCAGGTTGACCAAAGATACGAACAATTCCGTCTCCTTCAATGTCAATTGAAGTTCCAGTTTTTTCGATAATTTCTTTGATAACTTTTCCGCCAGTACCAATGACTGCGCCAATTTTGTCAGATTTAATTTTAAAGCTTTCAACTTGTGGAACTAATGCAGAAAGTTCAGCTTTTGGCTTAGACATAACTTTTTTCATTTCAGCCAAGATATGAATTCTTCCTACTTTTGCTTGAGCAAGTGCTTTTTCAAAAACTTGTCGTGGCAATCCGCCTTTGTACTTAATATCCATTTGAATTGCAGTGATACCATTTTCTGTTCCTGCAACTTTAAAGTCCATTAAGCCAAATGCATCTTCAAATCCACTGATATCGGTCAAAACCGTAAAATCACTTTTTTCACTCTTTAACAATCCCATAGCAACACCGCCAACCATATCTTTAATTGGCACACCGCCATCTAAAAATGCCATTGTTGCGCTACAAACAGTTGCCATAGAGCTTGAACCATCTGATTCTAGAATGTCTGAAACAATTCTAATGGTATAAGGGAAGCTTTCTTTTGACGGTAACACATATTTAAATGCAGAACCAGCTAAATGACCATGACCTACTTCGCGTCTGCTTGGTGGTCTTAACGGTTTTACTTCACCTACTGAAAACGGAGGGAAATTATAATGAAGCATGAACGATCCATCAACTTCTCCACCCATAATATCTTCTATCTTTTGTTCATCTTGTCCGCTACCCAAAGTAAGTGTACCTAAACTTTGTGTTGAACCACGAGTGAACAATGAGGAACCGTGCGTAAACGGCAATAACCCAACTTCGATAGAAATATCACGCACATCTTCATAAGAACGACCATCAACACGTTTACCTTGTTCGCAAATAACTGCAGTAATACGTTCTTTAAGTTGTGTATCAAAAATATAATCAATAATAGATCTTGGCTCGCCTTGCTCTTCAATAGCTTTACCATATTTTTCTTCAAATGCTTTTTTAATCACGTCCATTACTTGATTGCGTTCTTGTTTGGTTCGTGTTTTAAAAATTGGCAGCAAAAGGTCGTCTGTCAATAAATCAGAACATTTCTTTTCCCATGCATCCCAGTCAAGAGGTAAAGCAGGAAGAACTTTTGGAATACCGATTTCTTTAACAATAGTTTCTTGCCATGCAACTTGTTCTTTAATAGTTTCATGACCTAAAAATAATGCATCCAAAAATTCTGCTTCTGAAATTTCATTAGTTGAACCTTCAACCATGCAGATACCTTCCTTGGTACCTACTACTAAAATTTTAACATCAGATTCAAAACTTTGTTCATGATTTGGATTAGCAACCCATTTACCTTCAAAACGAGCTATTTCAGCTACGCCAACAGGTTCAAGTAAAGGAATTTTTGAAGTAACAAGCGCTAATGATGCAGCAAGTACTGCAAGCGTATGCGGAGAGTTTTCCTTATCAACAGAACACAAAGTTACACAAACTTGTACTTGGTCAAAGTAATCTTTTGGAAACAAAGGTCTTAATGCTCGGTCAATAACACGAGAAGTTAAAACTTCTTTATCAGTTGACTTACCTTCACGTTTAAAAAATCCACCAGGGATTTTTCCTGCTGCTGCAAATGGCTCACGGTAATCTACTGAAAGAGGGAAAAAACCAGGAAAATCCCGCGTTGGTGCTGATGTAGCAGTTGCTACAATAACAGTTCCCCCTTGTTGAAACCAAACAGATCCATCCGCTTGACGAGCAACGGTATTAAACCGTGCTTTATAACCAAATTTTGGTAACTCGAATGTGTTCTTGGACATATGTACTCACTATCTTTATAATTATTATTTTTGAAGTACTCTTATCGCTTTAATCCGAGAGTACTGGTTACTTCTTTATACATAACTTCATCTGTACGTTTTAAGTAATTCAGTAATGATCTACGTTTTGCAACTTTTTGTAACAAACTTCTACGACATGCAAAATCTTTTTTATGAGCATTCATATGCCCTGTCAAAAGATTAATATCATATGATAAAGCTTCAATTTGAACACTAGAAGACCCTGTGTCTTTTTCATGTTTTTTAAATTTTTGATTCATTCTTTCCACCATGTATTTATATCCTTACCTTAGTATTATTGGTAGGCACGAACGGGATCGGACCGTTGACCTCTGCTACGTCAAAGCAGCGCTCTACCACTGAGCTACGCGCCTTACACATTATGCTTTACCTTTGATGTTATTACTTCTGATTGCTAATAATTCTTCTTCTTTACGTGCTTGTCGCTCTAACTCAGAAACTGTTTCGCCCAAATATTTTTTTCTAAATGAAGTAATCCCTGTTCCTGCTGGAATCAATTTACCAATAATAAGGTTTTCTTTCAAACCGTAAAGACAATCTGTTTCACCTGATATTGCTGCTTCAGCTAAAATACGAGTAGTTTCTTGGAATGCAGCTGCAGCTAAAGGACTTTCAGTTGAAAGAGATGCCATCGTAATACCTGTTAAAATTGGTTTTGCTGTTGCAACTCGTTTACCTTGAGCCTGTAATTGTTCATTAACTGACTTAAAGTGAATTGCGTCAATACGGTCACCAATCAAGAATTCTGAGTCTCCAGAATCAATTACACGTACTTTACGCAACATTTGTCGAACAATAATTTCAACATGTCTATCGTTAATATCAACACCTTGTGAACGATAAATTTCTTGAATTCTATCAACAAGATATCTTTGTAATGTTTCTGGTCCCAAGATTCTTAAAAGATCATGTAGTACTGGGGTTCCAGCTGTTATCGGGTCACCTACCATCACTTTTTCGCCATCTTGTACGTTCAATTGCTTACCACGAGGAACAAGATATTCATAAGAAACATCGCCATCAGATATCACTAATTTACGCATACCGCGCTGTAAGCCAGCAAAGGTAACCGTTCCATTAATGTCTGACAAAATCGCTGGATCTTTTGGTGCACGTGCTTCAAACAATTCCGCAATTCGAGGTAAACCACCAACGGTAATATCCGAAGTTTTTGATGCCGCTTCTGGCATTTTCACAATTACATCACCAACTGCTACTTCTTGCCCGTCTTCAACAGACAAGTAAGAACCGGTTGGAAGGTAATAATGAGTTAATTCTTGTCCATGCAAATCTTCAATAATAATTGCTGGCTGATGCAACTGACCTTTATGTTCAAGAATAATGGTTTCTGTTGTTTGAGAAGTTTCGTCATACTCTTTTTGAGTAGTAACGTGATCAATTAAGTCAACATAACGAATACGTCCAGCTTTTTCAGTAAGTACGACTTTAGTATTGGTATCCCACTCAACAAGTTTTTCGCCAATTTTTACTAACTGACCTTCTTGAACGAGTAAATGCGCTCCGTATGGAATTGAGTGCTCTTGCACTTCACGACCATCTTGAGAAGCAATCACCAATTGACCTTTACGACCAAAAACAATATCTACACCGTCACTGTTTTTCAGCGTACGAACATGTTTTAACCGAATTTGACCTTCGTGTCGAGCAGTAAAACTTGATTGTGCAACTGTTGTACTTGCAGTACCCCCGATATGGAAGGTTCTCATAGTAAGCTGTGTACCAGGTTCACCAATCGATTGTGCTGCAATAATCCCTGCAGTAACACCAACATCAACAACTTCACCTTTTGAAAGATCATATCCGTAACATTTAACACAAATACCACGCTTAGCCTGGCAGGTTAATACAGAACGAACCAATACTTTAGAAACTGCTGATTCTGAAATCTGTTCCATGATTTCTCGAGTTACCACATCACCTTGCTTTACAAACAGCTCTCCTGTTACCGGATCTTTAACATCTTGTGCCACAAAGCGTCCATAAATACGAGCACTTACTGGATGGATTGTTTCACCACCTTCTTTTAAATCTTTAACCGTGATGTATCCAAGTGTTTTACAATCATACACTGAAACAACAACGTCTTGTGCTACGTCAACTAAACGTCGAGTTAAGTATCCAGAGTTTGCTGTTTTAAGCGCTGTATCAGCTTGACCTTTTCGAGCACCGTGAGTAGAAATAAAGTATTCAAAAACACTTAAACCATCTCTAAAGTTAGTTTTAACAGGCGTTTCCATAATGTCACCATTCGGTTTAGACATCAATCCACGCATACCAACTAACTGCTTAATCTGATCATTAGTACCACGAGCACCTGAGTCAAGAAATAAGAAGACAGGATTAAAAGGTTTATTTTCACCGGTAGCATTCTCAAAACAAAGCTGATCTTGTGCTTTAAACTCTTTACCCATAGCTACTGAAATTTCTGCTGTTGCATGATGCCACGCACGAATAACTTTGTTGTAACGCTCACCGTTAGTAATTACACCGTCACGATATAATTTTTCAATTCGCGCAACTTCTTTTTCTGCTTTTTTAATAACAGCATCTTTATTTTCTGGAGAAACTAAATCACCAATTCCAAAAGAAATTCCACTTACCGTAGAATAATAGAAACCAAGTTTTTTAATTTTATCAAGACAGACAACTGTTTTTTCAGCTCCAAAGGTGTAATAAATTGTTTCAATCAATTTCCCAAGATCTTTTTTCTGGAGAATTTTATTAACCCAACCAAAATCTGATCCTTCAGGAAGTGCTTCAAACAAAATCACTCGTCCAATAGTGGTATCAGTAAGAGCTTGCGCACCCAAACGAACTTTAACTTTTGCATGCAATGCAACTTGTCCACATTGAAAAGCAGAAACAACTTCCTTAACACTTGCAAATACAATTCCTTGGCCTTTTGCATTACAACGAACTTTTGTCATGTAATGAAGCCCTAAAATCATATCCTGCGAAGGAACAGTAACTGGTCTTCCATTTGAAGGAGACAAGATATTTTTTGATGACAAAATTAAGTTTTCAGCTTCAAGCACTGCTTTACTGCTTAATGGTAAATGAACCGCCATCATATCCCCGTCAAAGTCAGCGTTAAACGCTGTACAAACTAACGGATGAATCGTGATAGCTTTTCCATCTACTAGCATAGGCCAGAATGCCTGAATACCTAATCTATGCAATGTCGGAGCACGGTTTAAAAGAACTGGACGTTCTTTAACCACATCTTCTAATACGTCCCACACTTCTGGATGATTATCTTCAACCATCTTTTTTGCAACGCGTAAGTTAGGAGCCATTTCGCGCTTTAAAAGCCCTGCATAAATATATGATTTAAATAACTCAAGTGCCATCTTTTTCGGAAGTCCACAATGAGTAATTTTAAGTTCAGGGTCAACCACAATTACTGAACGAGCTGAATAGTCAACACGTTTACCCAATAAATTTTGTCTGAATCGACCTTGTTTACCACGCAGCATTTCGCTCAATGATTTTAATGGACGTCTATTTGAACCTCTGACAGGCTGACCTCTTCGGCCGTTATCAATCAAAGCATCAACAGATTCTTGTAGCATTCGTTTTTCATTTTTAATAATGACAGACGGTGCTTCAATTTCCATTAATCGACGTAATCTAATATTTCTATTTAAAACACGACGATACAATTCGTTTAAATCAGAAGAAGCAAATCTACCACCTTCTAAAGGAACCAGTGGACGCAAATCAGGTGGTAATACCGGAAGGACATCCATCACAATCCATTCAGGACGAGAATTTGCTTGAGCCAATTGTGTAAATATCTTTAGTCTTCTAATAATTTTATGCCGTGTAGCAACTGAACCTGTTTTTTTGTAATCTTCTTTAAGCGTTTCAATTTCAACTGCAAGATTAAGTGAAGCTAAAACTTCTTTAATTGCTTGAGCTCCAGAATCGGCTTTAAATACCATATCATCTGGGTTTGCATCTAAATAATCTTCTACTTCAGTAACTGATAACAAGGTTTTTTTAGGATAAGGAGAATTACCTTGATTAATAACAATGTTAACATCAAAGTAAATAACCCGTTCAAGATCTTTAACTGGCATATCTAAAATCAAACCAAGATAACTTGGAATTCCTTTAAAATACCAAATGTGAACAACCGGAGTCACTAACTCAATATGCCCCATTCTTTCGCGGCGCACACGAGATTGAATAACTTCAACACCACATTTTTCGCAAGTTACCCCGCGATGCTTCATTCGCTTATATTTTCCGCAGTTACATTCCCAATCTTTAACTGGACCGAAAATACGAGCACAGAACAGCCCATCTTTTTCAGGCTTTAATGTTCTGTAGTTAATGGTTTCAATCTTTTTTACTTCACCATAAGAAAGTGAACGTATTTTTAAAGGAGAAGCCAACCCAAAACGAAGCGCATTAAATTGAGTAACGTTTATATACTCTCGAAATCTCTCTAGGATTTGACTATTCACTGACTTCCTCCTTACCAACCTTGCACAAATCTATTTGCAGACCTAAACTTTGTAATTCTTTAATAAGTACGTTAAATGATTCTGGTAATCCAGGTTCTGAAATATCTTCTCCACGAACAATAGAATCATACACTTTATGTCTTCCTGAAACGTCATCTGACTTATAGGTCAACATTTCTTGTAAGGTATATGAAGCACCATATGCTTGCAGAGCCCAAACTTCCATTTCACCAAGACGCTGTCCACCAAATTGAGCTTTACCACCCAATGGTTGTTGTGTTACTAATGAGTACGGCCCAACAGAACGAGCATGTAATTTGTCGTCAATCATATGATCAAGTTTCATGATATACATACAACCAACTGTTACCGGCTGATCAAAAGTTTCACCAGTTCTTCCGTCTTTCAACATAAAAGTACCAGTTTCAGAAAGTCCGATATCTTGAAGCATTGGTTTGATATGTTCTTCAAATGAAGGTCCTTCAAAAACAGGAGTTTCAAAATGAACACCATATTGCGCTGTTTTACGAGCTAATTCAATAAGCGCTTCTTTTCCATGCTTTTTTTGATATTCAGCAATAAACTTTTCATCAAAACATTTATTTAAATAGTCTGTAACAAACGTATCACTTTTTTCTTTCATCAAATGAGTTAATTTTTCACCCATTTTTTTACCCACAAAACCAAGGGTTGTTTCAAGAATTTGACCAACGTTCATACGAGAAGGAATACCTAATGGATTAAGAACGATATCAACAGTTGTTCCGTCAGATAAATACGGCATGTCTTCACGAGGTACAATATTTGAAATTACACCTTTGTTACCATGGCGACCAGCTATTTTATCACCAACTGAAACATGACGTTTCATAGCGATAAATACTTTTACCATTTTAATAACACCTGAAGGCAGCGGATCACCTTTTTTAAATCTACCAATTCGCTCTTCTTTAAGACCTTCAAGTACTCGTACCTGAATTTCATAAGAACTAATAATATGTTTAATTTGCTCTGCAGTTTCTTTGTCTGAGCAACTTAATTCTAATACTTTAAGCGGTTCTAATGCGATAATTTTTTCAGCATCAAATAGACCTTTTTTAAGTAAGCTTGCTGCTGGCTTTCCTGCAGGAGCTTTACCATCTAAGAGGTGAGCTATTTTTTCAGCTGTCATAATCAATAGTTCTTCATTATGCTGTGCAAAATCTTGCTCTAATTGATTAATTTGCCGAATTACTTCTTCCTTATAACGCTTATCTTTTCTGATACCGCTTCGGGAGAAAATTTTCACATCAGTGACCATTCCCTCAACTCCAGGTGGTACGCGCAATGAGGTGTCTCGTACTTCTCGAGATTTTTCACCAAAAATTGCTCGTAATAATTTTTCTTCTGGAGAATATTGAACGTCACCTTTTAAGGTTACTTTTCCAACTAAAATATCACCTGATTTAACACGTGTACCAATTTTAACAATACCGTCTTCATCAAGACCAGCAAGAGCACTATCGCCAACGTTTGGAATATCTCGAGTAATTTCTTCAGGCCCAAGTTTAGTATCTCGTGCATCAACAACATATTCGTCAACTGCAACAGAGGTTAACATATCTTCAGCTACAAGACGTTTATTTAAAACAATTGCGTCTTCAAAGTTGTATCCATGCCATGGCATAAATGCAACAGTTAAATTTGCACCTAAAGCAAGTTCACCGTTTTTAACCGATGCACCATCAGTTAAAACATCTCCAGCTTTAATCTTTTCACCACGTTTGACAATTGGCACTTGGTGAATCCAAGTACTCATACTTGATCGCTTGAATTTTCTTAGATAATACGTTTCAATTCCGTGCGCAATCCAATCATCCAAATCGACAAATTCTTTTTCATCCGCTTGGATAACAATTTTTTCTGCTGAAACATATTTTACTGTTCCACTATGACGCGCTCTTAATACTGCATTTGAAGATTTTGCAATCTCTTTTTCCATCCCTGTTCCAACCAAAGGAGCTTCAGTTTTAATCAAAGGAACAGCTTGACGTTGCATGTTAGAACCCATCAATGCACGAGATGCGTCGTCATGTTCTAAGAAAGGAATTAATGCTGTAGAAACAGAAACTAATTGTTGTGGAGATAAATCAATATAATCGATTTTTTCAGCATCAACAGATTCAAAATCACAATGATGACGAGCAATAACTGTATCAGTGGTAATTGTTGATTGTCCTGGTTTTACTGCGTCAGCTTGAGCAATGAAACGATCATTTTCTTGAAATGCATCAAGGAAGACTACTTCATCTAAAATCTTTTTGTTTTTAACAGGTCGATAAGCAGTTTCAATAAAGCCAAGATCATTGACCGTTGCATAAGTTGAAAGTGATGAAATCAAACCAACTGTTTGACCTTCTGGGGTTTCAATTGGACAGATTCTACCATAATGAGAAGTGTGAACGTCACGAATTTCAAACGTTGCACGATCTTTCATAACACCGCCGGGCCCGAGGGCTGACAGCCTTCTTTTATGAGCGATTTCAGACAATGGATTAGTTTGATCCATAAATTGCGAAAGTTGACCAGTTCCAAAAAATTCTCTTAAAACAGCGCTTAATGGCTTAACGTTTAAAAGATCTTGAGGCATCAAAGTACCATATGCTTCTTGCATTCTAAAACGTTCACGAACAATACGTTCAATACGTAAGAATCCAAGATACACTTGGTTACTTAATAATTCACCTACAAGACGAACTCTTCTGTTTCCCAAGTGATCAATATCATCCAATTGACCTTCAGCTTGCTCACGTAGTCCAACCAAGTATTTAACCGTTGCAACAAAGTCTTCTCGTGTTAACGTTGTGACATCTTCTGCAACTTTTAAACCAAGTTTACGATTAATTCTAATTCTACCAACCTTGGTTAAATCATAATAACGAGAATTAAAGAACATATTTTCAAGGCGTTCTTTGATTTCTTCTAATGATGAATTGTCACCAGGCCATATTTTTGAATGAACTTCTTTTAAAGCATCTTTTTCTGAATGACAACTGTCTTGCGCTAATGTTGTTGCAATAGTAGGTTGAAAAACATATCCAGATGAAGCAACTAAAGCACAGGTTGATTTTTCTTGTTCTAATAAACGATCATAGACTACTTTTGTAAGTGGTTGCCCTTGTTCAGCAATAACTTCACCTAATAATTCATCTACAACGTCTGAAGCAAAAACTCTATTAACCAGCATATTTTCAGAAAGTGTTACTTTCTTAATGCCAGCTTTATGGAGCTCTTTAATAAGATCTTTTGTTACACGTTTTCCTACAAATGTTTCTTCATGCTGTGCCGGAATCATGCCTTTTTCAAGACGATGTCCCAATAAATTATCATCTACATTTGAGAAAAATATACCTTTTTCATAATGAACGATATCAATACCATAAAATGATGGAATAATAGCGTCGCGTTCTATACCTAAAGCCTGAAGCAATGTCGTTACTAATAATTTTTTCTTTTTATCAATACGAACATATAAATGATCATTGCTATCGAACTCAAAGTCTACCCAAGAACCCCGCATTGGAATAATACGAGCTAAATAGTAGGGCCTTCCACGAACATCTTTTATTTTTTTGCTTTGCGAAAAAACAACACCAGGAGAACGATGTAACTGACTTACTACTACTCGATCAACACCGTTGATCAAGAAAGTACCTTCATTACCTAGTTCAAACTGACCGTGTTTTAAAACTAAATCAGCCATTACTGGTACATCTGCAAAGAAAATATCTTGTTCTTTAATATCTCGAACAACACGACTTTTTCCTTCGCCTTCCCAACTAATAAGCTGAATTTTAATTTTTAATGGCATTGAAAATGTCTGTCCATTGGAACGACATTCATCAACGCTCATTGGCAATTGCACCGTTACTCGAGACAAGCATGAAGGACATGTTTTATAACGAGCAGTTTTTGGAGCAGAAGAATCTTTAGAAAGACGAGAACATCCTGTCTTTTTAGTGACAGAACAAGACCATGCATAACGGTTCTCTATCCCCTTGAGTTTACCACAAGTACATGCCCAATTTCCTAACTCATAACTTGCAAACTCTAAAGAGAGTTTTCCATTATAATCAATAGGAAATATATCATTTAAGACTTTTTGCAACCCAACATTTTGACGTTCACTTGGCAAGAAATCAAGTTGAACAAAATCATTAAATGAACTTGATTGAATTTCAATCAAGTTTGGCACTGGAACAACATCTCGTGTTCTTCCAAATGTTTTACGAATCGTACCTTTGCCTACCTGCAGGCTACTCATTCAGCTGCTCCTTATGAAAAACGGCATTCCATTTGCTATCTTACGCGCTTCATTACAATAAGTGCGTGTTAAGCGAGCTCTACTTTTGCGCCAGCAGCTTCTAAAGCTTCCTTCATCTTCTTTGCATCATCTTTTGAAGCAGCTTCTGCAATAACAAAAGGCGCACCTTCAACAGCAGCTTTTGCTTCACCTAAGCCAAGCGTTGTTACTGTACGAAGCGCTTTGATAACCTTAATCTTATCAGCACCTGATTCTTTTAAAGTCACTTTGTATTCTGACTTTTCTGCAGCTGCTTCAGCAACTGGTGCAGCTGATGCGTTTGAAACGGTTGCAACTGGAGTAGCTGATACACCAAATTTAGTTTCAAGCGCTTTGACCATTTCAGCCAATTCAATCACTGACATTTCACCAATTTGATCAATCAACTTTTCGTATGATTTGCCTGCCATTGTTTCACTCCCAAGACATAAAAGTAATAAAAAATATTATAATTCTAACTTATAAACTATTGTTTTTTCTCTTCAATAGCTTTCAATACATAGACAACCTGAGCAACCATTTGATGCAATGTACATACCAATCCAGTTACCGGCGCATTCAATGTTGCAGCAAGTTGCGCTAACAACACTTGACGAGACGGCAAGGAAGCAATTGTTTTGACTGCATTCGTGTCAAGAACCATTGAATCCATGTACCCTGCAACAACAGAGAAACGTTCGTTTTCTTTTGCAAATCCACACAAAATTTTTGCAATAGCCGGCGCTTCTTGTTGCACAAAAACCAATGCGATCTGTTCTTTTAAATAAGGTTCTAGCCCTTTATGAACATCTCCCGCATCTTGTAACGCACGTTTCATTAAACGTACTTTAGCAACATTCAACTTCGCACCTTGTTGGCGCAAAGTATCACGTAAACTTTCTATTTGGACGACAGTTAAACCATTCACGCCTACAACAAAGGAAGCTGAATTTTCTTTAAAATTATTTTTTAAAGAAGTTATAACTGCTGATTTATCTTGTCGATTCATAATACCAAACCTTTACCGTAAGATATCATCTGCATTAACGCATATCCCAACACCCATTGTAGAAGATATTGTTACTTTTCTAATAAACTTACCTTTAGATGCTGGCGGTTTTGAAGAACTTAAAGCTTTCAAGAAAGCTCTAATATTCTCTTTTAACTTTGCTTCATCAAAAGAACGCTTACCTAAAGAAAAATGAACAACCGCGTTTTTATCATTTTTAAAAAATGAACGCCCGCTCTTTAATTCTTTCACAATATGTTCTACATCAAACGTTACAGTTCCTACTTTTTTATTCGGAAGTAACCCTCTTGGCCCTAACTGTTTTGCTAGTTTACCAACAGGCCCCATCACATCAGGAGTTGCAACTGCATACTCAAAATCCATCCAACCAGCACTAATTTTATCAATAAGTTCTTCCAAACCTACATAATCAGCGCCCGCTTTAAGAGCTTGATCAACATGCTCACCTTTTGCAAACACTACAACACGAACTTTTTTACCAGTTCCGTGAGGTAATGTTACCGCACCACGCACTACTTGGTCACCCTTTGAAGGATCAATCCCAACATTGATATCAACATCAACTGATTCATCAAATTTTGCGTACGCTTTTTCTTTCATTCGAGTCACTGCATCATCAAGAGACAACATTTTTGTCTTATCATGACCTTGCACAACTCGTTTGTAATTTTTTCCTCGTTTCATCGCGTTATCCCTTAAAACCTGAATCAATCACCGATTTCAACACCCATGCTACGCGCAGTACCTGCTACAACTTTTTTTGCAGCATCAATATCAATCGCATTAAGATCAGGCATCTTTATTTTAGCAATTTCTTCCAAGTCAGACTGCTTAAGCATTCCAAGTTTTTCTGTATTTGGCCGACCTGAACCCTTTTTAAGATTCAATTTCTTTTTAATAAGCTCTGAAGTAGGGGCTGTTTTTAAAACAAAAGTAAATGTTCGATTTTTTAAAATCGTTACAATTACCGGAACAGTTTCACCCTTCTTTTGCGCTGTTTGTGCGTTAAACGCTTTGCAAAAATCCATCATATTGATACCTTGGGGACCAAGTGCTGTACCAACGTTTGCAGGAGAAGCTGCTCCCCCCAAAATTTGCAATTTTACTATAGCTTTTATATCGGCCATGTTAGATACCTAACCTTTCTACTTTTTCACCTGTTCAAATGTAAGCTCAACTGGAGTCAATCGCCCAAAGATGCTTACCATAACCGTCAATTTTTCACTCTCTTCATCAACCCTATCAACAATACCAACAAAGCCTGCAAATGGACCTTCTTTAATATCTACTTCAGCGCCTTCAGTAAATTCTTCCTTCTGCCCTTTTGAAACAATCACTTCCCCTTTAACTTGAGAAATAATTCTTTCTACTTCCTTTTTTGAAAGCGGCAAAGGATCTCTGCCTCCTAAAAATTTTGTAATTTTTGGAGTAGAAGCAACAACAGCAAGCGTTTCCGGATTCTTTTCCATTTCTATCAAAATATATCCAGGAAAAAGACGCTCATCAACTTGCTCTTCTTGAGCAACAAACATACTTTTTAATTTCGCAGATGGCACAAGTATTTGGCCAAATAGGTCATTTTTTAATTCCTCAATTCTACGCTCGAGATCTTTTTTAACAATCTCTTCGTAACCAGGATATACTTGCGCAACATACCAACGTTTCATTTGCTTTAACTTTCTTCTACCAAGACAAAATTATGCTCATCACTCTTGCCAACATATGATCGATCAAACCAAGATAACATGAAAACGCAAAAACAATTGCCAAAACGACCAATGTCGAACCGATTAACTCAGTACCACTTGGCCAAATCACTTTTGCAAACTCTTTTCCAACACCATCAAAAAATTGAGCAACGTTTTTCATTTTTATACCTATCTTGATTGTATCTTCCATACCGCGACTTGGCAGGCCAGGAGGGACTCGAACCCCCAACCGTCAGATTTGGAGTCTGTCGCTCTACCAATTCGAGCTACTGGCCTTCAACAAATTACTTTGTTTCTTTGTGAGGACAATGTTTCTGGCATCGTGAACAATACTTTTTCAAATGCAACGATCCCACAGTCCTTTTTTTAGAAACTAATTGGCTATAATTACGCTCTTTGCATGTTTCGCAAGAAAGATGTGTAATAACTCTATTTTTTGCCATACTTAAAACCTTTTACGAACTTTAAATTCCATCCTCAGATTCATGGTATAAAGACAAAGATGGAGCCCGCGACCGGATTTGAACCGGTGACCTCTCCCTTACCATGGGAGTGCTCTACCAACTGAGCTACGAGGGCCACTTATCAACCAGCGATCACAAACATTTACTTAAGAGTAAAACAAAAAAGGTAAAAAGACAAATTTTTTTACCTTCTAATTACCCTATCTATAAGCATTTTTATGCCTACCAGTGTCTGAATTTACCTGACGCTTTTCTTTTTTCCTTGATTCAAGCTTATTTACCTTGAATTCTAAACAAGCTTTCTCCATTTTAAATCCTTAAAAAAAAGAATAAAAATGGAGCTGGCGACAAGATTTGAACTTGCGACCTACTGATTACAAATCAGTTGCTCTACCAGCTGAGCTACGCCAGCGCTTATTTATATTTCAAATTACAAAACACCTTTTTAAGGTCACTTTAAGCTTGCTGAAAACTCAAAGTGGAGCGGGAAACGGGACTCGAACCCGCAACCTACAGCTTGGAAGGCTGGCGCTCTACCAATTGAGCTATTCCCGCACATTTCATTGCCTTATTATAACGTGCTAAAAAAATTTCGCAAAAAATTATGGTGGTGAGAGTAGGATTCGAACCTACGAAGGCAGAGCCAGCGGATTTACAGTCCGCCCCCTTTGGCCACTCGGGAATCTCACCATAAGGCATATATTTCAATTAACTTTATATCAAGGAGTAGTCAGGATAATCCTTTTCTTAAATGTTTTCAACATCGAATGTAAAAGTTTTTTTATTTTTTGTCTAATTGTTCTGATAAAATTTGGTGAACTTCATCTACACAACTTGAACATCCGGTGCCTACACCCAACTGATCAGAAAGCGCATCAAACGTATGCGCACCATTATTAATCGCTTGAATAATTTGTGAATACATCACTTCCATGCATGTACAAACAAGATAATCTTCTTTCATGCAACATTTTTGTTTTTCACAAGCCATATGCTCTTTCCCTTTAAAATAGAACGTTGTGAACAAATTGATTTACAACTTCAGTATATAATTCTTTTGCTTTTAAGCTACTGTGTAAATGCTTGAAAGGGCTAATCAATGCACATTTACGTGTGTGCTTAACCGCCTGATACATACGATCAAATTCTTGATCATTTACTAAAAGATCTTGCTGATTATGCACGAACATAATAGGTATTGTTATTTTTACTAAAAGATCCTCTACAAAAAAATCCTTATAAAAAAAACTTGTTGAAGCCAATAAGGGATAATAGAAGAGCTTAGTAGTAAGTGAAAGCCAGAATGGTCCCATGCTATTGCCTACTGTTGCAACTGCCACGGGATCTTCGGCCCATTTTTCACAAAGAGGCAAAACTCCAGCAGGACAACTATCTATAATAAGCTTATCAAATCCAGCTGTACCCGATTCTGTTAATGATACTTGCGTATCAAGCAATACCCATGCCCCATAACATTGAGCCGCCCCAATAATTTCATGATAACCTTGCTGTTGGACTGTTTGAAAAAGTTGAGTGAGTTGCTTAACTCGTTTTTTTCGTTCTTGAGCAGTTGGCGCAATTAAAAAAGAGCAAACTTTTCCTGCTAATCCATACAAAGGTGTTTGATAATAATCAACTATTAAAACATCCGTATCATGAAAAATTCCTGCAAACCTTATTAAATCATTCATTTGAGCACCATAGGGCGGCACAACAACTACTAAAATATTCGACGACCGATTACAATAATAAGCCTTAAAAGAAGCGTCATCTGACATCGTAAAGGTAAAAAGCGATACATCGTGCGAAAAAGCCTCTAATACTGAATCTGTGCTTTGATATTTTTGATAATAAGAAGAAGTAGCAAGCCAACTAAATTTTTTATGGGCATGCTCAAGAATGCTTTTAGGAATGGGAGCCTTGTCCTGATTACCTATTTTCCAATAAAAATTAGATGTATTTTTTAAAAAAAGATCTTTTTTTGCATACGTAGTTGAAAATAATAAAAAGCAAGCAATAATAAGCTTAAAACTATTCATAGTGACCCCATTTACTTAAAAAGATATGTTTTTATACCTCTATTTAAGTGTAACAGAAATCAAACGAGTGTCATCAGCATCATGTTCAAGTTTAACAGCAATAACATTCTCTTCTAACATATCATTAATAACTTGTGGCCACTCTATAAAAGAGAAACTATTTGATTGATATAAGTATTCATCAAACCCTGCTGCTATAAATTCATCTTCTGAATTAAGCCTATACAAATCAAAGTGATAAACAGTCTTGTCGTCTTTGAGTTTATAGGTTGTTACATAGTTATAAGTCGGGCTAATAACAGGGCCTGAGACACCAAGTTCTTTTAAAATTTCTTGCACAAGGGTTGTCTTGCCTGCCCCTAAAGGTCCTGATAAAGTAACAATAGGGTGAGTAGGCAACTGTTGAATAATATGCTGTGCAACATCAGACATTTCTTGTTGTGTTATTTTCTTTTTTTTCATCATGACTTATAGTTTATCAATTTTTTTATTTTTTTTACGTTCTTTTTTTGACAATTGCTGCTTTTTGATCTGATGATTACGAGGATCATAATACTCTTCTTGTTTATTTTTTTCAAATATTTTCATGCTTGCAGCCTCCTGCATAAGCGCATCAACTTCTTCATTTGAGTCTTGAGTAAGCTTAATAATTTGATGCTCATTTTTTTTATGAGTCTGATCGCTTTCAAGTGCATCTTTGATTTTTGCATAAAAATAAAGCGGTTCAACAATTTCAACTAATTGACTTTTAACCGCTTGCTTAATTTTTCTATCGGCAGTAACAACCATAATTTCTTTTGTTGGATGCTCTTGAACAAATTGGATAATTAAATCATCAGCGGTATAATCTTGGCCTGAAAAAAGTACTTGCACACCTCTTTGTTTTTCCTTTAAAGGCCCAAAGCAAGGACCTGCATCAAAAATGATCACAATTTTGTGACCCCTTTTTTCACGATATTTCCCTAATAAATTGACAAAAGCTGTTCGCTTTTTTTCAGAAATGTCATTTGGATCAAAAATTTGTTTTAAAAGATTATACCCATCAATTACAATAATCATACATCCCTTACCCCTTGCAAAATAATTATTGACTATAATTGATTATTGCAAAAAATATACAAAAAAAGTACCTTTACAGTATAGTTCAAGGAGACAATCAATGTCACAGCTTATTCAGTTACGACAAAGACTTAAGGCAATTGGTACTTTTAAAAAAATTACCGGTGCTATGCGTATTGTTTCTCGTTCACTTCATACTCGAATGAACAAACAAAAAAAACACCTACTTGAGTATCAACAACTAATTCAGGATCTTTTCTTTGATTTACAAGGACAATCACAATGGACTTGTGACATCTTGTTTCCAGAACCAACTGCTCCTGAAAAAATACTCTACGTTATTGTTGGAGCTCAAAAAGGGCTTTGCGGTAATTATAATACTGAACTTAATTACTGGATTGAAAATAATCTCTCTGTTTTAAAGGCTAAAAATGTTTCCATAATGACATTTGGGAAAAAAACTTCCAATCTTATAAAACAACATTCTTTAAATATTTTTCAACAAGCTCCAGAACTTAAAAATAGTACACTTGAAACATTAGCTGATACTCTTACCAATTTATTACTTAAAAGTGTCCCATCTTATACCCAGGTATTTTTAGTACACGCTCATCCTGAAACTTTTTTTACACATCGACTAAGAAAAGATACTCTGATCCCGTTTGAAAAAAAACAAGAAGAGAAAAGTAATGATACTTTTTGGCAACATTGCCCAAAGTTAATTCTTGATACATTGGCACATATGTATTTGCATTGCCTTATCTATAATGCTTTATTTTCTTCATTATTAGGAGAGCAATCAGCAAGATTTCTTGCTATGGATAATGCAACACGTTCAGCAAATAATCTACTTGATACGATGCAACTTCAGTATAATAAAATAAGACAAACAAAAATTACTCGTGAATTAACTGAACTTTCTTCTAATTTTAAATAGTTAATTATTCATATAAATCGATTCGAGCACCAAGTTGTTGCAACTTTTTTTCTAAATTTTGGTATCCACGCTTCCAATGATGAATACCTGTCACAATCGTTGTCCCTTGTGCGGCCAACCCTGCAAGAACCAATGCGCAAGAAGCACGAATATCACTTGCTATAACCGTTGTCCCATAAAGCTCCTGAACCCCACGTATAATTGCAACTGAATTTTCTATCTCAGCTTGAGCCCCCATTTTAATTAATTCTTTAATATGCATTAACCTATTTTCAAAAACTGTTTCTTGTATCTTACTCGTTCCTTGAGTCAAAACCAATGCAGCTGTCATAGGCGCTTGTAAATCGGTAGGAAACGATGGATAGGGAGCTGTTTTAATAGTAACAGGATGTGTTCTTTTTGAAGCCTTTATTTTTACACCTGTTCCATTTTTTCCAATTAATATAGTATGCCCCATTTCTTGCAACTTTGTTAAAAAAAGCCCCATTGAATGGGCCGGCGCCTGAGGAATATCAATATATCCACCAGTAATTGCTCCTGCTAATAGTAAAGCCCCTGCTTCAAGCCGATCGTACATAATTGAATATTCAATTGCTTTTAGTTCTTTTACACCAGTTACGCAAAGAGTTGCTGGAGCTTCAATAGTAATATGTGCACCCATTTTTTTAAGAACTTGAATAAAATCAAACACTTCTGGCTCTAATGCTGCATTAATTATTTTAGTAGTACCTTCTGTCAAAACAGCTGCTAAAACTAAATTTTCTGTTGCCCCTACGCTTGGGTATTCAAGTAATAAATTACGATGTTTAAGTTCTTTTACCGAACCTGACAAAATATCCTTTTCTTCATTAAAAACAACGCCCATTTTTTCAAAATTTTTAATATGATAATCGATTGGTCGCTCACCAATAACACATCCGCCTGGCAAACCTACTTCAGCTTTATTAAATCTTGCAAGAAGAGCACCCATAACTAAAAATGAAGCTCTACATTTGTTCATAATCTCAAAAGGAATTTGAGCATTCTGAACAAATGTTGTATCTACTTCTAAAATATTTTGATCAATATCAAATTCAGTATGTACACCCAAATGATTCATCAATTGAATAATAGAGAACGTATCTTCTAACGCTGGAACATTAAAAAGAGTTGATTTACCTTTTGTTAACAGTAAAGAAATAATAATAACTAATGTAGCATTCTTAGCACCAAAAAGTTTTGCTGTACCTTCTAATTTAAGAGACTGCTCAACAAGAAGATGCGGCATCTTATGTTGAGGAATAATTACTTGTGATTGGTGTATCTGAATTTTTGAATCATACGACATTAAAAGTCCTTTGTTGATAACAAAAAATAATATATCTTTTTTATTGCTAGTGTATACTAGTGCATCGTCGTTTACAATATAGTTTTACATTAAGCAAGGAACTCTATGATTGGCCAAATTCCCACTAAAGGACATATTGAAATAATTTGTGGGCCTATGTTTTCAGGAAAATCTGGAGAACTTATTAGACGCCTTTCAAGGGCTGTTATTGCAAGAAAACCGACCATTGTATTTAAACCCAGTATTGATGTTCGAAGAGGTGTTAATTTTGTTACCTCACATGATGGCGGAAAAATTCCTGCTTTTCCTGTTGAAAGTGCATTAATAATTCCATCATTAGTTCCTGATGAAATTAAAGTTGTTGGCATTGACGAAGCACAATTTTTTTCACACGAATTAATTGATGTTGTGCTTACCTTAGCTGCTGAAGGCAAATACGTAATTTTAGCTGGACTTAATCTTGATTTTAAAGGAATCCCTTTTGGTCCTATGCCAATATTAATGGCACTTGCAGACACTGTTACCAAATTAAGCGCAATCTGTATTACATGTGGACAAGAAGCATTTTTCAGTCAAAGATTAGTTAACGGCCAGCCTGCACGCTATGATGACCCAATTATTAAAGTTGGAGCTGAAGAATCTTATCAAGCACGATGCCGAAGCTGCTATAGTATTGATAAAAAGGTAGTATGGCAAAACAGTCTATAAAATTCAGTTGCTCAAATTGTAATTACATTACACTCAAATGGATTGGTTGCTGTCCTGAGTGCAAAGAATGGAACAGTTTCATTCAACTGGAACAGCCAATTCTTACACCTGGCAATAAAACACTTTCAGGGTCAAGCAAACCATTAGTTATGAAATCACTCAATCAAGTAAGCATGACTCAGCAACAAAGAATGTTAACGGGCATTAGTGAGTGGGATAATGTCTTAGGTGGCGGTATCATGCCTGGCTCCTTACTGGTTCTTACCGGCGACCCTGGTATTGGAAAATCTACCCTTTTATTACATATTGCTTACAAGCTTGCCAAAAAGTATTCTGTTTTTTATTTTTCTTCTGAAGAATCACTTGAACAAGTAAAATTACGCGCACTGCGCATTCAGAGCGTCCATGATAACTTATTATTTTCTGATCAAGCACAAATTGAAGGTATCTTGCAAACCTGCCAAGAACAAAAACCAAACGTAGTTGTCATTGATTCGATTCAAAACTGTTTTTTTTCAGAAAGTCACTCATTTCCTGGAACTGTTGGGCAGTTACGTGAAACTTCATTTGCCTTAATGAGACTTGCAAAAGAACATAATATTGCCATCATTATCACGTGCCATATCACCAAAGAAGGGCAAATGGCTGGCCCAAAAACATTGGAACATATGGTTGACGGTGTTTTTTACCTACAAGGTGAAGACCGTTGGCACACCCGTATTTTACGCAGTGTTAAAAACCGTTTTGGTCCGATTAATGAACTTGGTTTTTTTGCAATGAGCAGTACAGGCCTTGAAGAAGTTCCGCATATCAATCAATATTTGCTTGATGAAGCAACCGATGCCCCTGGATCCGTATTGGTTGGGTGCCTTGAAGGATCTCGTCCATTGTTACTTGAAATTCAAGCATTAACTGTGCCTACTAAATATGGAGTTCCTCAACGAGTGGTTACTGGAATTGATCATAAACGGGTAGTTCTTATTGCCGCAATTCTAGAAAAATATTTACAGATCAGATTAAGTTCCCACGACATTTTTGTAAAAGTAAGTGGTGGCCTTAAAATTTCAGAAAGCTCTTCTGATCTTGGAATTGCCCTAAGCTTACTTTCTAGCTATTTCCAACAAGCATTGCCAAAAAAAACAATGGCTTTAGGTGAATTAAGTTTGACAGGAAATATCAAAGCAATTAATGGTGTTGAACATTACATTCGAGAAGCACAAAAATTTGGAATTAGTAACATTTTT
Organism: candidate division TM6 bacterium GW2011_GWF2_32_72; assembly: GCA_945882015.1. Classification (GTDB taxonomy): domain Bacteria; phylum Babelota; class Babeliae; order Babelales; family CAIQNR01; genus CAMCVM01. The sequence continues at coordinate 120,198 of CAMCVM010000001.1, forward strand.
GTTGCTGAACAACAAAAAACAGCTAACTCCTGTAAAAAATTAAAAAATGTTTATCAATTACTTTCTTTGTTTGATGCTTCAGAAGAACCTATAGAAAAATAAACCTTATCAATCATTTCTGACTTATTATTAAATATGTTATCGGTAAAAAGACATTATTACCCTGAAAGAATAACAATGATAAGTATATTTAATCAAAAAAATAAAAATGGCATTGAAATTTTAGCAGTATGCATTAAAGATTTATTAAATCATCGGTATGCACTTGCTTTTACTCTGTTGGCTCTGAGCTGTAATCTTTTTATTTTTAGTTGCTTTGTTGATCTAGAATATCACTATTATGGGATACACATTTTTGATCACACCACCTTTAAAGAAATTTTTAATTTTAGTTTCTGGGACCACCTAGGACACGTACTTTTTGGATTTTTTACACTTTTTATTATCAACAGCGTTACTTCATTTTTTCAAATGAGCATAGCGTATACTTTTATTGAAAATTTATCACATCGGCCAGTTCATATAAAAAAACTTCTCTTACTTTCTTCCAATCACTTTATTGTTATTATTCAATTAAGTTTAATGAAAACATTAGCAGCACTTCTTATTATTTTAAACGCTTTTGCATTAACAGAACATATTAGAAAATTACGCCAGCTCATATCTGGTAATTTTGAAGAAAAACATGATGAATACTCCAATCCAGAAAGCATGATCATGATTCCGATAATTGCGGAAAAAAAAACCAGTATACTAGATGCACTTAAAGAATCAAAAGTGATACTTACTAAGACTTTTGGTAAATCTTTTGAACCGCAGTTTAGTTTTTTAGGCTTTAAAATTTTTTATACCATTATGACTCTTGTATGTATAGGGGGTTTCTTGGCATTCATCCTGAAAACCCACATTTTTACAACACTGATTATTTGCTCAATTATTCTGATTACCTTTGCAAGTATCTTTGAAAATGTTAAAATATTTTTTGAGTCAAATGTTTATAATTACTGCAAAAAAGCTCCTCTTCGTTCTTTTTCAGAACAAGAACTTGTAAAGCTTTTTACTCCTCAATCAGGTGAATAATGTTTGAAAATTTCATTGAAAAAGTGATTACTTGGTTATCTCTCTATTTTTTACAAACAACAGCAACACTCATAATAGCATGGATAAGCAGCTCTATTCTTCAACGATTACTTGTAAATTATATTAAGCCCAATACTCATTCAGCCGATTTGATTGATTTTTTAGGATCTACTGGTAAAAATATTATTTTTTTATTAGCTTTTACGTCTATTCTTCATAATTCAGGAATTAACATTCATGGTCTTATTGCAGGACTTGGAATTACTGGTTTTGCATTTGGTTTTGCACTCAAAGATACTCTTGCAAATGTTATTGCTGGTGTTTTTATTATTTTGTATCAACCATTTAAAATTGGACAATACATACAGATTCCTGTCACCTCTTCTTTGATTAATCAAGGGAATGTCATAAAAATTAACTTACGTTATACAACACTTGAAAGTGAAAAAGAATTTGTTTTAATTCCTAATTCAATGTTATTTACCAATGCAATCACCATTATAAAACATAAATAAACTCAAAAAGGCTGCTGTTATGTTCTTTTTTTTTCTTCTCTTTTGCTACTGTAGTACGCTCATGACTAAAGACCCACTTTTACTGACCAAAGAAACGCTCATCAATCAAGGCCTAAAAGTTGAAAATGTTACAGAGTCTTGGAAATTTAATGCTCAATTGTTTCCTTTAACAGAAATGCCAGAATGGTTTTATAAAATTCCTGGCGCTTACGTTATCGAACTAACAGGAGCAACTCTTTATTCAGACAATGGCATAGTGCTCTATAATGGAAAAATTTATCAAGATTCGTTATGGACCTGGTCAGCTTTATACAAGTCTCCTAATGATCTTTTCCCTATCCCTGCTGCTATTCCAATTCAAGGTAAAGTGGCAACGATCGCTTTAGAAGGCAATTCAAATTATTATCATTGGATGACAGAAATTTTACCCCGCCTTGCACTGTTGGAACAAGCAGCTATCGACTATGATTTTTTATATGTCCCAAAACTTCAGTACCAATTTCAAAAAGATACGCTCAAATTATTAGGAGTTGATTATGAAAAAATTATTGAAGGTGTCTCAAATACCCATATTCAACCAACAACTGTTATTTTTCCTTCTCAAGTAGCACGCTCTTGCATTACTCCTGCATGGGTAGTTGAATTTTTACAAAAACGGTTCTTACAAAGCTATCAAGTAAAAAATGGTAAAAAACGAATCTTTATTAGTCGAGGTAATGCTGCAATACGTAGAATTTTAAATGAAGATGCTATTTTTGAAATTATTAAACCATTTGGGTTTGAAAAAGTTTTAATGGAAAAAATGTCTGTGATTGAGCAAGCACAACTTGCTCATGAAGCTGAATTTATTATCGGAACCCATGGGGCAGGGATGACCAATATAGTTTTTGCACGGCCAAACACTACTATAATTGAACTATTTCAAGAACATCTTGATCAAACTTTTTTTGATTTAAGTACAACTATGAATCTCACGTATTATTGCATTAAAACAGAACGAATTTCTGAACTAAGTGAAGAATCGGTTGATATCAGATTTAGAAATACGTATATCAATATCGATTTAATCAAAAAAGAATTAATTGAACTATTTGAGAGACTTCAATTATAAAACAGTCAATATGTTTTAATGAGCATAATTATTAATTTTGAAAGTTATTCTTTATTTACTGCTCGATGATAATGAGTAATAGCATGACAACCATATACACCAGTCCATGCACCAAATAAAAAAGTTCCCCCTGCTCCAGCAACTGCCATCAAGGGATTTTTACATGCACATGCATGTAAACAGTACTTAAAACAAATTACAGAAGAATAAGCACTTGCCACTGTTGCACCTGTTGCTAACGCAGCTTCAAGAGCACTATTTCTTTGTTGCATACCATGAACAATATGCATTTGAAAAAGAGTTATAACGGTATATAAAAATAATTTTTTAAATTGCATTGTGTTTTTCTTCAGAATAAGTAATTTTGGATCAGCATATTTATAACATTTCCACATGTACCTTGATTCTTCAAAAAAGGAAAATATAATCAGAAACAACAAAAAAGAGCCATATCTCTATGACTCTTTTTTTATATTAACCTGGCGACACCTGCTTTCCCGGTTCGTTGCCAAACAAGTATCATCGGCGATTCAGACTTAACTACCGTATTCGAGATGGGAACGGGTGTGACCCTGAACCTATTGTCACCAAGAAACTTTTCAAAATTTTTCAACCTACTCATTTTTTTCAAAAATCAATTAAATCAAACAAAAAGGAGCTCTATTGCTAGAGCTCTCTTTTTATATTAACCTGGCGACACCTGCTTTCCCGGTTCGTTGCCAAACAAGTATCATCGGCGATTCAGACTTAACTGCCGTATTCGAGATGGGAACGGGTGTGACCCTGAACCTATCGTCACCAAGAAACTTTTCAAAATTTTTCTTGCGAAAGAAATGCTTGTGTTATTTTCTGAAGATAGTTGATAAGAAACTGTATACTCGTTATTCAATTTCAACAAATATTAGCGCAATTAAAACGTTCGACCTATTAGTATCGGTTAGCTCAATACCTTACGGTACTTACACACCCGACCTATCAACCTCGTAGTCTTCAAGGGATCTTATTGTATTACTACAGAGATATCTTATCTCAGAACGAGTTTCCCACTTAGATGCTTTCAGCGGTTATCTCTTACTAACTTAGCTACCCAGCGTTGCTTTTGGTAAACAACTGGAACACCAGAGGTTAGCCCATCCCGGTCCTCTCGTACTAGGGACAGCCTTCTTCAAATATCTTGCGCCCACAGAGGATAAGGACCGACCTGTCTCGCGACGGTCTGAACCCAGCTCACGTACCACTTTAATTGGCGAACAGCCAAACCCTTGGAACCTTCTCCAGCTCCAGGATGTGATGAGCCGACATCGAGGTGCCAAACCTCCTCGTCGATGTGGACTCTTAGAGGAGATCAGCCTGTTATCCCCGGCGTACCTTTTATCCGTTTAGCAATGGCCCTTCCATTCGGAACCACTGGATCACTAAATCCTGCTTTCGCACCTGCTCGACCTGTGTGTCTCGCAGTCAAGCCCCCTTCTACTTTTGCGCTCTATAGACGATTTCTATTCGTCCTGAGGGGACCTTTGAACGCCTCCGTTACAATTTGGGAGGCGACCACCCCAGTCAAACTACCCACCAGACAATGTCCTCTGTCCGGATCACGGATATTCAGAGTTAGTTTTTCAAACGGATAAGGGCGGTATTTCAAGGTTGACTCCGCAACAGCTAGCACCGTTGCATCAATGTCTCCCGCCTATCCTACACAAATCAATCCAAAAAACAATGTCAAGTTATAGTAAAGGTGCACGGGGTCTTTCCGTCCTTCTGCGGGTAACGGGCATTTTCACCCGTACTACAAATTCACTGAGTATATCACCAAGACAGCGCCCAACTCGTTACGCCATTCATGCACGTCGGAATTTACCCGACAAGGTACTTCGCTACCTTAGGACCGTTATAGTTACGGCCGCCGTTTACTGGGGCTTCAGTTCAGAGCTTCATCTTACGATTAACCCTTCCCATTAACCTTCCAGCACTGGGCAGGCGTCAGACTCTATACTTCCTCTTACGAGTTCGCAGAGCCCTGTGTTTTTGTTAAACAGTCGGTTGGGCCTATTTATTGAAGCCTTACCATGCTTGACTCAGCAAAAAGCGAGCTACACACGGAAGGCACTCCTTATCCCGAAGTTACGGAGCAATTTTGCCGAGTTCCTTAGTGATACTTATCTCAACGCCTGAGTATTCTCAACCCGTCTACCTGTGTCGGTTTGCGGTACGATCATGTAAAGACTCGCTAGAAGCTTTTCTAGTCAGTGTAGGATCAGTCAAACATATCTCTCTATTAAAGATTGATATGCCCGTCACTTTTCAGAGTTAATGATCTCGCGGATTTACCATCGAGATCCTCCTGAGAGCTTAGCTTGGCAATCCAATATCCAAGTTAACTTACCTTACTGCGTCACTCCTTCGCTCAAACGTCTTTCCATGGTGCAGGAATATTTAACCTGCTTCCCATCGCCTACTCCAATTGGCCTCGGCTTAGGGGTCGACTAACCCTGAGTGGATAAACCGATCTCACGGAAACCTTAGACTTTCGGCGAACAGGATTCTCACCTGTTTTTTCGTTACTTATACCAACATTCTCACTTCTTTGAGCCATCACCTGTCTTTACAGTCAAGCTAGTATCTCTCAAAGAACGCTCCCCTACCCAAAGCAGCAAAGCTGCTTTGCCATAGTTTCGGTAGTTCGCTTAGCCCCGATTATTCTTCAGCGCAAAAATACTTGATCAGTGAGCTATTACGCTTTCTTTAAATGATGGCTGCCTCCAAGCCCACATCCTGACTGTCTTTGCGTTTTCACCTCTTTTCTCCACTTAGCGAACATTTTGGGACCTTAACTGATGGTCTGGGCTGTTTCCCTCTCGACCACGAAACTTATCTCCCGTAGTCTGACTCCTGTCTTCAAAAACTATGGCATTCAGAGTTAGTAAAAAACCGGTAACCTTGCGGCCCCAAATTTTAAACTGTGCTTTACCACCATAGAGAATTCAACAAGGCTATACCTAAATATATTTCGGGGAGAACCAGCTATTTCCAAGTTTGATTAGCCTTTCACCCCTATCCACACCTCATCCGAGCAGTTTTTAACCCACACCGGTTCGGACCTCCATCGCATGTAACTGCGACTTCATCCTGGACATGGATAGCTCACTTGGCTTCGGGTCTATCCCATATTACTAAACGCCCTATTCAGACTCGCTTTCGCTACGGCTCCGTTCTTTCAAAACTTAACCTTGCAATACAGGTATAACTCGTTGGCTCATTATGCAAAAGGTACATGGTTGCGCGTACGTATACATCGCTTCCACCGATTGTAGATATTTGGTTTCAGTTTCTATTTCACTCCCCTCTCGGGGTTCTTTTCACCTTTCCCTCACGGTACTCGTTCACTATCGGTCATCAGTTAGTATTTAGCCTTACCCCATGGTCGGGGCAGATTCTCACGGAATTTCACGTGCTCCATGATACTCGGGTATACTTTTCATTGCATTGCACAGGTTTTTACTTACAAGGCTGTCACTTTCTTTGGCTGTCCTTTCCAGAACAATTCAATTAAAAAGTGCAATAACAATCGAGTCAACTGCATTGACTCACAAAAATAACCCACAACCCCGTTATCACAACACATGCAGGTTTACATGATAACGGTTTAGGCTCTTCCCATTTCGCTCACCACTACTCCGGGAATCACGTTGTTTTCTTTTCCTAGCCCTACTTAGATGTTTCAGTTCGGGCCGTTCGCTCTACTATCGTATATATTCGGATAGTAGTACTATGGGTTTACCATAGTGGGTTTCCCCATTCGGAAATCTCCGGATCAAAGCTTGATTGACAGCTCCCCGAAGCTTTTGGCAGTCTTCCGCCTCCTTCATCGCCTTCTGATACCAAGGCATCCACCAAATACCCTTAAAAATTAATCACAAAACGTTGAAATTTAGTAAAGTTGTATTAGTTTTCTATCTATTTTCAGATTTATAAACACAAACATTTCAAAGATCACAAGAATTTTTAGTCTCTGTTGAACTATAATGTACAGAAAAATATTATTTTTTTATTACTTACTCATCAATAACCACCAAAGTCTGGTGGAGATGAGCGGATTCGAACCGCTGGCCTTCTGCGTGCAAGGCAGACGCTCTACCAACTGAGCTACATCCCCTCAATCTTTTTATTTGAAAATGACACATTCAATCAACATTTACATTTACTCACCACATTTACCAAATTAAGGTAAACTGGTGGGCCTAAGTCGACTCGAACGACTGACCCCTCCGTTATCAACAGAGTGCTCTAACCAACTGAGCTATAGGCCCGTCATTTTCAAAAAATTATTGTTGCCATCTCTTTTTTAAAGATGGCCCACAGAGTGATGTTACTAATAAACCACACACACCTTATAAACTAACATTAAATAGTCAGTTTGGATATCTCCCTCGAAAGGAGGTGATCCAGCCGCAGGTTCTCCTACAGCTACCTTGTTACGACTTCACCCCAATCACTCCCCATACCTTCAGCACTCGCCTCCCTTAACAGGTTAGCTAAAGTGATTTCGGGTACAGACAGCTCTCGTGGTGTGACGGGCGGTGTGTACAAGGCCCGAGAACGTATTCACCGTGCCGTTCTGATACACGATTACTAGCGATTTCAACTTCATGAGGTCGAGTTGCAGACCTCAATCCGAACTTAGATCGGCTTTTTAGGATTAGCACCCCTTTGCAGGTTAGCAACCAATTGTACCGACCATTGTAACACGTGTGTTGCCCTAGACATAAGGACCATGATGACTTGACGTCGTTCCCACCTTCCTCCTGGTTTCCCAGGCAGTCTCGCCAGAGTGCTTAACTTAATAGTAGCAACTGACGACAGGAGTTGCGCTCGTTAGAGGACTTAACCAAACATCTCACGACACGAGCTGACGACAGCCATGCAGCACCTGTGCAATTGTCCGAGTAAACCCGGAAAACTATGTTTCCATAGCGATCAAAAGCATGTCAAGTCTAGGTAAGGTTCCTCGCGTAGTGTCGAATTAAACCACATGTTCCACCGCTTGTGCGGACCCCCGTCAATTTCTTTGAGTTTTAATCTTGCGACCGTACTCCCCAGGCGGATCACTTAACGCGTTAGCTACGATACTGATTTCGCAAGCGAAACCAACATCTAGTGATCATCGTTTAGGGCGTGGACTACCAGGGTATCTAATCCTGTTTGCTACCCACGCTTTCGTGCCTCAACGTCAGGTATGGACCAAGAAGCTGCCTTCGCCATCGGTGTTCCTCTCGAGATCTACGCATTTTACCGCTACTCCGAGAATTCCACTTCTCTCTTCCACCCTCAAGTTTACCAGTTTCCGCTGCTGTTCCCCGGTTGAGCCGAAGTCTTTAACAACAGACTTAATAAACCGTCTACGCACCCTTTACGCCCAGTTATTCCGAATAACGCTCGCACCCTTCGTATTACCGCGGCTGCTGGCACGAAGTTAGCCGGTGCTTTCTTTAATGGTAACGTCATCCCCTACTCATATTACTAGTAGGTCTTTCTTCCCATTTAACAGAAGTTTACAATCCTAAGACCTTCATCCTTCACGCGGCGTCGCTGCGTCAGGCTTTCGCCCATTGCGCAATATTCCTCACTGCTGCCTCCCGTAGGAGTCTGGACCGTGTCTCAGTTCCAGTGTGACCGTACACCCTCTCAGGCCGGTTAGCCGTCATAGCCTTGGTGAGCCTTTACCTCACCAACAAGCTGATAGCCCGCAAGCTCATCCTTTAGCGGCCGCATAAAAGCGACCTTTCTCCCGTTAGGGACTTATGCGGTATTATTCTCGATTTCTCAAGGTTATTCCTCACTAAAGGGCAGATTCTCACGTGTTACTCACCCGTCCGCCGCGCTACTCATCCCCGAAGGGACTCTCGCGCTCGACTTGCATGTGTTAGGCACGCCGCCAGCGTTCATTCTGAGCCAGAATCAAACTCTCCATCGCTAAATTTATATTCAAATAAATCTAATCAAATTACGTGGGTCTACTTAGTTCCATCACTTACTGTGGACTAATTTTTATGAATTTTCTGTACATTTCAAAGAGCTCGAATTTTTTTCTTAACTCGGTTCGTTTAAGCAACGTTTTAAGTTAAAAGTAATACCAATTATACAGTTACAAGGAGCACTGTCAAATTTTTTTTTAAACTTTTTTTATATTTTTTTATATTTATTGAATTTAAGCTTAAATTACATTCTTTTTTCCCTTATTTTTATAGCAAATGAATGTCATTTTTATGTTATTTCAAAAATATTTATAAATTATTTTATAGACTTTACATGATTGAACTTGTTAAAAAAGTTAGATTACTACTTAAATAAGTTCAGAAATTTATTCTCTTGGTTTAATTACAGTCACAGCTTCAACTTCTACTCTTGAAGAAAAAGAAGATTAAAATCCAACAACAAACATTAAAGGACCAGCAAGAGAAAGAAATAAACTTAATTTTAAAGAAGGCGCTGATTTTATTATTCCTCATGATATACAAAATAGGAATTGGGCTGAAAGTGTGGCGGCCTCATGAAATAATAGACTGGATTTTAAATAAATATTGATTCCATTGGAGCAAAACAAAAGATTAAAGCTTACAGCTTTGACCAAACAGCTCTTTTTTAATCATTAAAGTCAGCTGTTCAAGCGCAGTATCAAAATTGTCATTAACTATATGATACTTATAAAGCTGTTCATCTTGTTCTTGTTTAATCTCAAGAGCTGCCTTTTGTAATCTACCTTTAATAAGACTTGCCCCATCTCCCCTTGCAAGTAACCGCTTTTCAAGTTCTTCAATACTTGGAGGGTTAATCCAAATCAAAATAGCTTGCGGATACGTTTGCAAAACATCTTTTGCACCTGGCCGATCAAGGACCATTACATAAGAGATACCTTCTTTTAAACTTTTTAAGGTAGAAAGTGGAGAACCATAATAATGATCATACCAGGTTGACCATTCTATAAAGAAATTCTCTTCGATTTTTTCTTTAAACTGATCTATTGATATAAAATGATAATCTTTACCATCAATTTCCCCTTGACGAGGTGGCCGAGTAGTATAGGTAATAGTTTGCTTAAGAACAGATTGCAAAGCGGTATCTTTTAAAATTGCTTGTACTAATGTTGTCTTGCCTGAACCGGATGGAGCTGAAATAACAAATAATTTACCAAATGACATACTCTATCTCCTATAATTTGCAGTTACCTTACCATAAGAATTTTAAGCTGCCAAACAGATAATAATTAAAAAATCTTTAAAGATGATGTTTAACTCTGTTACTCTATAAAAAGAAGAAGGTTTAAAAATGGGGAGAGAAAAAGTATGAAAAGCCTAAGATTTCTTTTTTTGTTGTTTATTGTTGTATCATATAGTTACACAACCAATCACCGACCAATTACTTTTATTATTAACAACAACACAGACAAAACACTTGAACTGATTTTAGAATATAAAATTGACCAATATTACCAACATCCAACAAAAGCAGAAACTCCATTTACTCCTTATTATATGCAAGTACATTATATCCCTACTATTCAACCAGGAAAACAAGTAACGATTGCTGACTCTATGCGTAACTGTTTACCGTCTTTTTGTTCTCTTGATGGTAGTTTAAAAAAATATGGGTTTGTCCATGCTTACAAAATGATCAATGCCAATGTTGCCGTGCAAGACTATAACTATTCATTTGACTTTAAAGAAACTGTTACTGATAACAGTGTCATAACCATTAACTTACATCCTTATAAAAAAGCTACTTTATTAGTAACAAGCTGACTTTTAAGAAATTGCATGATTTTTTAAAGCCGGTATGCTTGGCACTATACTAAGAAAGACCTATTATGCTTATTGATGATCTACAAGAACAGCTGAAAAAACTTGAACCTGACATTGCTACCATTAAAACGTTTTGGGCCAATGCTGATTTTGAAACAAACTATCAAAAACTCAATACAGAAAGCCAAGCGGAAGATTTTTGGCAAAATCCCAATCAAATAGAAATTGCAAAAGAACTGCAAGCAATAAAACTGCAGCGTGAAATGTATCAAACGATTACCCAAGGGTTTGTTGATACACAAGAAATGTTAAGTCTGTTTGCAAATGATGAAGTTGAATTACAAAAACTTGCTCAAGAAATTCGCAAATTCGCTGGACAAGTAAGAACTTTTAAAATTCAACTGTTGTTGAATGAACCTGATGATAAATCAAACTGCTTTGTAAGCGTCAACTCTGGAGCTGGCGGAACCGAGTCACAAGATTGGGCAGAAATGCTCTGTCGAATGTATATTCGTTTTTGTGAACGGGAAGGTTTTAATGCTTCTATTATTGATTACCAAGTTGGTGAAGAAGCAGGCATGAAAAGCGCTACTTTATTTGTAAAAGGTAAAAATGCATTTGGATTTCTAAAAAGTGAGCATGGTATTCATCGCTTAGTCAGAATTTCTCCGTATGATTCTAATAAACGGCGTCACACCTCTTTTGCTGGAGTGCATGTAGTACCCGAAACTCCTGATATTGAAATCACCATTGACCCGAACGATTTGCGTATTGACACCTATCGAGCTGGCGGAGCGGGCGGACAACATGTTAACAAAACAGATTCAGCAGTCAGAATAACTCATTTGCCTACCAAATTAGTAACACAATGCCAAAGTGAACGTTCTCAATTACAGAATAAAGAAACAGCAATGAAGATGCTGAAAGCAAAACTTGCTCAAAAATCTAAAGAAGAACAACTTGCCAAAATGTCTGGTATTGAAAAAAAGAAAATTGAGTGGGGATCGCAAATTAGATCTTATGTCCTGCATCCTTATAAGATGGTAAAAGATCACCGTACCGATTTTGAATCACCACAACCTGACTTGGTGCTTGATGGGGACTTAATTGAGTTTATTGAAAACTATTTGGTTAAAGTCTAAATTTGTAATCATTATCTGCTCTTATAATAATGAACAGTGGGTTACACAAAATCTTGATTCAGTATTTAATCAAACCTATACCAATTATAGAGTCATCTATATTAATGATAATTCAATTGACCAGACCGGTCAGTTAGTTAATGAATATATTTTCAAGAAACAGCTGACTGAGCGATGTACCGTTATTCATAATCAAGAACGCCACTATAAACTACACAATATGTATCATGCAATTCATGAACTGTGCCAAAACGGTGAAATTATTGTCGAACTTGATGGTGACGATTGGTTATTAACGCCCGATGTATTAGAAAAACTAGCGACCATTTATCATGATGGGTCTGTATGGCTTACCTATGGTGGCTTTGTCATGTGGCCAAAAACATTTAACTATCTTGTTGCACAAACCATTCCAGAGAAGATTATTGAACATAATGAATTTCGCTCGTTTTTCAAACACAACTTTATCTATTTAGCATTGCGCAGCTTTTATGCCGGACTTTTTAAAAGAATCAAAAAAGAAGATTTGCAAATTGGTGGCACTTTTTTTAAACAATGCTCTGATATTGCCACTATGATTCCCATGTTTGAAATGGCGGGCAATCGATTTTACCAGATTACCGAGCCTCTCTATCTTTATAATACCAACACCGGCAATAATGATTACCAACTGTATCATCAACAACAACGGTTTATTGCTGATATCATTGAAGGGAAAGAAAAGTATAAACCATTACCGCAATAATTTGTGTGTTTCCTGTTTATACAATTCAACCTGTGGTTGGTCAAATGGATTAACCTGCATCAAATGTGCCAAGTAGATAGTTTCAATCATTTTCAGTTGCATGAATTGACCAAGACAATAAGCATTTTTTTCTGGAAAAATTAGTGAACAAAAGGGCAGCCCATTATTCTGATACGCTTTCTTGGTGCCTTCAACTGTTGCATGCATAAGCGTGGTAAAGCTTTTTTGTTGTAAATGGCTAAACTGTTGTTGAAATTGCGGCAATAAAGGCACAACCTGTTCATGCTGATTATGTGCAACGGTTACAAACGTTGTAAACTTGTCACGCGGCCCACCTAAATAGAGTTGCGTAACCGAATGTAAATCAGCAGTGCCGATTGAAACTGTTGGTGTAATGCCCGCATTAATTACGTGGCCCTGCATATTACATGCTTTGCCTAAACTTTCAGCAAGCAACTGTCTATTCCATTGACCAATTCCTTCAAGGTCCACTGCAAATAAAAATAGATCATGCATTGCATACCCATTACGGTAATGTATAAAATTAATCAATGCACTTAATGCTGCAGGATTAGTATGTAAATCGGTTTGTAAACAGTCAGTTACCATATCAGCCGCACCGCACAATAAAGCTTTTGTATCAACTGAAAGCATCATCAATGGAAAAAGGCCAACCGCAGAAAAAACTGAATAACGACCACCAACCTGTTTTGGAATTTCTAATAATGCAAACTGTTCTTGTTGTGCAATGCGCCACAGTACCGAATCTTTGTCCGTGGTGACCACCACATACTCTTGATAGGTTGTGGGCAAATATTCTTGCAACACTGCTAATAACACCTGAAAGTTTGCAATCGTTTCGGTGGTAGTGCCTGATTTGGTGATTACATTTAAAAGAACTTTTTGCCCTTTTTGTAATGTTTGCTCAACTACGGCAACTAATTGAACCATATAATCTGCATCAACCGTTTGTGCATAATAGACACGCAGACTCTTATTCAGATGGGCAAAACTACCACAGAGTGCCTGGTCGATTGCTTTTGCACCTAAACAAGAACCACCGATACCTATTACAATTAGTACCGCTGGTTGTAAAGCCTGTTTTTGCAGTACTAATGTTTCTACCGTTGCAAACGTAGCCGCATCATCTACCAGATTCAGTAAAGCATAAGGCGTTGCATACTGTTGTTGCCGCGCTTTGCGTAATGTTTCTATTGCTGAACCAAGATTATGTTCAACTGCTACTTTTTCAAGCTCGGTAAAAGTAAGGCGCGCAGTGTCTTGATATAAAAATTGTAATGATTGTTTCACAAAGGCCCTTCCAAGTTGTCATACTGACTAAAACAGAATCTTACACAACATTGCCAAAGCGTTTGCTGCATAAATTCCAGAGCACAGTGGTTCATAGCTTTCTTTATCTTTAACTAAATAAGAAAGCGAACCTCCTGCTATTAAACTTAATGATAAAGAAAGTGGCATTAATAAACCACCAATTGCAAGCATTGGATGAATATTACATTTTTTAAGTACTAAACCAAAAAGAACCCCTAAACCAAGTACATAATAATTAAACTGTCCTGCTTGCACCAATAAAGCGCGTGCTTGAGGCCGTTGTGCAAAAAGTTGGGCAGAACCCAGTTCAAACCGAGTAATTAAAAGATAAAAAACAATGGCAACGGTTAAAGATGCAACTACGATTGCAAGCAGTTGATACCAGATTAATTTTTGTGTATCTGTTTTGCCAAGCTGTGCAGTTTTAAGTCCAAATAATATTTCGGTACTGACTCCGCTAACCAGTTCAACAAAGGTTGCTACCAAGGTAATTTGCAGCGGATTAAATGTAAAAAATAAAAGACCAGGAACCATCACAAATGTTGCAAAACGACCAAGCAAAGCAAGCCCAATTTTTCCTGCAATTTGACTAATTTGATACGCACAAATTGCAGTTGCAAGAACAAGATACAGTTGCGCAATCAAAGAAAATTGACACCATGACAACAACCCAATCAATAAACCTATTAATAATACTGGCTTTACTGAGAGCAAAGATACAACATTATGCTGCTGACCTGTTTGTCTTTGTGCCATCCAACGCATGGCCACTTTGTAACAATCTTGTATAAATCTGACAATTCCTGAAAATGCGCCAGAAAGTACTATTCCAGAACATAGTGCAAAGGTAAAATCAATGGTTGAAAGATCTTTAAAATAAAGAGTATGAAGAGGATCGGTAATAAAAATTTTTGCACAAGTGCCAATTAATAATGGTACGGTAATCATTGCTCCAGCGATAAATCCAATAGAGAGCAGCATCGGCATAATGACTAAATCAAATTGCAAAGCGGGAAATGAAAATAATGAAACGGTAGTTTTTTCCCACAATTTCAATGTTGGTGCAATTAAATAATTTCCAAAAAAAATCTTTGCTTGTAATATCGCGTAGCCAAATCCAGCAGCAAGACCAATCAGCAGTTGTCTCATTTTATCTGATTGTGCTGAATCGATAATTTTGTATACTAGCTGCCCAATTGGGAAAGCCAGCTGCTGTTCGATAAGTAATGTATTTTGAAATTGATACGCAAGGTACAAACCAAAAAAACCACTGATACAACAAAACATTGATAAAAAACTAATAAAGTAATATTGATTACTCAACAACTGCGAAAAAGCGGCTGCATCAAGAAAATAAAAGGTAGGAAATGAAAAACTAATTGCTGTTGCCATAATACCACCAACTGAACCAGCTGCAACAGAATAGATCATAGCGTCTCGATTATTACACAATGGAGCAAAAAATACTAACGAAAACAGTGCTAACGTTGGTCCTATCCATGGACCAATAGGAGTGGCTAAAGCAACATACGTAATTACCGATGATGAAAAAACACTTAATATAATAGTCCAAATAATTGTTTTGTAATTCATAGAACATCAATTCTTATTTTAAAGTAATACAAATATTAGCTGTACTGTATCACAAAAGAATTAAGATTACACTGAAAAAGAATTTGATTTAATACCAGATAAAAAATGAAAATGAAGATGCAAAACAGATTGCCCAACAGCCGGTCCGTTATTTGCAATCAATTTAAATTGACGAGCGTTTGGTAGAGTTTGCGAAAGCTGTTGCGCCATAAACAATATATCAGCTACACAATCTCTGTCTTTAGGTTGTATATGGGTAAGATCAGCAACATGTTTTTTAGGAATAATTAAATAATGTAAAGGTGCTTGAGGATGAATATCTTTAATAACAAATACAGTATCGTTTTGAGCAATAATGGTTGCAGGAATTTCTTGATTTAAAATTTTACAGAAAACACAGTTGCTTGACATGGTTGCCTTTCTGAAAAAATATGCGCCCGAGAGGAGTCGAACCTTTAACCTTCAGATCCGTAGTCTGACGCTCTATCCAATTGAGCTACGGGCGCGTAATTAAAATAAAGTATAAAGGCCCCAAACAAGCCTGTCAAATTAGAATGCATCGCTTATTATTACCTAATAAGCAATTTAAAGTTTTTATCAAAATGGTATATTCAAAAAAGCTCTCGGGCTTACAGTCATTAAAAAGCTTACTATGATAGGTCAAACATGCTTAACGCAGCCAATTCATGCTACCTGCTTCTGCTTTCTTTAAGTACATTTTGTATTCTATTATTGATAAGACAACGTTTTATTCAGCAAAAAAAGTATATTTTTTTATTTCACACTGGTCTTTTTATAGTAGCTCTTATCAGCATTTGGGTAGGAGGAGGAGTTCTCAATGATGCCTATCAAAGATTTGAAACATTCACAGAGCTTGAAGAAACTGGCCAACTAGAAACAGCTCGAGCTCATCCTGAAAGCTATGACTCGATGTTGCAGATTGATTTTATAGCATTTAAAAATTCAACTGAATTTAAAAAGTACCTGAAAAAAAGTGATGCTTTCATTGATCAAGCTGTTGCGATAGGCTTAGGTTGGCTTGTTGTTTTATTCAGTGAAGTAATACTACTTTTGATTAAGCTTATTACTGCCATAAAACGTAGAAAAAAGGGATCCTTTTCAAAAAGATAATGGAATAACCCTTTTTTATCTGCAATTTGTTTGCATAATAAAGAAGAAAATTGCAGATAAATTATCGGTAAATTTAAAAATAAGCTCGATAAGATAATTCAAACTATTGACTAAGAAAAGATAGCGATTTATCTTTTCTTAACGGAAACTCTTAAGAAAAGATAAATCTATGAAACAAAGAATTGGTAAATACAGTACTCAAAAAGTAAATGGGCAAACCTACAAAGCTTATATCCCCGCTGCGCTTCCCCCTCAGCCTGCTCTTGACCTTACTTATTTATTTCCTCATCTAGAAAAAGCAACCTTACAACTTGCTCAATTAAATAATGCGAGCAAAACAGTTCCCAATCCTTCACTTTTTATTTACATGTACGTCAGAAAAGAAGCATTACTTTCAAGTCAAATTGAAGGAACTCAAAGTTCTTTTTCTGATCTTATACTGTTTGAACATGACCAAAAAACAGAAATCGCTTTAGAAGATGTTGAAGAAGTATCAAATTATGTTAAAGCCATTAACTATGGACTGCAGCGATTAAAAGATGGTTTTCCCCTTTCTTTAAGACTTTTAAAAGAAATTCATAACATATTACTTTCTGGAAGCCGTGGTTCAGAAAAACATCCTGGTCAATTAAGACGAACACAAAATTGGATTGGGGGAACACAACCGAGTAATGCTCTTTTTGTACCACCTGCGATAGAACACCTTAATCAATGCTTAGATGATTTTGAAAAATTTTTACACGACACAAGCTTGCCTACTTTAATTAAATCAGGGCTTGCTCATGTGCAATTTGAAACTATCCATCCCTTTTTAGATGGCAATGGAAGACTCGGAAGATTATTAATTACTTTACTCCTAGTTTCTGAAAATATTCTTGATGAACCTATTTTATATCTAAGTCTTTATTTAAAACAGAATCGCCAAAATTACTATAATTTACTACAAGAGGTACGAACTGAAGGGACATGGGAAACATGGCTAGAATTTTTCTTAGAAGGCATTTGTATCACTGCTCAACAAGCAACTGATACTATTAATCAAATTAATAATCTGTTTAAGCACGATGCTGGTAAAATTGAAACATTAGGCCGTGCAAAGTTTTCTTGCCACCAAATATTTGAGTTTATGAAAAAACTACCACAAGTGACAGTTTCATTATTAGCGCAAGAATTAGATATGACAGCACCAACAGCAAGAACCGCACTTAACCACATGGTTAACATTGGAATTATTAAAGAAATAAGCAATAAGCAACGTGATAAAATTTATATTTATAAAAAATACTTAGATATTCTTGAAGATGGAACAAAGCCTTTAAAAGCTTGAAGATATCGGGAACAGAAAATGGTGGAGAGGAAGGGATTCGAACCCTCGATCCAGGTTTCCCCAGAAACTTGCTTAGCAGGCAAGCGCTTTCGTCCACTCAGCCACCTCTCCGAAATTTGTGTATTCTTATAAAAATTTCAAAATTTTAAGTAAGATGATTTAAAGGATACGTCATTAGCAAGTTTATGCAAGTTTTTATAGAATAAAAAAGGATTGTTATGGCTCTTACGCTTTCAATAAAAGTAGTACCCAGCTCAGGAAAATCAGCCTGGCAACGGGACAAGCAAGGGCGGCTAAAATGTTTTTTAAAAGCAGCCCCGGAAAAAGGAGCTGCTAACCAAGAACTTATTAAAACATTGGCCAAGTTGCTTGGTGTAACGCAACAAACCATAGAAATTATTGCAGGGCTGACTGAAAAAAATAAGCTTATTAAAATTCATAGCGCTATCACAGAAGCTCAATTTTTAGAGAAAGTTGGTATTGAAGGTACGCAACTTAAGTTATTACCCTGAATTATAACGCGTTGAAAAAACGCAACTTAAGTTGACCAAAGAGCATTTTCGCTTTATTATTTATTACACATTATTGTTTAAATAATGCCGAGATGGCGAAATTGGTAGACGCACGGGACTCAAAATCCCGCGGTAGCAATACTGTGCCGGTTCAAGTCCGGCTCTCGGCACCAAATTTAAGTTGATGTTTTTAAGCAAACGCAGTATTATTGAAATTCTTGAAATTAATAAGTCTGGAGAGATGGCAGAGTGGTCGATTGCGACGGTCTTGAAAACCGTTATCCGTTAATAGCGGATCGTGGGTTCGAATCCCACTCTCTCCTTTTTTTATTATTCATTATCTTTATGTAATTATTTTAAATTTTCGTCTTTAGGTCCTGGCCAGAAAAATGGGTTATATGCAACTCCCCATAAATGACCATCAAGATCTGCGAACTATCAAGAAAATCCTGCCCCATTCAGTTTTTGTCCTGATTTTTTAAGAGCAAACGCAGCTCTAAACTCCCTTGACTAATTTAGTAAACTTGTATACAATATATGAATATACTAATTACAATAAGGAACTATTATGTGGAAAAGAGTTCATAGTAAAACGTTTACTGGAGTTAAAAAAGAAACCGTTTGGAAGATTTTAACCGATATCAATAATTGGCACCAATGGCATCACGATCTGGAGTATTGCAAACTAGAAGGCCCATTTGAAGTTGGTAACCATTTTATGTTAAAACCAAAAACGATGTCTGCAGTAAAAATTATGTTAACGGAAATTAATCATGGTTCAAGCTTTACTGATTGCACAACTTTTTTTGGTGCAAAAATGTATGACACGCATGCTTTAGAGCAAACACCTGAAGGACTAAAACTAACCAATACGTTAGTTGTCACTGGACCTTTACGCTGGTTATGGATTAAACTAGTTGCACAACAGGTAGCAGATGGTATTGCTGATGAAACAGAAAACCTCATAGCCCTTGCTCGAAAGCACACATGAAAAACTCTCCCTTTAGCGTTGACACTGCAGAACAAAGCGCTGGCTTACTTTTATGGCAAACAACAACATTATGGCAGCGTTTAATTAAAAAAGCTTTAGAAGAATATTCAATTCCTCATTCACAATTCGTGATTATGGCAACGCTCTTGTGGTTTGAAAAACAAAACTATGAGACTACCCAGATTGCAATTGCAGACTGGACCAAACTTGATAAAATGACCGTCTCAAAATCGTTAAAACAACTTATTCAATTAAATCTAGTTAAAAGAAAAGAACATACCAGAGATACGCGCGCAAAAACTATTTCTTTAACCGCAAAAGGTAAAACATTAATTATTCAACTTATCCCGATTGTTGAAGAAATAGATGCTCAATTTTTTAGAGCAATTCCAGTAAAACAACACAATATTTTTCTCACATTTTTAAACAAACTCATAAAAGTTCATACCATTTAAGCTCGCTGAAGTTTTAAATTTATCAAAAAAGCTTTTATACATTGACTCAATCTATTTTCTGGCTACAATCAGATGCACTTTGATAACAATTACTATTACTACAAGGAGTTTCTTATGAAACAGTTTTACGTATTAACGCTTGCCCTTTTATTGACAGGTAGCGGAATAATTCATGGTGCAAGTGCAATGACTGATGAAGAAGAATCATTAATGAAGAAAGCACAAGAAATGGCCGAAGAACTTGGCCGTCCCGACTGGATCCGTGGAATATTTACTGCATTAGACAAGACTAAAACTAAGCCAGCAAAAGATTCCGCTAAAGAAGAGGAGTATCTAAATTTTTCTAGAGTTCTCATGGTTTTTCATAATTTGATTAAAGACAAAACTCCAACTACTGATTTAAAAAAAGATGACCTTAAAGAGCTATCCTCAAAAATATCTGAAGAAGATTTTCAACAATGGGTAAAAGCGCAGGAAAAAGCAAAAGAAAAATCTTTATTACAGGAAGAAGCAAAGAAAGAATCTTTATTAACAGGGTTACCAGAAGAATTAATTCTAGAAGTAAGATCATGTAAAGATCTTTCAGGACTTCAAACTTTAGATATCCCTAGTGATTTTAAATTGCAAAACACTGATGTTTGTCAGAGGCTTTCTGATCAAGGTGATACTCTTTTTAACGCTGAACAATTTTCTGTACTGTATAAACAAGCACTTTTTGCGTTAACTTATCAAGCACCAACCGATCCTAGAGAAGCTGATCCTGTAGCATTAGCAAATCAATTAAGAGGATTATCATTTAATATAACAGTTAATCAAGCACTAAAAGGACAAGTCCATCCTAGTGACATTGAAGAAGTGGCTCAAGGATATCTACCCAATAAAGCGCATGATTTACTTGAAACGAGTTCAGAAAAATTAAAGAAAATCATGGCTGATTCTCTTTCTAAAGATCATAATGCAAAAGATGAAATTAAAAAGATTGCTGCTTTAAAAAAATTATTAGAAGAGGCTGCTACTAATAAATGTTATGATGAAAGTTTTCTTAGTAAGCTAAGTGGTTACTCCTCAATTGAAAAGGATCTAGGACAATTCAAAACAACAGAGGAACTCGCTTTAGCTGAAGGTTTAAAAAGAGCGATGAGAGACCTTATTAACACGATGAAAAATGATAAACGTCCAAATACTGGATTAATTCCCGCAAGAGATGCGATTGGGAAAGGGGTTACTGGCATCATAAAAAGAATGCAAAGCGGCGATAAGAAGCAAGTTGTAGCTATTGATTCTTTAACTGGAAAAAAGCAATTAACAGAAGCTGAAAAACGAGAAAAACGAGCAAAATGGCTTGCGCTATCCCCTGAAGAAAGAGGAGCGCGTGAAGCAAAGGCGCATGCGCGACAATTAGCCAAAAAGTAATTTTAAATTTCTATTGCTAAGAATCACAAAAAGAGCTGGATACATTCCGGCTCTTTTTTATTACTCACCTTATTGACACAAAAAATTTCTTCTTAAGGCATAAACCATCGACTCACCCTGCTGCTTATGGTATTTTATAGAAGAAGCATATTTTAATAGCTATTGCGCAAGGAATTATATGAAAAAAGCACGTTTTGAACTAGAAACTTTAAGTAGAGATAATTTTATAGAGCAATCTCAAAAAAATGGTTGCGATGTTACATATCATACCCTTGAAGATGACGAAGAATTTTTAGATGCCTTGACCCAAAAAATTGTTGAAGAACTTGAACAGGTGTTTGATGCCAATACCAAAGAAGAAGTGATTGAAGAACTTGCTGATCTTGATGAAATCTTGATCACCTTTAAAAGCTTGGTTGGGATTGAACAGAAAGATATTGATACTGCACGGCTAAAAAAATTGGCTGAACTTGGCGGATTTAAAAAACGAATTTACGCCGAACACATTGAAACTCCTGTCAATTCAAAAGAGTATCAGTACTATTCTGAAAAGGTAGATCAGTACGAAAATCCACTTAACGATGACGAGTAATAAGTATGACTAAAAAAAAGTTTTTGCTTGATAAATTAGGACGTGACAAAGCTATTGAGCTCTTTAAAAATGATAATTGTGATATTAAATTCCATGTCATTGAATCTAATGAAGAATATTTAGAGGCAATTACTAAAAAAATTTTTGAGGAACTTGAAGAAGTTTTGGCGTGCACTAGTCAAAAAGAATTGATTGAAGAACTGGGTGATCTTGAAGAAATTTTAGATGCCTTGAAAAAATTAACAAAAATAGATCAAGCTGCTATTGATGAAAGCCGTAAAAACAAAAAAGAGAAAAAGGGAGCCTTTGAACAACGTATTTATTTACACTACGCTGAAGCACCTGAAGGTAGTTGGATGTATGACTATTGCTTAGCTCATCCTGAAAAATACCCTGAGATTGTCGAAGAGATCAGCGTCCCCTGAATTTTAAGTTTTTCATTTTTGTAAAATATGTGATACAGTAATTGTCCGCGTAAAAATTGAAATAAAGTAATTTGAGAGGTCCTTATGCAATTTCATACTTTAAACAGTATTGTTGATACTTTTTTTACGGTACTTCAATTTTTTGACCATATTACCTGGACCTATATTGCAGTTCCTGCAATTATTTCTTTTGGCTTATTACTTTCTTTTAAAGCATCATGGTTTCAAATTGTTAAATCCCCTAAAATCTTTTCTATTTTTATCAATTTTTTAAAAATAGGCGATTCAGAAACCGTTCGAGGCATACGGCCTCTTAATGCTTTTTTTGCAGCTATTGGTGGGTGCATGGGGATTAGTAATATTATTAGTGTCTGCACTGCTGTTCAAATCGGAGGACCTGGTGCACTTTTTTGGATTTGGGTTGCAGCATTTTTAGGAATGATTGTTAAATACGGTGAAATTTATTTAGGAGTAAAGTACCGGGTTGCCGGAGCAGATAATACGTACAACGGTGGGCCAATGTACTACCTTAAAGCGGTTGACCCTTCTGGTTGGCTTTCAACTGTTTTTTGTATAGCTATGTGCGTTTATGGCGCAGAAATTTATATGTTTCGTGTTATGACGCAAACTATTGCTACAGGCTGGTCAATAAGCCCATTGATTGTTATTCCAGTACTTTTATGTGCAATTATTTGGGCAGGTCAACATGGAATTGATCAAGTTGGAAAAATTAGCAGTGTTTTAATTCCTCTCTTTTTATGCGCATTTACCTGTATATCATTCGTGATTTTTTTTAATAACTTTGAAAAACTCATTGAAATTTTTGGTCTTATTTTTAAACATGCTTTTACGCCACATGCTGCTGTTGGTGCTTTTGCAGGAAGCTCTGTTTTGTTAACGATGACGCAAGGGATGAAAAGGGCATGCTACACTGGCGATATCGGTATTGGTTATGCTTCTATTATTCATGCTGAATCAGAAGAGTCTGTTCCACAACGTCAAGCAATTTTAGGACTTTTTGGAATTTTTATTGACACCATTTTAGTCTGCAGTTTAACGCTTTTATTAATTTTAGTTACAGGATTATGGGACCAACCGATCAGTGAAAACATTATTATTGCAACAGCATTGAGTAAGTATATTCCTCACATTAAAATTGTCTGGCCGCTCCTTGTATTCTTACTTGGTTATTCATCATTAATTGCATTTTTTGTAGTGGGCAAAAAATCTGCCAGTTATTTGTGGCCAAAATATGGAGCAAAAATCTACACCGTTTATGCAATTACCGCTTTTTTAGTGTTTTCATTTATAGGAACAGAAGCACATATTTTAACTATTATGTCTTGCACTGGCGGACTTTTGTTATTGATTAATATGTATGGAATCTTTAAACTACGAAATGAAATTTCTTTCTCACTTAAATAAAAAACTTTAAAAAGGTAGTTTATGAATTACAACATTTTCTTAATCAAGTTACTTCTTTTAAGTAATTTCAATCTTCTTAGTGCAGCAATTTCTCCAAATCATCAACTTGTTCTTGCAGCAGCTGGAGCCGGAGACCTTCCAGCACTAAAAAGGTTTTGTATTAATCCAAATCAAACAACAGAAGAAAATTCTGCTCTGTCTGTAGCTCTTAAATATAATAGACGTAACACGGCAGAATGGCTCTTGGAAAATGGCGCTCAAGTTGGTGGTCATGAAATAATAAGAGCGGCAAAAACTGGAAATAGACGTTTAATGTTACTGGTTCTTAGCTATATTGACCACCTATTACGTTTGCCAAGAAGTGCAAAAGAGGCCCTTACAGATGCTGCCTTAAAAGCTGGTGATCCTGTAATTCTTACACTTCTTGTGCAAAGAAATTTAATTCATTTAGATAAAAAGCAACCTCAAAAAAAAGTTGCTGCAAGTCTAGAGACCGCACCTGTTGAATCTAATGCAGAAAATCTTGAATGTGCTATTTGCCTTGAACCTTTAAGTATGCAAACTAACAATATAGATAAAAAGTTTTTTCGCTGCATTCACGGTTCAAATCATTTCCATCTAAAATGCGTTAAAGAATCTATAAAACGGACGAATAAAAAATGCCCATTATGCCGATCAGGATTGAGAGTTTAACTTAAAACCATGAATAAAAGATACTTATTATTACTTTTAATAAACACAATAGCAATCAGCTCTGCAAGCTCATTAGAACTACATAATGCTGCTCTTAATGGTGATATAACTAGATTAATGAGAGCTTTTCGAGATAAAACGCCTTTAGATCTTAAAGATGTTGCTGGAAAAACAGCTTTGCATTGGGCTGCACGTAATAAAAAAGATTTGGCTTTAAAATATTATTCAACGGGTACTTTGACAGCGCAATTTTTAATTGAACATGGTGCTAACCCAGATATCTTTGATAACAGAGAAAAAAGACCAATTGATGTAGCATTACATACTGGCAATGAATCTTTAGCAGCTCTCTTAATGCAATATTCTCATCCAGAAATACCCTTGCAAAATGGATCAACGTTCTTTGAAACAGCTATAGATAGATTTGAAAAAAAAGATGATTCTCTTTTTAGAGCACTTATGAAAAATCCAGAATTTGACGTAACAAACGGTATGAAACTTGCGCAAATGTCAGGAAACTTTATGGCCGCAAGCTTTATGCGGCAATTAGAGGCACAAAGAACGTTAGCTCAAACAAGGGGCCAAAAAAGAAAATCTGGTTACCAAGAAGAAAATCCCGCTGCAAAACGACAAAAATTAGAAGAAGAAGTTTGCTTCTGCTGCCAAGAAAAGATATCTTGCGCATCTTCTACCACTGTTGCCTTTACCTGTAGTCATCAAGTTCACCAAGATTGTTTAGACAGTTTATTACAGACTGGGTATAATCAATGCCAGATTTGTCAAGCAAGCCTTAAAAAACAATCTGCTATGCCTACTAACGGTAAAACAGTTGCGCAACAAGAACAAGAAGAAAAAGATGCAATGATTGCAAATCTTCTTGCTGCTGGTGCTATAGGACCAGACGATTTACCATTTATATAAATAATTCAATATATTTTACTATCGACCTTCAGCTCTTGTTACAGTCTTTAAACCGGTCTTTTTAGCTTGGGCTTGCTTTAACGCTTCTTGTGCTTGAGCATGGTCTTCTTGTGCTCTATCTAAAGTCTCTTGCGCAGCTGGAAGAGCTCTTTTTGCGTCATTATAATTTTCAACTGCTTTTTGAGCTGACTGACTTCCAAAAGCAGCTTTGACTGTGTGCCGTATCGAAACACGATCACCAGTTATCGATTGAGTTGCTTGCAAAGTATTTTGATGTGAGTCAACCATTGCTTGAGCATTTTCCACCCTTGCTTTTGCAGCTGCTGCTGCTTTTTCAAGCGCTTTAATATCAGTTTTTGGAATTGTAACACCTGCTGCATCTAAAACTGTAGCGGGCTTTTGATCAATCGTTGCTAAAAACTTATCAGTGGTTTGTTGCTGTTGTGAAAAATTATCAACCATTGCAATCACTTCAGGAGAAAATTTAATAAGATTTTTATAATCTCCTACTACACTTTGTAAACGAGCTGCATTTGCATCAAGCAGATCTTGCACCACATCACGGAACGTATCACCATTTAAAGGACTATGTAAATCAGGTTTTACAATAGTAAATTGACCACAATACGGATTTGCTGTTAATGCATCTTGTATTGCTTGTATTACTGGTCTATTATTTGTTGTTTTTGCTTTAATTAGTGCTGGTATTACATGTTGTGTAAATAATTGAGTTTCTTCTTCTTTTCTAACAGTACTTAAAATCTCTGGGTTAGAAGTATCTTGGGATTGATTGCGCACAAAATCAGGTGTAAAAGCTTTTATTCGTTGAACAAGAGTTTCTGTTGATAATGCTTGTAGGCTCATACTTCCTACACAAACAGTTAAAAACATAATTGATAACAAGCTGTACTTTTTCATAATAACTCCTTTTTTAATAAAGTTAATTTCATTAAATAGTTTCAATTCGATACTTCGTTAAAACCTACTGAATTGGGGTTTTTATAACCATCCAAAATACTGTTCCACATATCATTAGCAGTATCAAAATGGGACTTTATTGCAAGCTTAAATTCAGGAAATTCTTCCATTACAGAAGTTACTTCTGCTAATAAACTATTTTGTTCCATAGCTAAAAAATCTGCTTTAGTTAATTGACCTGATGCTGCTCTCTTACCTTCAAGTAATGCAATCAAGTTTTCTAACGATTGCTTTGCTTGATCAGTCAATTCTGGATTATTTTTGATATATTCAGAACAATGAAAAATAAATGATCCTAAATTTGCTCTATAGTGTTCCAAAAGAGCTAAACGTTCTTGCTCAATGATTTCTCGTTTTAGCTGTTCTAGTTTATTATGATCCTTCATTAAACTGCGTTCTCGAGCCTCTAATGCCAGTTGTGCATCTAATCTTTCGAAAAAAATCTTATCTTTAGGGTCAACCATCGTCCCTTTTAGTTCTTCTCTTGCTGAAGGTCTTAATGCTTTATATTGTTTGGCTAAACTTTCAAGGTATGCGGCTTTTTCAAGACGATCTTTCTCTGCTTGTTGTTGAGCTCTCTCTTCTTCAAGCTTTTGCCTTGCCCGCTCTTTACTTTCTTTTTGTAATTCTTGTTGACTTTTTACTCCTGGCGTTGGAGCAAAAACGTTCGCCCACTTCCTTTTTTCTTTTTCAGCTTCTCTGTCTGCTGCTTCTTGAGCTTCTCTGTCTGCTGCTTCTTGTTGCAATCTCGCTGCTTCTTGTTTTTGAGCTTGTAATCTTGCTGCTTCTTCTTTTTTTAATCTTGCTGCTTCTTCTGCTGCTTTTTTTTGTGCAAGTTCTTCTTGTTTATCTTTAAGTTTCTGCTCTGCATCCTTTAATAAATCAGCAAGATAGTTTGGATAATCTGTCTTACTTAACGCATCATCTTGATTAATCATTTCTATAAGCGGAGTAAGTACTGTTATTTTTTGTTCTGGTGATAAAGCAGGAGCATTTATACCGGTTCGTGCTACCCTAAAAAGGCTTTCTACCTCTTTTTGATAATCTTCTGGAACAGATAATCTTTGATAAAAAGGAGCTTGTTGATAGTCTTTAGCTTTTTTTTGATACTGCTTCATCATTTTTTCTATCTTTTCATTACCGTTCTGCTTCGTTTTTAAAAAACCATTTATTGCAGTAAGCAAATCAATTCTAAAATAAGATGGAAGCCAAGTTTCTTCGGAACTATACCCTGCTTGAGTATATAATTCAGTAATTAATTTATTTAAGTCTTCTTTAGATGATTTATCAAGCGGCAATCTATCAATATGTAAATGTTTTAAAAAAGGTAATTGAGCTTTATCTGCTTGTGCCCCAAAAGAATCCGCTCCAAACAAAGTAAGATTTGAAGTGAATAAAAAACTAGTGAACAATAATAAGATTTTTTTCATTGTATGCTCCATTTTAAAATATAACCTCTATTTTTATAATAGACGATTCAATAGTTATTTTGCAATAATTTTATATAATTTTACTGATTTAAGCTGCTTTTTGATCGTTTTTTAAAGTAACTGAACCGGTATACAAGGATGCTTAAACCTATTTAATTCTTCCTGCCAGTCAATATAAAAAGCCATCAAAGCAAAATTACCTTCTGGATGAGTAAGTCCAGGAACATTTTCGATATGACTATTAAGCTCTAATAATAAATCATCTTCTTCCATAGCTAAAAATTCTTGAGTTGTTAATTGACCTGCTGCTTTTATCTTAGCTTCTATCAAAGCAATTACCCTGTCTAAAGGTTCTTTAACTTCAGGAGTTAACTGGCCTTGCTCTTGTAGCCTTATTATTATTGGATCAAAGTAATAGTTGCGCAATCCATTTAAAGTTTTTAGATAATCTGCACGAACTTTTACAAGTAATTGATCGGTTGCTCT
>CAMCVM010000002.1 GCA_945882015.1 candidate division TM6 bacterium GW2011_GWF2_32_72
TAATGGGGTTCCAAAACAACATTTTTATCTCTATATTAAAGAGTGTGAATGGCGGTTTAATTTTGGATCAGCTCGAAAACTATTGAAAGTGCTGAAGCAGTGGGCAAAGTCAGAGAATAAATAATCTCTTAACTATGCCAGCCCCAAAAAAATTGCTGATGCTTCACAAGAATCTGAAAAATACCTTAAAGACTTATGTACTACCATTGATCCTCTCAACTTAGCTTCTCTGTTAGTTTCTGCCCGATTTTTAGAAATTAGTCCAGAAATACAAATAATTATGAGCGAAACATTAACCGAATCTGTTCTTAAAAAATCTTCTGATGATCCTTTTGCCGACCTAGGATTGCAACCTAATGGTGATCTTGATTTACGTCGAGGCAATATAATACCGCCTCACCATTTTGAATTGTTAAAAAAAATTGATGATGCTTCAAAAGAATCTATGGAAGCACTTAAAGAAGCTTGTGTCTCGATTGGGTCTTTAGATTTAGGATCTCTTTTGCAGTCAGCCCGACTTTTAAGGATTGATCAATCCACACAAACGACAATGATACAAACGCTAACCGAATCACTCTGTCAAAATCCTTCTAATGCTCCTTCTATAGATCAACAATTAAAGATTGATCCAATCAGCAAAGTTGCTGTTATAGAAGGAATAATAAAAAGAGGTTTTCCAACCGCGTCTATTAAAACCGTTTCGCCTATTGAAGGAATATCTATAAGTCCTGATGCAAAATGGATAATAACAACCCATATAGGCGATGAACATCCGAATCTTTTTCGAACGACGCCAGAGTTATCTTGCTTAGGCAAGCTGCCTTTTTTTGGTTGGAAACCTCAGAAAATATTTTTTGATGAAAGAGAAACAATAACTATTGTAACAGAACATGTTATTGTAGCTTTTAACACTGACGATCTGACAAGTTCTGTGATTACTAGAAAAAAAGCTGATCAGCTTTTCACTTTTAGAAATCAAGATAATACTATTCACGATGCAAAACCTACATCTGGTTATGAACAAGTCACAATACTTTATAAAGATAAAAGACTGGAAACTCTTACAAAAAATCACATTCCCTTACCAACTCGTTTACCAGATAACAGTGATGGGCTATTTAATCTTTTTGCATACCACCCTGATTATTCGAACAACTCTGTGGTAGCTACAACAGAGTTTAGGAAGCCTGATACAACACAAATATGGAATCACCTTACAGGGCAAACTCTTTATAGTGTAAGAACAACAGAACAAGAACCTATCGTTGCAATATCATTTAAACAGCTTTTTGCCAATATGGTTCTTGCTTTAAGACAAGAGAAAAGAGTAACTTTCTGGCATCATGAAGATCCTTCAAGTCCTTATGAAACGCACGATTCAAAAGAACCTATTAAGGCAATGTCCGTATCAAAACCGCATAATTTTTTTTATAGTCATCCAGACCCAAGAGTTCAAGCTTGTTTGAGCCCTGATGGTAATTTTCTAGCTCTAGGAACAACTAATGCTGATGAAACTGGAACAGTTGAGTTTTCAAGTAATCCTAAAAAACTTAACGTACCCTCAATTGTAGCAGCGTTGGATATGATTCATTCGAATTAATAAAAAATGCAAAAAAGGAGATCGTCATGAAATTATCAATACTAAGCTTTCTGTTGTTAGTTATTTTTTCTCAAACAATGTATTGCGCTTATAGGGAACATAATAACCAATTTCCAGAAGACAAAGAACTTCAAAACCTGCTTGCTTCATATAAGTTCATGGATAGAAAAAGCCATTTATCAATCTGTAAAAGCTATTTGAAAGGGCTTAAAGGACAGTTAGAAAAAGATTTACAAGCACGAAATGTAAGAATTAAAAGATATGATACAAAGTAATCATCACTTAATTTCTAGAAATCTTTTTTCAAGCAAATCAGAACGCTCAATTGATTTTCTTAACCATTCAAGGAACAAGTTTTCTTGTTCCTGTTGGTTTAATTGCCATGCAACATCAGAAGCTCTTAAACGTGTACTTAAACTGTAAACACACAAAGCAACAGACACTGAAACATTAAAACTTTCGGTAAATCCTGACATGGGAATTTTAATCAGTTCATCAGCTTGATCAATGGTTTGTTGCGTTAATCCTTCTTGTTCTGTTCCAAATAAAAGCGCTATTTTTTGATCAAGGTTAGTTGTTTCAAGGGTCTTGGTGGCATGTGGAGAAGTTGCAACAATTTTATAACCAGCCTGCTTAAGTGTTGTAATGCAATCTTGTGATGTTTTATGTTCTTGTAACGTCAGCCATTTTGAAGCCCCTGAGGCAACGGTGTTTTTGACATCAAACTTATTTTTACTCGTGACACAGTGAATGTCCTGTAGTCCAAACGCTTCACAAGAACGCACAATAGCTGAAGCATTATGTGATTGATGCACATCCTCTAAAGCAACAGTTATGTAACGTGTTCTTAATGCCACGAGTGCTTGTATTTTTGCTAACCGATCAGGCGTTACAAATTGACTCAGATAAGTAATTAATGGTTTGTTATTCATAATAAAAAGAGTATAGCATCTAATTACGTGCCGTCTAAAATAAAAGTTTTACAGCGCACAAAAAATAAGTTATACCTTGTCTGTCTTCTTAATCGATTATAGCATTAGGAGAGAGTTATGCTGTATCTTAGAAAAATCTATACCCTTCTTATTTTTAGTCTTTTTTATACTTCAATGGCGCTTGATAAAGAACTGCCATGCCCGCCCGGCACAATTCGTGACTGGTGCTGCAAACCAGGAGAAACAACTTTGGAGCTCGGATGTGTTTTTAATAAAGCTCTTAAAGATCCAAACATGCCATTAAATGTACAAATAGACATTCAAAACTCTGCCCATTCTGGTTCCCATTCTGGGAACGAAAACCAAAATACCAGCCCCTCAAATTTTTCAAGCACTATCAACTGGCCGCAACAACAGGTTCAGGCATTCTTTTCTCGTTCTTGGCAAGAAATGCTCCTTTCGAAAGAAATATTAATCACTACAACCACTTTGTCTCTTTCAACTTATTTGTATCTTTATTATCAACTTAAAAAAGCTATCTGGTTAATGCGTGACAAAGGGTCATGGTGTAATTGGAAAGCAGAAGCACCCTTTGAAACTTTTAAAAATGGAGACAAAAAAGAGTTAGCTCAAGAACTATTAGAATCTATTCAAACGCGATATTTAAATAGTTCAAACCCCACAGATCATGTCGGACCACTTAATAGTTTTTTAGAAGATTATCGCAGAGAATTGTATATTTTTAGATCATATTTTTTTATAGCTACATGGATTAAACGATTACACCTTACTAAAATTTTTCCTGTTAATAATCAAGACATCGAGCTCTTAAAAGAAAAAATCGAACGACTCTGTTATATCAAAGCTATTTTTTTTGAATGGACAAATGAGTACAAAACAAGACATGTTAAGCTTAATTAACCATTATACTTCTTATAAACAGCTTGTTAATTATTTCTAATTGACATAAAACCTATTTATTGCTATACTTTATCTTAACGAATTAAAAATTAGTGAGAGGTTATAGCATGAAAAAAATGTTTTTTTCTGGGTTATTTATATTGATAGCAAATTCTTTAGATGCAGCTGAACATGAAATCTTTAAAGATAACTCCCTCGGTTCCAAAGTGTTCTCTATGCCTCAACAAAGGGATCAAGACGACGATCGTCAATTTCCCTCTTTCATTTTTACCCCTCCAGATAAATCTGCTGCAATTCCCAGATATTCAAGAATTTCTTTACCTACAGATGGTGCACCGCCTGCGCAATTGCCACGCCTCGAAGTGAAAAAAGCAACAAAAGAAAATCAATCTGCTGGCCTTTCTTTTGCCCAACAAAGAGAAATGTTTGATGGGCTTAATAGAAGAATCGATCAACCATCTATACCAGAACTTCCTCCCTATTTAGACGCAGCTACTAGTCTACCTTTTTTACCAGGTCTTGAGTCAATAATAGATGGACCAAACCCTCAAGATAGTACCAATTTGCCTGTTGATCCCCATCTTAGAGAAGCCGAAGTGGATATTGATCGTTTCTTTGGTAATATTCCTAACCTTGCTGTTTCTAATCAATCAGAAAGCTTTCAGCCCAGTCAAGCACAGGGTCCGGTTGAACAAACTATTTCTAATCCGCAAGCATTACAGACTGTATCTGGTAGTGCAATTACTAGCTCAACACCACCTTCAAGCAGTAAATCTTTTGGTGACTTTCAACAAACAGTAGATTCAGCTAAAGATGGAATCGGTGAACAATCTTTATCAAAACTTAATAAAAAGGATAAGAATTTTTATGATCAGTATCTTAAAAAAATAAGCCTACCAGATGCCAGTGAAATTAAAAAAAAATTAATGGATAATTTTACAAGAGAAAATGATCAATACTCTTGTATTCTGTGCAAACAAAAATACCCACTAGATAAAGAAAGAACATCTTTAGCGCGCCATTTAAGAATAAGGCATCAACAACAATGGAGCTGTCATGTCTGTGGAGAAACGCTTATAGAAAAATATCAAGCTAAAAGACATCTTAAATCATTTCATCCTGAGAAACTAAGAGATCTTCAGGCTAGTCAAGCACAGATTCCGACTGAACAAGCTGTTTCCGCTGCGCAAGCGTTAGCGACTGTATCTGGTGGTGCAATTACTAGCTCAACAACAGCTTCAAGCAGTTTGCCTCAACCGAATAATCCTCAAAATATCCCTTTACCAGCTCCTATGTTATCGAATCAAGCAAGCGGTTTTCAGGGTGATGGATTTACATTAGAAGATCTTGCTCTTTTAGCGCAAATTGAACAAGAACAAAATCTTGCCTTACAAGCTGTTTCCGCTACGCAAGCATTACAGCCTGTATCTGGTGGTCCAGTTAGTAGCGCAATAATACCTTAAGCAGTGATTCTTTTGAAATATGTGAAAACTGTAACCAAGTCTTTCCTTCAAAAAGTAACACAGAAAGACATAAAAATACTGAGTCTTCTACTTGCAAGTAAAATTGAAAACCTCTTTTTAATTAGCCCCACCCGTTATGCCAAGCCGTGAGATAAAGTATTTAATATCATCATCTGCAAAACGCAACCCGACACCAAAGAAGGTATTAATGTTATGACGACTGATAAAGTCATCAGCACCAAAATTAACATAAAAGTTACGTAACAAGAACACACGGTTGATCCACTTAAGGTGAGGTCGTTGGTCATTAATTCGATCTCTGCCGCGCATATCAAAGGCTTCAAATGAAGAAACCCAACGCAATTTTTCAGTACCAAATGGAATATCATAATCAACCCCAACTCCAAATGATCCATCAAATAATCCAAATCTAAATGCTACATCGGTAAATGATTTACCAAACTGGAATCCAAACCGTTTAGTGTCACGAGTTCTTACTACTTCTTCAATACGAGGAGCAAATTCAAGCTCTCTAAATTCATTTCCAGCAGTTAATGTTCCCAATTTTTGAGTAACATTCATCTTATTGCCATCAGCATCATACCACGTTCTGTCGCTGACTGTTCTGGCAATTGAACCTTTGTTTGAACCCATTAACTGTAAGAGATAGAAATGGTCTTGATTTGGATGAATGCGAATATCAAAGTATCCTTTTGAATCCTTGAATTCAAAATTTTCTGCAGGACTGTACATGCTTTCAAAGTGAGAATCAAACACTATTCCTAAACTTTCCACTTTAGAGAAATAATTTTTAAGTCCTTGTACTGCAACTTTAAGATCGTTATATGTTTGGTCTTCATTGACTAATTTACCAATCAAACCTTTTCCATCATCTATTTTACCTACTACAGAACCAAAACTTCTAAAGCCATCACGTGTTTGCAATGCCGCTTCTTCAATCGCATCAGCGGTGCTTTCAAGTTTGTCTGCAATGCCACCAAAGTCACGATCAAATACATTTGCAATACGTTCTACGTTTTTGTCAAAAGAAGGTAATGTTTCGTCGGTGAGCTTTGTAGCCAAACGATGGAAATCGTCTTTTAGTAATGGCATTGTTTCGCGCATTTGGTGTGCAAAATCACGAACGTCTTTAATAATTCCGCCAACGTCATCTTCATGGGTGGTAATAATGCGATCAATAACTGTAGAAAATGAAGCGATACGAGCAGCTGCAGTATGAAAATCTATCATAATATCTTGAATACGCTGCTTGCCGTCTGGGGCAACTAATGAATCTTTAATTGAGCCAGTAATGACTTCTACATGGTTTGCAATAACTTTAAATTGTTGTAACAAATCATCAATTGAAACTGGTGATGTTCCAGGTTTACCCAGCGGTGCTCCATATTGTAATGGCGGAGCAAGAGGATCACCTGGAGTTATTTCAAGATACTTAACCCCTAATAAACCATCTTGACGAACAATTGCATACGCATCTGCTCGTAGTTGATATTTTTTAAGAACCATTACTTCTGCTTTTGCTTGATAATGAGCTGAGTCGTCTGTAAGACCAAGATCAATAGCTTCAACCCATCCAACTTTTACACCAGCGATTTTAACATCGGCTTTTTTTGCTAAACCCGAAACATCGGTAAAATAAACAAATTGTTTTCTATAATTTCCTGTGTCTAAGCGAAAGACCCCAATATGAAATGTCATATAAAAAAAGAGAGCCAGCGCTCCAAGAACAAATATTCCGACACTGGTTTCTGTATTTATTCGCACAATATTCCTTCACTCAAAGCCAGTATATTTTTTTTACTTCAAATATCTCTTCTTGCTCGTGCCATCTTCGAGCAATTATTGCAACAAGCTTTTGTTCCACTTGAGCTACCTTTGCATAACATAACACAGAAAAGACCCGTGGCTCAAATTTTAAGCTAAACAAAGGAGTCAACTCTTTTGGTAAATCATTATAACTTACCCCGTAAATCGGTTTTAAAAATGTATCCCAATCTTTTTGCCAATTTGCACTCGTAAGAGAAAACTTTTCAATAATTTTATCAATTAGTTCTTGATCTACTGATTTTAAAAGCGATTGAGCATTAAGTCGATAAATTATTTGTAATGCAGCAGAAAACAATAAAGGATTAACTGTTGGTTGATCTTGCCATAACGTAAAAAGATCTGCCAAGCAAATTTCTTGTCGTTGCCCTTCTTCTTGTGGAATATAAAATAATTGATTACGTAATAATTTTACTTCTTTTGCTGTAACCAATTGGGTAATTTCATGGGGAATGAATTTTTGTTCTTTGATAAAACTGGTCACGGATTCAAAAAAATTAGGTCCGCCTGAAACTTGCACAATTGATTCAAATAAATCCTTAAAAAAAGCTGCTCCATCAAAATTGATTGATTTATTACTCTTGAATGTTTTTTGATCGTAATCAATTAAAGCATTTAAAGGAATTTTACCATCTTCACAGGTAATACAGATCGAAAGTTCCCCTTCAAACCCATCTTGAGTTTGTGTAAAGCTAAATTTTTGCCATTTATTTTTAACGGTTAATAAAACTTTTAATAACTGCTTTGCTTGCATTTCTGGGTTCTGCTCATTCTTTTGTGCATCTTTTTTTTCAGTTGGGGGAGTCAGTTTTTGATCTTGTAGCGCAAGCTGATTAAGAGCAAGAGCAATACCAGATTGCGCCAACTGCTTTGCATGCTCTCTTTGAATAACAACCGGAATAAAACTATTGTATAATACTGCTTTATAATAAATTTGAGTTACTAAAATAACTGCCATAGTGAGCATAAAAAATACCGCCAAAAGAATAAACCCTGGTTGTTGCTGCTTCATGGCTTTACTCCTTGCAGTACTGGACCAGTAACCACTGGATCTTTTACGCTTTTGACAGTCCATTGACTCAATTTATTTTGTAAATCGTCACTTAATGTATTTTTTTCCATAACTTTTTTTAACGGGTCGTTGTCAGCTTGATCTTGCTGCCCAAATAAAGATTGTCTATTTTCAAGAACAACTGGCTCAAAACCATAACAAGGAGCAAACATACAGCGATAGGTTGATTCTGTTTTATTCTGATTATAGAGCACCAATTGCATACTGATAAATTGGGGCAAAGCTGGCAGTGTCTGTTCTTTTTGTTCTGATTGTTGCTGATCCCATGTATCAAACTTTTTAAATACTTTTTTCTTGTTGTTTATTTCTTTTTCTTGAGTTTTTTGTTCTTTATTATTATCTGGTTCAGGTGAGGCTAAAAACTCAACGGTCAACGATTTAATACCGGCAATAACCACAAATCCTTTGCTCGACTCATATTCTTTTTGCATACTATCTGGAATTTCTTTACGCATTAAAGCAAATGCCCCCGGCATACCTTTATCTGGAACAACTGTATAAACAATACGTGCTGAATGTGCTTTTGCCATATTATAAACCGTTAAAGGATTTGAGGTAATAAAAGTCAGTAAGCCTAGTTGTCCATTACTATTCTGACTATAAAATGCTTTTTCAGGCGTTACTATTTTTTTCTCTTCTTTTTTTTCTGGATTTTTATTAACCAGTTCTGTTTTTTGTGCTTCTTTTTCAAGTGGTACCAATTCAGGAACAAATGCCCCTGAAAGTTCTTTTTCTAAAAGATTTTTAAAGACAATAACACGCATATCAAGTGTACTAATCTGATCAACTCTTGTCAGCGTATTGGTCAACTGATAGAGCGATTGCATCAAAAGTCCACCCAGTAAGGTTGAAATTGCCAAAGCAATCATAATCTCTAAAGGAGTAAAGCCTTTTTTCATGATTCTTTTTTCGTTTGAGATTGAGGTCTATACAGTAATTGATTAATAACAAATTCTTTTTCAGTCGTTGCTTGCCATCTTCCTGTTACTGTTTGTATATATAAATCTTTAAATCGCTCAAGTTGCCCCCTTGCCGGGCTTACTTGATATAAAATATCCATTGATGGACCTTGAATCTGAGTGCGTTGTTCCGTTTGATCTTGTTCAAGTGGTTGAGTATGAGTGGTTAAAAGCGCAACTTCTAACGGCAAAAAATGTTCAATTTTTTCTTTATTAACAATAACACGATTAAATAGGTTATAATTTAACAATAAAAGAGGAGTTAACAGTATTGCCATAATAGCAACTGCAATGACTGCCTCCATTAACATAAAACCTTTAAACAGTTTCTGGGTTTTTAAATTCTTCATACATTTGAAATTGCACTCTAAAAGGGTTAAGGACTAAACTTACCTCTTGACCATCCAACGAATAATGGGTGTCACGGTTATCAAGTAAATTAATAATAACTTCTTGCGCCATGCCTTCTGGAACAATAAAAAACCAAATATCTTCCATTGTGTTGTCAGGGTTATTTTTACCAACTTCATCAACCCCTTCAACATAAAACTGCTTAATTTCAAGATGCTCTTGCCACTGATAATGTTTTGCAAAAAAACTTAAAGGAACTGGCGCAAAAACAGGTTTGCCATCTCTGTCCATTGCTATCACTTGTTCTTCTAATTTTACTGTGCGCTCTTTAAGATTAAACAAAATCTTATGAACATGGCCTGTTTGCAATGCACGGGTCCATGCTTGGCGCGCAAGAGCATTTAAGCTTTCATGAAATTCTTTGCGTTGAGCAAGTGGTACCCGCTTTGAAACATTAGGTACCACTACTAAACCTACTATTGCCATAATTGCAATCACAATGACCAGCTGTAAAAAGCTGAATCCTGGATGCATCTTATGCATAAATTCGCTCTTCTTGTGGACCTTCTTGTCCATTTGGCCCGTAAGAATATAATTCATAAGGCTTGCCTGAACCTGCTTCAGTTCTGCTATAAACTAAATCATTATTCCAACCGTCAACCGGGGAATAATCATCGTTTTTCGCTTCAAAATAAGGTCCCTGCCATTTGCGTGCCATGTTATCATCTAATGGTTTACGCATTAAATCTGAGAGCGTTTCAGGATATGACCCAACATCACCATAATAAGCAACAATTGCTTGTTTAACATTGCGCAAATTTGCTTCGGTTGTTTTTATTTTTGCTTTACCCAAGTAGCTTACCATTCGAGGGACAACTGCTAATGCAAAAACCGCCATAATTGCCAAAACAATCATCACTTCAACAAGACTCAATCCTTTTTTTAAAGAACCTGAATAGAACATAGCTATTCCTTTCTGTTATTGTTTTAAAAATCACCCATACTTACCATTGGTAATGCAACTGCAATAACAATGGTACCGACAACTAATGCCATAATCAAAAGCATAGCTGGTTGCAACAAAGCAGACAAGCCGTCAGCTTTTTCTGAAAGATCTTTTTCATAATTTTTTGAAACTTCAAGTAGCATAGAGTCAAGATTACCACTTTCTTCGCCTGTTTCGATCAAATAAATTGCAATGGTTGGAAACACCTGTGTCTTTTTTAAGTATTGTGCAATCTTACCTTGCTTAATAATATTTTCTTTTGCTTGTTCAAGAGCATTTTTTAAAACACGATTGTCCACAATATCACATACGATAGTTAATGCTTCAGAAAGTCTAACGCCCGCTTCAAGCAACATTCCTAAAGTGCTACAAAATTGAACGACTGCTCCAATTCGCGCAAAAAACTGGATAACCGGAAGCTTTAATTTTATTGTGTCTAGTGTATAGGCACCTTCTGGAGTTGCTTTCCAATATAAAAAGCCGGTAACTGTACCAAAAATCATCAGCGCTAACAGCAAGTAATAATTGAGTACAAAATATGAAAAACCCATGACTAATTCGGTAACCAAGGGTAACTCTTTGCCTTGAGTGGCCATGGTTTGTGTCATTTTAGGAACCACAAAAATCATAAGGCCAAAAGCAATTGTTAAAATAAGACCCAACTGAATTAATGGGCCACGAATTGCGCTTGTTATTTTGTTACGCATTGTTTCTTGTGCTTCAAGGTAATCAACTAATCGATCTAAAATGGATTCTAGTTTACCACTTGCTTCACCAGCTTTAACTAATTGTACATACGTGTTTTCAAAAACATCAGGGTACCTTTTTAAACCTTCAGCTAAAGATCCGCCTTCTTTAATGCCATCTTTTACCGAAACTAAAATATTTTGCAGCTGCCCTTCAAATTGATCGTCCAAAAGATCAAGCGCTTGAAGTAACGGGACGCTAGAACGCAATAAAACGGCAAGTTGCTTGGTAAAAATTAACTTATCTTTTAAAGAAACTTTGCTTTGGAACAATTTCAAAAAAAAGCTTTCTGAAGATTGTGCTTTATGTGCAATAACAATTGAAGTGGGATAAACACCTTGGCGTTGTAACAACTCACGAACACCACCTTCTGAAGGTGCGTCAATTTGTCCTGTTACTTTTTTACCTTCTTTTGAAAAACCTTGATAAACATACAGTGCCATAATTTTCTTTCATTATGCCC
Organism: candidate division TM6 bacterium GW2011_GWF2_32_72; assembly: GCA_945882015.1. Classification (GTDB taxonomy): domain Bacteria; phylum Babelota; class Babeliae; order Babelales; family CAIQNR01; genus CAMCVM01. Next base: position 11,360 of record CAMCVM010000002.1, read on the forward strand.
AAATACTTATAACTCTTTATTAATCTTACTTTTTTCATGGTAAACTGCCAATATGTTTATCACCTTAACCAGAAAGGGAGCAAAATATGAATAAAACTGTTTCATTTTTTTTATTTTACTTTTTTACTGTTTTCTCGTTTGTGCAGTTACAAGGTGAATCAGTAGGTAATAGTTCTGAAATAACACCGATTAAACGAACTAAAAAAAGACTCACCAAACCTACTCGAGCAGAATCTGCTGCTCCAATATTGGATATACAAGCAGCACAAAAAATTAATGATTTGCCAAAAATTTGCACACCTGAAGTAAAACGTTTTGAACCTGAACCAACAGAATCTGATAAACGATTATGCCTTTTTTTACATAAACTTGAATTTACACAAGATGGAATTGCTACCTTTTTCTCACAAACCTTTAATCGCAAAGAATATGCTACTGAATTTTTACCGCATAGTTTTTCACATTTGATTCAATTTTTACACTATGCTCAACAAACTCATCAATCTCAAGAATTTGTTGATGGAGTACTCAGGCTCTTTAGTACCAAACTCAAAGGAGCTTCCTTTGTTAATGCCTCAGCTTTTGAAAAACTCTTAGATGCGGTAGCTTGCTCTTGTTCTGATCTATTACCTCATGAAAAATTGTCACTCTGGAAAGAGATTAAACGATTGCTTTGGACTAATTTTAAAAATAAATTTTCAGCGCTTAAACAAGATCCTATGAATTTTTTTGAAGATATTTCTGACCAAATTATTCAAAAAATAAAAGTGGAAGTAACTACTCCTGATCGGCTACGCGCAACTATTATTCGTTTTATTGGATCATCAATTGACAAAGTTGCATGGTCAGCTGTTGATCAAGAACAAACATGGAAATCATTTACAGCAATTGCTCAAAAAATTTCTTTACTTTATCAAAAAGGAATTATTAATGATCCATTTGATCTTAATGAACTTTATTGGGGACTTATCGAGCGTTACTGTTTCTTTTTAGAATTAACCGGATCACAACTTACCCTTAATACCATTGAAAGCATCAAAAAAAGTCTTACTACACAAAAATTAGAATGGCTTGAACTTGAAGAGCAAGAACAAGGGCTTGAAACAAAAAAGCATCGTTTAATCCAAGCAATTATAGAAACTGAAGCAAAAATTAGAGTTGCGCAAGAAGGCGTTTTAACTGAACTGTTTACAAAAAATTCTTTACAAAAAGTTTAACAACGGACTTATTTTGTTGTAGTCTCTGACCTGAAAATGTAATCTTCAAAAACACAAAGAAAGGGTTTTTCATGAAGAAATCGATCGTATTGTCAATTGTTTTGTTGACCAGCGCAATCAAAGCGGAAGCTCCAGTTACTCAAGCTCAACCAGCTACAACTACAACAGCTGCTACAGCAGCAACTGCGGCTGACTTAAACAAAACGCAACAAGCCCTTCAGGCAAAAATTGATGCCTTAACAAAAAAAGTGGATCAATTGATTGCCGCTGGACAGACAAAGCAAGATGAATTAGCTGCTGCGCTTCATGAACTTGCTGCAACAATTACCGCAAGTCAAAAAGTAAGCCCAGCAATGCACCCATGCAAAGCATTTAGCCAGGGCGCTAAAGATGCTTCTTATGCTACCCGATTGATCGCAGATGTTGCACTTGCATGCGCAGGTTGTAATGCTGCAACACTTGAAGAAAAACTTCTTTTTGCATTCTACCCATTCTTCCACCATGTAGTGCACAATGATGCTGCTGCATTAAACGATTCTGCAACTTTAAAATGGGTAGTAAGCAACTGGACAACATTAGGATTAGTAGGAACAATGTACATTTTAGGCCGTGCTCTTAACTGGGATGCTGCAAAAACATTACGCGCAACAATTGCTGTAATTTATGCACAAGGTTTAACTGCTCTTGCACTTACACAACTTGACCTTAATGCTGAAACTGAACAAGCAGCTTAAGCTTCACGATTTTTAGAAAATAAAAAAAGCCCTGGAAATTCCGGGGCTTTTTTTTATAACTTACTGTAATTCACTAAAAACTTAACGTCATCCCTAAACCAAACTGTTGCGTTTGAATAGAACGTCTTCCATTAAATGGTTGTACAAAAAATGCAGTAAACTGTGGTCTATTAAATTGCGCATCTTCACGGGCTAAATCAAACTTTAATTGGGCAATTATATTATGGGTAGTGAACTCTTTTAAAGATTGAGCAGTATTTGCAATCGTTGAAGAATAGGCATTTGAAATAACATATAGATGATCATCACCTTTTCTAAGATGCTGATATGCAAAACGTGCTGAAACGCCATATCCTATTGTTGGCTCAACAAAGATAGTAAATTTTTGGGTAAATCCTGGATCTTTTTGAGTTTCGGTTTTTGTAAGCAATAAAAAGTCTGTTTGATCATTATCTACTTTAATTCTGCGTAGTTTTGTGCCAGAAAAAACATGCATCAATTCAACATCAAACCCTGCATCAATTCTATTGACATAATTAATGGTAAGACCTCCACCTACAATAAGAGCTGAAGCCCCGTCATTACCAAACGGCATAAACATTACCTTGTCTTCATCTTTTTTAACGCCAGTTGGCAAGGCCAAACCAAATCGAATGGAAGGATCAACTCGCTTAATCCATGGCTTACGTTGATAATATTTATTGCTCCATCCTGCCATTAATACTAAGTCTCCTGGCCCTGTTTTACCCCAGCTTTCTAAATGTAAACCGTTACCAAGTCGCGCAACATTTGCTGCAAAGTTATCGGTTATTTGGGCTTTGACCGCCAAATCATCTGCTGTGATGCTTTTTGTTTGATCAACAAAAGTAAGATTTTTTAAATCAACTTTATAAAATGGTAAACTTGCTTGAACCCACCAATTATTGGTCACATAAAAACGGACCGAAGCTAAAATGCTCAAATGAATTTTAAAATCACCCGCAACTTTAAAATGTCCTCTTACTCCATCGTCACCATTAATTGCATTGGTCGCTTGAGCAATTGCATCTATTTCTGTTCCAGCTGCATACCCTTTAACCATAGCCAAACCATTTTGGTCATTTGTCCAGACCTGGGTATCGTTAACTTTATTACCATCTAGATCAAAAGCTTGTGACTTTCCTGATCCAAGCAACATAATTCCCGACCATTGAAAACGCTGATCTGACCATTTACAAGGGGTTGTATTAACATCATAGGGCCTGAGTAAATTTAAAGGGGCAAGACCCTGTAAGTGCTCACTTAATAGTACACAAGTAATAACAGCTATTTTTTTATAAATTTTCATGATAAAACCTTTAATCTATTCAAGTACCTGAAGTCCAAAATCACCATACACTAACCATGACCCTGTTGCACTGTTACGCTCTACCCCATTAATTGTTCCAGCATCTTGCAATGCAGACAATTCTATTTCTTTTTCTTGTAAATAATTAAATCCATACCCAATTCCATTTGCTAATGGTAATCGCATCAATTTTGGTGCTGTTGTTAGCTGTTGCGGACTAGTTACTAAAAATGAACCACCATTAGTTACAAAGCAGTTTCTATAATTGCCTAAAAATGCAAGTGGTGCATGATTAACAGTACCATCAATTGCTTTAGTAGCCGGATTAACTACTGCTTGCACGGTTGTTGCCCCAACGTCTGCTGATGCATCATTGATTGCCAAACAACCTAATGCACTTGCATGACTGCCCACTTTGCCCGCAATGTAATAAACTTGCCCTGGTGCTCCATCAGCAAACTGATAGGGTAAAGCTGATTTTGAAAGCGGTAATAATTTTACAATGCTGGTGTAACTGGTTGGTAACGTGACTGATGTCCAGCCAACTGCTGTTTCATTTGCTGCAGTTGAAATATTGTTACCATTGCCAGTTCGATAAAGCCCGTGACTGGTTGCAAGCAATCCTAATCGTTTAGAAGCTACAAAATCTGAAAAACTTGCATAACTTGGCAAACCTAACCCTGCAATGGTTGCAATTGTTGTGATCGTTGGATTTGCTAAGCCTAATGTTGAGCTGGTAACACGATACAACGCTTTATCAGTCAATATATACAAAACATATGGATTTACCGTTGTAACCGCATTGAATAACTTTCTAACATTGGTAAAATTACCAATTTTTTGGAAATAACGTGTTGTTCCTAAATCTGTTGCTAAATCTTTAGTCAAGCCAGCGTTATGCGCTTGCCACCCTTCAAAAGCAGCTGTTCGTAATACAGCAACTCCACCGGTACCCCCAACCACTAAGTAACCTCGATTGTCATTATCAGTGTCTCCAGTAATAGCAGCAGACGTAATTGCTCCTAAATCATTAAGTGCTCCGCCTGAAACAGTAATAATATTTGTAGTATTAGTAATTGCTCCGCCTTCTATTGAATTTGCATCAATTGCACCTGCTGTAAAGGTTCTTTGATTAGTACTAAAATTTCCTATCGTGGGGTTCAATTTTCCATCTGTATCTGTACCAGTTTTAATAATTGCAATCTTTTTATAACCAGTTGCCACCATTAAAGAAAGATTTGCATCATCGCCCTGATTAAAAAATGGATAGGTTTTGTCAAAATCAAAAAGGCCCATTATTCCGCCTTGTTCTTGTGGAAATTGTGTAGAAACTTTTTCAATAAATCCTAATGATGCGTTTGCTGCTGTTCCACCTAAAATGCCATCGTTTGCGCCATCAGACCACTCTGTTCTTTTTACTATATCAGCACCATCACCTTCTAAGGTAAATAGCTGGCCTTTTGTTGGAGAAAAAGCAAATGCTTTAATACTATCTGTACAATAATAAACTCTTTGCCATGCAGTCCAATTAACAATCACGCCGTTGGCATCAAAAAGAGCCTGTGAATAAAAAACTCCAATGTCTTCAGGAGCATCTCCAGCACTGGTTGAAACAAAAACTGCATCTTTATACACTTGCATGCTAGAAATGGCTCCAGGAACCGCAGCTCTGCCAACTTTTGCTGCAACATCCTGATCGGTGAACAAATCTCCTGCTACCGTTGCTGGTGTTTGAAATCCACGCTTATAAAAATATTCAATTCCATTACTTGCAGTTAAATAATAATCGGTTGGCGTTGTATTCTTTTTTGCTAAAGTTCCATGAGTTGTACTTGTTTTCCAGTTGGTATTTGCAGGGTTTGCTGATTCATCAACCAACGGTAATGCAAAAATGTCACGTAAATTATTGTCAGGATCGCTTGATGACCCATGAACAATTAAATAGCTCAGCCCCGTTGAAGTATGCATTACATGATTGCGATAGGTATGAAGGTTTCTTTCATGACGCTTGAGGCCAACAATTTCACGAATATTATCAGCAGTAAATGCGGCCGTTGGAGCTATAGGAGTCAATCTTAATTTTTTACCATTTACACCTTGATCGTGAACATATCCAATAACCACAGATCTTGCTCCGCCAATTCCATTACCTGCCGTTTCATCAATTGAAGTACCTATATACAAACGACATAATGAAGAATCCCAATAAAGGTCAATAACGTTTGCTGCCAATGTGGTAATATTTTGAGCGCCCATATTAAGTTCTGCAATTGTTTTATCAAATTTTACTGCTTTAATAGTTGTGTCGTCACCATGCACCGCTTTTTCTTGCGTTAAACCTGAATCTGTTTTAGTAAGTACTGCAATTCCACTATTATCATCAAAACCAAAAGCCCCACCATCTGGCTTAACAGCTACAAATAACGTGTTTCCTGCTCCTGTAAGAGCCGTGCCTACATTATTGGCAAATACTATAACGCCACTTGAATTTGCACCATTAGCATCTTTTAAAACAGTTGTATTACTTACCATGGTTTGCGTTGTACTTGAAAGTTTACTCGTTATCCAATATAAAGTGTTCAAGTTACCGTCTTTTACTGCTACTGGTTGAGAACCAACCATACCCATCTGAACAATATCTGCACCATATAAAGGATTAGCAGTTCCGGTTGTTCCATTCAATGTTACTTTTTCTGGAGCAAATGGAACAAAGCCGCCTGCTTGATTTGTTTTTGCACCTAGCGTGGTTCCTGCTAATGCATACGGACGTGCTTCACCTGCCAAAGCTTCAGAACTACTGACATAAAAATATTCATTGGTGAGGTCAAACCAACTCTTAGGATTTAAAGCAAAAGAAAAACTGTCGCCATCTGCTGTTGTTGTTCTGTCCCCTAATAACAAACCGGTACCACTGCACAATTGAAAGATTCCAAAAACTGTTATTAATAACATCTGTTTTTTTAACATCTTGCTGCTCTTTTTTTATTAAAATTATTGTTACTACCCAATTGAAAGCAAGTATAAGCAAAAATAGAAAAATGACCAGTTTGACAGTCAAAGAAGCAACCGCAAAATTTTTAAAAATTTGCAATAGATCGAATCTATGCTATAAATGAAAGCATGAGGGGACAAATAGGATCTAAAATCTATGCACACAAAAATTTTTTCTGCAACCACTATTGGCGTTACCGCCCATTGTGTTGAAGTCGAAGTGGACCTTTCGTTAGGGATGATTAATTTTTTTATTGTTGGGCTTCCAGACTTAGCAATTAAAGAAAGTCGACAACGTATTACCACCGCTTTAAAAAACAGCGGCATTAAACTTCCTGAAAGAAAAATAACCGTTAACCTTGCGCCAGCAGATTTAAAAAAAGAAGGCACACTTTTTGACCTTCCTATTGCAATTGGGATTTTGCAAGCTGCTCAACTATTAAAAATCCCCAAAAAATTTTTAGATGAAACCTTATTCATGGGTGAACTCTCTTTAGATGGCACGATTAAACCGATCAAGGGAGCACTTGCTATCGCGCATGATGCATTACGTCTTGGCAAAAAACGGGTCATTATCCCCAACAACAATGCACAAGAAGCTGCACTGATTAAAGAAATTGAAGTAATTGGTGTTACTCATTTAGTTGAACTGGTTGCATTTTTACGCGGTGAAAAAGTAATTAACCCAACACCGCACAGCTTTGTGATGCCGCAACAAAAATTTAATGATGCGCTTGATTTTGTACAAGTTAAAGGCCAAGAGCATGCAAAACGAGCATTAACCATTGCTGCTGCAGGAAAACACAACATTTTATTTATAGGGCCTCCTGGATCAGGAAAAACAATGCTTGCAAAACGGCTTGCAACCATTATGCCTGCTATGAGTTTTCAAGAAGTTTTACAAACCAGCAAAGTCTATTCAGTCAGTGGAAAGTTACAAGGCAAACCACTGTTATTTCAACGACCATTTAGAAGCCCGCATCACACTATTTCACAAGCAGGGCTGGTTGGTGGCGGGTCATTTCCGCAACCGGGTGAAATTAGTTTGGCGCACAATGGTATTTTATTTTTAGATGAATTGACTGAATTTAAAAGAGACACGTTAGAAGTATTGCGTCAACCGCTTGAAAATAAAACCGTGTCCCTTTCACGAGCAATGCAAGCAGTTACGTACCCTGCATCATTTTTACTCATTGCTGCATTAAATCCATGCCCGTGCGGTTTTTATGGGGATAAGAAAAAAGAATGTATTTGTCCACAACATACCATTGACCGATATTTACAAAAATTATCAGGCCCCTTGCTCGATCGTATTGATTTGCAAATTCATGTTCCATCTGTTGATTATGAAACTGCAACCAATAAAGAGTTCACCGGCAAAAGTTCAGAAAGTATGAAAGCCGAAGTTGACCACGCAGTTGCTTTACAACAAGAACGCTTTAACAATATTCAAGGCGCAAACGGCACCATGTCGGCCCATGACATTGAACAACATTGTCAACTGACACCAGCGGCAGAAGCTATTATTAAAAAAGTATTTGATCAGCTGCATTTAAGTATGCGCGGGTACCACAAAGTACTTAAAGTTGCTCGAACTATTGCAGATTTAGACAATTGCATTATTATTGATACGCAACATATTAAAGAAGCATTAATGTATCGCTCTTTAGATAAATATTTTGAAAAACAATAAAAATGAAATTTACCATGTTCAAAAAATTAGTTTTACTTGCTTGCGTCAGTTTTAGTTGTTTGAGTGCGCGCGATTTTCAAAAAGAAACTGGAATTCGACAAGGGCCCTTTACTGACATCCTAAAGCTTCCGTTTCAAGATGAACAAGTTACTTATGGCAATTTTGTAATGAATCTTAAAAAAGCTGCTGAATTGAAAGCGTATGGAAACAAAAATTGGATTAAACATTTTGACGCGTGTATTGAATTGTTACATCAAATTAATAACGATAAAACGACAGCATGTAGAGAGCTGGCATTTAACGCTGCAAAAAAATATAATTTTGAACAATTATGGACAGCCCGTCACTCTTTATCTGGAGTGGTACAAGACAATCTGGAAACTATTGCAGGAACGCTGCCGGCTCTTATTCAATTTTTTGGTGCCGCAGGAAAATTGCATGGAATCTATACCATAAACAAAACTATCAAAGAGTCTAATATTACAGTCACCCAAATAGGGGGAGAAAACTTTCCTGTTCAATTAGAACAAGATGGGACAGTAGTGCGCAGAAATACAGCAGGAGAAGAACGAGCATTCCCTATTTTTAAACTAAAATTTGGGGCACCAACAAGCAAAGATGCTCTCTTAGGTATAGCGGCTGTTGCTGGAACACAATTTAAGCCAAACAAATTTCCTGATTTTCCCAAAACCCAAATGCTTCTTCTTTCTGCCGCATGTTTTGCTGCTTTTTCTCAAGCAAAAGATCGCGATGTGAGCTCACCTTATATGGTTGTAGCGCAAAATGGAGCAGTTTCGCTACTAACAGGAATTCAAATTGCTCAGTCAATAAGCACTGTTTTAGGAGACTGGCGCAAACCATGCCCTTTAGCTCAAATGATGGAAAAACTCAAAAAAGATCAAAAAGAGGAAGAGGAAGAAGAAGATGATCATGAAGTATTGGAAAAACCTCAAGCTCATTCATCAAAAAAACCATTAGTTTCTAACGATCAACCTTATAATTCAGAATTCCTAAAAGAAATGATGGAAAAAAGCTTATTTAATAAGCCTTATCAAGCAGAGAAAGACGACAAAGAAGATGATAAATTGAATAAAGAAGACAAAGAATTTAGTGAGAAATTTGATAAGCTGGCAGCAAAATATAAAGAAAAACCGTCATTTCACTCATAATATAAAAAGTCGGTTTGACAAGCTGTGTAACGCTGTTATCATTAGTGTACTACTTATTCAAGTATTGTTGATCGCGGGGTAGAGCAGCCTGGTAGCTCGTTGGGCTCATAACCCAAAGGTCGCTGGTTCGAATCCAGCCCCCGCAACCAATTTTCTTAACTCTACGTTGTTTGTTTAATTTGATAATAAGCTTAAAAACTAAGGCTCGTATTTTCTGAATTAACTTCTTATTCTTTAATTTTGTTCTGCAAGGTGAAGTTTTCTCAGTTTTTGACAAAAATTATAGATATTTTATTGTGAACTTTAATGGAGGCTTTCATGAAAAAAAATATTTTCACTACTTTATTATTCAGTTTATTAGTTAATCAATTAGATGGTGCTGCTTTGGCGCAAAAATTGGCAAGAAATGCATCTAGAACTCCTATTCATTTAAAAACTCATATTGCCAAAAATCGCTCTTTTCATAATTATCAAGATATTAAAGGGGCGATCGCTTCTTTGCCACAAGATAAACAACCTTTTTCTCCCGTTTACGGAGCTGTTGCAATCGCTTCTAAAAATTTACATGCATGGAAAACCCAAGAAGATAAACAAAGACTTTTTAATGCATTTTTTCATGAGCGTGATGGCATTATTTACCCAACTGTCGCTCCTGGCAACCCTATCAGCTCTTTAGACCCACAGTTATGGGGCAAATTTGTTACCATGACATGCAATTCTTCATTTAATCTCGAGACCTTTTTGGTCTCAGATTTTGTAAAAGAATGGCATACCACTCACGTTAAAACAACTGGTCGTTATGAAAAAATAGCAGACTTCAAACAACAAATAAGAAGGGTCATTAATCCTCTTATGCAAGTAGAAAAAGATAGTCAAGCAACAGCAATTGCTGCTGCTACGTGTTTAAAGTTCCCAACTCGCCAAGAATTACAAAAAGTTTTTAAATGCTATAAAAATTTTGATGCTGTCAAATTTAAAGTAGAAGAAAGATTTAACCAAGAAACGTTACATGAGGCAGAATTTCTAATGAGTCGACTTAACATCTTTTGTGAAAACACCAAAGAGCAAAAAACAGAAAAACTTGCCTTTCTTGCTTTAGAATCGACCCGCAATGGTATAAGTGAGTTGCTTCAAGTTCCTTTTCAACATGCAAATTACAAGAATAAATCTATACCGCCATGCACTGAAGTTGCATTACGTACTTTTATCAATACACTTCTTATTGATTCAAAAACTGGGATACTTTCTTTTGATCAGTTGCCTACTGATATTGTTGTTAATCCTGAGTTTAAAGCATTTATTAGAAAACATCAGGACCCAACAGTTCAAAATTATTATACCAATAGTAAAGATAAATGGATGAATTTTGTCTCCAATAAACCACATATCGGCTATCTAAAAGGCAATACTGAAATGAACGGCCAAATGGATAACTCACTCGCTCTGCTTAATTATTGTTTTGGAACCCAAGCTGCAACATTAGCTGAATTTGGAAAAAATCTTTCAACGGAAAACAAAGAAATTATAATTGACGATAAAGATGAAAAGCATGGAACATATAATACTCAAATAAAAACTGTTAATCAAACGTTTAATGGCACATGGAGATTCTCAGAAGAACATGTCAGTTATAAATTAGAAGGAGCAGATGGCATTAAACTTAATCTGCCTAGCCTTATTGAGTTATCAGAAATAAAAAAAAATGGAATTTCATTCTTAGAGATAATTCCACAGAGCAAACAAAAATCTATTTTTGAAGAATCTGATTATTCCATATTCTGTGATCCGTCATGGTCTTTTGATAGACTTGAAAAAATTTGCAAACTATTCAAACTTGATCTTGGCACCTTCTTATATGAAGATGAATCTAATTTTTTACATATAGTAGCCAAATATGACCGCCCTGATCTTGTCAAACCATTGATACATTCAGGAGTTGGCCTTGAGCAAAAAAATCATAGTGGCCGTACACCGCTTACAGCTGCAGTATATTATGGAAATAAACGCGTGACTGAAGCTCTTGCTCAATTAGGGGCTGACCTCAATGTAAGAGACATTCACGGAGAAACTCCTCTTTTAATAGCTATAAAACTCAAAAATATACCTATGATTGAAACCCTACTTAACCTAGGTGCTGATATCAATAAAAAAAGTAATCCGAACGAAGGTCATGGTCTTGTTATACAGCTTATTGGGAGATTAATTACTTACCTTGATAAAAAAAGTTGGGGTGAAACTCCTCTAGAAAGGGCTAAGAAAGTTTTTGGCACAGATCATCAAATAACTAAAAAGATTCATGAGCTAGGCGGTATTTAGTACTACATTTTGATTAATACTACTGATAGATTTCTATGCGCAAGAGTTTTTTTAAACTCAAGTAGCTCATCTGGAAATGCTTACGCATAGTTGTACACCATGTAATATTTTTAATTATTACTCAAGAAAATAAACTGGCAATTCAAACTGTTTCTTAAGTAAATATAAAGCTCCGTAGCACAATAAAATTAGCGGCAAGGCCCATACCCAAAAACCAAATGATTGTGTAAAAAATGTACCGTATGCTGTTTTTGCAATCGTTTTAAAACAGAAACTGTAAATTCCATATAAAGGAATAAGTACTGTAATAACTTGCGTTCCATAATTTCTACAGAAAAGTAAAAGCTCAGAGTTTTTTAATGAAAGGTTGTGTTGTGTTTGTAAAAAATAAAAACATAAAATTGTTTGTAACAAACCAGAAAGGGAAGTTGCAACAGCTAATCCAAAAGAGCCCCATATATCAACTAAAAAATAATTACCTGCTATATTAAACAATGTTGCAATAACAGAAATAATTGTTGGATATTTTGTATCATGAAACGAATAAAATAAACTTAATAAAATTTTATTGAGTGAAAAAAAACAAAGTCCCAATAAAAATCCGACTAAAACAAAACCAGCTTCTGCAACTCGGTCCATAGGGAAATTCTTAGAAACAGATGCAAACAGTGTTAAAAAAATTTGATCTGACAAAAATGCTAAAATAAATGTGGCTGGAATAGTCACCCACAATACAAATTTTGTCCCCTCAAAAAGATAAAACGCTAACCGATCTGGATTATCAAGTTTAACGCGAGCAAAATAAGGTAATAAAATTGTTGAAAATGCAACGGCAAAAACTCCCAATGGAATTCCCATAAAACGATTTGCAAGATTAATTAATTTTACTGATCCAGCAGCTAAATAAGAAGCAAATCGCTGATCGAAAAAGAGATTAATCTCCATGACACTCATACTCATAAAACACAATAAAAATTTACCCACCACTTGCATAAAATAGACCATGGTGGTTGTATTCCAGAGTGAAAACGAAAACCCTAGTCTTATATAAGCTATAATATGCATAATACATTGCAAAGCTCCTCCTAATAAAATTGACCATGCAAGGTATTGCGCTCCAAGACCATACTTTAAACAGACAAGTATTGAGCCAATAAAAACACCATTTAATAGTACGGGGCCAAAAGCAGGTACAAAAAAATGGTGCTCAATATTTAAAACACCTGCAAGTAAAGCACTGCTTGAAATAAAAAATATAAAAGGCATCATAATGCGCAATAAGGGAATAGTTGCGGCAACTTGTTCAGCCGAATACCCGGGAGCAATCAACAAGACAGTCCATCGAGCTTTAACCATAATTAAAGCGCATATTAATAAAAGGCCTACCTCAAAAACCACAAATGAAAGTGTTGTCAATTTATCAACCTGCGTTTTACCTTCTTTTTTTTGTACAGCAACTAAAGTCGGAACAAATGCAGCAGTCAAAGCACCTTCAGCAAATATCTTACGTAATGAATTGGGAAGCATAAAAGCTGTAGTGAAAGCATCGGCAATGATCCCTACACCAAGAAAACGCATTAACAAAATCTCTCTTGCTAATCCTAAAATTCTACTTACTAGCGTATTACTGCCTACTTGTATTGTTTTTTTTAAGATCGATTTTTTTGCAATAACATGCTCACTCATGCTTTTTCCTTTAACTTTGTTTGATTAACAAACCATCTTTTAATACTAATTGTTCATCCATTAAAGTAGCAATTTCATAGTTATGGGTACTGATAATTAAACCAAACCCCCACTCTTTTTTAAGTTCTAAAACAAAATGCATAATAGCTAAACTTGTCTGATGATCTAAATTTCCCGTTAATTCATCGGTGAGTAAAAATTTTGGCTTTTGCATCAAAGCCCGCGCAAGCGCTACTCGCTGTTTTTGCCCACCAGAAAGTTGTCCCACATTATAGTTATCAAAATCTGACAAACCAACTTTATCTAATAAATTACGCGCATATTCAAGGCTTTTGTCCCATGATTGACCGGCTAAAGCACCAGCTAATGCAATATTTTCTATAACAGAAAGTTCTTTGATTAATGTTGGGCTTTGTACCACAAATGCAATCTGTTGTGCTCGCTGTTGTGTGCTATACTTTGCAACACTTTCGTCACCTAAAGCGACAATTCCATCAGAAGGGCTATCAAGTCCTGCAAGAAGATGCATCAAAGTTGATTTTCCAGTTCCTGAAGCACCCATAATTGCGTACGATTTTTCTTGGCAAAATGAATACGTAATACCTTTAAGAACCGGAATAAAATCTTTTTTTTGAGCAAAATTTTTATAAAGATTATGTATTGTAAGATCAAAAGACTGTTTCATGGCTGGTCTATCAAATTTGTTTGTTAGTTGTTTTGCTCAAAATTCCTACTTTACACAATGGTCGCATCACTATTGCCTTTTCAATCCGAAATTTACAAACCAAAAGCATGAAAGTATTGTTTTATACGGCAACTCTACTCTAAACTAAAATTTAATTATTTGATAGAGGCTTATTACAGGGGGGCCCCATGAAGACATTACTTAAGGAAACAACTGAAGAAATGGTACACGAGCTATTGCCGGTTATTCCGACGATGGACGTTGTTGTATTTCCTCATATGATTGTTCCTCTTTTAGTACTTGATGAACGAATTATTAATGGCATCAACCAAAGCTTAGAAGGCTCAAAAAAAGTCTTGCTGCTCGCTGCCAAAAAGAAAATCGATGACCATCAAGGTGCTATTGGGACAAAAGATTTATATGATGTTGGCACCGTTTCTTCTATTATGCGCATTATCAAAATTCCAGAGGGTGGGGTAAAAGTTCTTGTTCAAGGAATTTCAAAAGCCCGCGTCAAAGAAATTATCACCGATGACAATATCTTGCATGTCTCAATTAACCCAATTGATGATTATGAAGGAACCACTGATAGTATCACCCCCCATATTAGAAATATTAAAGAAATAGCCGAAAAAATTAGCGCTTCAAACCATTCTTTTAGTCCTGATTTTCACATCATTCTTTCAAAAATGAACGATGCAACCAAAATAGCGGATTTTATTTTATCTCATTTGAATTTAAATGTTGAAGATGCACAAAAATTACTCGAAGCGCCTACTCAAGAAGATTTTTTAGAAGGAATTTTAAATCTTTTAAATAAAGAAGTTGAAGTAGCAGAAACACAAGAGCGCATTCGATCCCGTGCTCGTGATTCTATGAATAAAGCACAAAAAGAATTTTATTTACGTGAACAATTAAAAGCAATCAAAGTCGAACTCGGTGAAGATGACGTTGAAGAAATCGATAAAATGCGCAAAAAGCTTGATGAACTTAAACTAGAACCTGAGATTCATGAAGAAATAAAACGTCAGATTAGTCGTCTTGATAAAACAGCTCCCGATTCAGTTGAAGCAACTGTTACTCGTAATTATATCGAGACAATGCTTGCTTTACCGTGGCACGAAGAAACCAAAGACAATCTTGACTTGGACCATGCAAAAGAAGTCTTAGATGAAGATCATTACGGACTTGAACAAGTTAAAGAACGAATTTTAGATTATATTTCCATAAAAAATTTAAAGGAAGATGGATACGCTCCTATTTTATGTTTTTCAGGGCCTCCTGGAATTGGTAAAACTTCTTTGGGCAAATCAATTGCTCGGGCACTTGGTCGTAAATACTTTAGAGTTTCGCTTGGCGGGGTCAAGGATGAATCAGAAATTCGTGGACACAGAAGAACCTATGTCGGTTCAATGCCAGGAAGAATCATTCAAGGAATGAGAAAAACACAAAGTAAAAACCCTGTCATTATTATTGACGAGCTTGATAAAATTGGGGCTGATTTTAGAGGTGATCCGTCAGCAGCAATGCTTGAGGTACTTGATCCACAACAAAATAAAACTTTTTATGACAACTATCTTGGTGTACCATTTGACCTTTCAAAAGTAATTTTTATTGCAACTGCTAACAATATTGACGCTATTTCAGAACCGTTGCGCGACAGAATGGAAGTCATCAATCTGTCTGGTTACACCGGTCCTGAAAAATTAAATATCGCAAAAAAATATTTAGTAAAACGGGCCTTAAAAGATACCGGGCTTGAAGGTAAAGGGATAGAATTTAGCGACGATGTGTTGCAAGATCTTATTATTAACTATACCCGCGAAGCTGGTGTCAGAAATTTAGAACGAGTTATTAGAAAATTATGCTCAAAAGCAGCAAGAACCTTGGTTGAAAAAAAAGAATCATTAGTTTTCTTTCCAGAAACATTGGATAAACATCTTGGACCACGACAAATTATCGATTATGACAACAGCCTTGAAGATCAAATTGGAATTACTAATGGCCTTGCATGGACTCCATTTGGTGGAGAAATGCTCAAAGTTGAAGCTATTTTAATGCCTGGTCATGGAAAAATAATTTTAACTGGTCAACTTGGTGACGTCATGAAAGAATCTGCACGTGCTGCAATCAGTTATGCAAAAGCGCATATGACAGAATTTGGAATAGATCCTAAAAAATTCATTGATTATGATTTGCATATCCATCTTCCAGCTGGAGCTGTTCCAAAAGATGGTCCTTCAGGGGGAATTACCTTACTTTCATCGATACTTTCTGTGCTCACTAATCGACCAATTAACGCAAAATTTGCTATGACTGGTGAACTGAACCTACGAGGCAAAGTAATGCCAATTGGTGGAGTTAAAGAAAAAATCTTAGCGGCAAAACGTAATAAAATTGAAACGGTTATTTTACCCTTTCAAAATAAAAATGATATTGTAGGGCAAGATGATCTTTTAGAAGGCATTAAAGTCTTTTGGGCCGAAACAGCCGAGCAAGTAATTGATCAAGTGTTGTTACCAATAGGAACATAAACCGTTATGACTAAAGTGCTGACCATTGGCGCAGCAACGCAAGATATTATTATTAAATGCCCAAAAGGAACCGACCTTTCTTTAATTAATAATAGTCTTGTTTATACAGCGTTTAAGCAAGGCAGCAAAATAGAAATTGAAGAACTCTTGTGCGTTCAGGGAGGCGGAGCTACCAATAGCGCAGTTTCATTGAGCAAGCAAGGGTTCAACGTTAAGAGTTTTTTTAAAGTTGGTAATGATCAAACAGGAAAAACACTTATTCAAGCGCTTGAAAAAAAAGGCATTACCGTTAATCATGTCGTGTGCAATCAAAAACCAACCGGGACATCCTTTATTGTTCCTTCTGACAAAGATCGAATTATTTTTACCTACCGCGGAGCAAACACGACAATAGATTATAAAGAGTTACCTGAATCAATTTTTGAAGGATTAAGTGGTCTTTATATCACTTCTTTAAGTGGTGAATCTTCAGAAAGTTTGGTCCATATTATTCATAGAGCTCGCAAAAAAGATACGGATCAAACCTTAAAGGTTGCGGTTAATCCCGGAGCAAGTCAATTAACATATACAGCTTGTTCATTAAAAGCAGCATTGCATCAGATTGATATTTTAATTCTGAACAGTGATGAAATGAAACTTTTTATGAACAAACTCAAGCCACGTTTTTTCTGTTCAACAGGAAAAGGAATTGTAAAAGAAGGGCCACCCCTTCTTACACAAACCGTTTCTCATGAAAAAATCTCTTTTACGTTTTATGAATACTGCAAAGAGCTCTTAGATTATGGAGTAAAACGGATTGTGGTAACCGATGGCAAACAAGGGGTTTATGTTGCAACTAAAGATCATGTTTTTTTCCATCCTGCATTACCCGTAAAAGTAGTTAACACTGTTGGAGCAGGCGATGCTTTTGGCTCTACTTTTTTTGGCAATTTACTGCATCATAATTCCTTAGAAACGGCTATCAGAAAAGGAATTATTAATGCCTGCTCTGTTATTTTACACTACGACGCCCAATCGGGACTTTTAACACAACAGGAACTGGAACAGCAGTTAAAGTTACTTGATACAAGCTTGCTACAAAAATTTTCTTGGCCTTAGTTCTTGGATTATAAAGCTGCGCTCAGGATTACAGAGTTGACCTACAATACTAGACTTTTATTTTTATGCCGCTTAGAATCCAGATGATTAATGCCCTCTTTTACAAAAAGGAAAAATAATGAAATTACTCTACGCAGCCCTTGCGCTTGTTTTATTGACTGGATGTACTCTTTTTGCCCGTAAAGCTAAAAAAAATGAATCGAGCAAACAAGTAGCACCAAGTAGTTCTTTTTTTGATTTATCTGCAACCGATATTAATGGCAAAAAACGGAAAATGTCAGAGTTTAAAGGCAAATATATTTTAGTAGTTAATACTGCTTCAAAATGCGGCTACACGTCTCAATACAAAGAGCTTGAAGAACTGTACAAAAAACATAGTTCAAAACTTATTGTTTTAGGTTTCCCAACCAATGATTTTTTATGGCAAGAACCAGGAACTAATAAAGAAATTCAAGAATTTTGCTCCCTTAAATTTGGGGTAACGTTCCCCATGTTTGAAAAAACAACCACTAAAGGAAAAAGTAAGCATGAAATCTATCAATGGCTTACCGATAAAACATTAAATGGCTGGAATAAAACAAAACCAAGCTGGAACTTTAATAAATATTTAATAAGCCCTGATGGAAAGCTTTTAGAACATTTTGGCTCAGGAATTAAACCTCTTTCGGCTAAAATTACTGATTTGATACAATAATCTATAAAAATTTAATCTGATTTTTTTAATTGAAATAGATTACCATGAAAAAACTAACACTCTTAATTTTATATTGTTTACATTTTTGGAGTTTTTTTTCTTGCGAGCAAAATGGATTAAATCTTTCTGCTGATGTCGATCTTTCTGCTGATGTCGATCTTTTTGCTGATCTCGATCTTTTTGCTGATCTCGATCCTTACGCTTTAAATGGAAAAGCTCTTGTATCTAACAGCGAAATGCCTCTTTTGCCAGAGCCGGCAAACCCAATAAATCTTGCCCCTATTACAGCTATTATGTATTTGAAAGAAGACACTCAAGATACTAAACAGTTTGCCTGCCAACATTGCACAAGAATCTACAAACAAAAAGCAGGCTTAACAGCTCATATAAAAAAAGAACATAGTACTGAAAGCAATTATCATCGAACATGGATATGCCATAAATGTCACAGCCAACACACAACAGTTTTTGATTTAAAATCTCATCAAAGAACTGTCCACCAAAAAGTATTTCGGTTCAGGTGTCCCCATTACAAAACATGCAAGTACATTTGTGCTCATATGGGAGACTTAAATAAGCACGCATCAAGAGGGCCAAGAGATATTTATGATAAACATATAGGGAAACCTGACTGGAAAAATATAGAAAATGAAGAAGGATGGTCTTAAAGTTAATTCCTACAGGCTTTTCATTCTGTTTTTCATTTTAGTATAAAAATTATAATCGTTAGTTGTTAAAGTTTTTGTGGCTGCGTCAATCTTGTTCTCTTGTCCTAAAACAATACTTTCTGGTTTTAAAAGGGTTCGGTAACTGTCTTTAAGTTCTGACCATAAATATTGTTTTACCCAATTGCGACCAAAAAGAGCTTGTTTGCAATATGTTTTATAATTTTTTACAACATCAAGCATTGCAGCTTTTACCAAATCAAGGTCGCAATCATATTGAAATCCAAGAGGTTCTGAAAATTCTTGATAAACTGCATTGACTGCTTGTGTTGATGGAACACTAATAACACAACCTGAGTCACAAATAGTTTTTTGAGCAGTATTATTGGCGACAATTGTTGGAATTCCTAAAGCCATTGCTTCTCGTGGAGTGTTTGAAAAACCTTCACCCATAGAAAGAGAAAGATAACAGTCAATCCCTTTAAAATAATCTAGGTATTGCTGTTCAGTCATAATATCAGTGGTGATAATGACATTTGTAAGTCCCAGTCTTGCAACCATTTCTTGCGGTGACTCTTCTGGGGTTGGTAACTGTTTAAAAAAGTCTCCAATCGAATGATGATTGGTAGTTGTATCTAACCGTTCAAAAAGACGATCTAACCCTTGGCCAATAGTGTCTAAACTAAAATTAGTCATGGTCATTTTTTTAGTATGAATTTTTAAACAATAATCTTGATTATTCCCATAAAGATCTGCAAAAGCTTGAATTACTTTTTTAAGATTTTTTCGTGGACTATTAGTTGCAATAACACCAAAAGTGAATCTATCATGTGGCTTTTGTCGTAATGGCTCTTCTAAAAACTTTTCAAGATACAGTCCTGTTGGCAAACAAAAAAGAGGAAGCGTAACTCCTGAATTTTTATAAACTTCTATATGGTACGGATCTGGAACAATGCAGACATCAAAGTAATCATTCAATCGCTGAACAACCGCTGCCGGAATTGCACTTGATTCAAACATTGAATAAGCAATTTTAACCACTTCAGGAGCAACTTTTGTATAGCAACGGTCTTGTAAATAGCCGTTGATTGATTCGATATAAAAAAAGATTGGCGCTCTAAGCAGTTGGTCTGTCTTTTGTATCTTGTTTTTAATATGATACGGGTCGTCAATATTTGCATATTCATCATATGCTTTATTTTTTTCTTTAGATTGATAAGCAACAAGAGTAAGGTCGTCCTCAAGGGTATCAATAACCCCATACCCTATTCTTCCAATTCCATCACAAAAGCCAGATGGTGCTGCAAGAGTAACGTCGACCTTTTTTTGTTGAATCATCTTTTTATATTTTTGATAAACAGCATTATCAGAGGTATAAAGTGTTCTGGTTTTTCCATCAACTCTATCCTGTTTAGACAATTGAACATCTACTGGATCAAACAGAGCAAGATAGTCATCTTTTAAATTTGACCATAAATATTGGGTAACCCATTGCCTACCTTCTTGAGCTTTTTTAAGATGAGTCTGATAATCAGTAGTTACTTGTTCCATTGCCGTAATAACATCTTGCAGATCACAATCATATTGAAGTCCAACGGTTCTTGAAAGTGCTTCATAATAAGCATCAATACTTTTTGAGCACGCAACCGGAACAGCATATCCAGAACTAACAACTGTTGTGTGTCCTGTGTTATTTGAAACAATGCAAGGAATTCCTCCAGCCATAGCTTCACGTGGAGTGTTTGAAAAACCTTCACCAGTTGAAAGTATAACGTAACAATCAAGGCAGGAAATAAAATCTATATATTCTTCTTGTGTAATAGTGTCAGAAGAAATTTCTATATTGGTAATGCCACGACTTTCAATATATTCTTCCAACGTCTGATCTTCATTAAAAGCATACGAAATGTGCAACTTTAAAAGATAGTCTGGATTGTTCCCATACCTTAGAATAAATGCTTCAACCAATTTTCTAAGATTTTTTCTAAAAATATCTTTGCCAACCGATCCGAATATAAAAGGCTTAGAAGCTTCCGTTTTTTCTGGAAGATCAAGTAGCTGCTCAAGATATAATCCTGTGGCAATACAATAAAGGGGAATCGTAATCCCTGAATTTTTATAAACAGGAATAAGAAAAGGGTCTGGAACTACAATTACATCAAATTCATTATTTAAAATTTCAACACATTCAGCAGGAAGAGCATCTGACTCAAACATTGAATAGGCAATTTTAATAGTATCAGGAGCAATATTTTTGTAACAGTTATTAGTCAATAAAGTTACTAATGGGCTGGTGTATAAAAATACATGTGTTGACTGACCTGAAGGAGTAATTTGTACTCGTGAACGCAGGTGTGATGGATCATAATAAAAAGAACGGACATTGCCATCTGCCAAACCGATATTTAATGAACTACCTAAATGGTCAAAAATACCATAAACAATTCTTCCAAGCCCATCACAAAAATCTAACGTGCCTCCAATCAACAAATCTTTTTTAAAATGAGATTGTAAAGAACTACATACTAAAAATGCAGCTAATAAAAGTTTTTTTTTCATTTATACCTCATAAGAAGTAGCAAGAAATGCCTGGAATAGTTCTATTTGTGGTTGCTGTAATGTTTCGATACATTTTTGACGAGCATATGGAGCATTGTGTGCTACATCCCACAAGAAAGAACGTAAATCGTAGAGCAAACTGTTAAACTCTTGTTCAGATAAATTATGTAGGTATGCTTTGCCTTGATTACGCGCAAACATTTTTTGGAAAAAAACAACAAGTGCTTTTTTATGGTAAACATTTGCCCACTCAACACACAACTCATCAATAAAACGTTTAAAGGTATTTAATTTTTTAAAGCTTGGCAAAGCCTTGTCATGATAAGCTATTCTGTCAGTTAAATTATCTTGTATGTATTGATTGGTGCAAACCCATAAATCAAAAACTAAGGTTGCAACCGGGCCACCTTGCTCTTTATACATAAAATCAACTTTTGACAAAGGAAAATCTACAAATACATAAGGAGCTCTTGCAACGATCTCTTGATTAAAAATAGCAGAACCAACTAACAGCAAAAACAGCGCTTTTAATTTCATAAACTAGAATCCTTTCTCATAATAAATTTTATTTTAAAATTTTAGCCTAAAGCCAGATAAGTCAATTGTCAAATCTTGGCTATTGCTTAAAAAGCCCATCCATACGAAAAAGACAAAGAAAAAGCATTGCCAATTTGATGACTTAATGGACAAAAAGATCCGCGCAACGCAAAGGAATCTGTTTCACGTTTTTTTGTAACTCCAAAAAAAATAGTTGATTGCCATGCAGCTGGTTGCCTTCCTGCCTGATAATCTAAAATGTTCTTAACTTCCTGTGGTGCCCTTACTGAAGTAAAATATTCTTTTGTTTGGTACCACCATTGCAAACCACACTCTAAAGACCATACATTACCTAATGTCCGCATCATAATATCCCCTTGAACAATAAAACCAGGAATAACTCCTGTTTTATAACTTTCAGGAAATAACTTTTTGAGCAACTGTTTACTTAAAAAGTTAATCTGATTTTGAGCTTCTTGCTCTGTTATTCCAAAAACATCAACGGTTGCCACCGCCTCAAGAGCTGCTTTGTCAGGGATTTGTTTAAAAAACCTTCTTTCATACATCGGCAACTGGAACTCAAGAGCAATTCGATTAATTAACTGAATGTTTCTCATCATAATGGTTAACTCACAAAAAGGAGCACATCCAAAATGTCTGCCATTACCCAGTGACTGCTCCAACAGAATTGTTGAAAGTCTGTCTAAAACAGCAACTGAAAAATCTATTCCATTTTGTTTTAACTGGTCATACTGCTGTTCGGCGTAAAGATCTAAAAAGTCAGTATGCAAATCAAGCTTTGTTGTTGGATATTTTTTATTAAAATGATTACCAATCAGTCCTTTTTTTATAGCAAATGCTGTTGGCAGCGTAATATCACAACCAATAACACAATAAGAATACGCCCATTGTTTATAAATTTTTGAACATTCAATATGTATATCAGAAAAACCGATCTGATCACTTAATAAATGCTTACGCAAAAAAGTTTTAGTATCTTGCCCTTTTGGTTTTTCTGCTGGCCCATGTTCAATAGTAGATCCTTGCGTAATACGCGGTTTAAAGAGTTCATAGTTTTGTATCGCAGCCCGTTCTTTAAAGTTTAAATAAAAATTTTGTTCTTGATAAACAAAAGGCAAAAGGCACATAATATTCCAATTGCCATACTCTAACTGTTTTTTAAAAAAAAGATTAAAAGAACGCTGCTGCACTTTAACTGGCTCGAATAAAGAAAGCACAGGCGGAATAGCAATATCGGTAAAATTCCGTTCATCTATCATCTCAAGCAGTGCTTCTTGTTTAAGTTTTACATAACTTTTTATAGCACCTTCAGACTGGGTAAAATAATTTTTACTCATTTGATAATAAAGACACGTTACTCCGTCACCGGCTTGATCAAGCTGTTTTTTGTAAAGACTTATCATGTCCCGTTTTTTAAGAGGATAGGTAAAAAGATAAAAGGGATCTTTTAACAGCGTTGCGGTTTCTTCAAGCGCAAGATCTTCGAAACTATCTTGAAATAAGCCTCTGGTCTTATCTTTTAAAAAGTCCATTTCTCCTGGTTGAAAAACAGGATCTTGACAATAGATAGTTGTTAAAAAAATGAAGCTTATAAGCTTAAAAATACGATACTGCAAAAAAAACTCTTTAAAGTAAGTAATAATCATGTGTATCATAGTACTATATTTAGAAAAAAAGGGAGAGTTTATGTTAAAAGCTTTCTGTTTGATTGTTTTCCTTTTATTAGTACCTTTCAGTTACACCGCCGAACTTATAAGTAAAGAACGGTATGAACTTATTACTGCACTTTTACAAAATAATGCAACAGATATAGGCCCTTTGTGGCGATGCAATGCCGACACGGCAAGAGGGTATACTATTCTGGTAGTACAATTATTAGATCAGTTTAAAAGTGGAAAAGCTTTTTTAGAAAAAAATACAGAGGGTGGACAATTTGCTCCTCAAGAAGGTAAAAAAATACTTGCCCTTGCCCTTGCTTTAAAAGAAGCTGGCTGCTCCCAAATATTTTTTCCCAGAGAAAAAGATGCTTTAAAAATGGTACTTATTAAACGACTTGATAACTCAAACAACTCTCTTTTAGGTAAAATCTCTGCCACATTATTTGGAGAACCCGAGACACCGGACCTGATTATTCATCAACAATGGTTACAAGAATTTCTTGATAAACCAGAAGATCAGATCGAAAATGCTTTGACTGAACTTACGCGAATTTCTTTAATCTAAAAAACTTTTTTGAGTAAGCTCCATTTGCTAATCCTGATAAAGATTACCATAATTAAAGTATCAATAAAAATTTTATTTTATGTAAAAGGATGTTTATGAACAGAATTTTGTTGTTGTTTTTTATGCAACTGTTAAATACTCAAAATCTCAATACTGCTTTTTCAACTAAAAGTCCTTTTGCAGAGCAACTTGATGATTTAAAAAATTTAGACGTGCTTTTGCCAAAAGAAGTTGCTGCCATTGCTGGTATCTCAGAACAAACTGCGCAGGCTCGAATTAAGGCCTTAGCTTGTTTAAATCGGTTTGAAAATTGCCCAGAAATTAATGCTTATCTTACCCATATTGATGAACATGCTGCACAAGAAAAGCCTTTAAACAAAGCCCCTTTTAATCGAATAATTGCTTATCTAGAAAAAAACCCTGAACCGACAACTGCTCAAGCGCTAGTTGCCATTTTAGAATTGCCGCTTTAAAATGAGCGTACATAAATACATGCAATGCTATTAAAATGTTATTAAAAGGAAATATTATGAATCGAATACAAACTCTTCTGCTTTTAATTATCGGAATTAACACAGCTTCTCCAGCTGGTCTGCAACGGGAAAAAAATTTACAAGAGCTTGCTAAGTGGGCACTTCTAATAGAAAAATCAGGAGGAGCAGATGCTGCAACAGATTTTGTAGCTCGTGTAAACGGTGAAACCTTTGAACAAGCACAACTAAGAAAAGACGCGCTTGACATAATGTTTGCCCACGAAGGACCAGGCTTAAAAGCGCACAGGATAGCAAGAAGACATGGACGAATAGAAGGATTGAAGGGTTTTAGAAAACCTGAAGAAGAAATAATGGAGTATATGAAAAAAAACGATGGTAAACATCCATCAAAAAGTTGGCTTAATCAACATTTATGGATGAGTTATAAGTTATATAACAGGACCTGTGCATTAAAGATAATAAAGCAACACAGCTTACAATCTGAAAGAGCAGCCAAATACTTAGCTGATTATAAAGAGGCTAAGGAAGCCGGTCAACCTATGGGACCTTTTAAACCTCTTCTAGATGAAATTGTTACTTATCTGAAAGAAAACAATAACGAAGCTCCATCAAAAGATTGGCTTGATCAACATTTATGGCGATAAGATAATCGTGAACTTAAAATATCTTTTTTACGGCGCGATAGTTGCAACCACTTTACAAGTAAAAAGTGCAGAGGGTGAAAATATTAAACCATCTAAACAAGGGCATAGAGAAAAACAAGGTAAAGAGGATGAAGGTATTGAAGAAGATGACTTAAGAGGGCAAGGCCTCAACGATACTATAAGAGCATTCTGTAATCAGTTAGTTAGTGGAGGTGCTCCTTACTGTGACCAACATGTACAAGAGCCTAGAGAACAACAAGATGAAGCTTTTTTAAGCCCTGAAGGACTTGCAAGTCTTCTAGAAACAGTAGCTCAACGAGCTGCTGCTGACCCAGAAAGAGCACAAAGAAGAGAGTATGCCTTCATAAGGCGAGACAACCTGTATGCTGCACAAGAACAGGCCTGGGAGAATTATAGGGCTGCAGTTGCTCGTCATGTAGAACTTTTAAAGCATTTAGAAGCAAAACCTGAAGACGAAAGTACCCAACAACTTATTTATAAAGTAAGAAGAGAATTAAGTCATTTAAATGAGAAGCTCAAAAGTTTAGCACAAGAAAGCGAAGAGCTTCTAAAAGTTTTGCAAGAGTGATTAAATGTGCAGCTTTCTTTACAAAAAAGCAACAAATCTTTAGCCTAAGAGTATGAATTATTAATCAGGGGTTTTTATGATACAACAATTTAAGGCTCAAGATAGTTGTGGAAAAGTCTTACGAATCAGCGGAACTATTATTGATGTGCAGTTTCCTGCTGACAAAACTCCTCCGATTTATAATGCGATTTACATTCAGATTCCTCAGCCTGATGCCGACATTACCAAAAATGCTCATTTAGAAGTAATGCAGCAACTGGGCGATGGCATTGTTCGCTGTATTGCGCTTGAAGATGTTTCTCATATTAGCCGAGGACTTCCTGTTTTTGATACTGGCGGACCTATAACAGTTCCCGTGGGGAAAGAGACACTTGGTCGCATTTTTGATGTTCTGGGCAACACTATTGATCAACAAGGCACCCTTGAAAATTGTCAACGTTGGGCAATTCATCGCGAACCACCTTCTTTAATAGAACAGAACATTCACAACGAAATTCAAGAAACCGGAATAAAAGTAATCGATTTGATTTGCCCTTATTTAAAAGGTTCAAAAATCGGTTTATTTGGTGGAGCCGGAGTGGGCAAAACTATTTTAGTTATGGAACTGATTCGTAACATTGCTCTTGAACATGGTGGATTTTCGGTTTTTACCGGAGTTGGGGAAAGAACCAGAGAAGGTAACGACCTTTGGCTTGAAATGAAAGCTTCAAAAGTGCTTGATAAAACTGCACTTGTTTTTGGACAAATGGGCGAAATGCCAGGAGCTCGTTTGCGTGTTGCATTAACTGGTTTGACTATGGCAGAATATTTTAGAGACAAAGAACATAAAGATGTTTTACTGTTTGTAGATAATATTTTTAGATTTGTACAAGCTGGGGCAGAAGTTTCTGCATTACTAGGCAGAATGCCATCTGCTGTTGGCTATCAACCAACTTTAGCAACAGAAATGGGAAGCTTTCAAGAAAGAATCACCAATACTGTCAATGGCTCAATCACCTCTATTCAAGCAGTGTACGTGCCTGCTGACGACATTACAGACCCTGCTCCTGCAACAACATTTATGCATCTTGATGCAAACACGGTCTTATCGAGAAAATTAGCTGAGCTTGGTATTTACCCTGCTATTGATCCTCTTGAATCTAATTCAAAAGGGCTTGACCCTCATGTTGTTGGTCAACGACATTATACTGTTGCCAGAAAAGTACAATCAATTTTGCAACGCTACAAAGAATTGCAAGATATTATTGCAATTTTAGGAACAGAAGAGCTTTCAGAAGAAGACAAAACAATTGTAAAACGAGCAAAAAAAGTACAAAAGTTCTTAACACAACCACTGTATGTCGCAGAAAATTTTAGCAACATTAAAGGTGCGTATGTTCCTAAAGAAACAACTATTAATGATTTTGAAAAATTAGTAAATGGTGATTGTGATGATTGGCCAGAACAAGCTTTTTACATGGTAGGTAATTTAGAGCAAGCTTGGCAAAAATCTATTTTAATCACTAAAAAAGATCTTCCATCATGAAACTTAAGATTGTCCAACCAACTACGCAAAAAGAACATGAAGTTGTCTGGATAGAAGCTAACACACCTGATGGAAATTTTGTTATCCAAGCAGGCCACGCAACAACCACGTTAGTTTTGTCCGGCAATAGTGATTTAATCTACTGCTTTAAAACTGGCAAACAAGAGATACTTAAAATCAACAAAGATGGCGCCATACTTTCTGTAACAGCGAATCTTTCAATCGTCTTGATGCGATGATAAAAAAAGAATTAGGAAGCATTATTGGGGGCTCTTTAACTGATGGCCTTACGATGCGAGTTAATCCTGATATTCCAATAGAAACACTCAAAACTGGTAAATTTGTTTCTATTATTGGTAAAGATTTTACTTTTTTTTCTTTAATTACCGATCTTAAACTTGAAGTAACCAATCCTGATATTTTATTGCATCCCCCATTAGAACACGAAACACTGCTCTTAAATTTTTTAAAACGAAAACATATTTTTGCAACTGCTCAATTAAAGCCGATGGTTATGCTTAATAAAGAGTTTAAAATTGGACCGGTAAAAACTATCCCATGCCATTTTGCACAAGTGCATGAAGCACAAAAAAAAGATGTGGCTTTAATTTTTGGCAATGAACAAGACCCATCGCAAAAATATTTTAGTATTGGGACTCCCCTTGATATGGACACCCCTGTTTGCATCGACCTTGAAAAATTAACAGAACGGAGCACCGGTATTTTTGGAAAAACAGGAACAGGAAAAACATTTTTAACTCGTCTTGTCTTAGCTGGATCAATTCACACTAAAAAAGCAGTTAACCTTATTTTTGATATGCATAGTGAATATGGACTACAAGCTCGCAAAGAAGGAGCCGGCCACTCATTTGTAAAAGGACTTAAAACGTTATTTTCTGATCGTGTTGCAATTTTTACGCTTGATCCTATTTCTACTCGTCGACGTGGCGGTTCAGCTGATGTCGAAGTGCAAATCAATTATCAAGATGTCAGCGTTGAAGATATTATTTCATTACAACAAGAGCTCAATTTACATTCAACCGCACTTGAAGCTGCGTATTTAATTAGTGCAAAATATCGACAGAATTGGTTGCAAGTACTGTTAGAACAAACTGACATTAAAGAGTTTGCCAATGAAATTGGAGCTCACCCTGAATCGGTTGCAGCACTTTATCGAAAATTAAAACGTATTGATCGGTTGCCATTTTTTAAACCACAAACCAATCAAGGCGGCTATACGCATGATTCTGTTATTGATCAAATGATGGAATATATCGACAAAGGCATTACTATCTGCTTTGAGTTTGGCAATTACACTTCTACCTTTTGCTACCTTTTGATTTCAAACATTATTACCCGTCGAATTCATAAAGAATATATTGCAAAAACAGAAAAATTCTTAGGTTCCCAAAAAAAAGAAGACGAGCCGGTTCAACTGATGATAACTATTGAAGAAGCACATAAATTTTTAAACCCTGCAGCCGCACGCCAAACTATTTTTGGTACCATTGCCCGTGAAATGCGCAAATATTATGTTTCACTCTTGGTGGTTGACCAACGGCCTTCTGGGATTGACCCAGAAATTATTTCGCAATTAGGAACTAAAATTGTTGCACAATTAAGTGACGAAAAAGATATTCAAGCGGTACTTACCGGTGTGCACAACTCACAAACATTGCGTTCTGTTTTAGCCAGTTTAGACACCAAAAAGCAGGCTTTAATTTTAGGCCACGCTGTTACCATGCCTGTTGTGGTACAAACACGTGAATATGACGAACAGTTTTATCGCAGTGTTTCTTTAATTCAAGGTCATGAAATTAAAACATTAGTTAAAGAGCTTTTTTAAGATTTTTAATGATGTCCAGAACTGCCTCCATTAAGATTATCAAGCATCATTTGATAAGCAGCCCAAGCTCCAAATAGTGCCCCCCCTATTAAAGCTAGTGCTTCATTTCTACCAGACTGATTGCTGATCTCAAGATACCATTTATGATTAGCTAGCCTGTTTGCGTCATCTTTTTTACGTTGAGCCTGTCTGTCTTCTTCTCTTGCACGTCTTAAAGCTGCTAATTCTGCCCTGATGGCTGCTAATCCTGCATCAGTCGATTTAACCTGTTGTTGTAGATTAATTAATAATCCACTTTGTGCAGTAACTACTTGCCCTAATAACTCAGTTGATCTTGTGTTTTCACCTGTAGCACTTAGTGTTTGTTGTAATGCTCTCTGGTGTTGGTGATTAAGTTCAGTTAAAGCAGCAACTCCTGCAAAGGCTTGCGCAACTGCATCGTCTAAAGCTGAAGGAGCAACTGGTGAAGAATCCGAACTGTGTCGATCTGATTCAGCATTTGTTACAGGTGAAAGTGTAAAATCGTTTGGTGTGGTGGCTAACGGTAATGATTTATTAAAAGACTCTTCTTGTGCATTGAGAGCTGATAAAAAACAGAGCCCAAACATAATGTTTTTTTTCATCTGTGTTCCTTTTTGTTACTCGATTTTTGCATGATTTTTCTGAATCTGTTCCATTACATAGTCTGCCGCAACAACCCCACCAAACCACATAGTTAGATAACCAACTATAGTGGCCATTCGATCACAAGCAGCAGCTACTTCTTTACAACAATCTTGATCTTCTTCATTTTGACCATTACTACTGCCTGGCTTTGAAACATATTTAAACCCTAATGGCCCTCCAACAGGCTGCACAACAACCAAAACCTCGAGAGGCTCACCTTTAGTAGGCAATAAAACGTGATAATCAGCGTTTTCTGCTTGAGCTTTTGTACGTAAATCCCCTATGGCATCCCTAATAAGGCTCATGCTTATCGGGAAATTACGACCTGGCCCTGTTCGCTCCATGCTTTCAGCTGATAAAGGGATTGCCACTAAAAGGAATAAAAATTTTTTCATAAAAACTCTTTTTAAAAAAAGTGTATTAATAACCATAGGAAATTCTATGCAAAATGTATTGAGAAGAAAAGAGTTACTCAAAATATTTTATTTTCGTATCATTACTTAATAGCTAATCTTAAAAATTGGGAGCTTAAAAAGTATGTCGCATCATAAAAAAATATATCAGAATGAGTTTGAAACTTTTTTCACCTTAAAATATTTGCAACATAATCAAGTTAACGATTCAAGAATTTTGTCTTGGGATATTACCAAAGATAAAGAATACACCATAAACCCTGGGCTTAATAATCGGCTGACAGAAAAATATGGAGAACTTATAAAAATTGGGTACCAAGCACCTATGTTTGTCAAATGGATTAATGCAAAAGTTGGATACGGTGCTTATGCAGACACAAAGCTTAAAAAGGGTGACATGGTTATAGAATATACTGGAATTGTTGAAGCAGAAACCCCCATTATTGACGAAGATAATTTTTATTTATGGACCTACCCAACCATTTTGTACCAAACAGAACCGGGTAAAACTCGACGCAAAAAAATTGAATTTTGTATTAATGCAGAAAAAGCTGGTAATTTTGCTCGATTTATTAATCATAGCTTACGAAAATATCAAAACGTTGCAATTCAATTAGTGCCTTATAACAATATGTGGCACGTTGTTTATATTGCTCAACGGGATATCAGAAAAGGTGAACAGCTTTTGACCCATTATGGAATTGGCTATTGGCGAGACCGAAAAATTGTCCCTTTAGTTATTTTGCCGTAACAGAAATTTTTGACAATTATCCGTGTAAAAGTAAACTGCACAGCGTAATCGATTATTTTATAAAGAAAGAATATTCATGCAAAAAAATACATTTTTTTCAGTTTTTTTATTTTTAGCTGTTTTTACTGTTTTTTCAAGTAATGCACTTATTGTTTTTGACCCATCTGGTCGACCGATTAAGGCAAGAGACTATGTCCATGGGCAAGTTGGTAACTATGTCACATGGTCTAAACTTCCTGCAGGCAAGCGAAATAATATTTTAGATCGATCACAAGAAAGAATGATCTATCATTGCAATTATAATGGAGTAGCACCTAAACCCTGTGCCGATCAACAGATTATCCAAGTTATCAAAGAAGAACTTTTAAGAACTTATCAAAGCTTTTGTTTTGAGCAAGGCTTTAGTTCATATGATACCAGCAGAATTACTAACTATATTGCCACAAGCATTGATTCTAAAATCTATGCATACGGCAGCAATAATTTACCAAAGGTTTTTTTTGACAATTATTTTAACAATATGATTTACGAAGTTGAAAGAGCGGTAAAAAATCTTGGAATAAGTAACCCAACTCAGAATCACCGCCCTTACCAACCATCACAAACCCAACAAGAAATTAAACAGCAACAAGCAGAATCTGATGCGTTCTTTTGGGGAGCATTTGTTGGCGCAATGGCTGGCTGGTTTTTTGGAGCTACACAAAACCCTGCAACCGAACCTGCTCCTACTTGCACAACCCCGTCTGCCCCGCCCTATCAAACAGTTACAAAAAGATGCACAAATTGCAAACAAGATGTTGTGCCCAATCGCAATAATGCTTGCCCAACCTGCCACTTGCCTTTTTATGGTTAATCCTTATAGGCTTCAACAAGCTTTTGAAAATTAAAGTTTTCTAATCGTGCAAAAGCGACGGGAGATCTTTCTCTAAGATACATATAAATAACCCCATATATAAATTCAAGGTCTTTTTTTTCAATTGGCTCGAAAAAGTCATAGTTTAAAAAAGATGGTCTAGGAGGAACTACAACAAAAATTCTTTCGATTGCAGAATTTATCAATCCGCAAAGATCTTTCATATTTTTCCTAACTTGATACATGTAGACCGAATCTATTTCTACTCCATAGAAAAGCAAAGAGGCGGTTAATCGTTGTAGAGAACTTCCTAATAGAGACTTATCTAGCTCACTCAATTCAGCAGTGCCAGCAATAATAGTTCTTGCTATTTCAGCCTTCTCATTTTGTGTCGTATTTGAATTGTTTAGTATTGCAGTTGAATGTGAAGTTAAGTTGTTGTTAATGAAAGCTCGAGCGAGTTCAACCTGATTACCTTCACTTGCAAAAAGATTAAGTGACCAACCTATTGCTAACAGTACTTTTAATATCAGTTTCATATCGATTCCTTTTTTAGATTAAGAGTATTTAAAAATTACAAGTAATTGCGCATGCAAGGTGCTGTGCTCTCATTTTCAAGCGTGGCTTGTCTGCCCATGCTACCAGTTGTTGGACTGTGTACTTAGTTTGGCTTATAAAGAATGCATTTTCGTCCGGTTGGCTGCTGTAATACTCTTTTTTGTAACGAACTTTGCCAATGGTTGTGTAATATTCAAGACTGATTGTTAAGTTTTCTTTTGGACTATGTGCAAGGTTCATACCAAAGTTTCCAAAACATTGGAATGATTGTGCATAATAGGTTTGGCCTGCAAATTGCGGTGCGTCTGCTGTTATTGCATAGACTCCAGGGCTTACTAACTGCTGTGTTGCTTCTGGAAGGTCATACCGTTTAATAGTGGTAAACAGTTTTGGACACAGTGTTGCCCCAACTTTAAACCCTACTTGGATTGTTTCGTTGTGCAGCGGGATATATTCAAGGTACGGGGTAATGTTAAAATCATTAACCGTATGCCACAACTGTTTGTGGTCCGAGCGGGGTTCTGAAATTACATTATAATCAACCTTGAGTCCGTTTTTGCGATATCCGTAATGCGCTGTAATTCCCGCTTTTAACCATGCAGGGTAACTCTTTAGACTTATGACATTGTCCCACATAAGACCTGCGCCAACTTCTATAAATGGAACCATGGTATAAGATTTGCTTGGACTTAATGTGTATATGTCAGATTGAAACGAAGTTGCTTTGGTTCGATAAAAAGTTCCCCCGCCTTTTATCTGCTTAAATTTCGATTGCCATTGCAGCTTTTGGTATGCTTTTTCAATAAACTTTGATTTTGAAAAAGCTGACCCAGAAAATAAACACAAGAGCATAAAAAATTGCGTTTTACGTTGCGTACTCTTCATAACAGTTCCTTTTTTTTAAGATTACTTTCTTTAAAAAGAGATACCATTAACAGAGATTTTTAAGCAAGACTTTTTACGTATTAATAAATAACGGTTTCTAGGTTTGTTCAATTTGACTGTTACTTAAAAAAAATCTAGTCTGCCTTGCGATATAAAATTACTACACTTCCAAAAAAAAGGAGTCTCATGCAACATCTTTTGTTCTCATTGTTATTTTTATTGTTTTATGCAAGTGCAACGATTATGCAAGCACACATTGAACTTGAACAACAGGTTACTCATCAACCAACAGAAGTGGTTCGTTATTTAAGATCACAAGGAATTCAATTTATCGATGCAACCTGGACAGGTCTTGATGGAAAACTTTATGAAATCACTATTCCAGTGTATCGGCTTGAGTCAGCTTTACAGGATGGTATGTTCTTTGATGGTTCTTCCATTAAAGGCTTTAGCCAAATTACGCAAAGTGACTTGCATCTAACCCTTGATAAAGATTCACTTGCTTTAAGCCCATGGAAGTCTGAAGGATTTGCTTGCGCTCGCTTTTTTTGTGATACCAGTTCAGAAAACGACCCTCGTACTACTTTAAAAAATGTTATTAAAGAGGCTGAAGAACATGGTTACACAGGACTGTGCGGAGCGGAAATAGAATTTTTCTTATTCAAACAAGAAAATGACCAATACAATCAAATTAACAATAGTTCTTATTGTGCTGCAGAACTTAACGCCGAAATGAAAGCTTTTAAAGAAGCATTACTGTATGCGCTGATTCATCTTGGTGTTAATCCAGAAAAGATTCATGCCGAAGTTGCAGCCGGACAGTTTGAGATTGTTATTGGCTGCTGCCAACCGTTACAATTAGCAGACAAAATACAACTGACAAAATACGCTATTACCATGTTTGCACAACAACATGGATATAAAGCGGTTTTTATGCCAAAACCTGTTTACGGAATTAATGGCAGTGGCATGCACATTCATATGAGTGTAAAACAAGGTGACCGTAACTTATTCTTTGATGCAACAAAAGAATATTATTTGTCTGATGCAGCACGTTCTTTTATTTCTGGCGTTTTAAGTAAAGCATACGAAATTGATCTATTGATAAACCCAGAAGTTAATTCGTTCAAACGGTTAGTTGCTGGATACGAAGCTCCAGTCTATTTATGCTGTGGAGAAAAGAACCGTTCTGCTGCAATCAGAATTCCAGATGTTAACCACAAAACAGTTCATGAAAATCAAGGAGCGGCAGTGCGTATTGAACTGCGCTGGCCCGATGCAAGTTGCAACCCTTACTTAGCGCTTGCTGCTTTATTTAAAGCTGGGTTTGATGGGATTGAACAAAATTTACCTGCAACGCCATGCGTTAATGAAAATCTTTATCATGTTGATCTTGCAGCAATTACAGCACGTGGCATTCAAACTTTGCCAAGCTCTTTAGAAGCAGCATGCCAGGCATTTAAAAACAGTGAATTTGCAAAAGAATTACTGGGACAATCGCTTCACAGCACTTACTTAGCAATTAAAGAAACTGAGTGGCAAGAATATTTTACAGAAAACGGGTTTGAAAACGCATCTGAAATTACACAATGGGAACTCAATCGCGGCTTTTAAAGAACCTTGCTTAACTTGACAATGAAAAAGTCGAATGCTAGAATCCTTGTCATCTTAAGCTTGAAATTATAATGTCCCTCAATAACAATACGAAATTCGTATTGTTCCCCCCTAACCCTTCAGCTTAGTTCTTAAGTTGGAGGGCTTTTTTTTCAAAAGCCCGGCTTTGTCCATTCAAGAGGATCTATTTCAATATTATTAATACGCATTTCCCAATGCAAATGATAACCTGATGCATAACCCGTTTTGCCTAATTTACCAATTGGATTTCCTTTTTTAACAAAGTCACCAACTGCATAATTGCCCGCAAAGCTATCAAGATGATAAAATAATGAAAAAATTCCCCAACCATGATCAAGTACTACAGTATAACCGCTATAAGCATAACGATCTTTAATGACTACTCTACCATCTTGCGGAGCCCAGATAACAGACTTTGGATGATTAACAATATCAACACCTTTGTGAGAATATCTTCCTTTTTCTTGTGTCGTCCTGATTGTTCCAAATTCCGTTGAAACTCTTAAAATTTCTGTTGGAACGTAAAATGAACCGGTCCACAATTTTTCACGCGGAGAAAGTTCTGTTAACCGCTTCATTTCATTATTTAACAGTTCCTGTGAAGCGCCAATTTCTTTTTCTCTTTCAATATGTTGCTGATCAACATGTAATGCATGCTTTTTAAAAGGATAAGGCACAATTTGTACTTTTGCTTCAAGCGTTACCAGGTTGTCAACATGATCTCGACAATCGATAGTTAACACATATTCATTAGGTGTTGCTTCGCATTCAATAGGAATAAATGTTTCATAAATTAAAGAGTTTTTTGCTTCTGGATAACAAGGGAAAACATTTGAAAAAACATTAACATGTGCTTCTTTTAAAAGCTTATTGGTTTGAAACTGAATATGTAATGTTTTACCTTGAAACACTCGGTACTCTGTTGTTTGTTTTACAAAAGCTGCTTGTAATGGAGTATTGTCTACATAAAACGCAAGATCTTTACTTACTTGATTTCGCTTAAGGGTTCCATCAACCAGTTTGATATGCAAATCATGCTTTCCATTAGCTAATGTTTTAGTTGGTAAGGTAAAGGGAAAATCAAAACTAGATTTACCTATTGAAAAATTATAGGTTAACGGTTTACCATCAAGCATAACGGTGATTGTTTTAACTTTATACGGATGTTCGCCATTAACAACACAGGAAACATCACCTGCGTAATAGCCACCATCAACAATTCCTGACAAAGTAAGTTGTGGATTGGAATTGGCAAAAAAGAAATAATAAGTTCTTGTTGCAATCCATCCAGTAATACACAATACAACAATCCACGAAATTATTTTGATTTTAGACATTGATAACCTTTTTTCTTATAAAATTATTAATTTTATTGACTTAGTTTATAGAATTGAAGCATACAGAAAAAAAGATTCTATTCATAGTGAATTTTACCGACTTGTCTAAAATTAAAAAGGAATAGGTTTATGAGTTTTTTGCTCATGAGAAGTTGTTTAATAATAACTATGTGTCTTGTTTTTACTCATTTAGAATCTGCGGCTCTTTCATTTCCTGGTGCTCCTAGTGCACCTTCAGCTCCGCTTGGGTTTCCTGGCGCGCCAACAGCACCAAGTGCACCCAGCTCTTCAACACAAACACCGCAACCTTCAACTTCTGTAACCAATCAACCTGCAAAACCGATTAAACCACCACTTCCATTGCAAGCAGAAGCAACACAGCAAGTGCTTGCAGCGGGCAGCAGCGCACAACAAGCTTCGGTTATGTTTAAAAAACATACTGATGCAACTACATCTACGCAAGCTTTAATAGGCAACCCAACAACCGCTGGGGCTCAGCAAGTAACCTTTAGAACTAAAACAACTCCTCCGCCAGCATTTACGTTAATGGCTCAACAAAGCCAAACAAGTTTTACCGCGTTACAACAAAATCCTGTTACCTTTAAACCAAATGGTGGAATCTGCTCAGACGGACAAATTAATACACTCTATACAACCTTTATAAACTCAATTGAAAACACTCCTGGATTTTTACCAATCTTTAGAAAATTACATATTGTTGCATTACATCAAATTTATGAATATTTAATGGGAATTTATAGTGCTTTAAATATGACACACATTGATGATTTAGGAACCTATGTTGCTCTTGAGTCTTTATACGGCCTTAATAAAAAAACAGTTATTATTAATTCATTAATTAATCTTATTGAAGGCCAATTAAATCAAGCATTAACTGCTCTTTTTCCTGCAATGCCACAAAGCATGGCTTCGCATGTTGGAATGATGTGCGTTCAATCGGATCAAGCAACAAGAACCGATCTTTTAGTGATTGATATTGAACGAGTTGTGTATCAAACATTTCAAACTCCGGGAGTTTTTCCTAATCAGTGGACCAGTGTTTTAGACGGACTTAATAACCCTGATTATGCACAATTTCTTGCTGGACTGAATCAAAGCACCATCAATGCCATTAAACAAAAAATTACGAGTTTTTTAAACAACTCAATGGATCTTGGCGGAACCAGCAATTATATAAAAGGGGCTCGTGACAATTACAAACTTGCTCCTCAAGCAAACTACTGGGGTTCATCAATTCCAAGCGGACTGGCCTGGCAAAAAAAAGTAAATGATATCGCTGCTACAAGTTCTGATACTTCGCTACTACCTGAATACATTTCACTTTTTCAGCAAATGAATACTGATGAACAAACTACCTTGGTTGATGCACTTGATATCTTAATTGCTCATTTTTCAAGTAATCAAGCCCTGCAAGATTGCGCTTCATTAATTCCTCTTTTTTCAGGAAGTGCAACTTCGCAAACGTTAACCAGCGGGCAATTTACTCTATTACTTGATATGGTGCGCAACCTTGCATTTGCAGGACCTGTTAACGACGAAATAACCATTATTAAAAGAATCTATCCGCAACTTGTCAGTGGTAGTTCACAACCGTTGACTCCCGATGAAAAAACAACTGTTAATGGTCTGGTTGCCTATGTTTCATTGCGTATTGAACAAGATACAGCACAATCAATTAACAACACCGTAGCACTGATTCAACAGCTACTTGCCAATAGACCATTACAAGCTGACGAACAAAAACTGTTACAAAAATTTTCAGGGTTTACTGCATTACAAAAAGGGACCATGCAGATTATTGCTTCAGCTTTACAACAAGACCCTACAGCCTTCAATGCTTTAACCCAAAACGATCTAACGGTTATTTCCAATGCGTTTAACACACTTTCAGTAAGTAGTTCAGATTTTCCCGATGCTTCAATTCGTTCATTATTTGGGACTATAAGAGATGCATTTAAAAATGGACCGGTTAATCTTGATCTTTTTTCTGTTGCACAAAAAAATGCATTTAACCAAGCATTAACTTACTTTGCAAACTATGATCCAGGAACATACACTTTTGATCAAGCAGAACAGGATATGTATCTTGTGTTTCCTGAAAAAAATCCGGATGGTACGTATCTTTTTGACACAGTAACCGGATCATTAGAAGCACTTGAAAACAGCAATACCGAATCTTTTGCAAACAAAACAAACAAAGAACTCTTAATGTTGCTTGGCGGATTTCAAGGATCAGGAAGAGTTGTTGAAGCACGCATGAGACAGCACGTTAAAGATTGTTCAGAATTTAGCGCTATTTTTGATACACAACCAGACTTAAAAGCAGAACTGTACCTGAATGTCAGCTTTGAGGCATATGCAAACTTAATTGGTATTTACGAAACATTAAACCCGGCAACTCCTGCTGCAACGAGTTTTTCTTTTGCCGATTTAAGCATTATTAAACGCCAAGCATTAGGCGACATTATTAATCTTTTAATAACAACAGACACACCAGGCCAAACAATAACTAACAGTGCGCAAGCAAATAGCGTTCCGCTTACTACAAAGTATTTAGAACAGATCCAAGCAGCATATCTTCAAAATCAGATAGTTCAAGACATGTCCCATTTAGTAACCCATGAAAACTATCAAATGGTAAAGGCTCTTTTTACTACGTTACAAACATTTAATTTTAAACTATCAATGCTTACTTCAGAACAAAAACAGTTTTTAGTAACTGCTTTACAACAGTATCAAACAGAACTGACTAAAGTTGGTAGCGCTGCTGTAACCAAAGTGCCTTCATCACAAACAGCTACCAAAGGGATTAATACCCCAACTCACCCACTTTCTGATGAAGATGAAATTAATATCAGCGGGGTTGCGCCGATGCTTCATGCATTTGTTCATTTAACCGACATGCAAAACAATTTTAAAAAAGTACTAGGCAATTATCTTAATTTTTTCGCAAGCTATACTGCAACATTGTACGATGAGCAAACACAACCAAATACCACTGCTACAAGCGAATCAAGTTTTACAAAATTTACACAATATGCTCAGGATCTTGCAAAAAAAATACAATCAGCTACCAATACAAGTGGAAACCCACTTAAGCTTTCTGACATGAACCCTCCACTCTTTTTTTATGATCAAGAAACACTTGAAACATTGAATCTCCTGACCTTTCTTGCAAAAGAAGTTGAAGGCACTTTGCATGCTCCTTATCCAACTTTTGCGGTTGAGGCTGCACTTTCAACGAGCCCTTTTTCTGAAGACCCAAAGCAAAATAATCAAATTATAGCAGGCGACACAATTATCACAGTGCCAAGCCTGTTGGTTACTTTTCAAGGAACTGCTTTTTCACCTAAATTCTTTTTTAAAGATGAGTTTGGTAACAGTTTTGCAAACAATACTGTTTTTCCTGCACTTACTAATACATCTGGACAAAGTTTTACACAACAAACAGTTACCAATCAAAAATTACCATGGCTTTCTAAAAAAACTGTTCCAGTCCAAGACGTAAAAAATAATTATAACGCTATTTACACACCTTCTTTTAATGGTTCAAAAAGAGTGTTACCTAAAGGGCTTGAAGGACTTTATATGAATATCCCTATTACTATTACTGACCCTACTCAAGATGGAAAACTGTTAATTCGTCTGTATGAACAACCATTACTGCCTCAACCTGACTGGCTTAATTCTGCAGAAGGAGTACTTACCATGACAAGAGTCTGTTTGGGTGATTTTACCAGTGGACTCATGCTGGGTGAACCAGTTTTTGACCCTGCGTTACAACTTATTTTTAGACAAGCACTTGCAACCTTACCAAATCTTCCTGCAAGGTTACCGCAAACAGTGCTTGATAACTCTCCAGAAGCGCTTTTAAGACTTTCTCAAGAAGCGCAACTGAGTTTAACACGGGAATATCTTGATCAAGCAACCCGACAAACAGCATCACAACAAATTGCCGCTCCTGCTGCATAAAGGAACTGTTATGACTATTGTACAGCTATTTATTGTTGCCCTCTTGCATGCAACACAACTGCCATTACTTGCAGTACAAAAAACAGAGCATCAACAGAGAGCTACTTATTTAATTAACGCTATTTTTGACAAAACTGGAACACAATCAAAAACAAGTCATCAAGAAGCTATTGAACAAGCTATCCATAATCTCTTAAAGGCAAAAAATTATCAAAAAATAGCAATCGCCCAAAGAACCGCCCAATTATTGGAAAATCATATTAAAGAACGTCAAGAACTGTTAGAAAAAAACCCTGCAAACTTTTTAATAAAACATTCATTGTTTATTTTAAAAGCACAAAAAGGGTACTTAGAAGAATATTATGAAAAATTTTTAGCTACTGCTTCTTGGTTTGATACGTATTACATAACAGCACAAAGATGGTTGCAGCAACTGATCAACGCTGTTCAAAGTTTTTTTAACCCTGAACATAAAGCAGTTTCTTTTATAGAGCAAACAGCACTTGATCTTGATTTTTACTGTTATTTTGAAGTTGAACACATTTTTACTGATTACCAAAAAACATTAATGCTGTTTGCCCAGCAAAAACAACATAGACTACCGGATATCATGGTGTTCTGGGCTCATCCATTACTACAGCAAGAAATCTTAAAGCGAGTTAAAAAAATTGATACTCCTGCAAAAATACAAGCTGAAGTTATAGCAGCCGAAACAGCTGAAGCTTTAGGAGAAGATGCTTTAATGGTTGGGGGAGACATTACGGAAAAAGCTGCAATGGAACTTGAGCTAGCCAGCAATGAAGCTGCTGAACAAGTTGCCACAAAGTTAACTCCTGCTGGAATTCTTGAAGATGTTTCAACGAGCCTTAAAGGTGACGCCGAAGCATTTGCAGAAGATGCTCCCAAACCAGGAGAGGAACCAGCCCAGACAAGGACACAAGAACGACAAACACAACGAGCTCAAGAACGGGCAGAAGCTGCACAAAAAAATCAAGATGCTTTAAACGACCCTAGCGTTTCTAAGCTCAAAAAAGGGTACATCAAAACAAAAATGGCATTAAACATGGTCCTTGAAAAAACAGGGGTACAAAAAGGGCTTGATTGGATTGCTGACAATATTACTGGACCGATCAGCGATGCCTATAAAAAATATATCTATGAAAGAATTTTAGAGCCGCTTGAAGATAATCCATTACACAACATGCTTGAAGAACTACCAGAGTGGCTACGTGGTATTGTTGATATTGGAATGCAAATGGGTCTCATGATGGGTGGCGGTCTTGTCACTTCATGGGTCAGTGAAGCAGATCAAAAAGTTTATTTACAATATGCACAACTGCAAACACAAATGACTGCTATTAATACTAAAATTATTACTCAGTTTGCCCAACAAAAAGCTCTTTTAATGAAAAGCAGTTCTGAGGCATTAAATACTGTTATCAATCTTATAAACCAAACACGTTCAAATCAGATTCAAACAGCAGCAGCTGAAATACTTTATCTTAATCAATCTACAC
This sequence comes from candidate division TM6 bacterium GW2011_GWF2_32_72, assembly GCA_945882015.1. Lineage (GTDB taxonomy): Bacteria > Babelota > Babeliae > Babelales > CAIQNR01 > CAMCVM01. The sequence goes on from CAMCVM010000002.1 coordinate 53,215, forward strand.
TGAACACTCCTGCCAAAAGTGCTTTTGTTATAAAACCTTCTGCTGGAAACCCTACCGAAGACGCTTTACAAATTGACGAACGCTTTGCGCGTTCTATTATGCCAACTACAAACCTTAAAAGTATTTGGCGCAATATATTCAGATCGGGCAATTGGCAATATATGCCTGATTTGAAAATCTTTTACCAGACCCAGTTGGTTAAAATAGGTGGAAATAATCTTTTAGAACAAGCAACAGATTGTTTATACAATAGTGTTAACACAGAATATTACCCTGAAAAGATAGCTGCTTATGATATTGTTGTTGAATGTACCTTGATCAGTTATGATACATCGTGCCTTGTAGGAGTTATTTTTAATCATGCTCGCTGGATTTCAGGGGTCCCTGATACATTCAATCAACATCGGTTTATGGGGTTATATGGAAACAATAATAATCTTTATGCTGTCCTTGAAGAGTCAAGCCCTTCAACTGATAAGCAAAGTCCAAACACATTGTCTCCTGCTTACAAAATTCTTGCTAACCCTAATAATTACACCCAAAAAAATATCGTTCTGCCTCCAGCCCCTGTAAAGCTTACCTTGGCGATTAATACCAGTGCTTTAAAAGTTACTGCAACCGTCAGTCAAACTACACAAAGTGGGAACAGTCCACTGGCTCAACTTGAAAGAACCGATCTACAAGCGCCTCTTTTTAACTATCATGGTCTTGGTTTTATTGCTGCTGGGTGTATTGCTCAATTTAAAATTATTAAACCTCAAGAGTTAACGTAAATAAGGATTTATTCATGAAAAAATATTGTATCCTTTTATTCATTATAGTGAGCCAGCTACCTGTTGCAATGCAAGCAGATACAGCTCATTCTCTTGATCTTAAAGCTGCTCCTCCTGCTGGGCTTGCTGATATTGATACTTATAAACAGCAAAGGGTTGCGCAAAATAACTACTTTTTTGAGCATTTACCAAAAACAACACAACTGCCTGATTCTATAACCACAGAAGTAAAACGAGTATTTACACCACTCTTACCGCTCCTTTCCCCACAATATAAAGACCAAACAGAGCAAGAACGGCAAACTCAAGTTCTGAATAACATTATAAGTTTTTATGGACTTTTATATGTAGTGGCACAAGAACAAGCAGCTACCACTACTACTCCAAACCCAACACTTACCCCTTTGCAATTAAAACAATCAAAAATTTGGCAAGACCATTTAAAAATTATGGCAGCAACTTCTTACAGCCAAGAAATTGCTCTGTTAAAAACAGTCCACGAAAACGAACTTGAGCTTTTTCCATTGTTACCACAATTTGAAGTTGCATATTACCAACCAACTTTTGCTCAAATACGTAAATCTTCAGAGCTTACTAGAATCTATCTTATCTTAATTGATCGCTTAAGAAATCGATTTTTAGACGGAATTACTCGTTCTTCTGGCACAACAGCTGATCCATTCAGTTCAATTTTACAAATGATTGATGCCACTACTGCTAGCTTAAAAACTGCTTCTGTGAGTCAAAAAGATTCATTACAAGCAACATTAATGCAGCAAAAAAACCAACTCTTTCAACTGATAGAAGCCTTTAAAACGGGTTCTTTTTACACCTTAACAGTACTGTTTGAAAATCTTGATTGGTCAAAAACGTATCCCGTTTCTTTTAAAGATCAGCATGAAAATGCCGCTACGTTCAAGCAAATTATTCAAGGACCTTATAATTTTGATCAATATTTTTCATCTGATAAAAAAACAGGTATAGCAACCGTTAATCCTGTTTTTTCACTCATGTTTGAAACCGGCCCTGCTGTTCAAGGTTCAAATGAGCAAGGGCTTTTTTTTACTCCGCTAGGTAATGCTCTTTTTAGTGGTATGATCTCATACCAAACAACTACGTTACCCGATGGAACGTCTTTATATACCGGAACGTTTGAGTATCAAAAAACAACGGGTAATACTACTCAAATAACTATTGATCAATTTTTCACAGAACAAACCAGTACTGTTACCGTTAACAAGCAACCAATAGAACAGGCTTCTTTAGTCCCGACCATGACCTATATGGAACTGCTGTGCTTTACTGCAATGAAAATGCTGTATACCGATATTGCCGAAATTTTTATTGGTTCTAATTTGCCACTTGCATGCAAAGCTATGACCACCACCGATCTTCCTAACTTTATTGCACAACAACCTGAGGATTATTTGTTACTCAGTCACATCAATCGGTTACAAGACTTTTTTACCAATCAAGGATTAACTGATAACTCAGGCCAAACGCCAAGCGTGCAAAGTTGTAAAAGTTTTGGCAGATGGCTCAAAAAAGTTGCTGATACCGTTATTAATGGCATAAAAAAAGCCGCAACCGAAGTCTGGCATGGAATAGAAACTGCGGCAAAAGGTGCCTTTGCTGCAGTTAAAGATGTTGGTAATGCAATATGGCACGGAATGAAAGCAATTGGCGATGAAGTAGTTGCGCTCTATTATGCAAGCGCTATTGCTCCCATGTTGTTTCAAGGAATTTCTGCAAGTGATGCGTTAAAACATGCTGCGAGTTATCAAAAAGCTGCAAACGATCAAATGAATGCTGCAACTTCTGACTTGATGAAATCTGTTGGTCATATCGCTCAAGCAGCAGAAGGACTTGCTCATGCTGCCGGAGCTATAGCTATTAATGCCATGAGCGAAGGATTGAGTTTAATTGATTCAAAAATTGGTAACGATATGCTCAACACATGGGATGCGGTGGCAAATGGCATTATCAATTTTGCAAAAGATTCAACTGATATGTTTATTTCTCAAACCAGTTCTATTGTTAAACTTTCTGCAGGGGCTATTGAGTTGGTTTCAAGCACTATCGCTTCTATTGAAACAGGATCGTTTTCAACATTAAAAGGCGAAATTAAGGACCTTGCAAAAAACACTGCTTCGGCAATTTTAAGTTATATCAGTTTGGCTATTTCACAAATTACCGACGCTCTTAAAAGTGCAATGACCGCTATTGGCTATTTTGTTCAAACATTAACAGACACTGTTGTTCAATTAAGCGCTGCTGTTGCGACCCTTGCTTATTACGGCTGGGCTGATGGATTTTCAACAGGCTTTAATGAAATGCAAGCAAAAGTATCAGAACACCAAAGAATTATTTCAAGCATTATTACCACCGTTGTTTTAATTGCAGTTACCGTTGCAACTGGCGGAGCTGCAACTCCTTTTGCAGCGGGAATGCTTGCTATGAACGTTGGAATGATGGCTATGTCAATTGTAGGGGCTGGGCAAGCAGACCAATTAGCTATTGATAAAAAAGCAAAACAACACAAATTTGTTGAAGATTATAAACAGTACGTGATTGAAAATGCTTCAGTTATTCAAGGGTTCAATACACAAAAAGCAATAGAAGAACTGGTGCAATTACAAAATGAAACCATGAACCAAGAGCGAGGACTGTTCTATTATCAAAATTATGTTAATGCGATTTTTAATGGGACTGTTTCGGCAAAAGCTTATGGCGTTGGTAATTTAATCAGCCATCAAACTGGAGTTTCTGATAGTACTGGCGTAATGGTTGCAGACTTAGGATCGTTATACGCGATACAAACAGGAAGAATGTCGTTAACTCCAACTGGCGGTTTTGCTGTTTATAACAAAAGCAGAAATTCTTTTAGCCAGGAAGCGGCACTTGAGCCAATAATAATGAATCATCAAACACAAGTAACAACAAATTTAACACAAACAGCTGATGACAACGGAGCATGGTTTCATCAAAAAGATCTTGCACTTATTCCATCCGGAGATGGATTAAAAGCTGATATTGTATGGCGATCATTATATGAATATGATGGCCCATTTTATATTGGAATTTATCTAACAGAAAGATTTATTGATACTCAAGCAGTTAATAATGCTTATAATAATTTAGCGCAAGTAATTACCCCAACCAGTGGCACTACAACTGCTGCTGCTTTTGATGCTGCTTGGCAAAAAGTAGAAACATTTGGTCGCTATTTAGTTGATTATGATCATCTTGCAAAAATGTTTGTTTGTTACCGTCAATCAGCTGCAAGTATTGATAATGCAGCAAACTCAATACCAAAATTAGGAATTTATCAGCATGAAGCAACTGAACAAACAGTCGCTGCAAATAATGGATGGATCCAATCAAATATTGGTACAATTAACTTTAAGCGTGGAACCTGGTACCGCATGCAAGCAACCATAATTGGAACAAAATTAACGGTTAACTTCTGGGAACTTGCCGATGAGCAAGCAGCAAGAAATGCTACCACAAAAGATCCTGTACCAAATTCCGCACTTACTCAAACAACAACAATTGAACAAGCTCTTGTGCCGCAAGATGTTCTAGCATTGTCCGCATCAAAATATTTTGGCGGGTCAATGGGGGTAATTACTTCAGGTGCAGCTGTTGAGTATATTGTGATTGAACCAACAAGAGTTTTAACTGTTAATTTACAAGGAACTACCTCACAGCTGACAACGCTAACCAAACCAATAGAAAGTGCTGCACGAGTTACGGCTAATACAAAGCTTTCACAAATTCCTGGTATGAATCAAACGGAAACTGAACGATCTTTAAATTGGCAAAAAGAACTTGCAAGCCAAATGGGGCTCACATTTGGCAACTTGACGCTGACCGCGCTCGATCAAGAATCACTGATTCGATCAGAATTTATTTATCAAACAAAAGGAATTTTTGATCAAACAACGCCAGACTTTGTTGTTTTTGCCAAGACCAATCAAAACCCAAATGCTCAACAGGTAGGAATAAGCGCACTTGAAACTCCAAAACCTCTTTATATTATAAGTTTAGTAACCAATCAAATTATCGATACAACAGGAAAAATAGTTGGACAAGTTGAGAGTGCTTTAAACTTATACCTGCAACAACATCCAAAATTGTCTGATAGTGTGATGACGCAATTACAAAATTCACAAAGAACATACTTCCAATCGATGAGTTTGCCATTAACTTTTGCAAATAGCACCCTGACAGCAGATGTAACACAAATGGGCAATGGACTGTATGTGTATAGTGCTCCAGCACTTGACCCGCGCATTCAAGGTAAAACTGACTACTTTGTAACAACAACAAGTAATAGTGTAGGAATTACTGCAACAGGAGCTCCTTTAAAACTAAGTGATGCGCCAACAACCACAACAGGATTAGTCAGCTTAGTAACTGGACAAGTTTACACATTGCAACAAAATGGTAAAACAGCTTCGATACTTTCAACAAAAACAGTTGGTACAACCACAATAACTGATGCAAAAACAACGTATGCTGTTTATCCTGATTATCAAGCAAAATTGACTCCGCAAGCAAAAGCTACCATAGAAGCTGTGCAGCAAATCTTTAATGACTTACAAAAAACAGTCGCTGCTGAACAAGCATTGCAAACAAAGGCTCAGAACACTCTTAATACCTTAAATACACAACTGACATCAGTAATTACCACCATAACTTTTGCAACAGGCGATGCTTTAACGGCACTTAAGTCTGCCCAAGTAGTTAGCCAAAAAGCGTTAACTGATCTTAATAATGCGCTTGCTGCATTTAACAAAGCTCTTCCTACCAATCAAGCAGGGCCAAACACACAAGTAGCAATTAACTTGAATAATGTTCTTGATCAAGCAAATAGTGCAATTACTGCTTGTCAAAACGCAATCACTACTTATAATAATACACCAGTTACGCAAACAAGTACTGATTACGGTTCTTCAAGTGACTCTGGCTATGGTTATGGAACCACCGATCAAAGTTATAATGCAAATTATGGAACTGACCAGGCAACTGATTATGGCTATGGATCAGGATATTAAGGACTATTGTGTTACAAGAAACGGTTCAACAGCTACCATTGCTCCCTGGGGTCTATCTTTTTAAAAATAAAGAAGGCACTATTATTTATATTGGAAAAGCAAAGTCTTTAAAAGCTCGGGTTAGTTCTTATTTTCAAAATACCACCGACTGGAAAGTCAAAGCGCTTTTGGATGAAGCAACCAGTCTTGAACATATTATTACCAACACCGAAACAGAAGCATTATTACTTGAAGCACAACTGGTGCAAGAGTATGATCCAAAATTTAATGTGTTATTAAAAACTGGTCAGCCGTTTTTATATCTTATGATCAGCAACCAGTCATTGCCGCACCTAAAAATTGTTCGTAATAAAGATGACAAAGGAACCTATTTTGGTCCATTTATTCACAAGAGCCAAGCTCGCTCAGTTTTAAATTTTCTAACGCAAACCTTTCAGCTTTTTTGTTGTAATAAAAAAATTGAAAACGGATGCCTTGATTACCATTTAGGTAAATGTGCAGGAACCTGCATGAAACAATTTAACAAGGCTGATTACCTGTTTAGAATCTTACTGGTAGACGATGTATTGCGCCAAGACCACGAAAAGTTTTTAAACAGAATTGACACCAAAATAAAAGAATATAGTGATGCATTGTCCTTTGAAAAAGCACGCAACTTGTACCGTTACAAACAAGATGTAACGACTATTTTTAAAACATTACAAGCAAAATATTCTGACACTAAGTATATTCATGAAATCGCCAAAGCAACTACACAGTCAGAATCAATTGATAATTACTCAGAAATTGCCCAAGAGCTTAAGAGACTTTTACAGTTGCAAGGACTACCAGAAACTATTGATTGTTTTGATATTTCACATTTTCAAAGCCGCTTTCTGGTTGGTTCTTGTGTTCGATTTAGTCACGGCAAACCGGACAAAAATAAGTTCCGTCGCTTTATGATTAAAACCTTAGCCGAACAAAACGATTATGCTGCATTGCAAGAAGTTGTCATGCGTCGCTACAAAGACTCTAAAGAGCTGCCTGATCTTATTTTAATTGATGGAGGCAAAGGTCAACGCAATGCAGTACTATCGTTACTTGGCAAAACCCCATGCATCAGTTTAGCAAAAAAAGAAGAACTGCTTTTTTCTGATTACCATCCAGACGGGTTTGCACTTGATGTTAAAACAGGAATTGGTAAACTACTGATTAGTTTACGCGATTATGCGCATCATTTTGCAATCAGCTATCATAAATTGTTAAGAAAAAAGGGATCTTTTAGTAAAAACTAAAGGAGCAATGGTAGCAATACCGTTACTCAAAAAAAGGAAATCGACAATGAAAAAAGCGCTTATCTTAAGTACAATATTACTATTATCTCATCAAAATACTTTTACTGCCGAAGCTGCTCAAGCTAATCCTAATGATGCTCAATTTAAACGTCTTGCTTCTTTTACTACAAACGGAAGTAGCAATTTTGCTTTGAGTCCCGATGGAACAACTATTGCAACGGCTAGGTTAGGTGCTCTTGCAGTTTTTAATACCACAACTAGAGAAGTCCAAGATTTAAATATTCCTGCACCTGATGGCAGTAATAAAGGTTTTCTTGGAGTCTCTTTTGCCAATAGTGGCTCATTTGTTGGTAGCACTTACTATCCTGAAGTTTGGGATCCTAAAACAGGAAAGTGTTGGGTAGTTTACACTGAAAAAGAATCAAGTCAGTACGCTCGACTAAGTCCTAATGGAGACCAATTATTAACAATTGGAAGGACCCCTCCCGAGGTTCGTAATATTCCTGTAATTTTGACCGCTAGGATCTGGGATACTCAAACAAAAAAGCCTCTTTGTGTTTTAAGTGCTGACGTAAGATTGGGACTCTTGGGCCCTGATGATAATTTTTGGAGTGATAATGGAAAGCTTGTTGCACTTCCATTAGAAGATACTATTGGAGTTTGGGAAAGCAATAACCCTAAAGCCTTACATATGCTAAGGCCTACAGGATTAGTTACCGCAACTGCTTTTAGTCCGGATCAAACAATGCTTGCGAGTGCATCATATAATAACGCTATCAACGTTTGGTGTCTTAAAACAGGAAACTGTTTAAACGTTTTAGAGGGTCACACCCAAAGATGTCGCAACATTTTTTTCACCGAAGATGAGCAGCAAATTATAACTCCTTCGCTTGATGGAACAGTCAGAGTCTGGAACCCTCAAACAGGCGAATGTTTAAAGGTTTTAAAAGGGCACAAAAGGGCAATTATTTCAGCTGATTTTTGTCAAAAAACAGGAACACTTGCAACTGGATCACAGGATAAAACGGTTAGGATTTGGGATGTTAACACAGGAAAGCTCTTACAAAGAGTGCCTTGCTCAGGCTGGGTTGATCAAGTTGCTTTTGATGAAAGGGGAGAAACGCTGGCAATTGGTTCAGGTAAACTTGATACGTTTATGACTATTCAAGTTTTAAAGAAAACTAAGTAAAAAACATGATTAATAGGGTATTTGGTAAAAAAAGGAAATCAATAGCAAAAAAAGTGATTATCTTAAGTACAATATTACTATTATCTCATCAAGGCATTTTTACTGCCGAAGGTGAAACTTTTGCTAAAAGGCCTCAATTGGTACCTGTTGTTTCTTTTAAGAGCAAAAATGAGAATTTTGCTTTGAGCCCTAATGGAGGAACACTTGCAATGACCGATTCAGGCCGACTTACAATTCTCAATCTTGAAGCGAGAAACTGCGAAGAATTACGTGCTCCAGCCCCTCAGGGCTACAACAAATATTTCACAGCTGTCTCTTTTGCTGACAACAACAACAGACTTTTAGTTATTTCTTCCCGCCCTGAAATCTGGGATCTTAAAACAAAAACATGTTTATGGGTCGTGCAAAATACAACAAAAGTTTGCCATGCTCAGCTAAGTCCTGATGGAAAGAACTTATTAACAATTGAAGAAACCGCTGCTACAGTCTGGAATGTTGATAAAAAAAAACCTCTTTATCGTTTAGAAGAAGCTATAGAATCGTACTTTTTAAATACTCATAATTCTTTTTGGAGTAATAATGGAAAGCTTATTGCGCTTCCAACATCAAAAGATTTTGCTGTTATAGTTTTTAGTGATGATGGATCTAAAACCCCACGCACTTTATCAGGACATACAAGAGAAGTTATTTCAGTTGCTTTTAGTCCGAATCAAACAATGCTTGCGACTGCATCATTTGATAAAACTATTAGACTTTGCTGCCTTGAAACAGGAAACTGTTTAAACGTTTTAGAGGGTCACACCAAATTATGTCCTAACATGTTTTTCACCGAAGATGAGCAGCAAGTTATAACTCCTTCGGTTGATGGAACAGTCAGAGTCTGGGACCCTCAAACAGGCCAATGTTTAAAGGTTTTAGAAGGGCACGAACAGGTAATTACTACAAGTGCATTTTGTCCAAAAACAGGAATGCTTGTTACTGGATCACGGGATAAAACGGTTAGGATTTGGGATGTTGAAGGAGAGCTCTTACAAATTGTGCCTTGCTCAAGCTGTGTTGATAAAGTTGCTTTCAATGAAGATGGAACAATGCTAGCAATTGGTTCAGGTAAAAATAGTAAGTCAGCTATGACTATTCAAGTTTTTACTCTCTTGCAACCTAAAAATACATATTTTGAGTTACTTGATAGTATCTTAGATAAGAGTCAACCTTATAGTGAAAGATCAAAAAAAGAACTTTCAGATTTACGAAAAAAAGAACAAGATAAAAAAGTAACCATAGAAAGATTGTGGCAGTTATTTGGCACACAAATAAACTCCCCTGAGTTTGATATTGATAAAGCACAATTATTACTCCGTCAGCTTGAATATTTAGGAGTGGTAATTCCAGAAGAAGTGAATCGACTCATGCTGCAGAATACCCCTGACGACAAATTATTCCCATTAAACGAACAAAGAAAATAATTAAAAAAAGGATTGATAATGAAAGTTAAATTACTGTTTTTGCTGTCTATAGCTACCACTGAACTGTTTTCAGCTAGTGCTGGCCCCTCCGCTATAACTCGTGGGCGTGCCGACTATATTGCCCAATTTTTTTGTAACGATCACCATGATCAAATGCCAGAACGACATCTAGTTTATTCGGGCGATAGACTTCTTGTGGCTGATCGCAGAGCTGTAAATGGGCCCGCAATTACACAAGTTACTCATGAATTAAAAGTTATTCCTGAAACAAATTTTGACAGCAGAAGCCCCTTTAAGTCAAGATGGCCTGTTACTTCATTATTAAGCACGCAAGGCGGCAGTCTGATTATTGGCGCTACAGATTACACATCAGGACGCGGTACTTTAACTATTGTTCCTTCTTGGGCGGTAAAAGAAGAATTAACAAGGTATCTAGGTATTGAGTACTCACAAAGAGACCCTGGTGGCCGTCCAACTTGTAAACCCGCAACAGCTGGTGACCTATTTGCGTTTGGACACCGAACAGGAGTTAGATTACATAGAATCGATAATGGCACATGGGCAAACGATCAAAGTATAGATGAAAGTAAAGAGGGCCGTAAAAAGAAAGATTTTGAATGGGGCCTGGGTCATCTGACAGCGACTGGAATAGATTCGTTAAGTTTTGCTGCCGATGATAATACTTGTTTAGCTGCATCTTTTAAACCAGAGGGGGAACCTAGTGTTGTAAAGGTTTTTGATTTAGCACAATCAAAAATTCAATCGACTATTGAACCTGCTGACGCAGAAAATTTATCAAGCAAAAAAAAAGCAATATTTTCTCCTGAAGATCCAAATCTTTTAGCGGTTGTTGGGGCTGCTGCTGTAAACTTGTATGATCTAAGAAACAAGAAAAAGGAACCAGTCACAGCAATTGAATTTCATACTCATCAGGAACCAACTTCTTGCAGTTGGGATAGCGAAACAAGACTCATTGTAACTTCAAGCCCCAATCAAGTAATGGTAATTAATCCAAAAACTACGGATTATTTCTGTTTTGAATTACTCAAAGACAACCATCCTAACGCAACAGCACTTGTACCCAAGGATGGAAAAGGTGATCTTTTCGTGGCAGGAACTCAACACCTTCATAGAATAGAATTACCCTGAAATAAAAGTTTAACAATGATCCTCGATTTGATGCGTTAGTTCAAGAAGCGCTTGATGAACTGCATTAAATCGAGCGTTGCTTGATTTTTATCAGGCTTTGTGCGTAAGATTTTCATGATCATTGCCGTTACTTAAAAAGGAAGTTCATGAAAAAGTTTTATCTACTCTTTTGTATTAATATTGTCACTGTTGCTCTTTCTGCTGCCGAAGCGGCTTCAGCATCTACCCTGCCTGATGGCGTTGCATTAACGAAAACCGTTCCACAACTTGCTTATTGCCCAGTTGGATACTTTGTTCTTCTGTCAGCAGAAAATGCAGCTTGGCAGGCAAACAAGAGTGCGTCCTTACACAGTAATTGCTGGAAAATGGCCAAACCCATGATTTTTGATACTGACTATTTAGGTATTTTTGTTCCAAACGCACTTCAAGACCCTAATAACTTGCGTTACTTAAACCAGCCGATAGAATACGTAGCAGAAATGGTTATAAAACGTAACGGTCACAAGCTACCTACAGACCCTGAAGCACTACTTGCTATGGAGCTTAAAACCACATTAACAACAAAAATGACGATGAAAGTAGGACCTTTACCCCTTTGCTACGCAATACAATGCCTTGTAAATACTTGCTGGACAGAACCAGCATACAATGTCCCAGAACGAAGAGGCGCTGTCATAGAAACATTTACTACTCTTGCTCAAAACACTTACCCTAACTTACTTGCGCACAAGCCAGTCAAAGGTAAAACTTGTTATGGCCCTTTAGGCTTTGCTCTTAACAAAATTTTTGAAAAAAAAGGAACAGACAAACCAAATCTTCCTGATATCCTTATTGATATGATAAAAATTCTTATCAGACATCATCCTTTGGTTGGCAAAGTTCAAGGAGACCCTGAAAAATCAGAATCTGCACTCGTATCACCTTTTGATTTGTTAACTGAGCTGCACCTTCAGCACGATAAAAGCACTATTACTCATCAAATAGCCGCTCTTTTTTTAGTACATAATATGCAAGTTTTTAGCCCATTTGAAGATAAAAGGTTATTTGAAACCAAAAATAAACTTACTGGCCTTGCCGAAGTAAAAGCATGGATAGAAAAGTATAAATCTTGTTGACTTTTGTTCTGATCGAGTTATGACTAATCTTATACTGCACTTGGCCACAACCAACTTTATACAAAGGTTAGCGTATGAAACCAGAACATAAAGAACTTTTACAAAAATACACCCAAAATTTGACCGACCTTGCACGAAAAAGAAAACTTGACCCAGTAATTGGCCGACATGAAGAAATCCGCCGAGTGATTCAAATCCTTTCCCGCAGGACCAAAAATAATCCGGTACTGATTGGTCAGCCCGGGGTTGGTAAAACTGCAATTGTTGAAGGCATTGCCCAACGAATTGTCCACAATGATGTTCCAGAAAGTTTAGCCGGCAAAGAGATTTTTTCACTTGATTTAGGGCTTTTAGTTGCTGGTGCAAAATACCAAGGTGAGTTTGAAGAACGCATAAAAAATATTTTAAAAGCGGTCGAAGAAGCGCAAGATACGGTGATTCTTTTCATTGATGAACTGCATATGCTGGTTGGAGCTGGTTCAAGTGGCGGTGGTATGGATGCTTCTAACCTTTTAAAACCTGCCCTTGCTCGTGGTTTATTGCATTGTATTGGCGCAACCACACTAAAAGAATATAAACAGTACATTGAAAAAGATGCGGCACTTGAGCGTCGTTTTCAACCAGTGTATGTTGAAGAACCAACACCTGAAGACGCACTTTCTATCTTGAGAGGACTTAAAGAACGATACGAACTGCATCACGGTATAAAAATTAAAGACCAGGCACTGGTTAATGCGGTTGAACTTTCAACCAAAAATATTCCTGATCGGTTTTTACCTGACAAAGCAATTGATTTGATAGATGAAGCTGCATCAATGGTAAGAATGTCTATTGACTCACAACCGGAAGCACTTGATAAATTAGAACGTAAAGTCAGCCAACTTGAAATTGAAAAAGTTGCATTAGCTAAAGAAAAAGATGAACTTTCTAAAAGACGTTTAATAGAACTTGAAAAAGAGTTAATCGATTTAAAAGAACAACAAAGTCAGTTGTTCAATCAATGGAAAGCCGAAAAAGCACCGCTTGAAAAAATTAACAAACTCAAAGAAGGAATCGATGCGGCACATTACCAATATACCTTAGCAGAACGTGCTGGTGACTTTGCAAAAGCTTCAGAAATTAAATATGGCAAATTGATGCAACTAGAAAAACAACTTGAAGAACAGCAGACTGCTTTGCAGAATTTAAAAACATCATTAGTCAAACAAGAAGTTGATGAGCATGATATTGCAGCAGTTCTTGCTCGTTGGACAAAAATCCCCACTGAAAAATTGCAGCAAAGTGAACATGAAAAACTGTTACATATGCAGGCTCATTTAGAAGAAAAAGTAGTAGGACAAAAGCAAGCAGTTGAAAAAGTAACGCAAGCTATTCAAATGCATCGAGCTGGTCTGACCGACCCTAATCGACCAATCGGTTCATTTATCTTTTTAGGGCCGACAGGGGTTGGTAAAACTGAAGTGGCAAAATCACTTGCTGATTTTTTATTTAATGACCCACGCAAAATGATCCGAATTGATATGTCTGAATATATGGAAAAACATGCGGTCGCTCGATTGATTGGAGCCCCTCCGGGGTACATTGGTTATGAGCAAGGTGGCCAACTGACTGAAGAAGTTCGACGCAATCCGTATTCAGTTATCTTGTTTGATGAAATTGAAAAAGCACACCCTGATGTCTTTAATATCTTTTTACAAATCCTTGATGAAGGACATTTAACTGACGGACAAGGCAGAAAAATTTCGTTTAAAAACACGATTATTATTATGACCTGCAATATCGGAGCGCAACTAATTCTTGAAGCAAAAACTATTACTGAAAAAGTTAAAGCAGCAGTTGATGATTTACTTAAAAAAACCTTTAAACCTGAGTTTTTAAATCGTATTGATGCAATTGTATTTTTTAATAAGTTACAAGAAACAGACATTCAAGCAATTACCAAAATTCAACTGGAAGAACTGACTAAAAGGTTGCGTACTAAAAACATCAAGGTAACATTTGACAAAGGGGTTATTGAGCAATTAACCCACCTAGGGTATGACCCAGAATTTGGGGCACGCCCCTTAAAACGAACTATTCAAGAATATGTCACTGTCCCTTTGTCGCAAGCCCTGCTAAGTAATCCAGATAAAAAAGAATTTTCTGTTGATTTGAAAAATGATCAGTTTTTAATTACCTAACAAAGATCAAGAAGTTATTAAAAAAGAGTTTGAATAAAAAGTATTTTTATTCAAACTCTTTTAAAAAAATCAAAAAATTTTAAGCGGCTGCATTACGCAATAACAATTCATCAGGATTAAAATCATTTGAATGAGTTATTGCATAATTTCCAGCACGTGTTTGACGTAACCAACAACATTTACGCAAATAATTATGAGGGAAGTTGTGAGGCAATGTTCCATTGAGTAAATATTGGTCCCAACCATACGGCCCAGGAACTAACACATAAACATCACCAATATGCAAAGTGTCAATATTAACAGGAGCATTGTTAGTTATTTGAATGGTTTGCACAGATCGAGTTGATCGATTATTACAAGTGCAATCATGTTGAACAATAGTGTGCTTCTCTGTTTTTTCAACCACTTGCCAACCTGGACATTTATCTGTTAATGCTAATTCTGAACGAGCCTGAAGGAAAGCAACTGAAAAAAAAGCGATAGCCAATAATTTAAGATTCATTAAAATCCTTTCTTATTAAAAATTATTATCGGCGTTATTTTATAATAAAAAACAAATTGCCACAATTATATTATTTTTTTATGGTTAAAAATATCACAACAATAAGGAAACTTTATGAAGCTTTTAGTTGCAAATTGGAAAATGAATCTTACGGTCCATCAAACCCTTGATTGGTGCCAGAACTATTTAGAACTTTTTAAAGAAATTGATCATAAACTGATCATTTGCCCTTCGTATCCAGCGTTAACTGCTGTTTCACAGTTAATTAAAGACACTGATATTGCCTTATGCGGACAAAGTTGCTCAGAGCACCGTAACGGTTCATATACTGGTCAAGTTGACGCACAAAGCTTAGCGCAAGTAGGATGTTCTTATGTATTAGTTGGCCACTCTGAAGAACGAAATGCTTTTAATCTTACCAATGAACAAGTTGCACAAAAAGCATTGCGAGTGCTTGAAGCAGGAATGATTCCAATTATTTGCATTGGGGAACCTGAAACTGTTTATCAAGCGGGTAAAACGCAAGAATACCTTGAAGAACAGCTGTTTGATATTAAACGTGCATTTAATGGGGCCCCAGCTTATATTGCATATGAACCGATATGGGCAATTGGAACAAGTAAAATCCCCACAAACGAAGAGCTGATAAAGATAGTTAACAATCTTAAATTATTTATTCAAGGATGCGCATTTCTATACGGCGGCAGTGTTAATGCAGAAACAATCACACAATTGAATCAGATTAAAGATTTTTGTGGTTATTTAGTTGGGAATGCAAGTCTTGATGGTCACGAGCTGAAAAAGATGATGGAACTGCCTTAATCTTTATTTATAAAGTAGTCGCTTATAAAGATCTACCACTGCTTCAATTGGCATTTTTTCAAGATCTTTCAAGGAAATCTTCTGTCGATCAAGCCGACGTCGCCACAGTACAAGGTCGTTATCCTGAGAAAGGGTAAACAGTGTTTTGCCGTCTTCTGAAAATACTGTACACTTTAGTGGGTCGTTAAGACCGACTGAATGGTGGCAATGAGTACACACTCCTGTCTGAACATCAGTTAATACAAACGCTCCCGACAGGAAAGAATTAATTAATTGCTTTGCGTCTGGTGAAAATAGTAAAAAATATGAATCAGCAGACCTGCTGAAAGATTTAATAAACTCTTTTTTTTGATGATCCCATAACTCAACATTACCATTTTCAAAAGCAATTGCTAAAAGTTCTCCATCACGAGATAA
Source organism: candidate division TM6 bacterium GW2011_GWF2_32_72 (assembly GCA_945882015.1). GTDB lineage: Bacteria > Babelota > Babeliae > Babelales > CAIQNR01 > CAMCVM01. The sequence goes on from CAMCVM010000002.1 coordinate 69,159, forward strand.
AGCAAAGTTCTTTACAGGTTCAGGTAGCATCAAATCACCGATAAATTGACTGTTTTGAGTATTCCATAAACTGATTTTAAAAAAACTATCTCGTGCCGCTACTAAGCATTTGGCAGGAGAAAAACAAATTTTATGATCACAAGTAACCGGTATAAAAAAATCGCTTACTCTTTTTGCTTCTTTGATGTCCCATATTGTTACTTGATTCCTGATAGAAGAAGTTACAACCCTTTCATCATCTACAAAATAAAAGACACTTACTGGGGCATTATGGGGGAGTAGTACGTCAGGAGTGATTGATCCTGATTCGATTTCCCATAACTGCGCTTCATACTTGTTTGAAATTACTCCAAGTAGTCGCCCATTTGGAGAAAGTCTCATCGAATTTATGACCGAAGCATCCTTAGGATCCATGTAAACTTTTGCTCTATCAGATGGAGCTGCACAGTCTACAAGTGGGGCAGCAAAATCTTCTTTATTTTTTAAGACTTTAACTTCTCCATCGACTAAAACAACTATAATAGAGCTTCCATCAGGATTAGAGGCGATCGATTGAACCTGTAATTGTTCCATCTTAGTCCTAGACCATCCTGCCGCCCAGCTATATAAATCTTCTGTTAGACGTTTTTTTAATAGTGGATTTTGGTTAATTGCTTTATATGTTTCTTGATCTATTTCTTTTTCTATCTGCTGAGTAAACCTTTCAGCTAATTCATTATAAATAAGATTTAGTGATGAAAACGATTCCCCCCTCCATGTCTGTGGTTTAATAATACAATATGCTGCTGTATTATACCAAAGTACTAAATTTCTTAAGTCCATATTATTTAATCTTTCTGGAAAACCTTCAGGATTTTGCGAAAACTTTGCTAATTCTTCTAATGCTAATCCATGAACTTTAGAACTAGGCAGTTCAATTGGGTTTTGATTATTAACAGAAGAACGTGAAGCTAAAGAAAAATCAAGCCGCTCAAAATGTTTTGCCGATACTCGAGGTAATCTGATTTCTTTTCCCCCTACATACACGGCAAGGAATTCCTCTTCTAATGATTCATTTTCTGCTGTATACAAAGCGAAAGTCCAAAAGAAAAATACAAACCCAGTGCGTACCATATGATTGATTGATTGCATCTCTTTCTATCCTTAAGTTTTTAAGCGTAATTTTTCTTTTTAAACTACTGACATTGTACGATAATTTTCAATTCTTGAAAAAAATAGTATTGTAAAGCAGACTAGTTGTAAAACAATACTATCATCGGAGTGCTTTATGTTATTAGGTATTTTGACTTCTCTTTTTAGCCTTATGTGCTTTTTCTTAATCTTTCTGATTTTTTTACAAAAAGGCAAAGGAAGCATGGGCCTTGGCTCTATGGGTGGCGGAACACAAATGTTATTTGGTGGCAGCGGAGGACAAGATCTATTCCAAAAAGCTACATGGGTTTTAGTGGGAATTTTTTTAGCAGGTTCGTTAGGGCTGGCTATCTATAAAAACAAAACAATTAATCAATTGCGTAGCGCAAAACAAACACAGTCTCCATTTTAAAAAAGCGCCTTTCGTAAATCACTTTAAAAAGGGGTCTCATGGTTTTACAAGTTGCAGAATCTATTGGAAAAAGAGTTTTAGCACTTTGTGATGTTTTTGGGCTCTTTTTTATTTTTTTGTGTGAAGTCTTAATCGCCTTAATAACTACTCGATTGCGTTTAAGAAAGCTTTTTGAGCAAATGCGTTTTGTTGGCGTTGATTCGATTAATATTATCTTATTAACTGGGGCTTTTTCTGGAGCGGTCCTTGCATTACAAAGTTACATCGGCTTTAAACGTTTTGGGGCCGAAGAATTTATTGGTCCAGTTGTTGCGCTCAGTTTAACGCGCGAACTAGGCCCTGTGTTAACCGGATTGATGGTAACAGGAAGAGCTGGGTCTGCAATTGCTGCTGAAATTGGCACCATGCAAATTACTGAACAAATTGATGCGCTTAAAACGCTTACTATTAATGTAAATCAATACTTAATGGTTCCCCGTATTTTAGGGAGCGTTATTATTATGCCTTTTTTAACGGTCTTTTCTATGATGTGCGGTATTATTGGTGGGTATGTTATCAGTGTTTATGTCCTTAACTTAAATGGGGAACAGTACATCAGCGGGATCAAAAGTTTTTTAGAGTTTTCTGATATTACTGGCGGACTTATTAAATCAAGTGTTTTTGGATTAATACTTTCTTGGGTTGGTTGCTACAAGGGCTATTACACATCTGGTGGTGCAAAAGGAGTAGGTATTGCAACAACACAAAGCGTGGTAACTGCTTCTATCTTAATACTGATTTCTAATTACTTTTTAGCAACTATGCTTTTTAAATAAAGAGACAAACGTAATGATTATATTAAAAGATCTTAAAAAACGTTTTTCCGAAGATGGCCCATTTATTACCGATGGTGTTAATCTTGAAATCCCTAGTGGGAAAATGACCTGCATTATCGGTCGATCTGGGGAAGGTAAATCTGTTTTACTCAAACAGATTATTGGTCTTATTCGCCCTACCTCTGGGCAAGTAATTATTGACGACATGGATATTACCAAACTTTCTGACAAAGAATTGACTAAAGTTTTTAAAAAAATGGGTTATGTGTTTCAATTTGCAGCTTTACTTGATTCGCTGAATGTTCTTGAAAATGTGGGGCTTCCACTTTTGGAAAAAGGGATGGCACTTAAAGATGTAGAAGTGGTTGTCAGGCAAAAACTTGCACTGGTTGATCTTTCAGCCGATGAAACACTGCATAAATATCCATCAGAACTTTCTGGGGGTATGAAAAAGCGTGTTGGCCTTGCAAGAACTTTAGTAACCGACCCCGAAATTATTTTATACGACGAGCCAACAACAGGCCTTGACCCAATCACCACACGCATTATTCATGAACTGATGGCATCAATGCAAAAAAAGCTGAAAATTACTTCTGTTGTTGTTTCGCATGATCTTGAAATTTTTAAATATGTTGACAAGGTTGCGTTACTTGAAGACCGCAAGATCCAGTATTTTGGTGATGCTGCAACTATCTGGGAAAGCAACAACCCGTATGTCCACCAGTTTATCCATGGCCTTTCAGAAGGCCCAATCCAGACTGAGTTAATTCATAGCAAAGATAAATTTTAAGCTACTACTATCTTTTTTAGACTCAGCTGAATCAAACATCTTTGACAATCTTTTGCCAAGCAACTTAGCAACTCAGGCTCTATGTATCAATTTCCTTTAGCTTTTCTTAATTCGTTCAAGTTAGCTTGAACTACACTTTCAAATGATAGGACAGCTGCCTGTGCAACGTCAAAGTCTTTTTGCCCCTTTAAATGCTGAGCTTTATTAAGAAGTTCAATATAAACTCTTGTCAATTGAAGTAACTGTTGAAATTCAGGCACAGTTGTTGCAGCATTAATCATTTTCCTTAACAGCAATATACATGCAAGAAACTGACTGGATTGAGCCTTAAAATCGTGTTCCTCCAACTTTTCATGCGGAATATCAAAAAGAATGCTTAAGAGCTCTCCCCAATCGTTCAGTTTTTCAGTATAATCTTTGATTTGTTCAGATGTAAATTGAACCTTAGTGTCATCATTTATTACATCTTCAGTTGCTAATAAATCGCGTTGAAAATCTGTTAACCTTTTGCTAAAAAATTCTGGTCTTGTAATTAATAATTTATTCGATTCTTTAATGAGCGTTCTAATAAGCGTAAGTTTTTCCTGTATTTCAGCTTCTATTTTTGTGTCAGTTTCTTGCAATTGACCGCCGTGCCCCTGCTCAAGCCTAACTGCATTCTTCGATAAAAATTGCATTATATTCTCAAGTTGTTTTCTTGTTTCTTCACGTAACGTTTTATCTGGCGCAGATAGAGATAGAGCAACGGCATTCAATAACATTGCGTAGTAAGAAGTAACACTCATTAAATCTAGTCTTTTTTGAAGTTCGGTTGTCCCGGCATGTGTTGTTATCATGGCACCTAATGGAACTGTCCACCAATCAAGTTCTTCAATAAGTTTGTTGCGTGTAGAATCACTACTCAAAAGTTCATACCCTTTAACAGAATCTATCAAAACAGCTTCTGCCCACCTTTTAAGTCCTTGGTTAAATTGATCAACCACTCTTTCAGCCTCACTTTTTGGTTGTTGCTGACCTTTTAAAGATTTTAATATGGATGCTGAATCTTGTGGCTTTAATTTTTCTTGAACTTTTACTTCAGGCTTTTTAACGGTCTCATTTCTGATTTGTAATGCTGCAGGTTCATCCGGCAAAAGACATTCTTCTTTAGCGTGACGCATCCGATATTCAAGTCTTTTTTTATCATTCTCTGCTAATGAGGATTGGTTTAGATAGTATTCAATTGCTGCTTCAATTCCCTCAAAATAACCTCCCTCTGTAACCATCTCGATTGCTTGACCAATTGCTTCTTCTTTCTTAGATTTATATGAACCTTTATTAAATAAGTTAGAATATGGACCTTTTATAATTGCTCTAGCAGCCACCATTCTTGTTTCAAAATCATTATTTTCATTTTGTTGCGCTCTAAAAAGCTTTTCTAACATATTGGCCGTTATACTTCCTGCTGTATTCATACGATTATATAGGTCATCGCCTAATATATTTTTCATTATCGTTTGAGGATCTTGTTTTTTTAATATTTTTGCTGGTTGTCCTTTTGCATTTCTTGCAGCTTGTCGATCTAAGTATTCTCTTTCTCTTCGATCTTTTTCTGCTTGCAAAGCAGCGGAATCGGCACTAACCTGGTCGCCTTTTTTCTTTGGTTTTTTGGCTTTAGAAGAATCTTGCCCTTGAAGATTTACTGGTTTTGGTTGCTCTAATTGTTGTGCCAATGTAACTTCTTCTAATCTTTGCGCTGTAGCTCTTGCTGAAGCTTCTCTGTCTGCTTGATCTTGTTGTGCTTTTTCTTGAGCTCTTTCAATTTCTTCTCTTGCTGCTTTATCTTTTTGTGCTTTTTCAAGTGCTTGTTGTTCTTGCTCTTTTTTTTCTCTTTTTTTTGCTTTTGCGGCTTTTTGCATCTCTCTTTTTCTTCTATTTCTTGCAGCATTTGAAAGTGTCCCAGGTCCCGTTTGTTGATCTTGCACTTGATCATCTGCTGATTCTTCATCACTTTCTACTGGTTGCTGCGTTGCGCTTTGCGCTTTCTGTGTTTCTTCTTGTGCTCTTCTTTTGGCCTCTTCTTGCTCCTGCTCTTGCATTTGACGAGCGAGAGCTTCATCTTGTTCTATTTGAAGCCTTTTTAATTCTTCTTTTTCTTCATACTCATCAATCATTAATTGTTCTAAAGCATCCTGCGCAAGCTCTTGTTGAGCTTGTGGAATATCAAAAGCTGTTACTCCCATTGCTATAAGATCTGCATCTGGTATTCCTTTAAGAATTAAATCTTTTAAATCATCTGGTGACATGGCCTGTTTAACAGGTCTCTGGGTAGCTCTGTTAGTAGAGGCTTGCGATTGTTCACCAGAAGGGTTCATTTCTTCTGAGGTCAAAAGTGATGGTCCTTGAAATTCAAATCGAGTTGAAGGTTTTTGTTGAGGTAAAGAAGCTGCTTGCTGCTGGGCGGCTTGGAGCAATTGCTCCATTTGCTGTCGCAGTTCAGCTACTGTTCTGCTCAAATCAGCTATTTTTGCTTCTTGTACTTGTATTTGTAGTGCAGTTGGTTGTTGTTCAGCTATCCTTGCTGCTTGCATTTCTAGCGCAGTTGGTTGTTGTTGAAAACCAAATGGCAATAAAGGAAAGCCTGTTTGTTGCGGGTATAATCTACTATATCCAGAAACCGTTTGTGAGTTTTGCGGCACCAATGTTTTAGCAAAAAGAGTAGGTTGATTTTGAAGTGGCCTTACTGGACCTTGTCCTCTCTCTCTTCTTACTACCGAATTTTCTCTTTTCCTCTGGTCAGCCTTCTGTAAAAGCCGTAAAAGTTGTGGTCCTTGATTTGTTACAGCGGCTGCTTGAGTTGATCCTGTCGCTACAGTAAAAGGTTGACTTGAGGGACTCAGCAATTCTCTTAAGTTAAGAATATATTTATCTTTATTTTTTTCTGGTAGCAATTGACCATTTACTAGTGCAGCTCCTGAATAATAAGTTCCATTATCATTGAAAATAGATACGAAAGGAGAATTTTGTTCTACAGAAAGCTTTATATAATCACTCAAAGTTGACTTTTGGTCTTCAAGAGTAACTTGCTTTGCTACAAGAGCAAGAATGTCATCTTTTGGACCTTTAAAAGTGAGCAATTGACTCTTATTTAAAATGTCTAATAAAGCTTCTTTTTCTTAATCCGTTAAGGGCTTCTGGTCAGTAATTGACTGACCTTGATCAGCAGAGGCACCATAAATAACAACATGATTTAAGGTTAGTAAAGACAAAAGCAAAAAATATTTTTTGAGCATAACAAACTCCATTTTAATTTAACGATATTTATTGCAAGTTTAAATCAAAAAAACTCAGTTTGTCAATAAAAAATAAAGTAAAAAGCTACTTAAGCTTAAAAATTATAAATCTTTAGCTTCAAAATCTTTATACAAAAGACTTGGTTGAATGCCAGTGTTATTTTGATATTTATTACTACTATAAAGCCTATAAGCTCCTTCTATAGTGTGATAAAAAATCTGACAGATTTCAACGCCCGCATAAATGCGAATTGGCTGCACACAAAAAATTTCAAGTGTCCAAAAACCAGCAAATCCGACATCGCCAAACCCAGCGGTGATATGAATAAACAAACCTAATCTACCGATTGAAGAACGACCTTCTAACATAGGTACGCAATCATCGGTCTTGGTAAATTCAATTGTTCTGCCTAGATAGAGCGTATCTTTTTTTAAGACTAATCCTTCTGGTGGAATTGTTAATTTTTGAACAGGATTTGGTGTTTTCATATCAAGCACAGGTGCATCATAAACCAACAACTCGTCGTGCAAGCGTAAATTATAACTATTAGGCCCCAGCTGAGAATCATTAAATGGATCAATGATAAGGCTTGTTCCTAGTTTCTTTTTAATTTGTTGACCAGAAAGAATCATTCCCGCTCCTTTTATATTGAAAATTTATAACACTCAATCTAACACTTTTTCTTACACTTTGCATCCGACAAAATCCTTGGTAAACTTTTGAGTATTCTTTTAGCTTAATTTTAAAAAGGAAAGAACATGGCAACTTCTATTTTTGATCAAAATGTAATAGAGCAGATAAAAGAAAAAAGCGCACTTTTTCATCTTTTAGCAAGCGAAGTTTCAAAGGTGATTGTTGGACAACATGATATTGTTACATTTTGTCAGTTAGCTATTTTGTGTCAAGGACATATTCTTTTAGAAGGTGTTCCTGGAGTTGCAAAAACAACCCTGATTAAAGCCCTTAACAGAGCTCTTGGTTTAGATTTTTCTCGTATTCAATTTACCCCAGACTTATTGCCCGCTGATTTAATTGGAACTCTTATCTATAACCCGAACAAACAAACATTTGAAACAAGAAAAGGGCCTATTTTTGCTCATCTTGTTTTGGCTGATGAAATTAATCGCACACCTGCAAAAGTTCAGGCTGCTTTGCTTGAAGCGATGCAAGAGCGCCAAGTGACTATTGGGTCAACTACCTATGAACTTGAGCAGCCATTTTTAGTATTTGCAACACAAAACCCTATTGAGCAAGAAGGTACTTATAGACTTCCAGAAGCGCAAGTTGATCGATTCTTGTTTAAACTTTTGGTACATTATCCAAACAAACAACAAGAACTTGAACTGTTACACAAAAAAATTGTTTTAGATTCAATTAAACAAGTCCTGCAAAAAGATATTATTTTTCAAGCGCAAAAGCTTGTTGAACAAGTTTATGTTGATGAAAAAATTAAAAATTACATTGTTGATTTAGTATTTGCAACACGAGAACCTGCTCAGTATAAATTAGCATCTATTGCTCCGTTTTTGTTGTATGGGGTTTCGCCTCGAGCAACCCTTGCGATCCATCAGGCAGCAAAAGCGTATGCTTTTTTAAAACATCGCCACTTTGTAATTCCTGACGATGTTAAAGCAGTTGTGCCTGCAATATTACGTCATAGAATTTTGTTAACGTATCAAGCAGAAGCACAAGAAATTTCTGCTGATTCTGTAATTGAAACTCTTTTAGCAACAGTTGCAGCCCCTTAAAATAAAAGTGATTTACATTTAACCATTAAAGTCTTTACATCTGAGCACAAACTTGACAAGGTAAAGACAACAAAGGTATCGTGTTTCAATGATTATTCAAAAGGAACTCTCTATGCGCCATCCGCTATGGTTAGTTGACAGCACATTCCTTATTCTGTTTTTAGCTGCGGCAATATTTGTTTTTTTTTCGCAGCAAAAACTCCCTAAACGGATTACTTTACAATCAGAAACGATAAAGACTGCTCCTGTAAAAACTGCACCTTCAATTGATATTACTCAAATTTATGAAAACGATTTATTCAACACGTATCAAAAAACAGTGCAACCAATTTCACAACCAGATTACTCTCACCCAATGCCACAAGTTCCAACTCAAAGCACTGTAAGCGCTCCTGAACAAAAAAACCAACCTTTATTAGAGCCATTGAATATAAAACTTAAAGGGGTGATCGTTTTAAATGATGCAAGCAATAATATTGCAATTATTGCTGACACAAAAAGCTCGGAACAAAAAAATTATAAAGTTGGTGACCTTATAGAAGATGCACAATTAATTCGCATCTTATCCAATCGCATTATTTTAATCCGTTCAAACGGACAGCAAGAAGTTCTTTACCTTAACGAAAAAGATATTGAAAAATCCCCACTTGTACAAAGCGAAAAAGCTCATTGGGCGACTGTTGTCAAAAAAATACACGACGAACTCTTTTTGTTAGATCCTGAAATGTTCTGTCTTGTGGTACGCAATATTGCGCAATTAATTGATCTGCTTGACCTTACCACTTTATATCAATCTGGAAAAAGTATAGGGTGTCGCGTAGGCAATATCATGCCTGACTCATTAGGCGCCGCAATGGGAATTGAGCCGTTTGATGTGGTTACTTTAATCGACACTCTACCAGTTAATGAAACTGAACAACGCCATACTGTTTATCAAAAACTATTAGAAAAAAAAGAAGGGCAAACGGTTGTTATAGAACTTCTGAGAAATAACGCTCCGCTTACTTTTACCTATCAATTGCATGACTTAAAAGACCCATTTGATGACACGTTACATGCTATGCAAAAAACAGAAAAGTTAGAAGGTATTACTGATCAATCTTATACTCAAGACATACAAGAAGAACGTTTGAATCTTTTAAGAGAAAAATATAAATTTGCTCCAACAGCACAGGAAATAAAAATTCAACAAAAAACCACTATGCTTAAAGAAGGAAAACAACAATGAACGCTAAACACTTGTTCGTCTTTTGTTCTTTCTTTCTTACCTTCTTATACAATCTTAAAGCTGACAATAGCCGAACTATTTTAAGTAACCTTCCTGGAAATATTGCTGCAAAAGATTTTGCTTTGCCTGCCGCTCCAGAAGAAAGAAAGCCGCTTGTTCTTGTTGACCCTGAAGACACAAAAGAGCAAGAGTTGCCGGTGGTTAACAAACCAACTCCTGCTGAAAAAAAAGAGCCGCTTGCAAAAAAAGAAGCTCATAAAAAACTGGTAGAAGAAGAGCAAAAATTTAGATTTTATTTTGAAGATGCAACACTTGCAAATGTGGTTGCGTATATTGAAACTCTTTTTAAAGTAACATTTTTACCTGATGATGCAATCACCCCGTTAATTGCAGGAGCGCTTCCGTTAAATGGCCATAAGATAACCTTTAAAACAAATAAACCGCTTTCTCGGCAAGAAGCTTGGGGAGTCTTTTTAAAGCTGCTTGACTTGGCCGGGCTTACCATTGTGCCAGGACCTACGCCACAATTTTATCGAATTACTTCTGTAACTGGAGCAAATCAAGAACCGCTTCCCACCTACTTTGACACTCATTTAAAAGATATCCCTGATAATGCAGCAAAAATTCGATATATTTATTTTGTAAAAAATAATTCCCTTACAACTATTCAAAATCTTGTAACAGCTTTAGCTAGTCAAACTGCAAAAATTCTTACTTTTCCTGATCTTAATGCGTTGATTATTATAGACAAAGGAAATAATGTTCGATCGCTCATGAATATTATACAAGAACTTGATAAAGATACCCCAGAAGCAATGTCTGTTTTAAAGCTTAAAAAAACTGATGCAACAAAAGTTGCAGCGTTATATGGGTCTTTAATACAAACAGGGAGCGGACCAGGAGCTGCTCGCTCTGCCCAACAAAGAAAACAACCAGGGAATCTCTATTTTTCTACCGATGCCAGAATTATACCAGAACCTCGCACAAATCGGTTAATTCTGCTCGGACCCAAGAAAGATTTAGCAAAAATTGAAAATTTTATTATTAAACATATTGATACAGATCTTGATATGCCGTATTCCCCTTTACATGTTTATCGGCTAGGAAATACCGATGCTGCAAACATTACTGCTATTTTACAGAAAGTAATTGGATTCGGATCTTCAACCATAGCAGGAACTGTGGGCGGAACCCGTGACGGTCAAAAGTTCTTTAAATCAGGCAGTATTACTATTGTTCCAGAACCAGTAGGCAACTGGCTTATTATCCGAGCAGAAGACGATGATTTTGAAAAATTAGTAGAAATTATTAAGGTGCTTGATGTTGAACAGCCTCAAGTTTCTATTGAAGTGCTTATTGTTGATGTAGAGTCAACCAATAAAAAAGAATTAAGCGCTCAAATACGCAATAAATCTGATAGTTCATTAATTAAAAACACTAATTTTCAAAGCGCTCAGATAGGAGCTCCTCAAACAAACGCTGCTGATGGCTCACTGATTACAAACCTTATTTCTCTTGCAACAGGGGCTGCTAATGGAGCGGGAACAACTCTTTTAAGTATTGGTGGAGCAGCTTCAGGAGGAGTTTGGGGAATATTTAAAATCTTAAAAACATATACTAATGCAAAAGTTGTTGAAAACCCTTTCTTGGTTGCAACTAATAAATACCAAGCTTCGTTTGTTTATGGCAAAACTAGACGAGTATTGATGGCAACCGTTGGAGACGGCGGGCAAAGCTTTGGAGACAAATCTGCTTTACTTACCCTAAAAGTTACGCCTCAAATTAATAGCGATGGGTTAATCACCATGACGATTGACTTAACCATTCAAGATTTTACGAATGAATCTTCCGAAAGCGCTAATACAACTAATAATCAAATTACTACTTCGGTACAAATTAAAGACCAAGACGTATTAGCATTAGGCGGTATTGTTAAAAATAAAATTTCAACAATTGTAACTAAGGTTCCTTTGTTAGGAGACATTCCACTTATTGGAAACCTGTTTAGAGGTAAAACAAAAGAACATATTGTTAGCAACTTGATGATCTTTCTTTCTCCGCGAATTATCATACCTTCAAAAAATTATCATGTTGAGCAATATACACATAATAAAACTGAAGAAATCAGAGAAACGCTGTCAACCATAACAACCGGAACAGCATCTCGTGATCCTGTTGATAAAATGTTCTTTGAATATGTAAATGAAAATGATTATCAAGCAACCTTTGATGATTTTATGGAACCTGAAATGAGCGATGCCCCTGAAAGAAAAAGAAATTCAAAAGGAACGCTAAAAGACCGTAAGAAAGAAAACAAAGAACGATCAGGTCAAAAAACTTCTAGCCAAAAGCGACTTGCAAGCAAAAGGAAGCAAAGATGATAAGAAACTTACTCACCCTTTTTGCGCCAGAACAACTACAGGGCAATTATTTAATCCCAACAACAGTGGTCAGTATTGTGATTGAGCATAACAAGCTCGTTGCAACGGTTGTTTTACTTAAAGGCACACAGGTCTTTATTCAAAAAATAATAACCGAGCCGCTTGAAGAAACTAAAACTACCCTTTCTTTAAAAATTACTCAGGCATTAACAGCCCTTATTAAAAAAGTTGGACATTACGATAAAGTCATTACGTGCTTGCCCAGCAGCCTTGTCATGTTTAAACCGTTTTCATTTCCCTTTATCGACCCTGATAAAATTAAAATGGTACTTGGATATGAATTAGAAGGGCAGCTTCCGTTTTCAACACAAGATGCTTGTATCGATTTTATTATTACTCAAGAGCATATTGACCCTATAAAAGCAGACGTTATTATTGCTGCTGCCCAAAAAAAATTAATTGAAGAGTTTCTTAAGCCTTTTCATGATGCGGGCATAGCTGTTGCAAATCTTAGCGTCGATACTATTGGACTTTACAACTTGATTATGCGCAAGAAGGAAACGATTTCTTTAGCTAACACGGTTATTATTGATTTACAGCATGACACAACTAAGCTACTTTTTTTTACTCACAACCAATTACGATACATTAGGACTTTGCGCTCTGGGTTAACAGTAAAAACAGATGAATTATGGCCAGCTTTAAACTTTACCCTTCAATCATGCATTAATGAACAAGCGGCGCAAGAACCATTAAAAATTATTCTGATTGATGCTCATCAAGGTACGCAACTTGCTGCAATACAAGGCAATATTGAGTTACCTTCTGAAATTATAACTCTAGAAAAGCTTCTACAAGACAAAATCAATACACAAGGGTTAGTTAAAGTTGAATCTTTAAACTCATTGGCTATTGCTATCCCCTTTGAAAAAGGCCACAACTTTAGCTTACAAGAAACTATTACTCCTGAACAAAAACGACTCATTGATTATCAAACCATTACAGCGCTGTTTTTTTCAATCAGTACAGTACTGCTTTTAGGAACGCATACCTTTTTACAAATTCGAAAACTTTCAAATGAATTGACTGCTTCCCAAACCGAAGTTATGAACATTATTAAAGAAAACTTTCCTACTATTACGGCAAGAAACCGCCAAGATGCACTTAATTTTGCTGCCAAAGAAGTTCAAAATGAAGGAAAAATCTGGTCATCATTTGCATCAGAAACTCGTAAGTCATTTTTAGAATATTTTTATGATTTAAGTACAAAAATTGACAGAGAAACATTAGGGCTTAATTTAAAAAAGATGTTGATTAATAAAAATACCATCACCCTTGAAGGCAACGTAAGAAGCTTTGAAGCAGTAGAACAATTTGAAGCTCAATTGAAAGAAACAAAGCTCTTTAGCAATGTTCCTGATCTACAAAAAGTAGAGTTTTCAGTTGTTCTTCCTCTTGATAGCCAAGGAGTTCTTTAATTATGACTTTACTCAACCAATTACAACAGATTTTTCTTACCCAGGACATTAAAGAATTTTACAAAAGAATCGGTCTTTACGCTGGAGTTATTGTTTTTTTAATAGTTGGAACGCTCTATTATTACTACACCAGAACAAGCGATTTACATGCTGCTTTAAAAAAGGTTAATAAAGACAGACAAGAAGTACAACATCTACTGAAAAAATACAAAAGAGTCCTTGAGCAAAAAGAGGCCGTTAACACAATGCTTGAAGAAGAAAAAAACTTTAAGATACAAAGCTTTTTTGATAGCGTAGTGCAGCAACATCAACTCAAGGGCCAACAAAAACAAGATGCGCAGGTATCTGAAGAAGTATTATACAAACGATACACAGAAATAAAGCTAACCGCACAATTTAAACAAATTAATACCCAAGAACTCTCTGAATTATTACGTTCTATAGAAGAAAAAAAACGAGTCTATATTAAAGATTTAGCAATCACTAAAACAAAAGGCGCTGCACTGGATATTTCATTAACAATTGCTACGCTTAAATCACAAAGCGAAACAAAAGCTCGATAAAAAGGTTTATCATGATTAAAAATTTATTTTTTCTTCTTTTAATAGGTACAACCTTTCATGCTCAAACAGATCAAAAGCAGACGCAAACAGAAACTAAAAAGGTCTGGTTTCGTTACAAAGAAGAACCGCTGATCAATATCGTTAACGACCTTGCTGCGCAACGCAATGTAAATATTATGCCTCCTCAAGGAGCTGCCGCCTTAACTTCAAAAGTGACTTTTGAAGTTTCTCATAAAATTTCTCTTGAACGAGCATGGCAATATATGATTACTATGCTCGATATTGCTGGATTTGCTATTGTTCCTAATACTCCGCTCAGTTTTATTGTCAAAAAAGACCAGTCAGTTCATAAAGAAATTTTACCACTCTATATTGATGTTGCTCCACAAAATTTACCTGAAACCGATTTAACTATTCGTTATTTGCGATATTTAACTAATCTACAAGTTCCAAATAGTACTGATGGAGCAAGTTCACCCCTTTCAATGCTCCTTTCTCAATTGCTTTCACCAGGGGCTTCTATTATTTACGAACCGCAACTGAATGCTGTGTTAATCACTGATTCTGCACGCACCATTAAATCTGTGATGACTATTATTGATGAGTTGTCTGCTTGCATGCCGTTACAGAAACCTGCCTTTATCACCTTGAAACACACAACCGCCAGCCAAGTAAAAACGCTATTTGATCAACTGATTCCTGGACAAGCAACTAATGCTGCTCCTGCTGGGGCACAAGCTCAAATAGGAGCAAACAATTCTTCTTACTTTGCAAGAGGGACCAAGATAGTAGCTGACAATGCACACAATGTATTAATCTTACTAGGCAAACAAGAAGACATAGACAAAATTGATGATTTTATTAAACAGTATATCGATCTTCCGCCAGAAAAAGGCCGCTCAATCTTACATTTTTACGATCTACAACACCTTGATTCTGTCTCTTTTGCTCCTGTTTTAACACAAATTGTGCAAGAACAAAGCTCTAGCCAAGCAGCGGGAGGATACGATGGTTATGGCTCAGGGACGGATCAATCAACAAGTTCAAACGAAACCAGTATCTATAAAAAATTTCAAGGGGTTATTATTACCTCAGAAGGTTCTGTTACCGGAACAGGGGACTCTGGAAGTTCTTTAACAGGAGGCTCACAGACAGGTAATCGTTTAATTATAGCTGCACTCAAAGACGATTGGATAAGAATAGAGGCGCTTATTAAAGAGCTTGATAAACCACAACTACAAGTAGTCATTCATGGACTTATTGTTGATCTTTCTTACACAGGTCTTAAAAACTTTTCCCATCAAATTAGAAATGCTCAAAATCTTTTTCTAAAAAATGTAAATTGGCAAACAGGACATCTTGGTGGAATTGAAAATGGGACTACTTCAAGCAGCACAATCCCAACCGATGCTGCTGCGTTAAGAACAAACTTATTACCTCTCACGAGCACCAACAGCGCTGGCAATATGGCTAATAATGCTGAAAAGGGGACCTTTATTTTGTCATTTAAAGATGCCGCTTCTAATGGTATTTTTTTAATTTCAAGCATGCTTAATCAGCAAACCGATAGTAAAATTTTATCTCGTCCTTTTTTAACTACCATGAATAATAAAGAGGTCTATTTTAAAGATTCAGAAAACCGAAGAATTGATGGATCTGCTTCAGGACTTTCTGGAGTGCAAGTAGTTAACCAAGAAGATGTAGAAGCGAGCATCGATTTAAAAATATTGCCTCGCATCAATCAAAACGGAATCATTAATTTAAGTATCACCATTAATGTTAATGAATTTGAAACCACAGGAAGTAGTACTCGAACAAATCGTACTCTTGTTACTAATGTAAATCTTTATGATAAAGATATCCTAGTGCTTGGCGGATTAACTAAAACAAAATTAGAATACACTTGCAATAAAACTCCTCTATTGGGAGATATTCCACTTCTTGGTAATCTTTTTAGGGGAAAATCAAAAACGGTAACCAAAAGCCATTTAATGATATTCTTGCGCCCAGAAATTATCAAACCTGATGACAAAAAAATTACTCATCGTTTTTTCAATCAAGCACAAACTATTTTAGAGCAAGGCGAAGATAATTTCAGTACCCTAAAAGATCCTGTTTCTCGATGGTTTTTTGGAGCAGACCCAAAAGGAACAAGTGCAAAAGTTATTGAAGATTTTCAAGGCGAAACTGAATCAGTCACGCAACATATTGAATTATTACACCGCAATAAAATTGCAATGCCGGAAGAAACTGATCAAGATACGTTTAGGGTAAAACAGAGCGTTAACGATCAAAATGAGACAAAAGAACCGTTTGCACTTGAACAACCAAACCTTGAAAAGCCTTCTTTAAGAACTCCAATTGACGTTGAAACACAAGAAAAAAATGCACAAAAAGAACTCAAACGTCTTTTTGCATTAGAAGATGAAGTTGTTCAAAAAAAAGAAAAAGTGCAAAAAGTTCAAGAAGAAATACAAGCAGAAGAAAGCCTTAAAGCACTTTTTCAAGATCCAGGACTTAGTAAAGTAATGACTGAAGAAGAAGATCTTTAGATCCTCACGCTACGCCCATGTTCGGCGTAGCTAAAAGCAAAGACGGATCAGGATGACAGAACTATTAAAAATTAAGTAAATCCATAGTCAGCGTTTCTTCAATTTCCAATAATCGATTATACTTTGCCATACGTTCCCCACGGCAAGGGGCGCCTGCTTTTATTTGCCCAGAACTTGTTCCTACAGCTAGATCGGCAATAAATGTATCGTTCGTTTCGCCCGATCTGTGTGAAATGATTGCATTCATGCCAACTTCTTGACAGACCGCAATTGCTTGAAATGTCTCAGTGACTGTTCCAATTTGATTCGGTTTAATAATTACAGCATTAGCTATTTCTTGTTCAACGCCTTTAATAATTTCTTGAGAATTGGTAGCAAAAATATCATCCCCAACAATTTGTAAGGTGTTACCAAATTGCTCAAAAAGCATTTTCCAGCCTTCAATATCGTCTTGTGAAAAACCGTCTTCTATAGAAAATAAAGGATATTCGCGTTCTAATTTTTTATAAAATGCAAACAGTTGCTCGCTCGTTTTTTCTCCCTGTTTCCAACGATACATTCCTGTTTTTTGATTATACAGCTGATCAGCTGCTACATCTAAACCTATTCTAAAAAGATCTTGGTTGTCCGTGTTTTTTAATGCCGTAACAATAAAATCAAATGGTTCGTATTCTGTGGCAAAGACTGGACAAAACCCGCCCTCATCACCAACTGCTGTGCTCTTTTTAGCTTCTTGTAATAATCGCTTTAATTCATAAAAAACTGTGACTGATGCTTCTAACGATGCTCTAAAATTTTGTGCGCCAATCGGGACTAACATAATTTCTTGAATAGGAAAATGATTATCAGCATGCACTCCTCCATTAAATACATTTAATAAAGGAAACGGCAAAGAAACAGACTCAGCCCCATAGAGCTCTGCTATCATTTCAAAAAGTTCCAAATTCTGTGCCGCAGCTTGCGCTTTACATACTGCCATACTAACAGGTAATGTTGCATTTGCACCCAAAATACGTTTGTCTGGGGTAGCATCTAAGTCTTGCAAGATATCGTCAATAGCAACAAGGTCAGGCTCTTGGCCAATAATTTTTGAACCAATTATATATTCAATATTATGAATAGCCTTTAAAACCCCTTGCCCCATTAAGCGATTTTTGTCATGGTCTCTTAATTCAAAAGCTTCTTTTTTTGAACAAGACTTACCTGAAGGGACAGATGATTTAACCGTTACGCCATTTTCAAGAGTAATTTCACATGATACTGTTGGTAAGCCACGAGAATCAAAAATTTCTCTGCCAATAACTTTTTTTATCTTCACAAATCTATCCTTTTTTTATAATTCCTGGATAAATTTTAAGCATACATGCTTTTACACACGGTTCAAATTATTGGCGATACTTTTAATCTTTTACTTTGACTATTGGAGCAATTCCATATTCTTTTAAATGCTGCTTATCAACCACAGTAGGAGCTTGCATCATCACATCGTAACCACGTTGTGTTTTTGGAAATGCGATTACTTCACGGATTGATGAAGAGCCTGTCAAAATCATTAAAAGACGGTCAATTCCAAAAGCAATGCCACCTAATGGAGGGAATCCATAATCAAGTGCTTCAATTAAAAATCCAAATTTTTCCTGAGTTTGTTCTTGAGTAAGTCCTAATAATTCAAAGACTTTTTTCTGTAATGTTGCATCATGAATACGAATAGAACCACCGCCAAGCTCAGTACCATTACATACTAAATCGTAAGCGCGCGCTTTCATGTCTTGAGGTTTTAAATGTTCCCAACCATCCTGCGGCGCAGTAAATGGATGATGTGCTGAACTGAGTTCTTGTGTTTTTTCATCAAATTCAAATAATGGCCAATTAACAATCCAGCAAAGATTTAAAACATTTGGAGTAATCATTTTAAGTGCATCAGCTAGAGCACAACGCAGTTTTCCAAGAATTGGCCACGCTGTTTTATAATTGCCTGCAACAAAAAATACTGTGTCCGTTTTTTTAAAATCTTTAAACACCGTTGAAAGTTGCTCAAAAAAGTTTTGTGGCAAGAACTTTGCAACAGGTGATTCAAGGTTGCCTTGCTCATCAAAACGAACGTATAACAAGCCTTGAGCTCCAAATTCTTGTGCCTTAGTGACCCAGTTATCAAGTTCTGAACGTGTAAATACTTTATCTTGTACTCTGAGCGCACCAACTTTTCCACCCTTATCAAGCACAGCTTTTAAAAAACTTAATTCTGTGTTTTGAAACAAACTGGTTGCATCATGAATAGGCATACCATAACGCAGATCAGGCTTGTCTGAACCATACGCCATAAACGCCTGATCATAACTTAATGCTGGAAATGGTAATTTGATATCGATATTAAATACTTTTTTGAAGATATGCTCAAACATTTTTTCAACGGTAATACGAATATCTGTTTCATCAATGAATGACATTTCAATATCAAGCTGTGTAAATTCTGGTTGACGATCTGCACGCAAATCTTCATCTCTAAAACAACGAGCTATTTGAAAATAACGCTCTAAACCACCTGCCATCAAAAGTTGTTTGTATAATTGAGGAGACTGTGGCAATGCATAAAATGAACCTTGATGCAAGCGACTTGGAACTAAGAATTCCCGAGCACCTTCAGGAGTGTTTTTTGTTAAAACTGGTGTTTCAATTTCAAAAAATCCATGTGTTAAAAAGAATTCGCGCATCGCAAAAACAACCATACTGCGCAATGCTAAATTTTGTTGCATTTTGAATCTACGTAAATCGATATAACGATACCGTAAACGCAATTCTTCATCTATTGAATCTGATTCATCAAGTTGAAATGGTAAAGTTTTTGCTTTATTTAAAATAATCAACTGAGTAACTTGCAATTCCCATTTACCGGTTGGCATCTTTTCATTGACTGTTTCTTTTGAGCGCTCAACAACAGTACCTGTTACAGAAATAACATATTCAGAGCGCAAATCTTGAGACAAGGCATGAGCTTCTTTGGCAAAATCAGGATTAAAAACAACCTGCATAATACCAGTTCTATCGCGCAAATCTACAAAAATAAGGCCGCCATGATCACGTCTACGTGCAACCCACCCATTCAAGGTAATTGCTTTTTTAAGTGTTTTTGCATCAACTAAGCCGCATTCAACCGTACGTTTCCATGAACTCATGCCAAAGCCCTTTTGTTAAAATCTTTATGATCTTGAATAAATGTCCCTCTCAGTCTACCAGAAACGGGCAACAAAAAAAGGGGAGTTTTGCAACTCCCCTTAAGTTTTTGTAGGTCAAAACTTAAAATATGTAATCAACTGACAAGCTTAAGGTAAAAGCTGTACTTGTCCCCAAGGTTGGAAGAATTTCTTCTGTTCCTGCTGTAGCTTGTTCAACAAGCTTAGCTATATCAGTGCTTAAAGCAGTTCCTTTAGAATCAGTGTAGTATTTGCCTGGTATAAAGATCGCTGCGGCTAAACTGAATTTTAAATTATCACTAAATTCATATTTGTTGATCATGTTAAACTCTGTGCCTAATTTTTTACTTGCGTCAACAGTTGGCTCTGCTATTTTTTTTGAGGGAAAGTGTTGCCAATAAGTCAAAATATTCGGATTAATACTAAATTTATGATTCCAATCTTTTGGAGCAAAATTAAATCCCATTCCTGCAAAGATTAAATTGGTAAAACTATCAATCCCCGAACCATCAAGCCGCCCTTCTTGCAACGGTTTTAAACGAACAAGCCCAGCTGCTGGCCCCATAACAAAAACACTTTTAACTCTATTTCCAGACCACAATTCTTGTTGCGTTACAAAACCTTTATAGCTTCTAAGACTGGTTGCTTGGTTTCCTGTGCGAGAATTTGGATTAGTATCTCCACTTGAAATCCCCCCCGCAACAGATGCTTTTAAATCTCTTTTGTAAACATAGATTGAAGCATCAGCAACTGCCATGTAGCCTCTATATTTGTTTTTGTAAGCATCTCTGAATCGATCTTTACCATGGTATTTAGTAGTTCCATCAATCAACTGACTATTTAATGCACTTGAAAGCATTGCTGTTGGTCTATATGCAGTTGTATCTCCAGTATAAACCGTCTTGGTTGTTAATGCTGCGTCATCAAAAACATGTGACCAATGTTGAATTAAGGCCCCTGTAGTTGTGTCTGTTTTTGTTTTAACAACGTTTCGATCAAATGCAAAAACTTCCTGTTGCCCGCGATTAAATGCAGTATCAAAACCAAACTCAACAATACCATGCTCAAACTCCCCCGATAAACCAAATGTTTTTAAAGTGCTTGCGGCATCAGAAGTAAATTCGATTGTTTGTGATGGGTCTTTTGCATACATTGCATAGGGTTCAAAGAAAACTTTTTTATGCGCTGCTTTGTCTTCAACGGGAGTCCAACGCAATCTTCCTGCAACTTTCCAGTCAATATCTCCAAACCCTCTGGCAAACTGTGTGTTTGGAATATATTTTCCTGCAACAATCAAGTGGTCATAAATTTGCGCACCAGTCTTTTTAAATGATGTTGCATTGTTTTCTGTAACAGAAGCATATAAATCATATTTTAAAGCATCCCAATAAAGATTACCTGAAAGCTTTGCTCCTGGCGCATATTGATCTACCGCACTGTCAGTATAAAAACCTAATGAAGAAGGAGCGATCGCATAATTTTCACCTAATGCAATACCACGACCCAAATCAAAAGGGAAAAGACCAACCGTAAACGAATGTTTCCATGTATCAAGCCCTAAAAGATCATCAAAATCAAACTTAAACCATACTTCTTGAACATAGAGGTTGTTGCGCCCCAACTCATGGGAATGATCTCCAATAAGGGTTTCTCCATACTTAATTGAGCTAGACTTAGTAGAAGTTTTTGCTGAACCCCATGTTAAAGGAACGTTAAAAGTAACCTGTGCCTTAACGCCTTTTTTATGCTCTACTGCTGTAGTAAAATTTATTTTAGTCTTATTGGCAAGAGCTTTATCAACCTTATCCCCGCGTGCACCAACAGCAGAGCCGTTTAATAAAAATGCATTAACAGAAAAATCTGTGCCTTGTGAAATTTTCCCACCGAGTGAAACTTCGATATCTTCATTTTTATAAATTGAAACTTTTGCTTGTACCGGCATAGCCGCCAAAAGGGCAAGTGGAAGAAGCAAAGCTGCTTTTGGATTTTTCATAAACTTTTCCTATTTTAAATTTTTGAAAGTGTTAGATATTTTCATAAAAATTACGTAATTTTTATTGACAGAAACTTTCTAAAATGCGCTTATAATTGTACAACCATCAATCCTTTTGTCAAATTAACAAAAGAACACACTAATCAGATTTTGAATCTTTTTTAAAGAAAGCTGTTGACCATGCAACATCAAAAAAAATTATTACTTGGCGCACATATGTCTATTGAAGGAGGACTTCACAAAGCAATTGAGCGTGGTATAGAAACTGGATGCACCACCTTGCAAATTTTTACAAAAAGCAATAGACAGTGGCATGCAAAAGCAATTAGCTTAGAAGAAATAGAAAAATTTAAACAAGCGGTTACCGCTTCGAGCATTAATCCTATTGTTGCGCATGCTTCATACCTTATTAATTTGGCTTCCCCTGAAGAAGCAACAAGAAAAAAATCTATTATTGCTTTAAAAAAAGAACTTGAAGTTTGCTCTCAATTAAACATTCCCTACTTGGTCTTACACCCAGGATCACACGTAAACCAAACAACAAAAGAGGGTGTTGCTTTAATTAGCCAAGGCCTTGATCAAGCTCTACAAGAGTCTCCTGGCACAACTATAATTGCTCTTGAAACAATGGCTGGGCAAGGCAGCTCTGTTGGTTCAACGTTTGAAGAACTTGCAGAAATTTACCAACTGAGTGAGCATAAAAAAAGGCTTGGGGTGTGCCTTGATACCTGTCATATTTTTTCTGCCGGGTATGATTTTACAGAAAAAAAAGTATATGAAGCAATGTGGTCTGAATTTGATAAAACAATAGGGCTAGAGCGTCTTAAAGTAATTCATGTTAACGATTCTAAAAAAGAACTTGGGTCACGTGTTGATCGACATGAAACGATCACAAAAGGAAAAATTGGGGCAGAGGCTTTTGCATTATTATTTAATGATGCTCGGTTTTTTGATGTTCCAAAAATTCTTGAAACCCCTAAGGTGACGCTTGCTGAAGATATTTATAATATGGAAATAATAAAAGGGCTTTTAACCAAAGAAACAAAAGAACTTTTAAAAGTAAAAAGTGAAAAAGCGGCATAAGAGCTAAGTAGCTAAGAAAAAATCGTGATAATTCTTTAGCTCTTTTACTATCGCTTTCTCACTATTACGCAGTATTTTCACCAACCAACCAAATAAGGTGTAAAATATGATACTCATTATCGTAGAAATATTACTTAAAACTATAAATTTAAAAAATCAAAAAAAGCAACGTCATAAAAGTGCGATTAAATCAGGTTATTGCAACAAAAGCAACGTCATTGCAACAAAAATTAGCAAAAAGCAACACGCAACATTGTTGCGATAAAAAAAGAAAAACAACTTTGATTAAAACAAAAAGAAAGCATAGTCAAAAAACTATGCTTTCTTTAAAATCGTATTAATAAATTTTATGCTGCAATATCAATGTAGCATTCAGCGATATCATCTATTTGCCAGTCTTCAAACCCTTCAACAATAAAGCCGCATTCAAATCCAGTATGAACTTCTTTAACGCTCTTTTTGTCTCGCTGAAGACTTTTAATTTTACCACGCGCAAGTTCTTTACGCCCTCTGACAATAGCTATTATTCCTTTTGCAGAAAATCTACCGTCATTAACAATACAACCGGCAATAACGCCTAATTTCTTGATATTAAATACCTTAAGAACAGTTGCTTGGCCAATTTTTGTCAGGACAGTCTTAATAACTTTTTCACGAGCAGCAAGCTCTTCAAACTTTTCGAATAATTTATAGATAATATCAAAAAGATGAATCGCAACTTCTGCATTACGTGCAACACTTACAGCACTTTGTTCCGCTTTTACACTAAAGCCAATAATAGTAGCGCCGGTACTTTCTGCTAATAGAGCATCACTTTCTGTGATATTACCAATACCAGAACGCAAAACAACAATTTCTTTAACAACTGTTTGCGGTATTTTTTTAAGGCCATCAACAATTGCTTCAAGCGAAGAATGCATATCAGCTTTTAAAATCACATTAAATTTCTGAGCGTCATCAGAAATGCTTAATCGAGCAGCCATTTCTGAAGTTTTTGGTGCGTCATTTTTTAAGGCTCTGTATTCAGCTTCTTGAATAACATCAAAAAGTGAACCAACCGGAGGCAATTCTGAAAATCCTGTAATTTGAACAGGAATAGAAGGCCCAACCTCTTTTAAAACAGTTCCAGCTGAATCGGTTAAAGATGTTACTTTTCCTGTAACAGAACCTGCTTTAAAGTAGTCCCCTACCTTTAAAATTCCTTGGCGACAAAGAACAGTTGCTACTGATCCGCGCCCTTTTAACATTTTTGATTCAAGAACATAACCTTGAACAGTCGCTGTTGTTGAAGCTTTTAAATCCATCATTTCAGCTTGCAATGAAATCATTTCTAAAAGATGATCAACGTTTTTTCCTTCTTTTGCCGAAATAGGAACAACCATAATTTGCCCGCCCCATTCTTCTGGCAACAAATCATGCTGTGTTAATTGTCTTTTAATAACTTCAATTCTTTGCTCGTCAACTCTGTCTATTTTGTTGATTGCAACAATAACAGTCATGCCAAGCGCTTTTATTGCTTTAATACTTTCAACTGTTTGAGGCATTATGCCGTCATCTGCAGCGATCATTAAAATCGCAATATCAGCAACAGAAGCTCCGCGTTTTCTAATTTTTGAAAATGCTTCGTGCCCAGGAGTATCTAAAAATACTAATTTTCCATGTTTTGTTTTAACTTGATATGCACCAAGATGCTGAGTAATGCCACCTTTTTCTTTTGCAGCAACTCGCGTTTTTCTAATAAAATCTAAAAGCGTTGTTTTACCATGATCAACATGGCCCATGACAACTACAACAGGTAAGCGGGTTTGAGTATTTTCTAAAGAAAGCTCTACCTTTCCTGCAAGTAAATCTTTTTTCTGAGGCGATGCTGCAAAAAACTCTAGTTCATATGTTTTGCATAAATGCTCAACTTCATCTTCAGACAGTAGATGATTGACCGAACAAGGCTTTCCTTCTTTAAGTAATGTTAAAATCACACTACTTAAACTTAATTTTGCCAAGGAAGCAAACTTCCCAACAGTCATTGCTTCTATAAGAATAGGCAATGCTTTTTCTGGCTCTGCTTGAACAACAGGTTTTGATTTAAATTTTGATACAATAGGTCTTTTCTGCGCAGAAGATTGAATCACTTTTTTTGCCTCTATTGGAGCGAGAACCTCTGGCTTCACCTGTTCTTGCGCCACAACTGGCGCTATCTGTTTTTTTTCAGAAGCTTGTTTCTCGAAACTTTTATTAAGAAATGTTTTCTCTAAATATACGATAGCTTGCTCGGATAATACAGACATATGGCTTTTAATATCAAAGCCCTCTTTATGTAAAGCCTCAATAAGTTGCTTATTTACTAAATTATGCTGTTTTGCAAATTCATGTACCCGCATTATCCCTGCCTAACGTTAATGTGAGCTTTATTACTCTCTCTATTTTATTTTAAAATTCTTCACTCAGCCTTTGATCTAAATCTTCTTTTGCTTCAACTTGTACCAGCGATATATTAACCCCTGTCAAACGTGAAGCAAGGGCTATATTTTGACCCATCTTGCCAATCGCTAAAGATCTTTGATCATCATCAAGCCAAACTCTTGCACTCTTATTGTCGTCAGACATTTCAACTCTATTGATTTCAGCAGGCTTTAAAGCGTCACGTATAAATGTTTCAATAGAATCTGTCCATGCAATAATATCAATTTTTTCGGTACCAAACTCTTTCAAGATTGGTTTAATTCTTGCGCCGCCAACTCCAACACAAGTTCCAACAGGATCAATATTTGCGTCGTGTGAAACAACAGCAACTTTTGATTTATATCCTGCGATTCTTACAATTTTTTTAATTTCCACTAAGCGCTCAAACACTTCAGGGACTTCTAATTCAAACAATCGTGATAAAAATTCTTCAGAAGCACGATCAAGTATCAACTGATTTTCATTACGAGGAACATCTAAAACTTCTTTTAAAAGCGCTCTAATAGAGAAACCAACCAGTGCTTTTTCGCCCGGAATAGAAAGTGATTTAGGTAAAAACGCTAAATAATCTTGAATTTTTACTACAATTCCACTGCGCTCGCATTTGTGAATAATGCCTTGTAAAATTGTACCTTCTTTGTCTTTAAATTCTGCACAAATAGCTGCAGCTTCAATTTCTCTAATACGGTTTGCGATAAACTGTTTAGCTCTTAAAATATCGATACGGCCGATTCCGCCTTCAAAAGGCAACCATACAGCATCTCCAAGCTCAGCTTTGCTTGAAATGCCTTTAGCGCGGCGCAAACTTATTTGACAGTCTTCATCTTCAACTGAGGTAACAACTTCTTTTTGTACTTCTAAAAGAGGTGCGTCTGACTTTTGATCATAGGTAGCACGTAATATAAGCTCAGGATACTTTTTCTGATAAGCAGTAAGCATTCCTTCACATACAATTTCACTTAAAATTCTTTTATCTAACCCTCGTTCTTCAACAAGCGCATCTATGACCTCATAAAGACTCAACGTGGTTTCCCTCTAATTTATGTAAAAAAAATATTCTGAAAAGTCCTGCCTAGGACATTGTACCAAAAAAGAAGAAAAATAGAAGCTTTTTCCCATTTTAGGTAAAAAAAGAGCATAAACTTAATTTTTTAAAAAAAGTTTTAAGTATATACAGTATATAATTATATATTTCTTTTACTATATTAGTATTATGCTCGAGAGAAAATGTGGATAACTTCTGTTTTTTATCACCGAATACCTTTCTAGGTCGTCAAATAGCTCTTCAAGAACAATGTGGATAACCTGTGGATAACCTGTGGATAACTTGTGGACAACTTCCCTTGGATCCTTGATTTCCTTATTGTAAGCCTATTTCAGGAGTATTTCACATTAAAAGCTTTTCCTAATCATGGTTTTCAAGGGGGCGAAAATAAGTTATCCACAGGTTATCCACAAGTTATCCACAAGTTATCCACAATTTCAATGAGTATTAATTTTCTGATTCACTCTTTAATTAAAGGCATTTTTCTTTTGAGGTTTTATTTTCAGAAAATTTAATAGCTTGTGTCGCAAGAATGGCGGTTTTAAGTTAGATAATAAGCCTTATATTGCAAGAAATTGTTGAATTACCGTAAGCCAGTCGGTATAGATAGAAAACTGTGATTTTTTATAGGATTTATGCAATACATGTTCTGGAAAATAAATAGAAACTCCCTTTGCTTTATCAAATAAGCTCCCTACTTTATTTGCAACAACCATTGTTTTTATAAGCTCAAGGCCTTCAGCTAAAACCTCTGAAATTCTTTTTTTAAAAGATGAATTTTCTGGAGAATTTAGGAGTGCAACATGCGCAACATTGCGCAACAAGTTTCTTAAGAAGTTGTCTAGATCAATATAGTCAGGTTCATCAAAGTGTATGCAATGATGGCTATACCTACTTTTGCGCAACAATTGTGCAACAGTTTCTGGATTATTTGAAAGTCCTTTATGCAACAGAAAAGCCAGTTCTTTGATGTTGCTTTCTAGTTTTTGTGCAACAGAAAGGTCAAGGCATGACAACGTGTAATCATTTGCAAAATGGTAAGTCTTTGCATATGCGTTTACAATGTGTTTTGCAAATTCTAGAGGCGTGGGCGCTTTTGTTTCGAACAGAGAGAGTGCTTTTTTGTAGTTCCATCCAGTTCCTCGTTCAACTTCTTGAGAGGCAACCATCAAATGAGCGTAATTTTTTGCAATATACATTACTTCGACCATTGCCATTAAGCAGGTATCAAAGCCTATCAGGTCTAATTTATTGTTATTCAGCCCTTGCTTACAAATCATTTTAAGAGCAAAATCAAGATCTCTTTCTTTTAAAAAATTCCCTGTTGCTTCGTCAAAACAGACCCCTTTTTGTATTGATTTTTTATCAACGATTTCAAAATTTGAAAAAAGAGGAAGATATAAAGGGCTTTCTGGCAAACTATAATCAAATTCAAAAATTTCAGAGACAGTAAGCGTTCTACCAGTTGAAGGATCAAGTGGTCCAGTTCCATGATTCCAGAAGATAAGGGCATAATGATCGGCAGGAAACTGCGCAATAGTATTGTTGCAAAATTGAATCAGGGTTTTTGGGTCTCCGCTGTCAGCAAGCTTGCTGTTATTAATTGTTTTTATAAGTAGTTGATGATCTTTTTCTATTTTTATAATTTTTGCATAATTTTCTCGGCTTGCGTGATGTTCTTGAGCAAGAAAAATAATAAGGTTCAATTGTTCATTTGAACCAATACGCATCATTTGTTTGATATTTTCAATGGCAAAAATATCAAGATCATTATTTGCAGCCATATAAACCATCACAGTCCATTTTGCTTGAGCTGCTGACTGGAAAGAATAAGACATGATGCAAAGCAGAGCAATTAAATAATTTTTATGGAACATATAATTATAAAACAAGTTTAAGCAAATTTACCCAACTTGTATTTTTCGCAAAAGTAGTTTGTAAATACGACCCATCAATAGAACGTAGTGGGAAGTAGATGGCAAGCCCCTTTGCTTTTTGTAAGTTTGCGCCCGTTTGATTTGCAATCACCGCTTTAGTAATTAATTTAATTCCTTCTTGCAGTAAGTCTTTTACATGATTTTTTAAATAGGCATGCGAATCAGTAAGATGCATAAAATCAATCGCTTCAAATAGATTTGAATAAAAATGATGAAGGTCTATGTAAGTAGGTTCTGCAAAGCAAGTACAAGCTCTTTTTGCGCGACTTGCTTTAATCGATCGTTTTACTGAAAAATCAAGTTCATGGTGGATCATTTCAATAAGGGTTGAGCTTACTTTTGTAATATTTTTTTCAAGAGCTTCTATGCGCGAAAGGTCAATAGCTGATTGTGTAAAATCTTTGGTAACGTGTTCATATCCTTGCGCGTAGCCAATAACAATTTGTTGCGCAAATTCATAAGGGGTTAAGGTTTGCGTTGCAAAAGGGGCTAGTATCAGATTATACGGATAGCCCGTTCCGAGTTCAACTTCTTCAGAAGCGGCCATGTAATCAGTATAAGGACTAATTAAATGAGCGACTTCAACCATGGCCATTAAGCAAGCGTCAAACGCTATGATATCAAATTTTTTATGTAAAATTTTCTCACAAACAGTTTTTAGGGCGTAATCAAGTTTTTGGTTGGTTAAATATGATCCATAGGTGTCACTAAAGCATACACCGCGAGAAATTAAATCAGTATTTTTATGTTCAAGAAAATCAAGGAAGTTAATTGAACGGTCAAGCTCCAACATATGATTTGCGGGATTAAAAGTAAAAAGTTCAGAAGCGTTAGTTGTTTTGGTTGGAATAGAATCTAAGATCCCAGTTCCGTGGTTCCATAGTACTAATGCATAATGATGAGCAGGGTATTGTGTAATTGCCCATTGACAACAATCAATAAGTGTTTGAGGACTTCCAAAATTAAGTTTTTGTTGTGACGAACTGTCGTCGACATTCACTTGATAGACTACTTCTTTGGTCACATAGAGTCGCTTGGTATACTGATGCGCTCCATATCTATCCAGCTGGACAACAATTGAAATGTTTTCATTAGATCCTACTTTGCTCATTGCTTTAATATTATGATACGCAAAATAATCAAGGTCATTGTCGGCTGCTAAGTAAACAATAAAAGTCCAATCAGATTTAATTGGTTTTCTTTTGGCAAGTTCTGTTTGAGATATTTCAATGGTGTCAATTAAGAAGGGGTGCTCTAATGAATGTTCAGAGCGAATTCCTACAAAAAAAGTAAAGAGAAATAAAAAACTGCACAATTTTTTTGAAAGTATTTTGAAATAGAACATAGCAGCTCCTTTTTTGCTTAAGTATGTCAAAATACTAATTTTTTTTTTAACAATTAAGCAATTAAAAGGAGTTCGAAATTCTTTTTTTTCGATCTAGATAAGAAATCCAAGCAAGGCAAAAGGTGAGGAAAAAGCTTAATTGAAAATCTAAGAAAAAGAGTTGAAAGGGGTTGCAAAGCAAGACAAGGCAACAAACAAGACAAATCAAATGAACCGCATTTACTTGTAAATCAAAAAGGTTACAAAATTTATAAAATAGAAAGAGCAGGAAAGCTCTAATAAAAGAAATGCTTGGCGGGGTTAAAAGATAGTAAACACAGCACAGCAATGTCATGCAAAGAGTTTTGAGTGTAAAATGAAAAGGCAGCAAAGAAATTAAAAAATGCCATGCAAGAATAAACAATACTAAATGCAAGCCAGATCGAGCTAGGTGATGGGATATCCCCCATGTTTGAAATGGTATTTTATATTTCTCTATCGTTCTTTTTACTCTGCTTTTGTCTCCCATAAATAAAGAACTAAAAAAGGCAAAAGCTTTAAAAGACATCTTTTTTTTCAGCCCATTAAAAATTCGCTCTTTATGAAAATCAAGCCAACCATTGATTGAAAATTTTGTAGTAATTGTTTCTGGGATGCACTGAAATTTAAAAGCGGTTCCAATAATTGCTTGTTTATAAAGGTATGATCGAAAAGCTTTATTATTTGATTTTTTAATTGCTAGGTCTTTACAAGTAATAGTGTCGCCGGCATTAAAAAGGGGATTTCTTTTGGTAAAAATAAAGAATGAAAAAGGGTTATCAGTTAAAGCTCTGCCGGTTATTCGATAAGGCCAATTGTAGTTACCTGCTTGAGTAATATCAGTAACTTGGACAGTAGTAGTTAATTTCTGAGGAATAACAAAAGAATCGAGTCGATAAAAATGAACAGAATAGGATAAGTATCCTAATAAAAAAGCAAAAATCGCTAAATTTAAAGATATTTTTTTTATGCAGTAAGCAATTAAGCTTAATAATAAAAAAGAACCGGCTATTATGATATGCAATAATGGCTTTGAATCGATTAAAAAATCAGCAAAAACAATACCATTAAGCAAGAAAAAAGTCGCCTTAAGTAAAAGACTTTCAGGGGCTGGAATAAATTGTTTTAAAATAACCATAAAGCGCTTTCAATCAATATTTGTACAAATGAGTATAGAAAGATAGTTTAAAAAGTATAGCTAGAAGTATATTTTTCTTATTTAATTTCTTCTTGTGTGATTTTTTTTATTCAAAAAGAAACATAAGAAAATCTTTTTTAAAAAAAGGTCTTGAGCTTGCGTTGTGCTATCTGTCAAAGTTGTCATAAAAGATGAATCTGTGTACCTTAAGAATTAAAGATTAAATTTAGAAAAAGGATATTTATGCCGCTTATTCAGGGACAGATAGCAAAAATGATTCTTTCTAATGGGTTAGTTGTTCTGGTTAATTCAATGACCAATATCCCAAAGGTTTCTATGGAGCTTTGGTACCATGTGGGCTCAAAAGATGAAAAAAATGGCGAAAAGGGCTTAGCTCACTTAGTTGAACATATGATCTTTAAAGGTACACAAGTTTTATCTGAGTCAGATATCAATATGATTACGCATAAACTTTCTGGCGATACTAATGCATTTACTATGCATGACGCAACTGGTTATCTTTATCATTTCCCAACGCAACACTGGAAAGAAGGTTTTGCTTTATTGTCTGACTGTATGCGCAACGCTCGCTTTGATGAGCAAATGCTTAATTCTGAATTGAAAGCGGTAATTCAAGAACTGAAAATGGGTAAAGACCGGCATTCCGGATTTTTAATTGATGAAATGTTGTCGGTAATGTTTATCGACCACCCGTATCATTATCCTATTATTGGGTTTAAACAAGATTTATGGAGTTTAAAGCGGCAAACCTTATTTGATTTTTACCATCGGCATTATATCCCTAACAACGCGGTACTAGTGGTTGTTGGCGATGTCACACCTCAGGAAGTTTTTGAAGAAGCTGAAAAAATGTTTGGGGATATCAAGCCTGATTTGACCTATAAAAAAGAAGAATTTTATCATGCTCAAGATTTAATTTCAAAATCAGTAACGTTGTATCGAGATATTCAAAACCCAATGGTTTTTATGGCTGCAACATTGCCAGGCGCTAGAACAAAACAGCACTATGTATATGATGTTTTAAGCTCTGTGTTGGGGTCAGGTTCAAGTTCTCGGCTTGTTAAAAAGTTGGTCGACGAGTTGCAATTGGTTACCGATTTGCAAATGTTCACGTATGAAATGGAAGATGCTACACCGATTTTTATTTATTTTGAGCCAATTGATGTTAAAGACATTGAAACAATAAAACGAATTATTCATCAAGAAATAGATTTAATTATTAAAGATGGCATTACTCAAAAAGAGTTAGAATGCGCTGCAAAAAAAGTAAAAACAGCCCTCTTAAGTCTTTTAGAAAAATCAGAAAAAAGAGCGAATCTAATCGCTCAATCATATATGTTTACTGGCGATGAGAATTTTATTTTTAATTATGCAGACTATGCATCAGATGACATAGAAGCAGAAGTTAAAGAGTTATTGGTAACCTATTTTACTCCTTCAAGAATGCATATGGGGCAAGTTTTGCCGCTTTCTGAAAAAGATAAGAAGCAATGGGTGTTAATGCAAGAAATTTCTGATGCAGAAGATGCAAAAATTTTAAACGGTAGAACACGAGAAACTGAAGTTGAACCAGCACGACATGTTACAACTATACAAGTGAAAGATCCTAAAAATTTCCATTTCCATCGTTCAGAAAAATTTAGTTTATCAAATAATTTAAAAGTGTTTGTACGCAATAACAAAGAACTTCCAAAAATTGATTTGATTTTGACATTAAAGGCTCGTGGTCATTATGATCCGCAAGACAAACAAGGGTTGTATGCGTTCACCTCTGATATGTTATTAGAAGGGACTCAGCATTACTCAGGAACACAGCTGGCTCAAGAGCTAGAAGAATACGGAATGGACCTTTCTATTGAATCAGGAAAAATTACGTTAAGCATGTTAAGTGCTGATTTTGAAAAAGGGCTTGAGCTTTTACATGAGTTATTAACTAATGCGTTATTTGATAAAAAAGCAATAGAAAAAATACGTACAAAAATGTTAAGCGACCTTAAGGCTTTTTGGAATAAACCTCGCGCAATAGCAGGACAACTGATCACTCAGGCTCTTTATAAAGATCATCCATATGCACAAAATCAACATGGAACATTTGAGAGTTTAAATGCCATTACTCAGAAAGATTTAAAACATTTTTATAAAACGTATTTTAGTCCAGAGGGGGCTTGTCTTGCTTTGGTAGGGGACTTGCATGCATTTGATGTTAAAAAGGTATTAGAAAAGCATTTAGGTTCTTGGAAAGGCCAAATTGTTCAGGATATTGAATTTCCTGCCCTTAAACCTTATCAACCTGAAGTAATTACTCATCAGATCAATCGTGATCAAGTGACACTTTCATTTGCGCGACCTTCTATAACTCGTCTTGACGATGATTATGATAAGCTTTTATTATTCGATCAAATTTTTGCCGCTGGCGGCATGGCATCACGGCTATTCCAATTAAGAGAACAGTCTGGTTTATTTTATACCATTACAGGAAGTTTAATGGCCCATGCAGACGAACAACCAGGTTTATTTATTGTGCAAACTGTTGTGTCTTTGGACCGCTTAGCCGAAGCAGAAAAAGCAATTAAAAAAACAATTGATACAGTTGTTGATTCACTTACGCAAGAAGAGTTGCAAGATGCAAAGCAAGCAATTATTAACGCTCAGGTTAATAATTTTGAAACAAATAAAAGAACAGCAAATGCATTTTTAGCAATGAACCGTTTTGGGTTTAAAGAAGATTATTTTGATACACGAGCTGCAACCATTAATAAAATTACGTTAGATGAAGTTAAAGCTGCAGCGCGTAAATTTTTAGATAGTTCAAAAATGATCACTGTTAAAGTAGGAAGAGTTGTATAACTGTAAACGTATGAATAATTTTTCTTTACATAGTCTTGATGAATTTAAAAAACTTGTGTGGGATTTTTATCAACATAATAAGCGTCAATTTGATTGGCGCGATGTTGAAGATCCCTATCAAATTGTTGTTTCAGAGATTATGTTACAACAAACTCAAACAAGCAGAGTTCAAAAAAAGTTTCATGAATTTTTACAAAAATTTCCAAATTTTAATGCACTTGCGCAAGCAGAGCGTGTTGATGTTTTAAAAATTTGGGTAGGGCTTGGTTACAATCGACGAGCCGTTGCGCTGCATGAAATAGCAAAAAGAGTAATGCTTGAATATAAGGGACAATTGCCGGCCGATGTTGAAACCCTCAAAACTTTTAAAGGTCTGGGGCATGCAACAGCGTCGTCTATTGTTGCCTTTGCATTTAATAAACCAACGGTATTTATTGAAACTAATATCAGAACAGTATTTTTACACTGTTTTTACCGCAACGAAGAACTGGTTCATGATAAAATGTTGATGCCTTTAGTTGCAATGACAGTTGATCAAGTTAATCCAAGGCAATGGTATTATGCTTTAACAGATTATGGAGTTTACTTAAAAAAAGAACATAAAAACCCAAGTCGCAACAGTAAACATCATCAAGTTCAATCGACATTTGCAGGTTCAGATCGACAAATTCGTGGTGCAATTATCAAGTTTTTAACAGAGCACACAAAAGTAACTCAAAACAAATTAATCAAAAACTTAGCGTTTGAAAAAGAACGCATTCTTGCGCAAACAGAAAAATTAATTGCTGAGCAGATGGTTATAAAAAACAAAAATAGCCTTTCTTTATAAAAATATTTTTTGCAAAAAACCTTCTTAATCTTTATCAGATAAGTGTATTGAGAGTTTACTCTTTTGCCTTTTGGACTATGTTTTGCTACAGTAAGGATAATAAAAGGGGCAAATTTTTGATTGTAATAATTAATAACAGGAGTTGCTACTATGTTTTATTCCGAGTCTATTCTGAATCGATCAGTTAAATCTTTTTTACTAGCTTTAAGCTTATTAATAAGTGGTTTACAAGCAGGACAACCACCAGCTTTGCCAGGTTCTGCAGCGGGCACTCCAGTTATACAAGAACGGCCTCAGCAATTTGAGAGAGCTCAGCCGTTGCCATTACCAGGACTTGCGGGCCAGGTTGCAATTTCAGGTACTGTTGGCACTTTAGCTGGGGCAACAGCTTTTAATTTGTTAACAATGGGTTCAGTTCTTTCTTTTGCTCAGCGAGCTATTACAGGCGCAGGGATGACAGATTTTTTGATGTCCAAAGACATCGCATATGTTGGCGGAGGCTTAGTTGGGTTAGGGACATCTGCTGCTCTATTGTATAAATTAAGAAGACTACAAGCAATTGCTCATCAAAACGCACAAAACCAAAATGCAGCGGTTCAAGTAGCTGCAGGATTAGCACAAGCTGTTAAAGAACTCCAAGAGGCTCAGCGTGGAGCTGCACAAGCATTAGAGCTACAAAAAACAGCAATTGAGGCTCTTAGTCAAGGGCAAAATAATCTGGAACAGCAAATTAATTTAAGAGCTCAAGAAACAGTACAAGTCTTAGCAAATTTAGCTGCGTCACAAGAACAAAGGTTTGCTGCAGCCGACCAAGCACGTGCAGCAGATACTCAAACTTTACAACAGCAAGCTGCTACGAATCATCAAGAAAATCAAGAGCGTTTTGGAGGCTTACAAAGACAATTAGATGCCTTACCTGGGGCAACCGTTCAGGCAATTTTAGCAGCTTTAGAAGGTCAAAGGTTAGCGCAACAACAAGAACAACGACAAAGAGCTTTGCCTGCTCATGAAGATGCAGCTGCGGCAGCAGAAGTTCGACCAAGAAGATCTATTGAATTTCAGCCGGGAGTTGTTTTAAGAACACAGCAAAGTGGCGGTGGTTTCGCAGATATTTTGCGTAATGAATTTTATGATAACGAGGTGATCTTCGGTAAATTCGAAGATATTACATAAATAAAAAGAGGCCTACAAAAAGGCCTCTTTTTATTTATGACTTTTATTTAAATTTAACTTAAATATTTTTTAAGAATCTCATTAATCTTTTGTGGATTTGCTTTGCCTTTTGTTTTTTGCATTGCTTGCCCTACAAAGAATCCAAAGACTTGTTGTTTGCCTGATTTAAATGCTGCAACATTGTCTGGGTTGCTTGCAATAATCGCTTGCACAATTGCTTCAAGTTCAGCAGTATTGTCAATTTGTTCAAGTCCTTTTTCTTTAACAATCTCAGCAGGGTTTTGACCTGTTGCGGCCATAACTTCAAAGACTTCTTGAGCAGCTCTATTATTAATGGTTCCCTTATCGATCAGATCAACTAGTTGCGCTAATTGTTGCGGAGCTACTTTGCAGGTTGCCGCATCAGTTTTGCTTTCTTTGATACAATTAACCACTTCACGCAGTACCCAATTAATTAAAAGCTTGCTTTGAGTATGCTGTGCTGCTGCTTCGTAATAGTTAGCAAGATCTCTGTCTTCAATTAAGATAGTAGCTTCGTATTTTGAAAGGCCTTGAGCACAAAGGCGTTGTAATTTTTGTTCTGGCAGTTCTGGCATGATCGCTTTAACTTGATCAATCCAGTTTTGAGTAACTTCAATAATTGGAAGATCAGGGTCTTGGAAATAACGATAATCAGCCGCTTCTTCTTTTGAACGCATTGGCATGGTTTGGCGTGTTTTAGTATTCCACAAACGAGTTTGCTGGGTTACTTTTTGTCCACTTTCAAGCAGTTCAATTTGACGTTCAATTTCATATTCAGTTGCATCACTAATAAATTTAAACGAATTAATATTTTTAAGTTCGCATCGAGTTCCCAATTGAGGGTCAGTCTTTTTACGAACAGAAATATTGGTGTCAGCCCTGAATGAACCTTCTTCCATGTTCCCTGTTGAAATTTCAGTCGCTACAACAAGCGCGTGGAGTGCTTTTAAGTAAGCGCGTACTTCGTGAGTACTTTCAATATCAGGATAACTAACAATTTCTAAAAGAGGGGTTCCTGTTCTATTTAAATCTACAAAGCTTTCGTCAGAACCCGCAGCATGAATATTTTTTCCCGCATCTTCTTCGATGTGAATTCTAATAAGGCGGATCTTTTTTTCAGTGCCGTCTTCTTTTAAAATAGTAACAAAGCCTTCTTTGCAAATAGGCTCTTTGTCTTGTGTAATCTGATAATTTTTTGGAAGATCCGGGTAAAAGTAATGCTTTCTTGCAAAAGTGCTTTTTGGGCTAATCGTGCAATTAGTTGCAAGGCCAGCTCTAATAGCTTTTTCAATAACTGCTTTATTTAAAACAGGAAGCACCCCTGGATAACCAGAACAAATTGGGCAAATATGTGAATTTGGTTGATCGGTTTGTTCATTTGAACAAGAACAGAATATTTTACTTTTTGTATTCAATTGCACGTGAACTTCTATTCCGATGTCAACTCTGTAATCGGGGTAGCTTTCAAGTATTGATTTTTTTTCTTCCATGGTGTCCTTTTTATGGAGTCTTGTCGATTTGCTTACTCAGTTTCAAGTAAAAATTGAGTAATTTCAAGTCCTTTTTGACTTTGCAAAATAATTTTACAGTCATGCTTTTTTTCAAAATCGAATAACGTTTGGTACTCTATTGTTGAAATATGTTCAAAAACTTGAGGGTTCAGCTTTAAAGTAATAGTGCCTTTACCTTTTGATTCAAGTTCTTGTTTGATGTTCTGTAAAACCTTGTAGCTTTCAGCTCTGACAGAAGGAGTAAATCCAGTTCCTTTACAGGTTGAACAATCGTCAGTTAATTGCTTTGCTAATGTTTTACCAGAGCGTTTTCTGGTCATTTGAACAAGCCCAAATTCAGAAATTTTTAAAACGACTGATTGAAACTTATCTTGATCTTTTAATGTTTTTTCAAAAAATTTAAAAAGCTTTTGACGATTAGCGTGTGTTGCCATATCGATAAAATCAATAACAATAAGCCCGCCTATATTACGTACTTTAAGTTGACGAACAACTTCTTGCGCAGCTTCAAGATTAGTTTTTAAAATAGTATCTTCAAGGTTTGTTTTTCCGATAAATCTACCAGTGTTAACGTCAACAACGGTCATTGCTTCAGTTGCTTCAATAACAATTGAACCACCAGATTTAAGGTCAACTTTGCTATGCAAAGAATCTTTTATTTGTTCTTCAATATCATATTTTTCAAAAAGAGGTTGACTACCAGTATAAAGCTGTATTTTTGCGCTATATTCTGGAGCAATTTCTTTAACATAATGAGCAAGGTCTTTTTGGCTCTCTTTATTGTCAATAATTACGGATTCAATGTCTTCATCAAGGTGGTCACGAATGACCTGAAATGCTAAATTAATATCTTGATAAATTTTAGCAGGAGCAATTGCTTTGTCATAAGCAGCTTGAATGTCGTCCCATGATTTTAAAAGATAGGTTAAATCTTGTTTGATTTCTTGTTCTGTCCGATTTTCAGAGCAAGTTCTAATAATTGCGCCCATTCCTTCTGGAAGATTTTTTATAACAAGTTCTTTAAGTCGATTACGTTCATCCCGATCTTCAATTTTTTTAGAGGTTCCAACGCG
Source organism: candidate division TM6 bacterium GW2011_GWF2_32_72 (assembly GCA_945882015.1). GTDB lineage: Bacteria > Babelota > Babeliae > Babelales > CAIQNR01 > CAMCVM01. The sequence goes on from CAMCVM010000002.1 coordinate 107,215, forward strand.
TCCAATGTTTGGCATTAAAACAAGAAATCTACCAGGTAATGTGTAACAAGTGGTTAGCTTTGCACCTTTCTCATTGACCGGTTCTTTGCTGATCTGTATTAAAATATCTTCATTTTCTTTCAGGACTTTGCTGATATCAATTGGTCGATACTCTAAAGGTTTTTCTTTTTTGGAAGTAGTTTCAATATGATCAAGACCTTCGCTCATTTTGTTAATAGCTAAATCTCTATCAATTTCAGAAACATGCAAAAATCCAGACTTTTCTTGCCCTATTTCGACAAAGGCGGTTTGAATTCCCGGTAAGACTTTAGTAATTGTTCCTTTAAAGAAGCAACGTTCAATTTGGTTACCAGCATGAGACCAAAAGTAAATATTCTGTAACAGATCGTTTTCAATGATAGCAACACGTGTCTGCCACGGTTGTTCATTTATTAAAATTTTTTTCATGACACCCCTTCAGGCGAGCTTATAATTTTTTTTCCCCTTACCCCTGCTTTTGTATGTAGTATAGCCTAAAATCAATTTAATTTATAGGAGCAATTTTTAAGCATTCTTTAAAGAGTTTTAAAATGATCTTATTTTAAGAAAAGAGTAAGCTTATTTTAAATTGGTAAAAAACTATTTTTTATGGTATGTTTTGACCGTTTTAAAGCGGGTGTTTTTAGTAAGTTGCAATGTGTAAAGGAGTTAAGTGTCTCATGAAGAATAGCAAAAATATGTCATTTTTTTTAATAGCATTTTTATTTTTACCTGGTTGTCTTTATAAAAAAGAAGCAACAGAGATGCAAAAAAAAGGTAAAAAGACAGCGTTGGTAGATGGAGCAAAAGGAATCCCTCTTTCTCATAAAAAAGATGAAGGCAAGTTTTTTGATTCAGGGGTCGAAGCATTTGTTTTAGGCGAAGATGACGTAGATGATGACTTGCGTCAATTTGTTCAAAAAGAGATGATTTTAGCTCAAGCTGATATTGAAGCCCAATCTCCAGAATGGAAAGTTGATGCTGGTTTTAATAAGCAAGATTTTGAACCAATTTATTTCTCATTTGATGATCACTCAATCAGAGAAGATCAAAAGCCAACGTTAGCGTATGATGTCAAGCAAGCAAAGCAAGCTGCCAGTAAAGGAGCAGTTGCGGTCACAGGACACTCAGACAGTCACTATGTAAGCGAAGTTTATAATATTGCAAAATCAGAAAAACGGGCACGTCAAGTAGCTAAAAAATTTGAACAAGCTGGAATACCAAAAGACCGTATTAAAGTAATTGGATATGGAGACAAGCAAAAAGCTATCAACGTTGCCGGAAAAGAAGAAAAGAACAGAAGAGTTGAGTTGATTAAATTGACTCAAGCGGCATAAGATAGATTACATTGAGTATCATAAAATTGGGCCTTCATTGGCCCTTTTTTATTTTCCGACGCAAAATTCTTTAAATACCGTATCAAGTGCTTTTTCGCTAATTGTTTTACCAGTTAATTCAGTAAGCGTTTCAAGTGAGTCTTTTAAGTGGTGAGCAACCAATTCGTATTCTATAAAACCTTCAAGCATTGTTTTTACAATCATTAATTTTTGCTCAAAGCTTATTAGCAGAGTAAAGTGGCGTTTATTGAGTAAAAATGGACAACTGTTTTGATTGAATTTGTTTTGGATTTTTTCTTGTAATACAAGTTCAAGTTCTTTAATTCCATTGCAAGTTATGGTTGAAACAGTCAGAGCATTATCAAATAATGAAGTAGATTTTTGAGGTTGATCCGATTTATTTTTCACTAAAACAATTTTTTCAGAATAGAGTTCTATAAGTTCTTGATATATCAGTTCTTCTTCTGGAGTAGTTGTGCGACTGCCATCAACTATCAGTAAAACAATATCAGCTGTTTGAGCTTCTTGCTTTGAGCGCTCGATTCCTTGTTGTTCAATAACATTTTTTGTTTTGCGTAGTCCTGCTGTATCAATCAGTGTCCAATAGACTCCATCTTTATACATTCCTGCTTCAATAACATCGCGAGTAGTTCCAGCTATTTCTGTTACAATTGCGCGCTGTTTTCCAATTAAGGTATTAAATAAAGAAGATTTTCCAGCATTGACTGATCCGATTAATGCAATTCTGATTCCTTGACGCAGTTGCTGTTGCTGGTCAAAAGAAGCTTTTACTGTGTTGATATCGGTAAAAATTGCATTGAGGCTTTCTCGCATCTGATCGCTAAAATCTATTTCGTCTTCTATAAATTCAAAGCTTGCTTCACAGAGCGCAATTATTTTTAAAAGATTAATTTCTAGTTTTGCAATCCACTGAGAAAAGCTTCCTTCAAGTTGTTCTAATGACTGCTTTAATAGTTGCTGTGAATTGGCATGGATTAATTCGTTAATTGCTTCAGCTTTAATAAGATCGAGCTTTCCATTTTCAACCGCTTGGCGTGTGAACTCACCATTTTGAGCGGGCCTAGCACCACAAGCAATAATTCTTTCTATGACATTCTGAATAATAAAAGGATTATTATGTGTGGTAACTTCAACAACATGATTACCGGTAAATGTTTTAGGGCCATGCATGACTAAGAACATTACCTCATCAAGATGATTTTTGTCAGCATCAGTAATCCAACCATGATGGATTGTATGTGTTGCAACTTGATCAATAGTTTTGTGCGAAGAAAGTTTTGCACATTTCTTTAAAATAGCAAAAACTTGCGGCCCAGAAACTCGGATCAAAGCAATTGCGCCAGATCCTGATGGTGTGCATTGTGCAATAATAGTATCAGTAATCATAAGTTTATTTAAGAAAAGACAACCTCCATTGTCTCTTAACTTTGACCTTTATCTTTTACAGGAGCAACGTAGCGTCTTCCTGAAATTTTCAAAACACGACGAGCTGTTTGAGGAGCTTGTGTTGGCTGTTGTGTAGTTGCAGCCGGCTGTGTTTTTTGAACTTCAAGAGGTTTTTGCGCTTCAACAGGAGCTCTTTGTTCAGAAGCTTGTTGTTGTGTTGGCTCAAAAGGTTTTTTATCAAAATCTTGTTTATCATTGCGTCTATCATTTTGATAAGGGCGTTGATTATTGCGACGCTTATCATTATAACGACCACGCTCTTGTCTTTCAGGACGTTGTCCTTGAGCGGTAGAAGTTGTTTGATTGTCATTTTGACGATCTTGAGTTTGATGAGGCCGATGATTCGTGTGATTTTCTGTCGCTTTGACATCGTTATGTACTTGACGATCAACTACGTGATCGTTAGTTGCTCGAGTGTCTGTGTGGCGATTAGTGTTACGATCAGGTCTTTCAGTCTTATGAGCTGTAGGACGGTCGTAACGATTTTTTTGCTCCCCGCGCGGATTACCAGTTCTTCCTTGAGAAGCGTTATACTGGCGATCTCTTTGTTGTGAGTTATGTGGTTTTGGTGTGTGCTCACGCTCTTGACGGGTTACGATTTCTTCATAAAAGATACCGATTTTTGCTGGCTTAGTATTAAAGCCAAGAAAACCTGATTGAGGTTCTTCAAAAATTTTTACCGTAAAAGATTGCGGCTTACCTGCTCGCGTCCAAGCCTTTTCTATTGCTTTAACGACTGAAGAAGCTTCTTCAACAAGTGATTTCATGCAGAGCCGACCTTTCCATTTAAGTCGATTGATTAAATTAAACAACATTTTCAGACAGGTTACATTTACCTCTGAAACTTTAGTATAGCAAAAAAAGTAAATAAAAAGAAATAAAGTATGATTTTAAGGGGGGTAAAGAAAAAAAAGCGGAAAACGGGATTCGAACCCGCGACCTTTGCCTTGGCAAGGCAACGCTCTACCAGCTGAGCTATTTCCGCGTTTTATGATGATTAAGGTAGCATACTCTCTTATTATGTCAATTTTAAAAAGCATGATATTCCATATTTTTAATTACTTTTTTTTCAGTTGCTTGTTAGGCTGCTTTAAAAATAAAGAGGAAAAGGCATGATTTCATTATTACAGGGAAAAGTAGTTTCTATTGATCAGCAGCAGCTTATTATTCAAGTTTCGGGTATAGGGTTTCAGGTTTTGGTTGCTCGACCAGAACTTTATAGCCAAGAACAAGAAATTAATTTACCAATCTATATGCACTGGAACCAGGAACAAGGCCCATCTTTTTTTGGTTTTTCAACGGAACTTGAAAAAAAGATCTTTTTATTAATTATTAGCTGCTCTGGAATAGGGCCTAAAATAGGGCTTGCAGTTCTTGGCCAAATGAGTAGCGCAGACTTTTTGCATGCGGTTCAGTCAGGAAACGATAAAGCATTAAGCGCAGTTAATGGAATTGGGGCCAAAAAAGCAGAACAAATTGTGGTACAACTTCGTGATAAAGTTACAAAGTTAATAAATACAGAAAGCGAGCAAGTTTTTGAAGGAGCGCAAGCGCTTAATCATTGGAATAATATTTCACAGGTTTTAAAGTCTTTAAACTATTCTCGTCCAGAGATAGAAAGTGCGCTTGCTTATCTTAGAAAAGAACATAAAGGAGCAGATTGCACATTTGATCAATTGATGCGTAGTGGTCTATCTTTTTTAGCAAAAAGAGTGTAGGGTTTCAGTGGCATCCTGAGCAAAGCGTTCCGCCGTCGCTAAGGCTATGGCGCACTAGCCTATGAAAGCTCGGCGCGCGTGTCCGCCGTAGTTTCAACGTAGGCTGGAAGGGTCCAGGTAAATAAGTAAAAATACCTAATGATACGTTTTTATAAAGGTTTATGTTATGGATATCATGTCTTTCTGTTCAAAAATTGATGTATTATTTGCAATGCCATCAACAGTACTTTTTTTATTGGTAGGTATTTTTTTGACATTGAAGACAGGGTTTATTCAGATAAGAGCATTACCTTACTTTGTAAGTCTCATCAAAAATGGAATTAAAGGGCATCACACCAAAAAAGAAAAAATGATTAATCCATTACATGCTTTATTGACTGCAATGGCAACAACTATTGGAATGGGTAATATTGCTGGGCCTTCAATTGCAATTGCAATGGGTGGTCCTGGAGCATTATTTTGGTTAGTAATGTACGCATTTCTTGGCTCAGTTGTTAAATTTACCGAAGTTATGTTTTCTATTTCTTTACGTAAAAAATTACCAGATGGATCAGTTCTTGGCGGCCCTACTCAGTATTTAAGAGATCTAGCTCCATGGCTTGGTGCTTGGTATGGCGCAATCACAGTATTTCTCTTTGCAGGTTGGTCAGGTCTTCAAGCAAATACACTTGCAAACGTGTTTTATTTAGAAGCGGTACCTAAATGGGCAACAGGCCTTGCACTTGCCGCTGTTGTATTTTTTGCTTTAACCGGTGGAATTAAAAGAATCGGTGAAATAGCAAGCAAATTAGTTCCATGTATGTTTGTTTTATATGTTTCTTTCGCGAGCTTTATTCTGTTTCAAAATCCAAGTGCATTATATCAAGCTATTTGCTTAGTTTTTAATCATGCATTTCACCCATGTGCAGCAGTTGGCGGATTTTTAGGAGCAACGGTGTTTATGGCGATGAAGACAGGAATTCACCGCAGCATTTATATTACTGAATGCGGTCTTGGAACATCTTCAATCGCTCATGCAATGGCTGACACTGATGAGCCGCGCGATCAAGCATTACTTGCCATGTTTTCTGTTGGCGCTGATACAATACTTTCTATTTTGTCAGGTCTTTTAGTGTTAGTTACAGGAGTGTGGAGCCGCGGTGAATTTACCAGCACGTTAGTCTATGAAGTTTTTAGAGATTTTTCTTCTGATTTAGGAAGATGGGTTTTATTGCTTTCTATTACTTTGTTTGTTTTAACAACGGTTATTGGTAACAGTTTTAACGCAAGCCAATCGTATGCTGCATTTACTCGTTACAGAGGAATGACTCGCTATTACATTTTCTTGTCCGCTATTATTTTTTGTGGTGCTTTGGTAGAAATGCCGCTTGCATGGAAAGTCATGGATGTGCTGTTAATTTTAGTAGCAATACCGCATCTAATTGGTCTGGTTTTGTTGACGCTCAAACATCCAAAATTAATTAAGTAGAGAATGAGCTCTGGTATGATTACACAAATACCGTGGTGGGTTTGGGCACTCTTAGTTTTGATTATAGTCAGAGGTATTAAGGCATCTAAAGCTCGAATTGTTTATTTGCCAACTCTTTTTATTATCCCAAGCATTATGTTTTGTGCAAAGCTATCGGTTTTGTTGCAAGCAACTCCACAAGAAAAATGTATTTATGTGGTTGCATTGTTATGTGCGGGGTTGCTTGGTAATGCCGTGGCAGAAAAAGAAACGATCAAAGCTTGTAAGCAGACTTTAACGCTTGCGCTTCCTGGCTCTTATCAAGTAATGTCTTTATTACTCACATTTTTTTGTATTAAATTTTACCAGGGATTTTTGCAATCTACTGATCCAGAAAAGGCTTTTGCATTAACCCCTTATATCTTTGCAGCTTCAGGAACAGTGACTGGATTTTTGTTTGGTAAGTTAGCAAATTATATTAAACGATTATATTTATAATTTTTTTTATTTAATTTTGTAAATCATAAAACTTAAAAGTGCTGCAAAGAAGCACCAGACTGAAGTAAACCAGGCAGTATAAAAATATGCCGAAAGTATTGCTGATGCTAAAAGCAAGAGTCCAAATTCTTGCATTAACTTTTTGCGAACAACAAAAAACGGCGAAAGTGTTGCAAGTAAATACCACGCAAGGCCTACGTATCCTAGCTGTGTTGGGATAGCGATTATATATTCGATATGATTACATGAAATAGACGCTTGTACTCCAACAGAATAGCAGAGCCAAGCAAGGCTTGTTGAAACAACCATTCCTGCACCTAAGATACTTGCCAAACAACGCTTTTTCCCTTGATTGGTTTCGAGTTGCAAAAGGGAATAGGGAACCCACACTGGCCAAACAATAAAAGCAAAAAATAAAAATGCATACTTAAAAAAAGTACTATACATTTCATATTCAGGATGAGTTTGTGATATCCATACAAAGCCTTCGCACAGTTGTTGAATCCCAAACATTAAAGGGATAGCTCTGAAAAACTGTTCTTTTCTGTATAAAAAAGGCTTTAAAAGATTAATACCAAATAACGTTAGACCTGTCCCAGCTATAAAACTTGCTTGAGCAGAAAAACACATAGCAACTCCTTTTTAAGTTTATCTATTTTGTTGCAGCGTTCTGCTCAGTAGTAATTGTAGTCTGGTGTTTTTGATCGTGAACAGTTGATGCTGTAACGGTTCCTTTTCTTTGTAACCCAAAAGTAATGATTAAATCAATAAAATCCATTGGCTTGATTCCAATTTCTGCTGCTTGATGGAATAGGCAGGTTGCAGGAGTTAAAGCAGGAACGGTATTAATTTCAAGAATAACCACTCGTTCTTTTTTTGTAGGGCTTGTTTGTTCATTCTGATAAAAACAGTCAATTCTTGAATATCCAGAACATCCAACAGTTTTAAAAACTTCAGCAACCGTTTTTTGTACTAATTGGGTTGCCTCTTGAGAAAGTGGGGCAGGGGTTTGATTTTCACCTGCTCCCGGCAAAAACTTTTCTTCTAAAGACAAAATATCACCTTGAGTTACTGCTTGGCTAGGTGGCAAAGCTTGAGGTGTTTCATTGCCAATCACACCCACGGTTAATTCCATGCCAGTAATACATTCTTCAATTAAAGCATCGCCATGTGTTGTGGCAAAAATAGATTCAATAGCAGATTTTATAGTATTACTGTCTTTTATTTTAGATACCCCGACGCTGCAACCATCGTTATGGGGTTTAATAATAAAAGGGAATTTGAATTTTTGTGTTATAAGCTCTAAACATTTTTTTTTGTCTTCGTGCCATGCTTGTTTGGTAATTAAGAAGTTTTCAGGAACATCAAACCCGTGCTGTTTTAAAAGGTTATTTGTTTTATATTTGTTCATACATAATGCGCTTGCAGCAATCCCTGGGCCATTATACGGCAGCCCTAACATTTCGAGCGTTCCTTGCACTGAGCCATTTTCTCCAATTCCACCATGTAGACCGATAAAAACAAAGTCAGCAATAGTTGGTAAATCATGCCAATTGATTTTTGTTGAACGATCAAGGTCATGTTCAATTTCTGCTGTTGCATTATGTACGAGCAGTTTTTGGGTTAAAGGATAGAGCTCTCGTTTACTATCAACAAACAATGGAATAACTTCATATTTATGTGGGGACAATTTATAACAGACGTTGCGGCCTGTGTTTAATGAAGTTTCTTTTTCATTACTATCACCACCTAATAAAACAGCAACGCGCATTTTTTTATCTGATTCATTTTTTTTATTTTTTTTGTCCACAAAAAATCCTTGCTGATGCAGCTCAACTTCAATTACATGATTAATCAAATCAGTGTGGCTCATATTAATTTCGGCAGCTTGATTAAAGAGAAAGCTTGAAGGTGCCATTCCTGTTAAACTATTAGGGTCAATAATAACAATAGTGCCATCCTTTTTTACAAATCCATCAATGCGTGCAAATGTTACAAACTCAAGCACCTGTGTTGTTTTTAAGCATATCTTTTGAATAGCTTTTATTGTTTCTTGCGTTACGCGGGCAGGGGTATATTTTACTGCGCGACCCGGCATATATTTTTGTGTGTAGTCATGGAAAAATGTTCCAGGCTCATGCACCACTTCAGTTGGGGGTAATGGTAATGGATTACCTTGTTTGTCAAAAAGAATAACACAGCAAAATTCCATGCCTTCTATTTTTTCTTCAACTAAAACGGTTTGTGCTTTTTTTTCAAAAATAGAGGCTGCAGTTTTAAGTGCAATTAATAAATCGGGCAAATTAAAGACAACCGAAACCCCTAAGCTAGAGCCTTCTTCGTTCGGTTTTACTACTAACGGAAACTCTATTTTTTTATCTTCTAAAAGCGCTGTTAAACTTGTTGGGTTTTCTTCAAAACATGTTAATTCTTGGGGTGTAATTGCAATACCAATTGGAACAGTAATGCCAGCAAGTTGTAACAATTCCTTTTGAATTTTTTTGTCCATTCCCCAAGCGCTGCCTAAAATTTTGGTGCCCAGATAAGGAATATTCAAGACCTCTAATAATCCTTGCAGGGTTCCATCTTCTGCGTATTTTCCATGTGTTGCGATATACATAAAGTCGATCAAGCTTTTTAAATCATCCCATTTTATTGCTTGCGCTTCTCTTGCTAATCGATGTTCAAAATCAGCCGTTTTTCCACGATGCAAGAATTTCCATGGCAATATAAACAGATGGTTATCCATTGTTTGAAAAAGAGGAATAACTTCATAAAAGAAACTATCAAGATGGTCACAAACGGTTCTGCCAGAATTAAGAGAAACTTCTCTTTCAATAGACATTCCGCCCATAATAACGCCGATTTTAAGTTTTTTCATGAAAGTTCCTCTTATTAGTGCCGATCAAGGTATGTTGGTAGTTTACAAGCTTGCATTATAACGGACAAGAATATTTTAAAAAACCTATAAATATGGTATTTTGATTCTTTATTATAACATTAAAAAAGTAAAAAGACGCAATGAAAAAGTTATTAAGCATTATAGTTTTTTGTGGAAGTGCAGCAATTCTTCCTATGCAAGAATGTCACCTTGTTCCTTATGCAACAACTCCGCCGATTCAAGTTCCGCAAAGTAAAACAGGCGAGCCCTTAACTGAAGATGAAATCGCCGCTGGCTCATTAGATTTATTAGCACAAAACAGAAAAGGCGTTATTTTAAGTGTACATGAAGCGCTTAAAGAACTAAAAGAAAAGCGAAGAAAATTAGCTATAGAAGCGCATTTGCAAAAAAGAACTTTTAGACCTTCTCCTTTGCGCAATGGACAAAATGCACAATACTAGAAAAAGATTCACAATAAAAACTTAAAGGAATTACATGTCCAAAAGAACTGAGCAGAAATATATTTGGATCGATCTTGAAATGACGGGGCTTAATCCTGACAAAGATGTGATTTTAGAAATTGCAACCATTGTCACCGATGGCCAATTGAATATTATTGCTCAAGGTCCAGAAATTGTTATTTCTCAGCCAGAACTTCTTTTGCAAGGCATGGACGCGTGGTGTACCGGAGTTCATACCAAGTCAGGACTATGCGATAAGGTTCGCGCTTCGGACACTTCTGTTCAAGAAGCAGAATCACAAACCTTGTCTTTTTTACGTGACCATTGTAACGAAGGAAAATCTCCACTTGCAGGTAATTCTGTTTGGATGGACCGCGTTTTTATTATGAAGTACATGCCACGCCTTTATAATTTTTTACATTACCGCACTATCGACGTCAGCACTATTAAAGAATTGTGCAAAGCCTGGTACGGTCAAGGTGATGAAACAAAATTTAAAAAACAAAATGCTCATCGAGCGCTTGACGATATTATTGAATCAATTGAAGAACTTAAATTTTACAGAAAATTAATGTTTAAAGATTCAATTATTCAGTCAAAAAAAGATTAACTCAGTGCGTCTTTTAAGTCTTCAAGTTGGTCAGGTGTCAACGTTGATTGCTGAGCTATAACAGCCAATGGCTCTTCTCGTGACTCTTGTAAAGAAGATAACATTTGAGCATGTTTTGTATCTTGCAATGTTTGCAAGGCAGCTTCAATATCAGAATCATTGAATCCTAAGAGATTATTTGCTTTAAGTGTCGCAATATCTTCAGGAGTAAGTTTTCTGCTACTAATTTTTAGTGCTTCAATAAAACTACTTGGATCAGATAATAATTCATTGAGTGCTGCAAATGAACTTTGTTTCTGTTCTAGTGAATCTTGCAAAGAAGACCTGTCGACACAACCTTGTCTTTTTTTGGTATCTAATTTTTCAAGAATTTTTGCAATATTTGTAGCCCATTGTGACTTTTGATTACTGTTCAATCTTGTAATGGTAGCTATTTGATCTAAGGTTAAACTACCTCTGACTGCCCGAAAAATAGTATTAAATGCTCCGGGATCAAGCCTTGTTGTCTCAAATAAATTTTTAAGATCTTGAAAGCTTGGAGTGCTTGCTGATGCTTGAGGGGCGTTAATAGGTTTTCTAGCCGCAGATTGAATGAAATTATTATTTAAACTAAACAACACAAATAATATTATTTTTTTCATAGTAACCTCTTATTAAAAGGCTTTATTTTAGCATGTTTTAAAGCAGATAACCAACAGGAAATATTTTGAGCTTATTTCTTAAGTTTTCGCCTTGTTTTTATTTTCTACTTGACATAAAAAATAAGAAAGTGATATTCTTGATAAAGATTACAAAAAAGTATTAACTAAAAAATAATAAGATAAAAATTAATGGAGTTATTTATGAAGAAAATCTTATACCTTTTATTCTTTTTAAGCTTAAATAGTTTTTGTGCAAGCGATGCAGGTTCTTATGAATTAAACCTACTAAGCGACGAAGATCTTGCTGAATTAGGAATTTTAAATCTTCCACCTGATTCAGTTACGGGTTTGGGTTTACAAGCTAATGTTTCTGATGAAACTATTCCCCTAGAGGCTTTAGATGAGAGAGATGTAGACCTTTCAGTTTTTGGATTAGAAGCCCCCGTTATTTTTTTGCCAGAGTCTTCTGGTAGTAGTATTGCACTTGCTCCTATTAAGGATGAAAAAGAAAATGAACAGTCTGCTCCTGGCCCTATAAGACGTCCTCGCTCAACAAGAAGAAATACAAGAAGGATACTTATAGAAGACGCGTCTTCAGGAGAGGAAGAAATAGCAGAAGAGCAAACAGAATCAGATGATGATTACGATCGAAATAAAGTAGCCTCTTTTAAAAAAAAGAAAAGTAAGAGGAAATTACAACCAAAAATACACGAATGCAAAGATTGCAAAAAAAAATTTAGTAGAAAGCCCGATAGGGATAAACATTTTAGAAGAAGGCACCTTGGGCAGTTGGCTGAGCCATGCTTAGAATGTGGAGAGTATTTTGTAGATAAAAGTGATCTTGCTAAACATAGTAAGGTTTGCACAGGAGAAGCGACGAATGAAATAATTTCATGTCCTTATCCAGGCTGCAAGAATGTTTACAAAGATGATAAATTTTTACAGGCTCATATTAAAAGAGATCATGCTCAACCAGCAGCATCAACCGAATAAGCCTTTTTTAGATCTGTTACAAAGGATTAGGTGTAAAAAATATTTTACTCTTAAACTGCTTGTGTTCAATTGTTTGGTACGCATTACTGATAGCATTAAAACTGTCAGCTTTTATATAGATTTTGCGACTAAAAACTTTCTTAATTTTTGCAACAGGAGGTTGTGTTGGCCCAAGAACAATAATATCTTTATTGCCAATCAGCAGACTCGCAAGTTTATTCGATTCGTCTTCTACGGTCGCTTCTTTGGTATGTTTAAGTTCAATTTCAGCAAATCTTTTTAATGGGGGGTAACCAACTTCTTTACGTTGCGCCAATTCTTGCTCATAAAAATTAAGATAATCTATTTCATGTACATAATTAAAAATCTGATTATGACGTAATGCTTGTACAATCACTTGGCTTTCTGGATGACATCTTCCAGCCCGGCCTGCAACTTGAATGAGCTGTTGTAAAGTTGTTTCTTGTGCATTGTAATAAGGAAAATTCAAATTGCTATCGCCCCATAAAATTCCTACTAACGTAACATTTTTAAAATGGTATCCTTTAGTAATAGTTTGTGTTCCAACTAAAATATCAATTGTGCCTTCATGCATAGCATTAACTGTGTTTTGCCAATGAGCTCGATTAACCGTTGAATCTAAATCAGCTCGTGCTATTCGAGCGTGAGGGACTATTTTTTGCAAAAGTGTTACAATTTGTTGAGTTCCAATTCCTTTTTTAAGCAGCTCTTTATCTTTGCACGTTGGGCAGCAGTCTGGTTGCGTTGTTTTGTATTGGCAATAATGACAGCGTAATGAATTATCACCATGAAGTGTTAAACTCACCGAGCATGATGGGCAATTAAAAACAAATGCACATCCTTTACATTGTACAAAAAAACTGACACCGCGCCGGTTTAAAAATAAAATTGTTTGTTCTTTTTTTTGTAGTTGCTGTTTGATTCCTTGAATTAATTGATCAGAAAGCCAAAAGCAGCGTCGTTCTTTTTTATCAAGCAGATTAACAAAATTGATTTTTGGAAACGCACCGGTAAAGCGTTTTTTGAGTTGAAAAAGTTTCCAGTTTCGAGCTTTTACATTATATAAAGTTGTAATGCTTGGAGTTGCTGAACCTAATATAATGGGGATGCCATGAAGCTGCGCACGCAAAATCGCAGCTTCTTTAGAGTTAACCTTTGGATGTTTTTTTTCTTGATAACCAACTTCATGTTCTTCATCAACAATGATCAGCCCTAAGTTGGGCAAGGGTAGCAAGACAGGCAAATGAACACCAATAATTAATTGTGATTTTTTTTGTAAAAGATTATGCCATAATTTTTTTTTATCTTGCGCATCGGTTGCGCTATGAAATGACAAAATAGGAATAGATTGCAAAAGTTGTTTACGCAGAAGCTGTTCAAATTGCACAGCAAGAGTTACTTCTGGCAATAATAAAAGCACAGTTTTCTGTTGTGTAATCGCATGTTCAATAAGTTTTTTATAAACTTCTGTTTTTCCTGAACCAGTAACACCGTGTAAAACTGTTGGGCTAAACAGAGGATTACTAATTAACGGTTTAATATGTTCAACAACTGCCAACTGCTCAGAAGTTAGCAAGAATGCTTGCTGATCTTTAAAACTTTGTTCAGAGGTTAAAGCTACTTCCTTTTTATGTTTTAAAAAAGATTGAATGCGTTTTAAAAAATGAATTTCTTCCACATGATGATATGTTGCTAATTTTTGAATAAAGTGATTATAAAAAGAATCTTGTGGAAAATTTTGTATCGATTGCGCAGGTTTAATTCCAAACCCAACTTCGGGCTTGTTGTGTAGTACTTCAGTTACAACCCCAGAGCAAAATTTATTACGCATAGGAACTTTAACCAATGAACCTACAATTGGCGCTGTGGTCCAATCATCAGGAACTTGATAGAGTAATGGTTCTGGAAAGCCTGAAAATAATTTTACTTTGATAAACATAGTTGCAAGGATACCATGAATGCCAAAGAATCTTAAGTTATTTGAATATACTGTTATGGAATATAATGAGCAGGGTATTCTTTTACCATAAATCCACCTGTTACAAAGTCTTCATCTTTTGCAGCTTTTATAATTTCTTCAGCTCTTTTTTCAAGCTCTAAATTATTCAGTTCAGGATAACCTGCTTTTAGACCTTGCCTAATGATTTCTTTTTTCTCTTCTTGATTAAGAGGGGTCGTCTCAAATAAAGGCTTAAACCCTGTTTTTTTATAAAAATTAACAGCTTCTGGAACGGACATGGTGTACATTTTTGTAGGACGCAATACTGCTTCTGCAATTTGTAACAAGGAGGTTCCGATGCCGTTTCGTTGATATTTTTCTTCAATTCCAATATCTTCAAGCTCCCATTCTCCTGTCTCATCTTCTTTATCAAACAAAGCAGAACCGATAAGAATCTTCTTTTTAGTGGGTACCCCTAAGAATTTTACTTGAGCATAAGCATTTACAACACAGAAAGGATAATTTCCATGTTCTTTTCTGTAATTACATTTCCATCCGATATCAGGGCTAGGAAATTTAAGGTCGATACCAGGCATAGTTTCCCAGTTTTTATTATCAAAAACCTGATACGTAATACTAGTTTGTTTTATTACATGCGGAGGGAGTTTTTGGGTAAGAAGTAATCCCCCAAGAGCTAAAGTTTTTTTTGCTGCTAAAAGAAAATAAGACATAATAATGCTCCATTTAATAATAATATAACCTACTTTTTAGTATAAACGAGGTGTAACGGTTTAGCAAATGGCCTAAATAAGACACTTCAGGCTTATTTTTTATAAATCAGAACGCTAGAATATACAATAGTTTTTATATTAAGATTTTGACTATTAAGCTTATCAGTAGATGAGATTGAGGTTTTTTCAAAAGCGTGATACAGTAATGATTCTGGGGGTGTCAATAATTTTATTTTAATTATTCAATTCTAGTTTTGCTCCGTAGAATTTTTATTAATTAATAAGAGGTTATCATGAAAAAAATTGGATTATTTATTGTGCTTGGAAGTTTTGTATTGAGTAGTTATTCAGCTCAATCATTGCAAAGAATTGCTAGAGCTTCCAGATTGGCTGCTTTTACTTTAGAAAATACTCGTGGCCCTAAGGGGTCATCTTTATACCCAAATCAAGATCGTTGTTTTTTCAAAAAACTTCCTTCTGGGCAATTAGTTGCAGGTGTTTTTGATGGTCATGGCAAACATGGCGACTTTGTTTCTCAATTTTTGCAAGCAAAAGCTTTAGAAAATTTTTCAAAATCTTTCTTAGCGCCAGCCGAAATTACTCAATTTTATAGCAATGTTAATCAAGAACTTAAACACTTACCATTTGCACATAATAGTGGCTCAACTGCTTGTATTGCTTTACTAGACAATAAAACGCTCACAGTTTCTCATGTTGGAGACTCTCGTTTATTGGTAATGAACAATTTAAATATTTTATTTACAACGCAAGATCATAAACCTTCTTTGCTTCGGGAACTTAAAGCTATAGAAAAAGCAGGTGGCCTAGTAAAACAAGGCAGAGTTATTAATCCTGGTCACAACGCCTCTTTGGCGATATCTCGATCATTAGGTGACTGTGCATTTGGGCCAGTAATTAGTCGAAAACCAGAAATTTCTCAAATTACTCTTGAAGCTGGAGCTCTTATTGTAATGGCAACAGATGGACTTTTTGATGTTATGGGCAATCAACAAGTTGCAAAATTTATCAGCCAAGAGTTGTCATACGGCAATGATTTAAAGAATATTGCTCAATCAGTTGCGCAAGAAGCTCGTGCCTTGGGCAGTGATGATGACATTACGGTACAATTAATTCAATTGTGATAGAAAAAAGATTGTTAATTTTTCATAAATAGTTTTATTTTAGAATCATTAATGTCTTTTCCATTGCATTTCAAGGTTGCCTCTACCAGACTTACAGAATCCTAATTTTTCATAAAATGGGACAGCATTTGGTAAGGGATATAATTTAAAGACGTCAATTTCTGGGAAAAAAGATTCTTTAACATATTCAAAAGTAGTTCTACCGATTCCTTGTTTTTGAAATTCAGGGATAATGTGAAAATCTAAAATATGTTTTTCTGTAGCTAGACCGCAAGGACTATCACTTAAAAACATAAAACCAATAAAAGTATTAACACCTGGGTCAGTAGCTTGATAAATCTTAATACAGGTATGCGATTTAGTCTGGTCTTTTAAATAGAAAGAAGAATCTGCAAATTGACAAGCAACCTCCTTTTCTTCTTTAGTAAAAGGTTTAACTACAAGATTAACGTTAAAACCTTTATTAGTTGCTAGAGTTATTGGCTTATCGGAAGAGCTTAGAATTGCTTGTAAAGGTTCACCTCTATGTGCGCAAAAAAGATTATTGGGCAAACTAGTCAGCAATAATAAATTAAAGGCTAGCAAGAGCTGTTTCATTGTAATACTCCATTTTTAGATTTAATGAAGGCCTTCCCCATGTCATTGCAATATGATATTTACTCTTTCTCTTAAACCTTAATCTTTCATAAAAAGGAATAGCAGATGTGAGGGCGTCTAATCTAAAAAAATTAACTTCTGGAAAAATATATCTTTGAACATGTTCAAAGACCGCACTCCCGATTCCTCTGTTTTGAAATTTGCTATCAATAAAGAATTGTGAAATATATTTTTCCCCAGCTTTAGAGGAATTACTATTCAAAAGCATAAAACCGATAAAAGTATTATCATTATAAAACTTAATACAGGTATCAGATGCGGTTGGTTCCCGTAAAAAGCAACTATAAGGGAAAAGTATTTGAGCAGCAGCTATTCTTTCTTCTTGGCTGAACGGTCCACCTTTAATACTAATAAGACAACCTTTATTCGTTGCTAAAATTGTTGGCTTATCGGAAGGGACTTGACCCTTTTCTGGAGTACATTTTTTAACCATAAAACCATCACGGAACAATGGTTGCTCACTTTTAAAGCCAAATTTTTCGTAAAAATTAATTGCTGATCGAACAGACCATAAAGTAAAAAAAGGTATCTCGGGAAAAAGAGAAAACATGTGTTGCATGCAAGCTTTACCAATTCCTTTTCTTTGATAGTCAGCGTTTATAAAAAGATGAGTTATTTCAATTCCACCTTTAAACGCTTCTTCAGCTTCTTGGAGAACCATGAACCCTATAAACGCTTCTTTGTTATAAGCTTTTATACAAAG
>CAMCVM010000003.1 GCA_945882015.1 candidate division TM6 bacterium GW2011_GWF2_32_72
TCATTTTAGTGTGTTTAGGCAAGTTGTAGAAACGCCACTTTGTGCATTTGATGATATAGAATAAAAAAGGACCCCGAAGGGCCCTTAAAAATTACTTTGAATCTTGAACGATTTCTTTAGTTTTTTTTGTCTCAGTTTTTGTAACTGCAGTTTCTTCTGAAACTTGCTTTTTATAAAAGCAGCCAGACAATAAACCTAAAGAGCTCACAAGAACAACTGTAAGTGTAATGAAGTTTTTCATAACAGTTTTCCTACGATAATAAAATGATAAATAATGTACCCAACAATGCTAGTGTATCGCTATTTACGTTTTTTGGTAGCTATTTTTTTGTAAGCAGTAATCGGTGTTACAAACGGTGATGTTTTAAGAGCAATTTTTAGAACTTCGTCCATGTTTTTCACGTAATGAATCGTGATATCAAGATTAGTTTCTTTTAATATTTCTTCAACATCATCTTTATTGTCATAAGGAACTAATGCTGTTTTAATTCCGTGCTGTTTTGCAGCAAGTAATTTTTCTTTAAGACCACCTACTCCTAATACACGACCACGTAATGTGATTTCACCAGTCATTGCAATATGTGGCAGCACTGGATTTTTAGTTAATGCCGAAACAATTGCAGTGCACATAGTAATACCAGCTGAAGGGCCATCTTTTGGTGTTGCACCTTCTGGTAAATGAATATGTAAATCTTTAGTACTATAAAAGTTTTTTGGAATTCCTAAATCAGCAACACGTGAACGAATATAACTTAATGCTGCATGTCCAGATTCTTGCATTACATCACCAAGTTGTCCTGTTAGCGTAAAGCTACCTTTGCCTTGTAAAATAGTTACTTCTATTTCAAGGACATCCCCACCAAGTTCTGTCCATGCAAGCCCTGTGGCAAGCCCAACTTGTTCTTCTTGTTCAAGCTTTGTTTGTTTATAAGGGGCATGTCCTAACCATTCACGCAGAAGCTCAGCAGTAACCGTAATCGATTTTTTTGTTTTTTCTTTTAATAATACTTGAATTGCTTTGCGCATTATTTTTGCAATTAAACGTTCAAGCTGACGAACCCCAGCTTCTTTAGTGTAGTGTGCAATTAATGTTTCAAGCAGTTCATCTGAAATCTTAAATTGAGCAGGAGTTAAACCGTATTCTTCTAAATTTTTTGAAAATAAGAATTTTTTAGCGATCATCAATTTTTCTTGATTAGTGTATCCAGAAAGATTAATGACTTCCATACGGTCAAACAATGGATAGGGAATACTTTCAATATGATTTGCAGTAGTAATAAACATTACTTTTGAAAGATCATATTCTGCATCTAAAAAGTGGTCTACAAATGTTTTGTTTTGTTCTGGATCTAATACCTCAAGCAGTGCTGAAGCAGGGTCTCCGTGAACATCCATCGACATTTTATCAATTTCATCAAGTAAAATAACTGGGTTAATCGTTTTTGCTTTACGCATTGCTTGAATAATTTTACCTGGAAGCGCACCAATATAAGTTCTTCTGTGGCCACGAATTTCTGCTTCGTCTTTAATACCACCTAAAGAAATTCTGACAAAGGTTCTACCTAAACTTTCTGCAATAGATTTTGCAAGCGAAGTTTTACCTACACCAGGAGGACCAGCTAAACAAATAATTGGAGAGCGTTCTAAGGTTTTGGCAAACTTTTTAGCAGCTAAAAACTCAATAATACGTTCTTTAACTTTTTTAAGTCCAGCATGATGCGTGTTTAAAATGTTTTCTGCCTGGGTCAAACTAATGCGATCTTTACTTGCTTTGCTCCATGGCAGTGATGCAATCCAATCAACATAGTGCCTGCTTACCACTGCTTCAGAAGAAAGTGGCGGCATTTGTTCAAGACGCTTAAGTTCTTTATCAACTTTATCTAAAACGTCTTGAGGCGGCTTTAAAGCGATAATTGTTTCTTTTAATTGAGCAAACTCAGTTTGTTGGTCTTCGCGGCCAAGTTCTTTGTGAATCGCTTTAATTTGTTCGGTGAGGTAATATTCTCGTTGATTTTTTTCAACTTGCGTTTGGATATGACCTTTGATGCGTTGTTCAATTTCTAAAATTTCAATTTCTTTTTTCAAGAACATTGAAATAATCATCATTCGCTCTTTAAGTGCAATTGCTTCAAGGACTTTTTGACGTTCATCAAAGGAAAGATTTAAATGAACGGCAATAGTGTCAACAATATAATCAATGTCTTCAGTCGTTTTTTCTGTACCAAATAAATCTTGTGGAGCTTTTTCATTAAGCTTTGAGTAGGTCAGATAAAGATCTTTTAACGTTCTCCAACCAGCTTCTTGTTCGGTTATTTTTTTCGGTTGCTGTGTCGGAAGGTCCTCAATATGAACACACGTAAAATCTTGCGTAGTGTCTGATTCAAGAATACGAGCTCGACCGATACCTTCAACTAAAATTTTTAAAGAACCATTAGGCATGCGCATAACTTGTAAAATAGTTGCGCGGGTTCCATATTGATAAATGTCATCTTGAGTTGGTTGTTCAACATTAGGATCTTTCTGAGCACTAATAAAAATAATTTTATTATGTTTTAAAGCGTATTCAACAGATCTAATGGATGAAGGTCTACCAACAATAATAGGTAAAATACTTTTAGGTAGTAAAACTACATTTTTAAGGGGTAAAAGAGCCAAAAAATTACTATCTTCTTCTGAGATAGCTGGGGTAACAACATGTTCTTCAAGTAACTCTTTTTCTTTGTTCATAACCTTAGCACCTAGTCCCTGTAAACAGGGTTTATGTGAAAATTAAGCTTAAATGTTTCATAAAGAGCTTAAAAATCGGTATTTAAATAACTGACTCTAGCATAACAAAGAAGGCTCTTTTAGTAAAACCTAAAATGACAACAAAAGAGATAATAGGCTTAATCAGCTTTTAAATTTATAGTAATTGGATTTTTTTCAAGGTGCAGTTATAATAGATACCTTCCTCTTAAGTTGTAATAAAGTATGGAAAAGGATTGAAAGATCCATTAGAGGGGAATTTCCTTGTTTTTGGAGGTAAAAGGGTAGGATATGTTTAATTTTAAGACACAAGAAGATAAAAAATACGGACTACTGTCTTTTATTTTTAGCCTTATTATAGGAAGTTATTGGCTTTTTAGGCCTGTCAAAGATGCAGTTTTTTTAACAATGATTGGGAATTTGCATCAACCAAAAGCAAAGATGATTTCTTTATTTGTAGTTGGTTTTTTAGTACTGATTTATTCTTACCTTGTTGACAGGTATCCTCGTCATAAGTTGCTGTATGGAATAACTCTGTTTTACGCAATTGGTACAGCTATATTTGCTTTTTTTATTTGGCATCCAGAAACAGGATTGAGTAATACAGTTGCAAGCCCAGACCGCTATTTAGGGTGGTTTTGGTATATGTTTGTAGAAAGCTTTGGATCTATTATGGTTGCACTTTTCTGGTCATTTGTATCAGATACAACCAGTCCTGAAGTTGCAAAACGAAGATATTTTTCTGTGGCAATTGGTGGTCAAATGGGAGGGTTTATTTGTCCATTATTAGCTCAACAGATTACCTATAAATTTGGAACTGGAATTGCTTTAATTGTTCCAACTGTTTCATTATTTGTATTATTAGGTCTTGTTGCTTATTACATGAAGCATATTGCGCCATTTGATGAGCAAGCATCTTTAGAATTTAATCAAAAAAAAGCCCCACTTGAAGGAAAACCAAAAACAGGGTTTCTTGAAGGGGTTCGCCTTCTTTTTACGCGCCCTTATTTATTTGGAATTTTCACCATAGTTGCGCTTTACGAAATTGTGGTAACAATTTTAGATTATCATTTTAAAGTACTTGCCAGCACCCATTATACTGGTGATGCATTAAGTAATTATTTGTATAGTTATGCATTATGGACTAATGGTATTGCTTTGCTCTGTTTATTTTTTGGTGTTGGAGCAGTTGGTAGAAGATTGGGGTTAACTAAAACTCTTTTATTGCTCCCAGCGTTAGTTGCTTGCGCTGTTTTAACGTTTAATGTATATCCAATATTAGAGATTGCTTTTATTATTATGGTATCATGCAAAGGTTTAAATTATGCATTAATTCAACCTTCAAAAGAACAGTTGTATATTCCAACCAGTAAAGAGTCAAAATATAAAGCAAAAGCATGGATTGATATGTTTGGGTCTCGTTCATCGAAAGGTATAGGTGCTGCAATAAATAATTTCAAAGAAACGCTCGGAGAGGATTCTTTTATGTTTATTACTGCGTTTGTTTCAATGGGGTTAATTGGGGTATGGGCAATAGCTGCGTATATTGTTGGCAGAATCCATAAACAAGCGATTAAAGAAGATCGTTTGGTTTGTTAAAATTAGTTTTATTCAACCATTTTAAATAAAGGTATTTTGTATATGGTTAGTGGTATTATCCGCTTTTTTTATCCTTCGTTACAACATGAAGAATTAAGAAAATTTAGTCTCTATGGTCTTGCAGCATTTTTCACACTGGGAACTTACTGGATTTTACGTTTATTAAAAGACGTTTTAATTTATGAATTAGCTTTTCCATCAGAATTAGGTTGGGCTGTCGGGTATGGTCGTGAATTTATTCCATCTATTAAATTGATTTCATTAGGTACCGTTTTATTGTCAGTATTTATTTACAGTAAATTGATTGATATGTTTAAAAAACATCAATTGTTTTATGTAATTGGTACCTTCTATATTATATTATTCGGTCTAACTACTACTGTTTTAGTTATTAATAATACCTACGGGCCACAAGTAATTGGTTGGTTCCCATTAGCTGCTATCGGTGTTATCAGTTATTTGGCAACTGAAAGCTTTGGGTCATTAATCATTGCACTCTTTTGGTCATTTGCAATTAGTACTACTAAAAGTGATGCAGCAAAACGTGGATTTCCATTTATTATTGCAGTAGCTCAAATTGGAACTATTGGTGGTTCAGCGTTAGTTTACTTTAACCTTCCAGAATGGTTCTTGTTTGTATTATGTATGGCAACTATTTTTGGATTATTGATGACTATCCGTTATGTGATGGCAACATTTACTCCAGAAGAACTTTCAAGCGATAAAGAAGAAAAAAAGACCAAACCTGACTTTTTAGCTGGTGTTAAATTGCTTGCAGCGCAACCGTACCTTTTAGGTGTCATGGTTGTTTCAACATTCTATGAAGTTGCAAAATCAGTTGTTGATTATCAAATGAAGTCTCAAGCAAATATTATCCCAACTATTAACTTTAAACAGTTTGTTGGTATTTATGGAATGAGCACAAACGCATTAGCATTTCTTATGGCGCTTTTAGGAACCAGTTTCTTAATGCAACGTATGGGACTTCGTTTCTGCTTGTTGCTTTACCCAGTATTGTTTGGTGGTTCTATGATTGGTCTTTATCTTTATTATATGACCAATCCATCAGCAGAAGCTTTATTGTGGGCAACATTTGGTGTTATGATGTTTGTTACTGCAATTTCATACGCTGTTAATAACCCAACCAAAGAAATGATGTATATTCCAACCAGCAAAGACGCAAAATTCAAAGTAAAAGGTTTGGTTGATATGTTCGGTTCACGTACCGCAAAAATGGGTGGTATGCAAATCGGTGGAGCACTTAACGTTCCAGCAAATCCACTTTTAAGTGTTGCAAATCTTATGGGCATGGGAACAATTATTTCCCTTGGTTTCATTGGGGTTTGGTTAGTTGTGGCAATTTATGTTGGTCAAAAGAATGCTCAATTGGTTAAAAATAATCAAATTATTGAGTAAGCTTTTTTGAGCATTTGCCTGAGTTAAACACAAAGGTAAAAAGATTCAAGTGATAGGGGAACTGGAGGTTCATCTATTTGATAAGTTCTTTTGGCTTGTTTTGCAAAAAGGAAAAATTTTTATGCTGAATCGTTTCGCTCAGACATTGTGGGGAACGTTTGAAAGTACACAAGAACGCATGAAGTTTATAAGACTTTCTGCAATTTTTGCTTTTATTATTGGAGTTTATTCTATTGTTCAAGTGACTAAAGACGTTATTTTTCTTCACACAGTAGGAATCGATTACCTGCCTTACGTTAAAATTTTTTCTTTATTTATAACTATCCCTCTTATTTTTCTCTATGGAAAATTGGTAGATATCTTTGCTCGGCATCATGTTTTTTATATTATATGTGTAGGGTATGCAGTTCTTTTTTGTCTTTTTGGGTTAGCGATAATACATCCAACAATTGGAATAACAAACACTGTTTTAAGCCCATCAAGGATTATTGGTTGGCTGTGGTATGCGGTAGTTGAAGGTTTTGGTTCTATTATTGTTTCTTTAACATGGAGTTTTATTAGCGATATTACCACTCCTGAGTCAGCAAAAAGAGGGTTTCCTGTTATTGCTTTAGGTGCTCAAATGGGAGGATTTTTTGGTCCACTCATTTTTTATTCAGCATCGTTACATTGGGGGCCTGTACCTTTTATTTTTATTGGTGCCCTTGGTAGTATTTGCATAGCTCTTTCACTGTTTTATTTTATGTCAGTAACTCCTCGGCATGAGCTTGTTGGGTTTCATGAACAAGAGCAAAAAGCACTCGCAGCTAAAACAAAAACAGAGTTTTTAGAAGGGCTTAAACTAATTAGTTCTTCTGCTTATTTAATCGCAATTGTTTTAGTAGTTACTTTATACGAAGTGATTATTACTGTTTTTGAATTTCATGTTAAAACGCTTGCTCAAGTTGCCTATTGCACTCCGCATGATCTTAATTGTTTTCTGTTTAAATCGATGATTTATACCAATGGGGTTGCAGCACTTTTACTCTTATTAGGTATTGGAACGGTTGGCAGAAACTTAGGATTATTAAGAACGTTGTTATTGTTACCGTGTTTTATGGCTCTTGGCGTTCTATTATTATTTTTTCACTTTGATATTTCTACGGCGTTGTTTGTATTTGTCGGAGCAAAAGGGCTTAACCATGCATTAAATCAGCCTGCTAAAGAACAACTTTATATCCCTACCAGTAAAGCATCTCGGTATAAAGCAAAAGCATGGATTGATATATTTGGTTCAAGACTGGCAAAAGGTGTAGGTTCCTCTGTTCATATCCTTCGTCCTGTGCTACAATTGGCTTTTGTAGGGGTAAGTTCCCTTATTTCATTTAGTTTAATAGTAGTTTGGATTTTGGCGGCATTTTTTGTGGGGAAAGCGCATGCACAGGCGATCAAGCACGATAAGACAATCTGTTAAAGTTATCTATAGTATTATTAAATTAAGTAATCATAATAAAAATAATAAGCCTTTGTTGATCGTTTTCAACCGAGGCTTTTTTTGTCTTTAAAGCATAAATTTTATTAGTTTTAAGAGAGGGTCCGCATGCGTCTTGCTTTAGTAGAAAGAATCAAGAGTCTTTGGCAAATTGATCCAGAAGAGCAATTAAAAACATGGTTTTTAGGTTTTTCTTTTTTCTTTTTAATTTTTTCTTACACTTTAATTAAAGAACTTAAAGATTCTATTTTTATGGCAATTATTGGAACTTCAACCTATGTTCCAGCTGCAAAACTACTGACAATTTTAGCATTGATCCCGTTAGTTTTTTTCTATTCAAAATTAGTTGATAATATGCGTCGTTATCAATTACTTTGTTTTTGTGCAACATTGTATGCCGTAATAGGCTTTTTATGTACCTACTTGGTGGGGCATGATGTTATTGGTCTTGCTAATGCAGATGCAAGCCCTTCAAGAATTTTTGGGTGGGTATTTTATTTCTTTGTAGAAACATTTTCTCCGTTTGTTTTGAGTGTATATTGGGCATTTTTAAACTCTGTTACTAACCCCCAAACAGCAAAAAAGAATTATGGAATTTTAATTTCTTTTTCAAAAATAGGTGGTATGGCAAGTTCAGGTATTGGTTGGTTACTTTTATATTATAGTCGATGGTTTCATGTAAAAGGTGTAAATGACGTTGCTCTTATTCAAATTTTACTTTTACTTTCTTCTGTAACACTCTTGTTGGTTCCCCTTATTATTACATGGATGATGAAAAAAGTACCGGGTAAATATTTACATGGCTATGAAGCTGCGTATCAATTTGAAAAACAGCAAACTAAAGAAGGCAAAGATCAAACGGGAATTTTGTCTGGGCTGGTGATGTTGCTTAAATATCCATATACCTTTGGTATTTTTGGAATTGTACTTTTTTATGAAGTGATTAGCTCTGTATTAAGCTATCAACGTCTTGGTATGGCTCAAGAAGCAAGCTGCGGCGTTGCAGGAGTTTCTTGCTTTCTTTTAGGACTTACTTTTTTAATTCATTGTGTTGGTTTTATTATTTCTTTCTTTGGGACGCGTACCCTTATTATGACTCTTGGAGAAAGAATTTCTTTATTGATTGTGCCGATTTCTATGGGTATTTTAGTATTTTATTATACCTTTAGTACTTCTCCAATTTCATTATTAATTTGCTTTATTGTGGTACGTGCAATTTATTACGCATTTAGTCAGCCAATTACCGAAGCATTATATATTCCAACAGTTAAAGCAGTTAAGTTTAAGTCAAAATCTTGGATTGACACATTTGGCAGAAAAATGGCAAAAGGTGTAGGGTCTGTTTTTAATGGGATCTCTTCGGTCTTTGGGGCTGCATGGTTCCAGGTAATTCATACCGGTTTATTTGGGGTAATTATTCTGCTTTGGGTTGTTGTAGCTTATTTATTGGGCAAACGTTACCATGAAGCTATTAAAAACCAAGAAGTTATTGGGTCAGAAGAATACGAATAGGTTTAAAAATTGTCTTTTTTTAAAAATTTAGTATATTAAAAGCTCTTTACAAACCCTTGCTTTTATTGATCAGGGTGGCATTAAGCCAGAAAGCAAGTAGTACAACCCTGGAAAAGGTTTTCAAATGATAGATTTTAGATTATTAGTCAAAGCTGGTGTTCATTTTGGACATCAATCATCTCGCTGGTGCCCACGTATGGCTCCTTATATTTGGGGCAAACGTAATGGCGTTCATTTAATTGATATTTCAAAAACAGCGGTCAAGCTTGAACAAGCTGCACAATTTTTAGAAGGCGCAGCAAAAGAAGGTAAGACAATCTTATGGATTGGTACTAAAAAGCCTGCGCAACAAGCAATTAAAGATGCGGCTGCAGTTTGTGATATGCCTTCTGTTACCCATCGTTGGATCGGTGGAACATTGACAAACCATATACAAGTAAAAAAATCGATTACAAAATTTTTACACTTGGGTGATGTTGTTAAAAAAGCTGATATTGCAAATTCTCATTACACCAAAAAAGAAGTTAACAGTTTCCAAAAACGTTTAGATCGTTTAGGTAAAAACGTTGGTGGTATTGTTAAAATGCGATGGCCAATTGGGGCTTTAGTTGTTGTTGACGTTCGTAAAGAAGCTTCAGCAGTTAAAGAAGCGGTTACAATGGGAATTCCTGTTGTTGCTTTAGTTGATACTAACAGTGACCCACGTTTGGTAAGTTATGTAATTCCAACTAATGAAGATGCTCCAAAAGCAATTCAAGTAATTGTTGATTACTTAGCTCATGCAACTGCAAAAGGTAAAGAAGCTTTTGAAAAAGAACAAAAAGATTCTTATGAAAAAGAGCAATTGGCTTTAAGAGAGAAGAAAAAAGAAACTCCTAAAGAAGCTGCTCCAGTTAAAAAGCCAGTTGATGCGCAAGCAACACCGGCAAAAGAAGTTGCAAAAAAAGTAGAAGAGCCAAAAGCTCCTGCTTCTGAAGCAAAAAAATAGTTAGCAATTAAAAGAGATCATTGTAAAAAATATATTCAGAGTTATTTTGAGTAATAGTTTTTATAATGATCTTTTTCTTTTATGTCGGAGAGGTGCCTGAGTGGTTGAAAGGGCATGATTGGAAATCATGTATACTTTTAAAAAGAGTATCGAGGGTTCGAATCCCTTCCTCTCCTTTTTATTTCCAAGAAGCTTTGCTTAATCGATCATTAATGTCAGACCATTCTGCAAACGTTGGTGGAATTTCCACAAATATTTTATCTACATGCGTAGCATCTATTGTATAAAGCGTTTGGTACAAAACTCTTGCATATTCATTTTTATTCTTAGGCATTTTGTAATACGTTGCATCTTTATGATGGACTATTTCTGAATAATGCATAATAGCAACAGATCGTTCGGTTGCTAATTTTTTTTCTATTGCATCAAGAGAAAGTATTAATAAAGGTTTGTCTGGCTGGTAATGAATTTCCATGTTTCCAGAAACTTTTTGACTATGCTTTAAAGGGCATTCTACGGTTTTGTTAATTACTGCTTCTATCATTTTTGCAGTAATTGCACCAGGTCTTACAATGACAGGGATAGGTTTTGTCATATCAATAATGGTTGATTCAATCCCAACGCTGCACGTTCCGCCATCAATAATAGCAGCAATTTTTCCATCTAACGTTTTAAGAACATGCTCTGGTTTTGTGGGGCTAGTTTTTTTATGAGCATTAGCAGAAGGAGCTACAATCCCATTACCTAATTTTTTAATAAGAGCAAGTGCTACTGGATGATCAGGGACTCTTAAGCCAACGGTGTCAAGCCCGCCGGTAATCAGTGAACTTACTCTGTTATTTTTTTGTAATATCATGGTAAGAGGGCCAGGCCAAAAATGTTTGGCTAGTTTTTTTGCATCTTCAGAAATGTTAATTGCCCAATCATTGATTTGATCATAACTTTCAGTATGAAGAATTAAAGGGTGATTAGCAGGTCTGTTTTTAGCTTGAAAAATTTTAGCAATAGCATGATCATTAAGTGCATCAGCTGCAAGGCCGTAAACTGTTTCGGTTGGCAGTGCAACAATTTCACCGTCTTTTAATAAATTAACAGCCTGATTAATCTGATCTGCTTTTAAAAGTTTTGTTTTCATTGTTACAATTCTTTATATTTATTTTCTGTATCACAGAATGCAGAAATAGTTCCGGTTGCAATATCAAAAAACCAACGATGGATTGTCAACATTCCAGTATCAACTTGTTGTTTTATCCAGGGGAACTCAAGTGCATGATTATACGATTGGAGTACCGCTTTTTTAGCATAACCATCAACATCAGTGTGCTGATTGTTTTTATTTTCAATCAAAGAAACCCAGTTAGTGATAAAATCATTTTGATAAAGATTGCATTGTGAAAGTAGCGCTTGAATGCCACCACATTTACTATGGCCTAAGATAATCAAATTTTTAATATGTAAAAAACGTACGGCAAACTCTAAAGCAGCACTGGTTCCATGGTGTTTTTCATCTTTTTCGTAAGGAGGAATAATGTTAGCAATATTTCTGACTACAAAAAGTTTGCCCGGGTCACACTGCAAAAGTACTGCAGGGTCAACACGTGAATCACAACAAGAAATAACCATTATTTCAGGGCGCTGGCCATGTTCAGAAAGTGTTTGCATAACAGAGTCGTCCCCTGTTGCATATTTTTGTCTAAACTTTTGATACCCCTCAAATAATTTTTTCACAGCTTATTTCCCTTTAGCTAATTTTATTATAAGCATAGGATAGCACCTTTATTAAAGCCATGATGCATAAGCCTATTGATACATAGTATAGCAAATTTTACGACTCTTTTTAAGTATTAGGCTGCTGAGTAATCAGGGTAATCATTTTTTCTATCAGATCATTTTTTGCTGTAGTATCTGCATACTGATCTTTAAGCTCAGGAAGAGAGCCGTTTCTTATAAGGCCACAAAGAATTTTTGAGCATTCGATTACCCCTATTCTTGCTCCGGCAATAGCAGGCATAGTGCATAAACATGGGCAACAGCAGCATAAAGCACAAGGACTAACAGGAGCATTAGTTCTTTCTGCTATTTCATGATAGGTTTTATGCATGAGGCGGCAATGTTTTCCGGTATGTTCTATACATTTACCACAACATAAGGCAGGTGCTAAAAGAGGGCAGAATGCAGCTGAAGAAACTTGTAAGCAGGCTTGTAAGCAGGCTTGTAAGCATTGTTCTTTTGGTTGTTTAGTTTTTACACCTTCCTCAAGACCATGAATTTGTAATGCATTGACCAAAAAAATAGTTACGAAAATTATGCTTTTAAAGTTCATATTTATTTCTTTATAAAAGTGATTATTTAGTTTCCATTTTTAATAAACCCAACAACACCTGTTACATACTTTATTGCTGTTTCACCAATTCCTGCAATGGTTCCTCCAATGCATATACATGGGCAGCAACAACAAGTACAGCAAGCTGACATGAAGTCTCCTTCTTCATTAGCTTTTTTGCTAACTTCTCCGCATACTTTCAGGCCGCCGCAAGCACATCCATGAATCGCTCCTGCTCCAAAGGCAACTGGTAAAATTACTGGAGTACCCAAGCAAACAAGAACTCGAATAACATTGTTTGCAGAACAACCACATTGTGGGCATACCGTAATAGTTCTTTGAATGATAACAGATTGAGGCTGAGTGGCAACAAGTGATGGCTGAGTGGCAACAAGTTGAGGCGGTTGTTCAGTATAAGCAGGCGGAGCTTCTATAACTGCAGCTGAGCATTGAGCACTGATTAATAGAAGTATGGTTATTAATATTGAATATTTAGATTTCATAGTTATTTCCTTTTAAGTTTTTTGCAAAGATACTCTTTTTAATAAGATAATACAATAAGTATTTTTTCACTATTATTTTTGTTAGTTTAAAGCTATTACTGTAAGAGTAATGTTTTTTAAAAAAAAGGGAAAAAGCATGAAAAAAATTGTACTCATTTATCACAGTGGTTATGGGCACACCAAAAAAGTTGTGTTTGAAGTTCAAAAAGGAATACAAGCTGTTGAAGGTGTTGCCGTTGATTGTTTAACAACAGAGCAAGCAATAGCACAAGTTAATGATTTGACGCAGTATGATACTTTTGTTTTTGCAAGTCCAACCTATATGGGTGGTCCAAGTGCTCAGTTTAAAGCATTTGCTGACGCTACAGGAAAATTATGGATGTCAGGAGCTTTAAAAAATAAGTTAGCAGCAGGAATCACTAATTCAGGAAGTTTAGATGGAGATAAATTTTCAACCTTAATGTATTTTGTCACACTTTCATGTCAACATGGCATGCTGTGGATCAGTTTAGGTCTGCCCTCTCCTTTAACACAATCAGGTCACGGAGCAGGACCAGAAGCAGTTAATCGATTAAACGGATCAATAGGGCTTATCACACAATCAGATAATGCCTCTCCTGAAAATACACCTGCTCCTGGTGATTTAAAAGCTGCTTTTTTATTTGGTCAAAGAATTGCGCAAGTTACTTTGCAGTTTAAACAATAATTATTACTTGTGTTGATTGATTAAACTACACGCTTGTTCTAGTGTTAAAGTACTATCTACTTTGTCGAATGGAATATTAAATCTTTCTGCTGCTTGCGCTTCTGCATCACGAACTATTTTTACTTCTGCATGCTCTGTTACAATTTTTTCCGTACCGTCTTTTTTAAATGCCCAAGGGGTAAAGGTTATAGTAGTATCAGCAGGATCTTCTTTTTTCTTTGCCTCATACTTACCGGTTTTATAATTCCAGTAACCGACAAGATCAGATTGTGAAACAATTTTTAAAACCTCATCTTGCATAAAAAAACATTTAATAGGGGATGAATTTTTCCAGGAAAACGTTTTCAAGTGGGTTTGTTGTTTTCTGTCAAAAATTTTCAGGGTCCATGATTGTTTAAATTGATAGCTAGGTAGAAAATGAACAAAGGTAGCTGCAATAATCGCAAGGTTATGTTGGTTATGAGTAATTGAATCTACAAATTGGCCTTCATCTGCTACAAATGGACTATGATAATTCTTATCCTTAGATAGATCTACTTGATCTTTATGCCAGTCGCCTATAAAAGCAGCAGTACTTTTGTCCATACTTGAGCCGATGGTAAGAATATTGGGATTGCTTGGGTCCTGCGTAATGGTTCTGACTCTATGTCCTGCACAAGGTAAGGTTAAAAGTTTTTCGTTGCTGATGTTGAAAACAAGTAACTCTGCTGATTTGTCTCCATCATAATTACATGTTCCAATTGCAAGTTCATCATTGCTGGTAAATTGCAAAGCGCTAAGGTCGGATAACCTAACTGGAACACTTACTATTTTGCCAAAATCGCCGTTGGGGGTTTGGCACTAAACAGCAATCCTTTCTTCAAACTTTCTAAGTTTTTCCTTCCTGAGCGCTGTAGCAAGATATTTTCCATCGGGGCTCCAGCATGCTCTGGTAATCAATTGGCACTGTTCAAATAATTCACGGTCTTTAAATAAATTTTTTGCTTCAACTGTTTTTTGAGCTTTTTGCAATAACTGCTTAACAATACTCGCTTCAAAATTTCTTATAACGTCTTCAGGCGTTGTTTCTCCTTTCGCTAATGCTTGTGCTAGTTGGTCATATGTTGGTTGAGAATCTGCTTCCGCTGAAAAAATGTGAAAGGTATGTAGTAATACAATACTTAAAATAACAGAGTGAAGTTGCATAAAATTCCTTCTTTTTTAGAAAGAAGATACTCTGATGCTGTAAGAATTACAAACTTATTCAAGAATATTATGGTGCTCATTAAAGGGCTGTTGAATAAATACTGGTTCAGGTTCAGGAGTACTTGTAACTGGTTGTGTTAAAAAGCCATTAACTTGGGTTTGCCACAATGTTTTATAAAGCTGGTTTGTTGCCAGTAATTGAGCGTGTGTTCCATCTCCAACAACTTTACCTTGTTCAAATACTAAAATGCGGTCCATATGTAACAAGGTAGAAAGGCGGTGTGCAATTACCAACGTAGTTTTACCTTGCATTAAGTGCCATAAAGACTGCTGAATTTCGTTTTCTGTGATTGAATCCATTTGCGATGTTGCTTCATCTAATAATAAAATCGGGGCATTTTTTAACATTGCGCGCGCAATAATGATTCGTTGACGTTGCCCTCCTGAAAGGAGTGTCCCATGTTCTCCTGCCAAGGTGTTGTATCCTTCAGGAAGTTGCTTGATAAAGTCATGAGCGTGTGCCGATTGTGCAGCTTTAATAACTTCTTTTTCAGGCGCTGATAGTTTTCCGTAATGAATGTTTTCCAATAATGACCGATGAAATAGACAGGGGTCTTGGGGAATTAATGAAATTGCTTCGTGTAAAGATTTTTGAGTAACATCTTTAATGTTTTGTCCATCAATCAGAATTTTACCATTTTGCACATCAAAGAGCCGTAAAATTAAATTAATAAAGGTAGATTTTCCACTTCCAGAATAGCCGACAAGTCCTACTTTTTGTCCAGCTTCAATGGTGATTGATTTGTTCTTAAATAGAGGTTTTGCTTTGTTGTAACTAAAATTTATACTTTCAAAAACAATTTTTCCTTCGGTTACTTGTAACGGAACAGCTTGAGGTGAATCTTTCATGCTAACAGGGGTTAGCGCAATATTAAGTCCTTGGAAGATATTACCTAAATGGTCACTCATTGTTGAAAGATTATCAGAAATATCCCACAACAAATCCGAAAGTGCAGAATTAAGCGTAAGGACCATAACAAAATCGCCAGCTGTTGCCCCATCATGTTGAAATTGATAAACCAGCCAAATAATACAAGCTGCTTGATAAATAACAAATGAAAGGCTTTGAAACATATAAAGATAGAGTACGGATTTATCTCGTGTTTGGTCAGCAGTTACGTACTGATTCAACATTCTTTTGAGTTTCCGTGATTCAAAAGGAGCGGAACAAAAGAGGCGCACGTTTAAAATATTACTAAAGACATCCACAATTCTACCAATGATTTCTGAATGAATTTCGGCAGAAATACTACTATATCTTCTGGTTCTTCCTGATAGAAAAAAAGTTCCAAGTAAAAAAATAGTAATCCATGTTGTCAGCATGAGTGCGCAATGTATATGAATTAATGCTAAATTAATAATGGCAAAAACAACAGCAAAAAAACAGCTGTAAAAATTATTGATCGCTACAAATACTAAATCAGGGAAACTTTTTGTGACATCTCTGATTTTATTTGCAAGTGAGCCGGCAAGGTTATGATTAAAGAGCTCTTGTGAATGCCCCATCATTTTTCCTGTTAATGATTCGATGACGTTTTTACGTAATGGAGGCCTGATGTTAATCCAAACAAGATCATACAGTGCGTGAAAAATTATAACTAATAAAAACATGCCAATATAGCAAAGTGCTGGTTTTAAAAGGATAATAAAAGGCTGATTTGGTTTAAATTCTGAAAAAACATCAATAATAATTTTAAGCAAATACGGTCTGAAATTAAGATCAAAAGCCCAAAAAGTCATGATACCTAATTGAATAATAATCAGCTTTTTAAAGGGAGAAAGTAGAGTAAGCATAAAACGATAACATTGTTTATAGTCTCTGTTGGGCGACTGGCTCATAACGTATTCCCAAAAGGGCGTACAAAGTTGAACACGAGGGCTATCTCCAGTGGTGAAATGATATTCAAATAAGGAGTTACTTTCTAATAAAGCAATTGTATGTGTTTGTACGTTATTTTTCAACAATAATTTCCAAGTCTTTTTTAAAGACTCTTTTGAGCTTATTTTTTTGCTTTATTCCATTGTTTGTCAAGATGAGCGAGTCAGGGTAAACTGTAAAGGCCTATAAGTCTTTATATACAAGGAAATTTAAATGAGCACTGGACAGCTTAATCTTGCCAGAAAATGGCGTTCTAAGCAATTTGACCAAATAGTGGGCCAAGAGCTTTCTGTCAGGATGCTCAAAAATAGTCTTTATTTAAATCAGCTCTTTCCTGTTTATTTGTTTTCTGGTCAAAGAGGATGTGGCAAGACAACCACCGCTCGGGTTTTTGCAGCAGCGCTTTCTTGTTACAGTTTAACTGACTTTCAAAAGAACCCGAAAATTACCGTTGTTCCTTGTCTTACCTGTGAATCTTGTTTAGCTATGGCAGCGGGTAATCACCCTGATTTTATAGAGATTGATGCGGCTTCTCATACTGGGGTTGATAATGTTCGGACCTTAATTGAAGCGGCAAGCTTATTGCCGGTTATGGGTAAAAAAAAGATTTATTTAATCGATGAAGCCCATATGCTCAGCAAAGCAGCATTTAATGCGTTCTTGAAAATTTTAGAAGAACCGCCAGCAACAGTTATCTTTATGCTAGCAACTACAGATCCTCAAAAAATTTTAGAAACAGTTAGATCTCGTTGTTTTCAACTGTTTTTTCCTGCGATTAATACGCAAGCATTAGTTAAGCATTTGCAGGAAGTCTGTCTTGAAGAAAAGATTAAAGCGGATGTAAAAGCACTTGAACTGATTGTAAAAGAGACTCAAGGTTTAGCTCGAGATGCACTTAACCTACTTGAACAAGTGAGATTTTCAACCGGAACGGTTACGCAAGAAGCAGTTTTAAAGGCTTTAGGGCATCTTTCTGAAGAGCAGTTATTGGGTATTCTTGAAAAAATTGTTCAGGGCAATCTGCATGATCTTTTACAGTATTTACAAGTTATTAACTTTCAGGTTTATGATGCAACCAGTATTTGGCAAAAATTTATAGAATTAGTGCGTCTTGCTTTGTTTGTTAAATCAGGGGCAATAGATGCCGGAGCAATAACACAGAAAGAACGTTTTGAGTCAATTGTACAAAAAATGAGTATTGACCAATTAGGGTATTTTTTAAAAAATTTATATCAGCAAGAATTATTACTTGCCAAAACAACCGTACAGCATGGTTTATTGGAAATGGTATTTTTAGAGATGTGTCGGCCTTTGGTTCAACCAACAACGGGAGCTCCCGTTGTTGTCCAGCCTCAAACACAAAAAGTAACTGCAATCCAACAACAGGCTGAACCAGTGGCAGTAATCAATTCCGTAGTTGCTGACCCAGTACAAAATATTGCATGGACTCAATTTATTCATAAGATTGAGCAATTAAGCGATCCATTACTTAATTCTATTTTTAAACAGGCAACGTTTGTTTCTTTTGATCAAGTTACAAAAAAATTAGTAATCAGTTTTGCTCAAGAGGCAACGTTATTTACTGATTGGCTCAAAGAAACAGAAAAAATATGGCTTGTATTACTTAAAGATATTTTTGGGGAATCTGTTGAGTATAGTGCACAATTTGGACAAGCAACTTCGATGGCAAACAATAAAACAGTACAAAAAGAACAAGGGGCAATGCAACAACAAGCACAAACAACATCTCATAAAATTATAAGTCCTGTTGCTCGGCAAAAAGCAGCAACAGTAAACGTTTCAGATAAAGAAGCTTTTAAAACAGCAAATCAACTTTTAGATACATTTGGCGGAACAATTGTGGAGGTACAAAACGATGAGTAAACAAAATAAAGTTGTGGTGGTCGGGCGTGCAAACGTAGGCAAATCGACCCTCTTTAATCGACTAGCAGAAAATGTAAGAAGTATCACCATGGATTATGTCGGCGTGACTCGTGATTTTTTACAAGACACTGTTTCTTGGAAAGGTAAATCATTTGAGCTGATTGATACCGGCGGGATTCAATTACAAAAATCAGAAGATAAAATAACAGAGCAAGTCCGTCTTAAAGCGATGGCTATGCTTGAAAAAGCAGCAGTGGTGCTGTTTGTGTGTGATGGTTCTGTGGGCGTTATTCCCGAAGACCGCGCAATTGCAAAATTTGTACACAGACTGGGAAAGCCAACTATTTTATTGGTTAATAAAGCAGATGCGAAAATAACAGCAGACAATTTGCCTGAATTTGAACGACTCGGTTTTAAAAATATTATGGCTATTTCTGCCCAACATGGTACTGGAATGGTTGATCTACTTGATGATATTTTAAATTATCTTCCTAAAGATTTAGCAACTCCAGAAGAAAAACCAGGCTTAAGAGTTGCTCTTTTAGGGAAACCAAACGTTGGTAAGTCATCGTTGATGAATCGACTACTCAATGAAGAACGTTCAATCGTTTCTGATATTCCCGGTACCACGCGTGAAGCGGTAACTGATCGTGTAGTATTTTATCAAGAGCATATTCAAGTGACTGATACAGCAGGGGTAAGAAGAAAACGATCAGTTGATGAAGGTCTTGAAGAACTGATGGTTAAAAGTTCTTTTCAAGCAGTTCGTGATGCAGATATTGTAATTATGATGCTTGATTCGCAAGAAGCACAAATTTCTCATCAAGAATTAAAATTGGCACAATTTGTTTTTGAAAATGGTAAAGCATTAATTTTAGTAAAAAATAAACATGATCTTTTAGATGATACCTTAAAAGAACAATGGGAATATGACGAAGATTTATATGACTTTTTTATGAAAAAGGTTGAAACGTTAACTATTTCCTGCAAAACCGGCTATCACGTGGGCAAATTGATGCCTTTGATTATGAAAGTTTGGGAGCGTTATCAGTTCCACGTTTCTATGTCAGAGTTGACACAGTTGTTTAAAGCAGCGCTTGAACGGACTCCATTGATCCGCTGTCAACAACGGCTTAAAGTGTATTCGGCAAAACAAGTTGCAACAAAACCACCAACTATTAGACTGAATGTTAACAACCCTGAATGGTTTGAATCAAGCCAGCTGAGTTTCTTTGAAAATCTATTGCGCAAAAATTATGATCTTAAAGGTGTACCGGTTCAGTTTTCTGCAAAAAAGGTAATGTTTGATTAAGCAGTTTTATAAGGAGCATGTATGAAAGTGCAAATAACGTTTCGAGCAATGGAACATTCACAAGCTGTTGAACACTATGTTCAAGAAGGTTTGCAAAAATTACATAAATTTTTACAAAAAGAGCCGGACCCAATTAACATCGAAGTTATTTTAGAAGCGCATCGCCAGCATCATCACCATAAAGTTGAAATTCGAATTCACAGCAAGCATAATCATGCTATTGTAGAACATGAAGGCCCAGATTTGTACCAAGCAATTGATTATGTTATTAAGCATCTTATTGCTGAAGTAAAAAAACGAAAAGATAAGTTTGTAGATAAGCAGAAACATGCGGGCAAAGTAAGAACGCTTGATGCTTTGCAAGATGAAGAAGATGATTTATTATAGAATGAATAAGTAATAAAAAAGGGCCCATAACGGGCCCCTTTTTTTATGTCTTAAACTTGTGCGTATTTTTCTAAGACAGCAACAACATCTGCAGTTGCTTCGTCTTCAATTTCGCCTCTCCAGCGATACAGTTCTTTACCGTCAACGGGGTCAACGATTAAAAGGTTTGGAAACCCTTGAATGGCATAACGTTCTTTAAGTGTTTTAAATGGTTCAAGTTGTGCATCATTTCCATTAATTGATACCACAATATAGTTTTGGCTGAGTACTTTTGCAATAGCCGGTTCTTTTAATGTTGTTGAAGCAATTAATTTGCATAACGAACAATATGGTGCCCAGAAATCTAAAAAGAGTTTTTTGTTTTCAGCTTGTGCATCAATAACTGCTTTTTCATAGTCGGTGTACCAAGTTGTTTCAATACCATCGTCTAAATGTGGGTAATACAGTTCTTGGAAACTTTCAACCATTAAAAAGACCGATAAAGCTACTCCGGTTACCCCTAAAACATTTTTGATATTACGCCACGCTGCAGAACGTTCTGTTGAGGCAGAGCGTAGATAATAAAGTCCAGTGCATAATGAAAAGATAGTCATCATAATTAATACTGACCACCATGGAATAATTGTGCTGATATAATAAAAGCACATTCCAATGAGCATGAATCCAAAGATCTTTTGAATTTCCAGCATCCAACCACCAGCTCGTGGCAGAAGGTTTATTGAACTTGAAAATGTTCCAATAATTAATAACGGAGTGCTGATTCCAATTCCAAAGGCAAATAATAATAAAAACCCAACAAATTTATTTGCCATTGTTGCAACCATTGCAAGAATCAAAGCAAGTCCAGGAGAAAGGCATGGTGATGCAACAGAGCCACTAATTAACCCAAACAGAAAGATCGACCCAAATGATCCACCACCTTGTATGGAATGTTTTTTCTGTAAAAAGCGAGGAATGTACAGATTATAAAGTCCAAATAAAGACAATGCAAAATAAAGAAGTAACGCAACAATAAATATAATAAATAGAGGATTAGCAAGCATATGCCCAAAAGCTTGTCCTGATGTTGCAGCAAGTAGTCCAAATAATGAGAACGTTGTTGAAATACCAAGCGTGTACGCAGATGAAAGTAAAAAGTTAGTAAGTAATGATTTGCTGCCTTGCGATTGTAAAACGCCCACCGTTATAGGAATCATTGGATAGATACAAGGAGTAAGGCTTAATAGAATACCAAGTACTAAAGCAAAAAGAATGCGTAAGGCAACTGAATTGGTAGTAGTTAAATAGGTTTGTAGTGCTTTTATCAATTCTTTAGCATTAAACGTCGATTGCTTTGTGGATGAAGTATCATTGCCTGTTGTTGTGGTGTTACTATCAGTTAGAAGAATTTGTGTAGTTTCAGATTCTGTATTGGTAGAAAAAGTAACTGGAATAAATTGTTGAAACAGTTCTGAATTTTCTGAATTAAGGCAACTCATGTGCAAGAAAGCATTATCAAGTGTATCAGTTGTTTTAAGAGTAGCATTGATAACAAAATCTTTATCATAACCTAAGAATTTTTTATGATGTGCAAATAATTCTATTGGTTCCTGTTTTATATTCCAAGAAAGCTGAGCATCAGGATGATTGATTGAAAGCTGCACAGATCTTCTGTCAATAATTTCTCCGGGTGCCAGATGAACTTGAAGGTCAAGGCTAAGCTGTCCAAAATCTTTCTGAATAGCTCCGGTGCTCAGTGTAAGCGCTTGTAATGTTTGATAAAAAGATCCAGCTAAAGCCGCTATGAGCACAATTTTTTTCATGACATCTCCTTGTAAAAAGTTGCTTTTTGTTACTGATTATTTAGAATAACTGTAACTTAAAATTTATACAAAGCAAATAAGTTTAAGGGGCTGTAGCTCAGTTGGTAGAGCGCATGGATGGCATTCATGAGGCCAGGGGTTCGAATCCCCTCAGCTCCATTCTCCATTCTCGCTGAAAAATTACTTTTTATTGTATCGTTTATATAAAAAATGGGTCTTCTTCTTTTAGTAATTCTGGTTTTGTAAAAAGCA
This sequence comes from candidate division TM6 bacterium GW2011_GWF2_32_72, assembly GCA_945882015.1. GTDB lineage: Bacteria > Babelota > Babeliae > Babelales > CAIQNR01 > CAMCVM01. The sequence goes on from CAMCVM010000003.1 coordinate 22,025, forward strand.
GAATTAAGAATGGATTCGGGCGGTTAGCAGGTTTATTTTCAAGATTGTGTAAAAATTTTTCTAACTTTTTAATTGCATGTTGAGCGCGTGCTACCCCTTGTTTTAATTTTCTTTGAGCTTCAAGTAACTTTTTATAGTTTTCTTGATAATTTTTAATATTATCAAGCGCTTTTTCTAGCAATTTTCTTTTTTCTTGAGTGCTCATAGTGGGGAGTTCTTTTTTAATTGCTTCTATTGCATCTTCGGCTATTTGAGCATAACTTTTTTGTAATTCTGGATGTCTTGTTTCTCTATAGATTTTAGCTTCGCTTTCTTGTGTCATACTATTTCCATTAAGATCTGTGCCAAGGTGTAAACTGAATGTTAAAGCATCAGATAAATGATAACGATAGACCGTAAAAAGTTCATGTTGATAAATAGCACATAAAGGGCTCAAAGGTCTTCTTTGGATAAATTCAGAACAATACAGCAAACTATTATTTTTAGGTACACTATAAGAGAGAACTTTTTTTGCTTTATTAGCCATTCCTTGTAATTGGCGAAGAAGACCATCAATTTCATCATCTTCATCATCATAATCTAACGCTGCGCGAGGTGTGTTTGTATTAAGAAGAAGCTGTTGTTGTTGTCGTTCTTTTACGTATTGTTTATACGTTAAAGAGTTGGGATTTTGATCAGCTTCCTGAGCAAACAAGGTATAAGAAAACAATAACAGCAATAATAACATGTAAAACTCCTTTGTATGTTATTACCATAAGGAATTGTAAATTTAAAAAAAAGATTTTATCAAATTATTTTTATACTAATAAAGCTATGTGAGGTTTTGGTTTATATAATAAACAAGGTTGAATTTTTTCATTAAATTCTTGTAATTCTTTATTAACTCTCTCTTTAAAACCTTTTATTGATAATTTTCCTTCTAATACTTGGGTATAATCTTTGGTTCCAATAATGTGATTGATTAAAGGGCGATACTTAAAAGGTATATCGTACTGTTGAATCCAATTGATCAGTTGGCATAAAAAGTTTATTGCAGAAAATGAGTTAATATCACTAATAGTAAAGTTAATTCCTTTTACTGGCTCTTTAAAATGAGGATGATCCTTTGCCATTGTTGGTTCAGAAGTTTTTATACCATGCTTTTTGCAAATATCTATTAATTGCTGCCAATCTATGTTTTTTTCAATACACAATTGCTCTGGTAGGCCAATCCATCTAAAAGCATTTTTTGTATCAAGCGCAACATCAAAAGGGCGCATGTTATCAAGAATGCATCCAAATGAATAACCAAAGCATGCTTGTGTTGATTGTAAATTCGGAGAAAGCCCTATTAAAAAACCGTTATCAAAACCGGTTGTTCTTTGATAATCAGGCATAGTAATCACGGTTAAAGGAGCCTTTTTTGTTAAACAAAACTCATTAAAATATAAAGCAATTTCACCAATAGTAAGAGCATGCCGAACGGGCAGCGGTGCAATTGCTACAAAATGTAATAAATTAGTTTCAACTAAGGGACCTTCCATGATAATCCCCAGTGGGTTTGGCCGATCTAAAACAATAAATGGTATATTTTTTTCTGCCGCAATTTGCATGCAATAAAACATAATAGAAATATAGGTATAATGACGCATGCCGCTATCTTGCATATCAAAGAGTACATAATCTAAATGGGTTAGATCTAAATCTTTTTTAAAGCAAAGCCCAGCATCTCCTTCATATAAACTTACAACAGGGATTCCTGTTATTTCGTCAGTGACATCAGTAATACTAGTGCCAGCATCAACATTGCCTGTAATTCCATGTTCTGGGGCATAGAGTGTAACTACTTGAACACCAAGCTCACGTAAATAATCAACAGAGCGTTTACCTGTTTGGGTTATACCTGTTTGATTAGTCACAAGACCTACATGAGATTGTTTTAATTGTTGTAGATAATATTCAGGGATTGCTTCAATACCAAGTTTGAAATCTGTAGAGCATGTTACAAAAAAAATGCTTGTTACTATAAGAATAAAAAATTTTATAAAAGCCCTTTTTATACTTTTTTGATCCGGATTGAACCTGTAGTTGTTTTAAGTTTAATCACTGCCTGTTTAGAGTTGCCAATCATTCCCTTTACATTTTCACCCGTTACGGTTGTAGTTTTAGGTAGATCAAAATCATTTTCTATACTTCCTATAGCCACTTTTGCTTTTAAAGAAGCATTAATAGTTTCTGGTATCCAGCATTCTATAGATCCATTAACAGAAGTTATTGTTGCTGTATCAGCTAAAGGTTTTATTAAGATAGGTCCATTAACAGTTTTTGCAGTGATAGGTCCAGAAATATTTTCAATAACAATTGATCCATTAACAGTTTTGATCAGTTCAAGATGAGCAGATTCAGGAACAAGTAATTCATAATGTAAAGCTAGATTTTTGTGTGGTTCAGATTCTGTTTCAATAACTATAGCTTCTTGCAAAGCATTTATATGAGCTCGTATCTTTGAAAATTCATCTTTATTGCCTTGTTTAGTAATAATGACATTTACATTGTTATGCTCATGCCCTTTAATAGCAATTGAACCATTAACATTGGCAACTGAAATTGCAACATCTTTTTTAACAACATAATTTTGGACAGACTCTATAATCTTTTCCTGATTAATCCAGTCAGAATGAAAGGATGCAGAATCTTCTGATTTTTTAGATTGGAAGGTGCATCCAGAAAAAAAAGAAAGTGAAATAATTACTGAAGGGAAAAGAACTATTTTTTTAATAATCATGTTATACTCTTTTTAATAATTATATTATACGCTTACTACTTTTATATTTCCGTTGCTGGTGTGAAGTTTCAAAATAGCCTCGCCACCTTCTCCAATAGTTCCACACGCTTCTTTTTTAAGTTGCGCCAATGTGTTTGAATTATATTTTATAGTCATCGGTTGTAACGTAATAGGAATATCAGATTTAACAGATCCATGCGTTGTTTTTAAATAGACTTGGGCATTAGTTTCTTTAGGAATGCAGACTTTAATATTACCTTTTTCTGCAATTGCTAAAATTTTGTGATTCTTTAAAGGTTCATTGGTGTAAATATCAATTGATCCTTTAGTGGTGCTTGTTTTAATTTCACCAGTTACACCATCAAGCTTAATATCACCTTTTTCTGTTCTGGCCATAATCCCTCTTGAGCTGTTGCAAAAAGTGATCGTGCCTTCTTGCGTATTGACCGATTCAACACAAGCTGATTCAGGAACCAGAATGTCATAATCTACTGTGCATGGTTCAGCGTTTTTGCAGCTTGTTTCAATCGTGAAATTTTTTGTTGTTGTGCAAAAATCAGCTTTAATAACCGTTGCTTCAAGAGCTTTTTCTGTTCCATTTTTGCGAGCTTCAATCATTATTTTTGCTTGCTTCCAAGGTTTTATACAGATGTTTCCTTTAACATTGTGAATGTCTATTTTGCAATCATGAGGGACTTTTTTAGTTAAAGAAATAACTTCCTGCTTATCAGTATTCCAAAATTTTAACTCTTTCCAAAAAGTAACTGTTTGGTTACTATACAATAAGCAATTGAGTGTAAAAAAAAGGTAAAAGAGAGATTGATTATGCTTCACGTGATTCCTTTATTACAATAAGAAGGTGCCATTTTTATGGAGTCTACAATAGTTATTCAAAACATTCAAAGATTAAAAAAAGAGATATTGCCTTGTTTTGGTAATGTATTAACAGTGGTTGAGGCATTAGACCGATCTGGAGCTCGAGCATTATTAGTTGGCGGAGCCGTGCGAGATCTTTTGCTAGGTATGCCTGTTAAGGATCTTGATATTGAAGTGCATGGTATCGCGCTCGAGCAGTTAGAAGTTATTCTAAAACGGTTTGGTAATGTCAGAATTGTAGGCAAACAGTTTGGTGTATTGCGCATTGATGGTATTGATGTTGATTGGTCAATACCAAGAATTGATGGCGCAGGAAGAAAGCCAATCGTGCAACTTAATCCATATTTGTCATTGCATGATGCTTTTTTACGTAGAGACTTAACCATTAATGCTATGGGTATTGATTTAATCACCTATCAATTACAAGATCCGTTTAATGGGCAAAAAGATTTAGAAGACAAAGTCTTAAAGGCACCAGATCCAGATCTATTTGTTAAAGATCCATTACGTTTTTTTAGAGTTATGCAATTCATAGGTCGCTTTAATATGCATCCTGATACGCAATTGAATGCTTTGTGTAAAAATATGGATCTTTCTAGTATTGCAACAGAGCGCATTTATGAAGAATATGAAAAATTATTATTAAAATCGGCTCGACCATCTTTAGGCTTTGTTTGGCTAAAAAAGATTGAACGACTCAAGCAATTGCTCCCGCAGTTATATGATACTATTGGAGTGCAACAAGAATTTGAATGGCATCCTGAGGGAGATGTTTTTGAACATTCGATGCAGGCACTTGATAAAGCTGCAACTATTGCCTGTGAAAATGATCAAGAAAGATTAGTTTTGATGTTTGCAGCTTTATGCCATGATCTTGGAAAAGTTACTCACACGCAAATTATTGATGGAAGAATACGAGCTTTGGGTCATGACACGGCTGGAGTTCCTTTGGCTCAAAAATTGCTTGATAGATTGACTCACAAACAAGTGATTAAAGAAACAGTTCCCAAGTTAGTTCAGTTTCATATGATGCCGGGTGCTTTTATTAAAAGTGGAGCAAAACGAGCTGCTTATAAACGTCTTGCAAAAAAACTTGCACCACAAACACATTGTGCCATGCTTGCAAAAGTAGCATTTGCAGACAAATGTGGCAGAAATCCAGAAAAGAATGGGCCATTGCTTAACTGTTTTTTGCCGGATATAGAAGCATTTGTTGATGCAGCACAAAAAATAGGAGTTTTATTTGCTCCAGAAGCACCAGTTTTGATGGGAGCAGATCTTTTAGAGTTTGTAAAACCAGGGCCTCAAATGGGTAAACTGCTTGAAAAAGCTTATCAAATACAGATTGATGAAGGTATTACGGATAAAGACCTATTGAAAAAACGAATTCTTTAACAGATCCTTCAAAGGAAACATTCATTTTAAGGGAAACTTGAATCTTTTCTTTGTTTAATTGATCTAAAATATTTTCTCGATGGTGTTCTGCAAAAATACCATAACCCGCTCTAATTTCGGTAATATTTTCTAAATCTTTATCAATCCTTGAAATTTTAGGCTTAAATGCAACAGAATTAGCAGCAGTTGGATAAGTGTCTATCGTTAAGATATTTTTTTCTGTCTTGAGTTTAAAATAGCCATATTTAATTAATTTACTCAATGTGTCCGTGATTACAGGGTCTACATGAACCGGAAAGTATCCTTTATCAACTTCTGGTAAAGCGGCAGGAAAATTTTTTGTAGGGCTGCCATATCCACTATCTAGAGAAGTAGTAGATTTAGCAGAAGCAGTAGATTCAGTGCGAGCTCTTAGTCGGGATTCACTTGTTTGACTTGTGCCACCGATCAAAAGCATTAACAATAAAATGTGTAGCATGTTCTGTCTTTCATGATTTTTTTATAAAGTGACCTCTATGATATAAGCATTAGATGCAAAGATCAAGGGTCTTTAAGCCAAAAAGCTCTTTTGCCGATTCTATTGCAAAAGCTATGACCGCTCTGATATCTTAAAAATTAAGGACAATAAGGGAATATAAAGGGGGCAGTATGATAAAAGTCTTTTTATTAGCACTTTTTTTACAAATATCTTTGCAGGCTGATCAGATAAAGCCAGGAAATAATGATATTCAGGTTCGTTCAACTTTGAAAATGGATTACAAGAGCAGTTATCCATTAGAAGTATTTTTGCCTAAAAGTATGTCTAAAGAGCGCATTACCCGTGCTCTTATTGAACAACAGATTAATTTTAATGGATTTACATTACCTGTAAAAGGTTATCTGCATACGTTTCCATCAATTACGATTGCAGAACTTTCTGATATTTTATTTGATTTGAAATTTAGAAAGTATCTTTTTGAAGAAGGTATTCTTGCAGTGCAATACAGTCTTGACAGAACATTGAATGGGCAATCAGTTAAAGTAACACTTTCTACTGAACCGTATGCAAAAATCTACCAATGTCCTTTGCCTGAAACTATCACCGTACAAGATAAGCAAGAAACTGGGTTGGTTTTAATTCAGTCAGTTCCTGAATGTACCGCATTAGGGTTGAACCAAGATGTTTGTAAGCAGTATGTTTCAGAGTATTATTGTGCTCGACAGAGTTTAAAAGCTTCTGATAAAAAAGGTCTTTATTATCAAGAGTCAACTTACGGGCAATTGCATAATGATGAAACAGATCAACATAAAGGGCCAATGCATTTTAAAATAATCAGTTATAAAGAAAGTGATAAAATTTATACATACGATTTAGAAGCACGGTTTGGAGATGCCAATATTGATTCTGTATTGGAAGAACGGAATTTAATTTCAAACGATGGACAACAGATGACCCATCCAGGTAAAGTTTCAAAATTAAATCGTGGTTTTGCAGTAGATTCACAAAATAGACCAATTGATCATCATGGATTATTGATTATTCCACCATGTAGCGGTATGAACCTTAAAATGATTAATCAAAACCTGTTACGTGTTGAATGCACTTATGGAGATAATCCTGACCCTGCTGATAATATTATATTAGAAAGAATTATTGCCCATAGAATAGATCTGGAAAAATCTACGCTTGTTGATTTTGCTGGCTTTCATTTTTCTAACTGTGCCCAAGCATTACAAGAAAATAAAAAAATAAAACTGTCTTGTACCGACAAAGATGGAAAACGAGTTGCTCCTCCTATAATAGTCTGCGAAAAATAAGATGAACTTGAGCTTTTTTGAGTAACTGGAGTATACTGCAAATGTTTATGAATTTGCTCAAAAAGGAAAAAGTATGCGCGTATTATTAGGAAACGTTTTATGGAATCTGGTTGCTCAATCAGATATGATGACCAAAGCTATTTTATTAGGACTACTGTTGTTGTCAGTAGTTTGTTGGACGATTGTTTTTTATAAACTTATTTTATTAAAAGTTAAAAAACAACAATTAAAAGACGTACTTGTAACATTAGAAAAATTGGAAAATTATGACCAATTAGTTGCCACTGCTCGTACATTACACAAGACGTACCCAGGTCATTTACTCAACGCACAATCCAATCAGGCACAAAAAGTATTACAACGCGTTGTTAAAAGAGAATTTCTTGATTATGAATTAAAAGCACTTGATGAACAACGCTTTATGGTGCTTGATGAGATGATGTCTGTTGAAGAAAGCTATATATCATTACTTTCTGTAACTGCGGCAGTTGCGCCATTAATTGGGCTTTTTGGAACAGTCTGGGGCTTGACTCACTCATTTATTAGTATTAGTGAAAAACAAGTTGCAGATATTGTTACAATAGCTCCTGGTATTGCCGAAGCATTGCTTACTACCGTTGCAGGATTAATGGTTGCTATACCAGCAAGTGTAAGTTATTACTATATCAAAGGTGAAATCAATAAGGTTGAATTTGATCTTCAAAAGCTATCTGATATTGTCCATAATAGTGTTCGTATTACTTTATTAGAAGGAAAAAGTGGCTATGAGATACCGATCACAGCGCAACAGACGCAAGCAACAGTCGCTTCCTGAATTAAATATTACACCGTTAATTGATACAGCTTTAACACTGTTAATTATTTTTATGGTTGCAACGCCAATGCTTAAAAAAGAACAAAATGCGTTGCAGATTGAGTTGCCAAAAGGCAATAGCAAAGAAGTTGCTGACACAAGAAATCAAGAATTAGTCGTAACGATTAGTAAAGATGGAAAAGATATAAAAATTGCGTTTAATGGTAAAATAGTTCAAGAAAAGCAATTAATTGAGCAGCTTAAAAAATCGGTTTCAACTAAAGCACAAAAAACAGTATTTATACAAGCAGATACAGGTGCGCCTTATGGAAAAGTAATTGAGCTGATTGACAAGATTAAGTATGTTGGAGGCGTTTCCTATGTTGCGTTGGCTACAACCGAAGCTGCCTGACAAGTATCTATTGTTAATAAAACTTTTTACCTTTTCTTCAGTGCTGCATACGGTTATCTGTTGCATGTTGTTTTTTTTGTATAACAATGTAGGCACCAGTACTCTTGTAGAAGTTCATGCAAGTAGTTCTCAAGCAGTTGTTCGTATGATCAGCTTTAATAAGCCAAAGCAATCGGGTAAATCTGGTTTAGCGATTAAAAAAGGTGTATCTGGGCAAAGCTCAAAAAAGAATACTTTACAAGGCACGCAACAAAGGCCAAAGACAGCTTTAGGTAAATCAGCAGCACATAAAAAAACAAAAAAAAATACTCCAAAAAAAATAGAAAAAAAAGTTACTAAGCCTATTCTGCAACCACCTGCTCAAACAAAGCAAGAACCAAAAGTTATTGAAAAAAAAGTAGTGGTGCCAGAAAAAGTTATTGAGCAAGCAGTAGTAGTACCCCAAACTGTAACTCCAGCTACACAAGAGGATACAACAATCGATGAGCAGCTTATAGAATATTTAACACCAAAAGAATATGAGCAAGCGTTGATTCAAGATGCGTTAAAAGAAGCGATTGTGTCTGTATGGGCACCTCCTGCTGGAATGAGTGATACGCTTGTTTGTGAAGTGCTTTTAGCAGTCGGGTTTGATGGAAGTATGTTAGAGGCTAAAATTGAAAAAAAATCGGGCGTTTTAATTTATGATATCGCAGTTGAGCAAGCACTTACACAAGTAGTAATGCCACGCCAATTGTGGGGGAAAAAAGTAAAAATTGCTTTTAAACCGTAAGGGTAAGTGTGAAGAAATTTATAAAATTAGTACTTTTATTAGTGGTGTTTAAAGCGCATCCATTAAGTATTAATGCTGATAAAACAGCAGCAGTAAAAATAATGGTTGTTGGGGTAGGGCATCATACTCATGCTTTAAAAGAATTATGTCAAGGCATAAAAAACAATTTGCAATTTACTGGGCAATTTGAAGTTGCCATTGATTACATCGATCAGTTAACTGAAAAAAAACAAGTTCTGAGTTATCAGCCAAAAGCGGCTCTTTTATTAACTGTTCTTTATAATGCGCATGATCATTATGTTGAATGGGGAATTTTTAATTGCAAAACAGGGGGGCGGTTAGAAAGTAAACGTGTTATGCAAAAAGACCGATCTATACATCAGCTTGGAAATTTTCTTGCCGATGCGGCATTAGAAGTTTTAACAGGTCAAAAAGGACCATTTTGTGCAAAGCTTGTTTATTGTAAAGAAGATGTACAACAGAAAAAGTCTAAAACTCATTTATGCATAGCAGATTTTAACGGGCAACATGAAAAAGTTGTCCAGACCAGTAACTCTTTTTTAATTGCGCCTCGATGGAATGGCGATGATGTCATTTTGTATTCTGAATATACTCCCGTTAATATGCGGTTGATGGTTACTAATTGTAAAGGCGAAAAAGAAATAGCAACTGATTTTAATGGACTGAATATGCTTCCTGCTTTTTCTCAAGAAACTGATGATGTTGTGGTTTGCCTTTCAGTTGAAGGAAGCAGCCAAATTTATCGGTATCGTTATAATGCCAAAAGAAAGCGCCCAGAATATGTTCGGCTTACTTTTAATGAAGGGAATAATCTTTCGCCGTGTATTATTAAAGGTGGGGATATTGTGTTTTGTTCCGATTTTGAAACGAATCGACCACAAATTTATAGAATGGATAAGCAGGGCAAAAATATTACCTGTCTTTCTCAAGGTGGGTCTTGTACTTGTCCGGCCTATAGTTACGCCCAACATAAAATAGCCTATGCAAAGCTGGTTAACGGAATTTCGCAAATTATGGTGCATGATTTAAAATCAGGTTCAACAAAGCAGATAACACATGATCAAGCACATAAAGAAGAAGCTTCGTGGTCTCCTTGCGGTAATTATTTAGTATTTTCTGTCAGTGATAAAAAGACAAAGCGGTTAGCTATTGAAAGTTTGTTAACCAATCAACGAACATTTATTACAGGATCAGAATATCGCTATAGTTATCCCTGTTGGTCTTGATTTGAGCCCACTTATAGCTCAAATCATCTAACATAAGCTTTTTATAATTTTGGCTATTGGTTTTATTTAAAACTTTTAGTAAATTTACAAATAGATGTAAATTTAATTTTTAAAAAAGAGGTTTGAGCATGAAAAAAATATTAATTGTAAGTCTATTATTAGTTCAAGGTTTATGGGCAGCTGCGGCTGCAGATGGAGGTGCGCAACAGATAATTAAATTCAAGGCAGCTGATGGACAAATAGTTACTTATCAAGCTCCTGGATTTTCAGAAATGATTAATACGATGGTAAAAGATTTGCCTGCATCAGACCCAAATGAAATAGTTGATCTGCCAGGTTTAACTGGTGCCGCTTTTGAATTAGTACTCGATTTATGCGGGGAAATGGAAAGTAATAACGGACTATTTAAGAATGTTTTAGTAGGGGTAATAAATAATAATCAAAATATGCTAGATCATTTGATTCAAGCAGCCTATGTATTACGCATCACAGTTGGACTTGAACATTTTATAGAAGCTTTGTCTATTGCTTGGCTTAATGCAAATCATACAGCATCAATTATTGTAGTGCAAAATGGCAGACAAGCTTGCGAAAAAATCGGGATTGGTACAGGTGCAAAGGGTAAAAATCTGGAACAACTTACTGTCGATATCTCCCGTTATGTTGGACCCGATACGCCTATTAATAATTTCCATTTAAGACCAGGCACTATTGCTCATTTAATCCATACTAATCGAATGCCTGCGATTGCTAATGCTCTATTAGATCTCTCAAATAGAGGGCTTACTGTTTGTGATGTATGGAGTATCCATCATGCACAAAGGCAGGATATTGGACGTCTTTTTCTTAATGATAACCAAATGACAGCTGTTCAGGCAAATGCCTTTGCAGGATTGAGTACTTTAACTTTTCTTGCCCTTACTGCAAATCTTATCACAGATGTTGCGGCAGATACTTTTACTGGACTGCCTTCTTTAAATACTCTGTACCTTGATTACAATAAAATTAAAGCTATTGCAGCAAATGCTTTTGAAGGATTGAATAATTTAACTACTCTTTGGCTTAATGACAACTTGATTACAGCTTTTGTACCAGGTACTTTTGCAGGATTGAATAGTTTAGCTGTTCTTTTGCTTCATGAAAACGAGATTACAGTTGTAGAACCAAATATGTTTGCAGGATTGCCTGGTTTAAAACAACTTCTGCTGCGCGATAATCCGGAATTAAAATTGCATAATCCGGACAATTTAGCAGCTCTTAGAGTTGAACGACCAGAATGGTTTAGTCTACCAGTTGGTGTGGGTGATTAAAGAATATAAGAATAATTTTAAAAAAGATCTTTGGTTGTGAAAAAAATATTAATTGTAAGCGTGTTATTGGTTCAAGGTTTATGGGCAGCTGCGGCGGCAGATGGACCAAAAAGAAATTCCTCAAAACCTCCAACACTAAAAGACCTTGCGCTACAAAGACTACTGGAAGATCAATCTTTTTATTTTCGTCCTGTCAGCGTTATTAGGGAGATACTTGAAAGTTCTGTATATAGTAGCCCTGAGCGAGCACTTGCTGATATTTATAGTGCTTGGCTCAATCTAAATCCTGAAGCACCAATTATCATAGTGCAAACAGCTCGATCAGCTTGCTGGCGGATAGGCATTGGTACAGGTGCTTTTCCAATAGAATGGTCACGACTTACTATCGATATTTCTCCTTATGTTGGACCCGATACGCCTATTAAGAATTTGCGCTTAAGACGAGGTACTATTGCTAATGCATTTAGCGGAAAAGGATTGGTCATTCAGCCAAATGGTTCTTTAGATCTTAGAAAGAAAAAACTTACCATCTGTGATCTGTGGAATAATCTCCCTGATGAAAAAAAGCCTACTATAAAGAGAATTGTCCTTGATGGCAATTATCTTACAAAACTTACGCGAGATAGTTTTGCTGGACTGTATAGTTTAGTAGCACTTTCTGTTGAGGAAAATTATCTTACACAACTTCCGTCGAATATCTTTACTGGGCTAGCTCTTTTGCAGACGATTTATCTTAGTAAGAATAATCTTAGACAACTTCCGTCAAATATCTTTACTGGGCTACGTTTTTTGCAACGGATTTATCTTAATGGTAATTATCTTGAACAACTTGCGCCACATACTTTTGCAGGATTGCCTCATTTAACTGATCTTTGGCTGAGTGGTAATCCGGAATTACAATTGAATAATCCGGACAATTTAGAAGCTCTTAAAACTGAACGACCAGAATGGTTTGGTCTACCAGTTGGTGTGACTAATTAAGAATAATGAGAGATGCTTTTACTTTTAATAAGCAATTAGATTCTTTTTTATTAAGAAAGCAATCCTAAGAAGTCGACAGTAATTTCTAGTTATATTATAATGCATAATAATCGAGGTTTTGAAAAAAAAGTAATTTCAAAAAGGACAAAGCATTATGAAAAAAAACAAAGGCGGATTTGGTGGAGGACTGGGAGGTCCGTTTAATTTATTCATTTTTGTGGTTGTACTCTGTGGTGCAATTATGATGTTAACACGCATAACCGACACCGCTCGTGAAAAAATTGAAATTCCTTATTCAGAGTATTTGAATTTAATTACTCAAGATAAAGTTAAAAAAGTAGAAATAGCAGGTGTTTCAGTTGTTGGGCAATTACAAGATCAAAAACGATTTGAAACAGTTGTTCCTGAAAATAATCCAGAACAATGGGAAATTTTAAGAAAACATAATGTAGAAGTTCAAATTATTACTGGATCAAATCTTGGCTTTTGGCCATTATTTTTTATTGGGCTTTTATTAGCAGCTTTATTGGTAGCATGGTATTTTTTACGTCCTTCTCGTAATGCAGGTGGTGGCGGCAATATTTTTTCTATGGGTAAAAGTAAAGCAAAAATGTTTTTACCTTCAACCATTAAAGACAAATTTACCTCTGTTGCTGGGGCGCATGAAGCAAAAGAAGAATTAAAGGATGTGGTTGATTTTTTGAAAAACCCTGAAAAATACAAACGGCTTGGTGCAAAAATTACTCGTGGTGCTTTATTGGTTGGAGAGCCAGGAAATGGTAAAACCTTACTTGCACGAGCTGTTGCAGGCGAAGCAAACTGCCCATTTTTTAGTATCAGTGGTTCAGATTTTATCGAAGTGTTTGTAGGTGTTGGTGCGTCTCGTGTGAGAGATTTATTTGCTCAAGCGCGCAAACATGCACCAAGTATTATCTTTATTGATGAAATTGACGCGGTTGGCCGACAAAGAAGTGCGGGTGGGTTTGGTGGCGGTCACGATGAACGTGAACAGACACTTAACCAATTGTTAACAGAAATGGATGGTTTTGAAACTGCAAAAGATCCAGTGATTGTGTTAGCTGCAACTAACCGTCCTGATGTTTTGGATAAAGCATTATTGCGTCCAGGAAGATTTGATCGTCGAGTTGAAGTTCCATACCCTGATCTTGCAAGCCGTGAACAAATTTTAAGTTTACATGCAAAAAGTGTCCATATTGATGTTAAAGTTGATATGAAAAAAATTGCTCGCGGAACTCCAGGGTTTTCTGGTGCAGATCTTGCAAATTTAATTAATGAAGCTGCAATTATTGCTTCAAAAAATAATCAAGATCAAGTGGTGCTTGAAGACTTTGAACAAGCACGAGATAAGATTCTGTTGGGTAAAGAAATTAAAACGATTGCTTTAACTGCAGAAGATAGAAAATTAACAGCATTCCACGAAGCAGGTCATGCTTTAATTCGCTTGTTATTACCAAAAGTTATGGATCCATTACATAAAGTAACAATTGTTCCACGTGGAAGAGCATTAGGGGTAACTCATTCTATTCCAGAACGAGAAAAGTATAATTCTAATAAAGAAGAAATGCTTGCTTCTATTAAAGCAGCTTTAGGTGGTCGGATTGCAGAAGAAATAGAATTTCAAGAACTTTCAACGGGTGCTTATTCCGACTTTTTAGCTGCAACTGATATTGCTCGTGATATGGTATGCCGTTATGGAATGACCGATGCACTTGGACCAGTTGTCTATTCGCAACGTCAAGGTGATTTTGTATATTCTCAAAAAACTGCTGAAAAAATTGATAACGAAGTAAAAGCAATTATTGAAACTTGTTATACACAAGCAAAAGCAATGCTTAACCAAAACAGAGATAAGTTAACACAACTTTCGCAAGCGTTGCTTGAAAAAGAAACCATGTATGCTCGTGATATTTATGAATTATTGGGTATTGAACCTCGTGAAGATCATAAATTTACGCAAGAGTAAAAGCTCATGAATCTTGAACAGATTGCACAACAGGTTGAACCTATTGTAAGCCAAGCGGGAAAAATGCTGCTTTCTTATTATCACGCAGGCCTGATCAGAGCGTATAAACAAGATGGCAGCTTTGCAACACAAGCGGACAAGCAGGTCGAGCAATTTTTAATTGAGCGACTTAAAGAGCTTGTGCCAGGCGCAGCTTTCTTTGTTGAAGAATCTGGGCAAATTCAGGGTAATGATTATTGCTGGGTGATTGATCCGCTTGATGGAACTACTAATTTTGCTCAAGGGCTACCCCATTTTTGTATTTCAGTAGCTTTAACCTATAAGCATGAACCGGTCATAGCTTTTGTGTATCAACCATTATTACAAGAACTGTTTAAAGCTATTAAAGGTGGCGGAGCTTTTTTGCAGGGCAAACGATTACCAATCATTGAAAATAGACCATTAAAACAATCGATTATAGTTTTTTCATTTCCGTATCAACAGCAAGAAGGATATTTTACCTTTATCTGTGAAATTGAAAAAAAGGTTTATACTGCTCGTAACTTTGGAGCGGCAGCATTGGATCAGGCTTATTGTGCCGCAGGAAAAGTTGATTCAGTCATGTTTTGTAACCTTGCATGGTGGGACATTGCCGCAGGAATGCTTTTGATAAAAGAAGCTGGAGGGCAGGTAATGCAGTTTGATGGGTCACCTGTTGATCAATCATTTACAACATTTTTAGCAGGGAATAAGCTTATTTGTAGCGAGGTTATCAGCCTTGCACAAGATCTTTTGTAAGATTTGAAAAAATAGATAATTAGAGTATACTTATGATCTCTGGTCCTCTACATCATGAAAGAGGCATGTGACTTCAATAGACGAAAGGAACAGTTATGGCAAGAATCTGTTTCGTTTGTGGCAAGGGTCCTCAAACGGCAAATTTAGTAAGTAAAGCAAATAATAAGGTGGGTCGCTGGGTTTATCCAAATGTTCATAAAATGAGATTTGTGGTAGAAAGTGATTGTAAAAATAAAGTACATCATGCAAAAGTTTGCACAAAATGTGTAAAAGCAAGCAAAGTACGTAAAGTATTATAATTCAGGTAAGGATTGTTTGTTATGGCCAATATTAAATCGGCACAAAAAAGAGCACGTCAAAGCGTTGTGAAAAAGCAAAGAAATTTAGGACGTAAAACTGCAGTTAAAACTGCTGTTAAAAAAGTTTTGAGCGCTATCCAAGCTCAAGATCTTGATCAAGCTAAGTTGTTGCTCAAAGATGCTGAAGGTCAAATTGCTCGAGCTGCAGGAAAAAACGTATTACACAAAAAGACTGCTATGAGAAAAACAAGCCGTCTTGCAAAGCGACTTTCAAAAGCTGTTAAAGCAGCTGTTGTTGCGACACCTGCACAGTAATAAAAGTTTTTCAAAAGAAAATTTTAAAAGCGAGTTGTTTCTAAACACTCGCTTTTTTTTGTCGTTCAGTTCTTAAATTGGTAAGATCGCGATATCCTTTTAAAAATGCTCTTGCAATCATTAAAGAAAGTGCTGCAGAGCCTGCATTTTCAACTAAAACAACCATGGTCATGGTAGGTTCGTTTTTATATTTAAAATTTACTGCAACCCAGCCGTGTTCTAAATATTGTTCACCCATATCCCGCTTTTCTAAATCAGAAGTTTGAGCAGTACTTGTTTTTGCAAATACTTCAAAACCTTTTAAATTAGCTAGAATTCGTGCAGTTCCTTCATTGACTACTTCTTTCATGGTGTCTTGTAAAAATAAGCGAGTTGAATGCGCAATATTGAGTGGTTCATAGTGTACGGTGCTTTCTTCTAAGATTCGTGGAGTTACAAGGTAGCCAGTATCGATTGATGCAATCATACGGGCAATTTGTATTGGAGTAACTAATAAAAAACTTTGTCCAATACAGGTGGCAAGTGTTTCGCCCAGCCACCAGCGTTCGCCTTTTGTTTTTAGTTTCCAGGCCTTGGTAGGGATCAGTCCAGGATTGTCATTAAAAACAGAATTGGTATTTTTGCCCAGCCCAAATCGGCCAGCATAGTTTGCAAGTGTGTCAACATCAATATCACGTGCAATGCGGTAAAAAAGAATGTTACATGACTTTGCAACTGATTCAGTAATAGAAAGTGGACCATGACCTGTTTTGCGATGGCAGTGGAATTTACGTTGTCCTACCTTTGTAGATCCTTTGCAATTAATTATTTTATCAGCTTGAATAATATCAGTTTCAAGAGCTGCAGAAAGAGTGACTAATTTAAAGATTGAACCGGGTGGGTAACATGCATTATAAATCCGATTTAAAAATGGTTTATTGTCTTTAAGTACTTGCCAGTCAGCTTGATTAAGTTTTTCCAAAAATCTATTAGGGTCAAAATTTGGCCGAGAAACAGCAACGCGTAAATTACCATTTCTTGAGTCCATTAATAAAAAGATACCTTTTTTTTCAGCAGGGAAAAGCATTTCTGCTAACTTTTGTAATGAAAGATCAAGGGTGATGGTCAGATCTTGCCCTGCAAGACTTTGTTCAATCTGTTTTTCAGACAGATGTTTTCCAAAAGAATTAAGAATTTTTTGATTAATACCATGTTTACCTTTTAAACTACTTTCATATAATTTTTCCAGCCCCATTTTTCCAGCCCAACCGGTATCAAGATTTCCAAGATACCCAAGAATATGGCTAGCCATGGTGTTGTATGGGTAAAAGCGTGCAAAGTCAGTTTCTATAATAATTGAACAATCAGCTGAAAA
Organism: candidate division TM6 bacterium GW2011_GWF2_32_72; assembly: GCA_945882015.1. Taxonomy (GTDB): domain Bacteria; phylum Babelota; class Babeliae; order Babelales; family CAIQNR01; genus CAMCVM01. The sequence continues at coordinate 39,101 of CAMCVM010000003.1, forward strand.
TTGTTCTGAAATTTTACTCAATAGGTCAAATGGCAGGTCTTGAGCAATCACAATTTTTTGTGCTTTGCGTTCAGCTTGTTCCAATGTTTCTTGTGTAACGCACAGTTCGGGGATAAAGGTTTTCAGATGAGCAAGTAATTTTTTTTGTTCTTCAGAAAGTTTTTTATTTCCATTGCCTTTCCAGTACACATTAATCACTGGTCGGTTTGTTGCAAGTAATTTTCCCGTATAATCAATGATATTACCACGTAGTGGATTAACTTTTTCATACCGTAAAAAATTATGCTGACTTTTTTTTAAAAGATTCTGAGTAAGGTTAATTTGTAAATAGCCAAGCCGAATCACAATCAAAATGCAAACGATGCAAACAGTTGTTGCAAGAATAAAAATTTTACGTATAAAAGATTGTTCTTGGGCTATCATTATTAAAGTTCTTCTTTTTCCATAGTATTAAGCGGGTGAATCGTATCACACATATCAGCAAGTTGAGCAGAAGTAATATGGGTATACTTTTCAGTACTTGCTAGTGTAGCATGCCCTAATAATTCTTGCACAACACGCAGATCAGTTCCTTGATTTAAAAGATGTGTCGCAAAAGAATGGCGAATTTTGTGTGGAGTAATATTTTTATTACCTTGTAAAAAAGATCTGAACATTTTCATAACGCGTTGCACTGTTCGTTGATTTAACGGTTCGTTAACGTGACTGACGAGTAAAAAATCTTTATCACTTACCGGTTTAGGTCGCTCTTTTTCAAGATATTCAATAATCCGTTCTTTTGCCTTTTTACCAAATAAAGCAAAGCGTTCCTTTCTGCCTTTTCCAGTAATACGGATAATTTTTTCTTCTAAATTAACATCTTGAATTTTAATATTGCATAATTCAGAGCACCGAATGCCCGTTGCATATAACAGTTCAAAAATAGTTTTATCGCGAATAGGGCGAATTGAGGGCAAATCTTCGTCTTTAACCGTATCCAGTAAATAAAAAACTTCATCAACGGTTAAATAGGTAGGGAGCTTTTTATCAATGCGTGGCCGTTTGAGTTTAAGATTAAGACGAATATCAAAAATTTTAAGATAATTTTCAAAAGATCTGAAGCATGAAATTTTGCGAGCTACAGAGCTTTTATCTATTTTTTTATGAAAAAGGAATACAAAGTACCGTTCTAAAGCTCGACGCAGTTCAATCTTTTCAGATTCTTCTTGTTCTACTCTGGTCCAAAAATCACAAAAAAGTTTAAAATCACCTTTGTAAGACTTTTGGGTATTAAGACTTAAATTTTTTTCGATATTAATATAGCTTAAAAAATCATTTCTATATTTTTTAAAATCTTGAAAATACATACAATTCCTTTTTATAAAGATTTAAGCTTACAAGAGCTTATTTAAAAGAGCAATAAGAGGCTTAAAAGGCTACCCATTTGCCTTTCTGGGCTATTACTTTAAACTATCTTTAGGTTAAATTGTTTCTAAAATGGTGAGGTTATAATGTTTAAAATTCAAAAATTAATGTTAATTAGTTTTCTTGTTCTTTTTTCAGTTTTACAGGCAAAAGGTTTACGTGAAATTGCTCACTTGCCTCATGCTCAAGACCTTATTACAGAAGTTTTTAAAGAGCGTGGGTTAGATCCAAAAGATTTTGAATTTACATTTTATAATAAAAAAGGTAGTTGGTGTTACGTCTTAGGGAAAAATACCTTTGGATGTGATTTAATATTTTTGGAAAGATTAAATCAATTAGCTAAAGAAATTAAAGAAGAGTCTTCCATAAAGGGTAGGTTAATAAATTATGTAACTGGAAGAGATAAAAAATTTAATGAAAGTGTATTGCTTTTAGAAGGTTTTTTAGGTCATGAGATACAGCATCATTTTGATAGAGACGATTTGACAAGGGCTATCGTTTTATTTAATGGTTCACATGAATTGAAAAGAGAGATTTTTTTAGCGCTTGAAAAAAAAGCTGATTTATTCTCTTCAAACAATCCAGAAGTATTGAGAGCTTTAGCTTCTTATTTTGAAAAATTTTATCAAGAGTATGTTGTAACAATAAAATATATTGAAAGAATAAAAGCTCAAGGTTTTAGTATTCAAGAACCAGAAGAAGATAAGGATCATCCACATCCTTTAGAAAGAGCTTCTTATTTACGTGAAAAAGCAGATCAACTTAAAGCAGCACGAAGATTAGAATGGGGCAAAGAAGAAGATTATTTGATGCTTTCAAATTAAACTAAGTATTTTAAATGTTGGGGTTATAACTATGGTTACTGTTTTTAATCGTTTTCTTTTAATTATTTTGGTATCGTTTTCAGGTTTGTTTGCAAAAGGTTTACGTGAAATTGCTCACTTGCCGCATGCGCAAGCTCTTATTACAAAAGTATTTAAAGAGCGTGGGTTAGATCCAAAAGATTTTGAATTTACATTTTATAATAAAAAAGGTGACAATTGGTTATATTATCCAGGAATAAATGGTTTTTCTTTTGATTTATGGGACCTTGAAAAAGTTAACGATACGATGAATTATCCAGACTCTTTGTATCAATTAATAAATTGTGACCGGTTTGGGCTTAAAAGCAGAAGAGAGCATCTATTATCTACTCAAGGATTTATAGGCCATGAATTGCAACATGCATGTGATCGTGCAGCAATAATCGATCTCTATTCTAGTGGGAAAAATTCAGATGAACTTACAGAAGAACTAAAAAAATTAGAAGCAAGAGCAGATCTTTTTTGTTCATCTGATCCTGAAGTATTAAGAGCTTTAGCCAGATCTTTTAAGTATGCTTATGAACAAGTTAGATTACTTACTTTTTCAGGAAATCATGAAGCATGTACAATGTATCTAAAAAAAATTGATCCAATACATCCTACATTCATTCAAAGATATCATTATTTATGTGCAGCAGCAGCTCAACTTGAGCAAGAAGGCTGTGGTTCTGCTCAACGATAATTATTGAAATTTTTTATAGGTTCTTTAACCTGTAAAAAACCGTATGATAAATCTTTTATTAATAAAAAACTGAAAGCATCAGCAGAATGAAATTGCATAGATTAGGATTATTTGCTGTATGGATTCTATCTTTTCAACTACAATCAAGCTTTGTTTTTACAAAAAAAGCATATCCTTTAATAGTCCAAAGTTATCTATTAGTAAAACGTCATGCAGCAAATCAACCATCTTTTGCTCTTAATGAATCGTTTAAAGAAAAAGATTGGGATAGATATTGGCGCCATTTCCCTTATGCAGCATCGGCAGTAAAAGATATTTTTAATGCGAGAAATACCAGTCCAAAAGAATTTAGCTTTATTATAAAGCAAACTATAAATTGGGAATATTGTTGTGCTTTTAATACCTTTTATTATCCACAACAAGACATAGCAGAATTTGATGATACGTTACAAAGACAAACTTGGGGACTTGCTGAAAAAAAGAGATTACATTGGGATATTATGAAAGATGGTATGACAACTAAACAGCAGCATGTTCTTCTTGTAAAAGGGATTATTGGGCATGAACTACAGCATGCTTTTGATAGAGGCCAACTGTTGTTATTATTGCATTCTCCTGTTGCTCTCCACTCTCAAGATAAAAAATATCAAATACTTAAAGAACTTGAACATAAGGCAGATACGTATGCTTCACAAGATCCAGCAGTACTGGAAGCACTTGCAAAATTTTTTATGCATCTGCATCTATTGCATATAAAAAATCAAGAACTAGACCAAGAAAGTAAACAACATCCATCATGTTTAGAACGAGCACAGTATTTTTTTGAATTAAGTAAATTAAGAACGAAAAAATAAAAGATTATTCTGCAATTTCATAAAAATTAAGCCCGTGTTCTTTAAATCTTCTATTGGCAGAAGATTAATTGACACCTAAGTTGATTTTTTTATTAATTAATTTTATCTTTTACTGATTCTTTAATAGAATAAAAATTAAAAATAAATAAAAAGGATCAAAATTGAAGTTACACAAAATAGCTCTATTTTTCGTATTATCTGGATCTATAAGTTTGCACGCGATTCCTTTTTTACAAAGAGGGAAAAATCTTTTAGGTTTAGCTGCCGCTCATTTATCAAGAAAAAATCCGTCTTTAAATAATCAAAGATTGCTGAGTCAAAAATCGTTTAAACCAGGCAGCTTTGAAGCAATGCAGCGTGATTTTCCGCATGCAGCACAGAAAGTACAAGATATTTTTGCTGCAAGAAATCAAAATACAAAATCATTTGAATTTTTTTGTAAAGGTGAAAATATGTGGAATATTGTTTCTCTTCCACTCAACGTTTTTCATTATTCACAAAAATTTATGCAAGAAATTGATGATACCTTGAAGAAACAATCAGATGTGTTAACAAGTGTATTGCCTCTTAATGAAACTTTAAGATGGGGAATCGAGACTAAACAAGAACAGGTTTTTCTTTTTTATGCAAGAGTTGGTTATTATTTGGAATGTAGCATTAATGTTAGTCAATGGCTAGAGTTATTAGCTATTGATAATGATAATATTAGATTTAATAAGCAGGTAGATTTTGTGCATAAAGTATACACTAATATGTATGGTGCTAAAAATCCAGAAATACCAGAAATATTAAAAGTCCTGCTTAAATATTATATGCATCAGCATGAATTATCTAAGGATTTGTATGAAGCTCAATCTTTGATTACTCCAAAAGAGTTAGAGCCATTAACAAGCTTAGGAAGAGCCAAATTTATATCAAATTTAATTAAACAAAAAACGAAAAAATAAAAGATTATTCTGCAGTTTCATAGAAATTAAGCCCGTGTTCTTTAAATCTTCGGTTGGCAAAATATTAATTGAAACCTAATTATTAATTAATTTTATCTTTTACTGATTATTTAATAAAATAAAAATTAAAAATAAATAAAAAGGATCAAAATTGAAGTTACACAAAATAGCTCTATTTTTCGTATTATCTGGATTTGTAAGTTTGCATGCGATTCCTTTTTTACAAAGAGGTAAAAATATTTTAGGTTTAGCTGCCGCTCATTTATCAAGAAAAAATCAGTCTTTAAATAATCAAAGGTTGCTGAGTCAGAGATCTTTTAAATCAGATAGTTTTGAAGCAATGAAGCATGATTTCCCGTATGCAGCACAGAAAGTACAAGATATTTTTGATACAAGAAATAAAAATACAAGAGGATTTGAATTTGTTATTAAAGGTAATAATACTTGGGGTTATGCTCCTGCTGTACAAGCTTTTTATTATCCACAAATATGTATTCAAGAAGTTGATGATACGTTGCAAATAAAGACAGAGGGGTTACATCAAGAAGATAGGTCACCTTACGATTATAGCAAAGATGGAATAAAGACTAAACAAGAACAGGTTTTACTTTTTTATGGAATGGTTGGATATCATTTACAGCGTTCTGTTGATTGGAATAAGTGGCTAGAATTATTAGCTATAAATGATGATAATATTAGATTTAATAAGAATATAGATCTTTCGTGTAAAGCATACACTGATATGTATGGCGCAAAAAATCCAGAAATACCACAAATATTAGAAGTAATGGTCAAATATTATATGCATCAGCATGAATTACATAAAAATAAAGGATTGTATGTACCAAAAGAGTTGCGGCCGTTAACAAACTTAGGGCGAGCCAATTTTTTATTTAATTTAATTAAACAAAAAACGAAATAATAAAATATTATTCTGCAGTTTCATAAAAATTAAGCCCATGTTCTTTAAATCTGCGATTTACAGAAGACCGATTGACCCCTAAAAAGAGCGCAATTTTATTCTGACTTTTGAATTTTTTCCATAAAACATTTAAAAGTTTTGAATCTTTTAGTGCATGTTTGCCAAGGCGAGCGGCTTCTATTAATTGTGGATCGGTTAAATGATAAGCACTTTCAAATTGAATTTCTTGATAAATTCCAGTCTTTTTAGATTTATTAATAAGTAGTTGCTGTATTCGTTCTTTCAGTTCTTTTAAACTTATTGGTGCTTGTGCTGCAAGATACTGTTTTTCATTATCAGAAAGTTTAATAAGATTTTTAAATTCTTGAGCTGTTAAAGTCTGATGAGTAAATCCTTCTATTAATTCTTCCATTTCTATCTCTGGCAAGGTTAATAAAGAAGGCATGCTCAAAGATTCTTTTTTAAGTTCATTAAACAGGACGTTACTAAATTTGCCTTGTTGGACCATATAGGAAAGGTCTTGGTTTGTTGAACAAATGATTCGTACATCACTTTGCACTCGTTTGTCACTTTTAAAAATAGTATAAAATCCATAGCGAATAAATTGAGCAAGATTATTTTGGGCATCAAGATCAAGGTGTTCAATATTTTTAATGAGCAATGTCCCTTTTCTATTTAGTTTTTCAAGAAGAGCTGCGTCATTTAAGCAACCATATAAAGGATTAATCCCAAACAGTTTCATGCAAGTGTCAGCGCATGAAATTTGTGAATTTAATTCAAGAACATGTAATGTTTCTCGTAAACTGATAATGTGCAATAATTCAACCAGCGGGATTAAATCATCTTCGGGTAAATCAAGCAATAAGGCTTTTTTCCCTAAGGCTAACTTTAAAAGATTAACTTTAAAATTTAAGAGTATTTGACCATTGCCGGGAATTAATTGATTAATTAATTTGCCTGATTTTGTTGTTTCTAAATATAATAAATAGTCCCAATCAGAAGGGTCTTTTAAAGAATCGATCTGTTTTTTGATACTATCATAAATTTCAGGATAATAGAGCGTGATAATCACTTGATGATGCTCTATTTCTGGCACACCAGAAATAACAATTTGCTTTCCTGAAAAAGTTTTAACTACTTGTGTTTGGTGTGTTTTATACAGCAGTGTTTGTTGTGCTATGTGGTGTAATGTTTTGGTAACGGTGTCACCTTTATGTTGATTAGGGTCTACTTCAAGCAATTGACTAGCATCTTGGTTAGCCATAATAAAACGATTATTTTTGTAAAATATAATTCCAATTGCTCGATGGCTATTATTTAAAAATGAACGGATACTTTCTTTATATTGATTAATTTCTTGATGTTTTAAATAAAGTTCTTCAATAATTGTTTTTCGTTGCTTTAAAAGTTCATGAAGATTTCTATTTTGTAAAAGATTAATAATTTTTGATAAAAAGCTTGCAAAAACGATCATCTCATCACGTTCTCTATCACTGTAAAGCTGCTTACCACGGGCATGGCGTTCTATAGTAATTGAGCCGATAATTTTTTGTTCTTCATAAATAGGTAAAAAAATATCTGCCTGTATGGTATCTAAAAATCCAAGTGCAATTTGATGAGAGGTTTGCGTTTCATAAAAATCATCATATTCAACTTCATCATAGATAAGAATTTTTTCTCGTTTTAAGTAATCATTCATAGTTAAAGAAGATTCTATGTTTTTTTCATTTAAGAAGTGTTCTAACTGATTGCTATTAAATTCGTTGCCATCGGTATTTTTATAATCAGTTGCAATATTTGATTCAAAAGATCGTATGGCTAATTTTACATTTGCATAAGGGATATTAAATGCTTGTCCAAAAAAACGTTGTGTAAGGAGCGTGACTTCATGGCTTGTTGTTGCGCTTCCTAATGATTCAAGGATTGTTTTAAGATGGTCAGCACAATTAAAGGTATCAGAAGCATGATGTACATGGTTATGCATATTTAAAAAACGAAGACGAATAATTTTTTTTAAACAGTAATAGAGAGCAACTGTTAAAAAAATGTTAGAACAAATGGTTGCAAGAATTGAAATGCCATCTGTGATCCCATAAATGGCAAGCGGAAAAGTATGATAAATATTAATCAGTACATGAAAAATAAAAAATATAATAACATAGGTAAGTTGAGTCTTTAAAATTTTATGAGATTTGTTTTTTTGCAGCTGTTTTAAACCATACAATAAGCTGAGTGGCATTAAGATAAGCAGAGCAAAAATCGATTCATGAGTATAAATGGTGAATTCAAAATCAGGCCTATAAGAGGGGTCAAAATAAAAAATCGCAATTACTAAGGGGCTTAAGAAGAAAAATAAACTAATGAAGCATGCAACCATTTGGTGGTAAGAGATTCTTTTAATGCGCTGAGTAAATGATTCTAAAAAAAGAGCTAATGATTGATACATTAAAATATTAGATGCCCATGTAATTCGAATCAATAAAATTACCGGTTTATAGTCAATATTTGGTAGGAATGTATATCGAGCCAATGAAACTATCCATGAAAAATCTTCTAACGTAGAGCACCCAATAACAATTAAAAGATAATACCACGAAATAGGAGATTTTTTAGCGGTTATTAATCTTTTTATAAACGATAGAAATAAAGTAATTTTAAAAAAAAATGAGATTGTTTGGACACTAAAAAGAATACATCGCATTGTGTAGACATCATGCAAGACACTAGCAAAAGCTTTAAATAAGCTAGACACGAATAACACCGCCTTGATTTTTTTAGAGAGAATTATAGTTTGAGTAAGATAGCATAACGCATTTTTTTGTAAAGTTATAAGATCGATCTATTGCTTATTTTAAGCAATCATACTGCGATTATAATGATGCATAAAAGTTTATTGACTTCTTAATGCCGGGCTTTATACTAAAGTTCCAGGTCACATTATTCAACATATGAAAGAGCGTTTATGAATTTCATCAATTTTTTTCTAAGACATATTGTAGAGTCAACGGTATTTACAACTTTGATTCTTATTCTGAATTCTCAACCGCCAGTATCGTAAGATTCTTTTAGATTTTAAATTATAAGTAAAAAAAAACACCTACCAAAAAAGTAGGTGTTTTTTTAGCTTTGTAAGCTGTTACGCTTAAGCTGCTTTTTGAGGAGCTGCTTTGCGTTTTGCAACTTTACGTTTAGCTGCTTTTTTAGGAGCGGCTTTACGTTTTGCAACTCTGCGTTTAGCTGTTCTTTTAGGAGCAGCCTTACGTTTTGCAACTTTACGTTTAGCTGTTCTTTTTGGAGCAGCTTTACGTTTTGCAACTCTCTTTTTAGCAACTCTTTTTTTGGTTGCTTTCTTTACTACTGTCATTGTACTCTCCCTCACCATTACGGTTACTCATATTTCCTTCCAACTGATGATACACCCAGGTGATTTTACTTCTGATGATACAGATTTAAATGAGAAGAAGTCAACAATTTTTTTACAAGTAAAGATTTTTTTTATGATAAAAAATTCAAAAAAAGCTGTACAATAGCATTTTGGAAATAGTGTACAGCTTTTTTTTCTTTTATTTTTATAAGAGTTTTTGCATTTTTTCTAATACCGAATTGTAAGAAATTCCCATTTCTTGCTTGCCATCATGGTATCTGACGGTAAGTGTTTCAAGCTCAACTTCTTTTTTCCCAATAATAAGCATCCACGGAATCTTTTTAAGCTGCGCATCTTTGATTTGTCCTGACAATGTATCGCCAGATTGGTCAATTTCTACCCTTATTCCTGCTTCTTGTAATAATGAAAGTATTTTTTGAGCGTACGGTTTTTGTTCATCAGTTACGGTTAAAATTTTAGCTTGAACGGGAGCAAGCCAAAACGGCAAATGTCCTTTGTGGTGTTCTAGTAAAATCCCAAAAAAGCGTTCAAAAGATCCATGAAAAGCTTGATGCAGGATGACTGGACGCTTTGCAGTTCCTTCAGATGAAACATAGGAAAGATCAAAATTTTCTGGCTGGAAAAAATCAAGTTGGATTGTTCCACATTGCCATTGACGTTCCATAGAATCTTCAATTCTAAAATCTATTTTAGGACCATAAAAAGCTCCGTCACCTTCGTTAATTGTATAGGTAACTCCTGACGCATTCAGGGCGCTTTTAAGAGCAGCAATAGCCTTTTGCCAGATAGCGTCATCACCCATTGCTTTTTCAGGTTTTGTAGAAAGCCCAATTTTGATATTCTCAAAACCACATTTTTTAATGGTTTGCATTAAAAGGGACAAGCTTTTTAAGATTTCAGCCTCAACTTGGTCAATGGTGCAATAAATATGGGTGTCATCAATCGTAAAAGAACGCACTCTAAATAAGCCATGCAATACCCCAGATAGCTCATGCCTGTGAACTTTACCAAATTCGTGTAAGCGTAACGGAAGTTCACGATAAGAACGAGGACGGTCTTTATAAATTAAAATTGAACCAGGACAGTTCATAGGTCTGACCGCATAACTTTTTTCGTCTATTTCTGAAAAATACATATTTTCTTTATAAAAATTGTAATGCCCTGACCTTCTCCATAATTCATCACTGAGCATAATAGGAGTTTCAATTTCCAAATATCCAGCTTTTCTTAATCGTTCACGCATTGCATTACGTAATTGATTAAGCACGACTTTGCCTTTTGGGTGGAAAAAAGGAAAACCAACACCTTCATCATGAAATGAAAAAAGTTCTAATTGCTTTCCAAGTTTTCTATGATCGTACATTTGCGCTTGTTCTTCTTTAAGCAGTTGTTTGTCCATTGCTTCTTGGGTTAAGAAGGCAATCCCGCTGATTCGTTGTAATGCAACGCCATCACGGTTAGCACGCCAATAAGAACCTGAAAGCGCAGTCAATTTAAAATATTTAATATCACCAGTTTTTGCAACGTGGCCTCCGCGACATAAATCATAAAATTCACCTTGTCGCGCAAGCCCAACAGTGTCACCTTCTAAGTCATTGATAAGCTCAAGCTTAAATGGATTATCTTTGTATAGTTTTTGTGCTTCTGATTTTGAAATTTGCTCATGAGTAATAGGTAAATTGCGTTGTGAAATTTCATGCATGCGCTGCTCAATGAACGCAAGATCAGCTTCTTTGAAATTTTTTGAAGGTAAGATGTCATAAAAAAAACCAGCTTCAGTTGCAGGACCAATCGTCAATTGCGTCTCAGGGTAAAGCTCTATAAGTGCATGCGCAAGTAGATGTGCGGCAGAGTGACGAACTATTTTTAGGTCTTGCTCGTTCATTTGATTATTCCTTTAACTAAGAAGGTTTATAATGACAATTTCTTCTTTATTTTATCAAATAGCGCACAAAAGAAAACCTTTATCGCTTAAGGTAGGGCTCTTTGTTAAGTTAAGCTCAAAAGTTATTGTTTTACTGCAAGTGGCAATGCTAGAATGCGCTTGTGTAGTCATCTGTTAAACCGTCAAACTCAGGGGGCAAAATGTCTATAAAGCCACCAGAAATGAAGAAAATGTTTGTTCTTGATACAAACGTACTGCTTCACGATCCCCGTGCAATTTTTAGCTTTGGTGATTCAATTGTAGGAATTCCCATAGCCGTGCTTGAAGAACTTGAAAATTTTAAAAAAGAATCATCTGAAAGGGGAAAAAGCGCTCGTGATTTTATTCGTTATCTTGATGAAATGCGCAAAAGTGGATCTTTAAGTGAAGGTGTTAAGCTTGAAGAAGGAGGAACATTAAAAGTACTTTTTTCACAGAGTGCGCTTCCGCATATTACATCGTTAAATCTTGATCTTGTCGATAATGAAATTTTACTCAATGCGCTTGCGATTAAAAATACTGGACAACCGGTTAAATTTATTTCAAAAGATTTAAATGCTCGAGTTAAAGCAGATGTGCTTGGTTTAGAATCCGAAGATTATCTTAAAGGGCATGTCCCGCGTGAAGAATTTTACAAAGGATGGGTCCGTTTAATGGTTCCTTCAGTACAACTTAAACAAGAAGTTCCTGATGACTTGATTGCTTTAAGTAAAGAGTATTCATTTATGCCTAATGAATACGTGCTGGTTGAATCGCAACACAACCCCCATAATTATAAAATTTTTAGACATGTTAATTCTAAAAAAATGTTTAAAGCGATTGATCAACCGTCATTACGTTGGAATGTGGGAGCACGTAATCCACAGCAAGTAATGGCACTTGATGCTTTATTTGATCCGACCTTAGAGTTTGTTGCTTTATTAGGGCCTGCAGGAACAGGAAAAACCTTTTTAGCATTACTTGCAGGATTGCACCAAGTAATGGTTGAAGACTTGTATCAAAAATTATTAGTATCACGCCCTGTTGTTCCATTAGGACCTGACATTGGATATTTGCCAGGTGGGTTGCAAGAAAAAATGTTTTCATGGATGCAGCCTATTTATGACAACGTTGATGTTTTATTGCACGCAAGTAATAATCAAGAGCATCTTCAACAGGTAGAATCAGAAGCAATTGTTACGCTTGATGAACAACAGACGAAAAAAAAGAAAAAGAAAAAGCATGATGATAAAGGTGCACATAGAAATTCTTTAGGCTCTGTTGATGATCTTGTTAGTCAAGGCTTTATTAGTCTTGAAGCTATTACGTATATGCGTGGCCGTTCTATACCTTATCAGTTTATTCTTATTGATGAAGTACAAAATTTAAGTCCTCATGAGGCAAAAACTATTATTAGCCGTGTTGGTCAAGGGAGTAAAATCGTATTATGTGGTGACCCGTATCAGATCGATTCACCATATTTAGATTTTAGTAGTAATGGTCTGGTTGTAGCCAGTGATAAATTTAAGGAGCAAGACTTATTTGCAACGGTATTTTTAGAAAGTAGTGAACGAAGCCGTTTAAGTCAACTTGCAGCGGAATTAATGTAATTAACTTTTGGTGGCCGCTTCCTCTATACTTTTATTAAGTGCTCGAGTTTTTTCTCCTGTATTTAAACTGAGTGTCATAGGGCGGCCCCAAATTTTCTCAAATGTTTTTTTATAAGAGTCACTCAGCGCTTCTTCTTTTTTATAAATAAGATCACTATCTTGATGAGCCGATTTCATAATAAAGACCATACCGTCAGTATCAATTTTTTTAGTACTTATATGAGCTGCAAAAGTGGATAGGTTTTTTTTATGTAATGGGTAATCAGCACTTATTTTTTTTACAATTTTAAGAAATTTTTGTCCGTCTTGTGATAAAAGAGCATTCTGTTGGGCATGTTGATTTTCGATCAATAAAAGAATCGTTGTTTTATTAAGAGTAAGAGTTTCCGGGTACGTGTGGGTATAAGTCGGATGGAGTGTTGGGTGTGGTAAGGTAAATGCATGGTCTGAATAAAAAGAAAATAAGTTTTGTATAGTATTTTGATTGGGAGCATAGTCTGCATAATTATTTTGTGTGTCAAAAGGAAAAATCGGAGTTAACAATTGTATGACTACATCAAATTTATTTTTGGTACTATTACTTGCAAGGTTAATAACATTACCACCTTGCCCTATTCCAATAAAAATACACTGACTTTCTTTAAATCGATTTTTTAAATCATTGATTGCTGTTGCTAAATCTTGACCAGCTTGTTTTCTGATCTGTGCATTTTCTGCTTCTTGCCATTCAAAAAAAAGAACTATTGGTTTTTTTGTAGTAATAGATTTACCTAAGGTTAAAAGATCTTTTTGAACCATGATAGTTTGTGAAAAATTTTCCAGACTCTTGATCACTTGGTCATTAAAAATTTCTGGGACAATAATGCAAAAGATTATATCTTCATTATTTTCAGGAACAGTGATAGTGCTATTTTTTTTATTATTACTCAGCGTTACCATTCCTTTAGGTAGCGGAGTAACTCCAGAACAGGAATATATAATCAAAGAAAATAAACAAAATTTTAAACCATAGACCCAACGTTTGTCCATCGCTTTCCCCTTACCTTTTTTATATGCAAAGCTTCTTTTATCTTTGCACGCCAAGGTTTATTTTGTAAAGGGGTTGCAGGAAAGTAATCGAGAAATGATGAGGGGGATTGCTTTATAAAAAGGTTCTTTTGAAAGGAGCTCAAGTGCAAAATTGGTACAAGTAAATGAATACTTACAAGTTGCAGGACCAAGTAAAGGACGGAAGGTAATAATGCAGAGTGATAAAAAACGATTAATCATTGCTATTTTGTAGTGCAGAAAAAAGAAGCTGTTTGAGTTTAGAGTAAGAAAGTTTTACACCTTGCTTGTCAGTGATCACAACGAAATTTTTTTGTGAAGCTGTAAAACCTTCTTCTCTGAAAATTGATCTGATACGTCGCTTGAATAAGTTACGCTCAGGGGCATTGCCACACGCTTTTGGTGTGACAATTAAAATTCTTGCGCAAGTAGCACTAGTTGAAGCTGTCAAAACACGAACACCACAATATCTTATTCTTAAACGAGCTTGTTTAAAAAGTTGATCAATCTCTTCTTGTAAAAACGAAGAAATTTTACTTGTTAGTTGCGTCTTTGGCATTTTCCTCCTATGCGCGTACTGCTATTCTTTTTCTACCTTTTGCTCTGCGGCGATTTAAAATCTTTCTACCTTGACGAGTAGACATACGTTTACGAAAACCGTGTTTTCTATTTCTTTTTAAACGACTTTTTCTAAAAAATGTCACTGACATGCTTGCGTTCCTTCAACCTAAATAATAATGACAATATAAGCCTATTTTAAAGATAAATTAACTTTTTATCAATCAAAATTTACGTTAACGAGTAATAAGAGGAGCTTTTAAGCTTAAAGTGTCTCAAGAAACCTTTGGCAATCAAGTGCTGCCATGCATCCACTGCCGGCAGAAACGATAGCTTGGCGGTATTTAAAGTCTACTACATCCCCTGCTGCAAAGACACCGGCAACAGAAGTAAGTGTTCCATTTCGTGTTACAATATAGCCCATTTTATCAAGTTCTAACTGTTCTTTAAAAAGATGAGTATTGGGTTTTTGTCCAATAGCAAGAAACATGACATCAGCAGAAAGGGTAGTTTTTTCTTGAGTTTTTTGGTTTGTTACTACCACATGAGTAACATGGTTACCGTTACCGATTACTTGTGTTACGGTGTGACTATATAAAATTTTAATAGTTTTATTATTAAGCACTCGTTCTTGCATAATCGGTGATGCAGTTAATTTATCAAAAATATGAACAATGGTGATGTCACTCGTGTACTTAGTCATAAAAGAAGCATCTTCCATCGCAGTGTCTCCACCGCCGACAATTACTACTTTTTTATTTGGATAAAATGCACCATCACATACCGCACAAACAGTGACTCCTTTTCCCCAATAATCTTGTTCCCCAGGACATCCAAGTTTATTAGCAGATGCTCCTGTTGAAATAATGACCGAATGGCTTTTATACGTTTTATTATTATTGGTCACAAGCGTAAAAGGGCGTTGCGAAAGATCAACGCTTACTATTTGTTCTGAAATTATCTGAGTTCCAAGATGTTGCGCTTGTTCTCTCATATTCATAACAAGCTGAGGACCCATAATACTTTTATTGCCTGGCCAGTTTTCAACCGCAGTTGTTCCCATGAGTTGACCACCTGGAGCAGATCCTTCAAATAATAAAGGCTTTAAAAAAGCTCGTGCAGTATAAATTCCAGCAGTAAGTCCAGCTGGACCAGAACCGATTATAATAACGTCATGAATGTCTTGTTGGGGTTTGTTCATGGGACTCTTGCCTTTTGCTTAGAAAGAGAATGTATTGCATAATTAAGTGTTTTTTCTCTTAAACAGGATTCTTCAAGAAGCGCAGCAGAAAGCGGCATTTCTTGACCAAGGAATTTTGAATGAGGTGGTTCAAAATAAATAAATTCTTTAGTTCGAGGTCGCTTAGTAAGATTAAGATAATTTTTTATATCATCAACTCCAACAGCAATATTTTCATAGTAAGCAAGTTGGTGCGTTAAAATAACTTCCTTTACTTGTTTGATTGCAAGTTTTTTTACTTTATCATTAAAGTCATCTTGCATTCTATACACTTGATAATCAGGGTTATCGTGAATAGCATCAAGAATTTCTTTTTGCTGTCGTAACACTAAATGGTTAGGAACATCAAAAGCATGCCGCGAAAGCAATAATTTTAATGTCTCTTCTGCTGTTGAACGTCTTTGTGAAATATCATTTCGATATGAAAAAACTTCAATCATTTTTTCATGAAGTTCTTGATTGTTTTTAATTTTAAAATGTTTTTTGAATTCATCAAGATCAAAATAGGCAAACGGTGTGAAATCTAAGACTTTTATGGCAAAAGGATAATGCGTTTCGATATGGCTGCTAAAATATTCTTGTAAACTGAGTTCTGTTGTAACAAATGTATCACCAATTTTTTTTCCAATAAAGAGCGTATTAAATGGTAAATCAGCTTCTTCAAAACCAATTTTTAACCATAATGTTTCTGGGGTTCCTTCAAAGATGCTTTTTCCTTGCATATCAAGTAACTGCACTGAAAAATGAACCCAGTCACCTATTTGGATTTCAGTGTTGCGAGCATTTTTTTGAGCTGTTGCTTCTTCTTTCAAAAAATTCTTTACCTGGCGATCAAGATCTTTATAATTTTTTCGTCGAGGAGCTTTAAACGGAAGCCGTTTCCACCCTTGTAATGAAATAGGTTGAGCAAGGGTTAATGAAAAACTGTAACAAGCACCACTAAGAGGTGTAATGCTAATATCAGTTAACCGAGGCTGACCTGCAAGTAAAATTTTATTATCAGAAATTTTTCTATGAAGCCAACTAATCACAAAATATTTGAAAAAAAATTCCTTAATATGTTCTAACAAATGTGGTTGGAAATTTGATTCAATATAAGAAAGAGGAGTCGTTCCTTTTAAAAAACCAGGAGTATGAGTTCCTAGTTGCTGTGTTGAGGAAGCTAAAGAATACAATTTTTTTACGTAATTATCAGGTATTGTAATAGTAGTGTACGCAAAATGAGGACCGATATGCTTTAAAGAGAAATCAAGATCAGCTTGATGTTCTTTCATTACTACTCCTTACCCTTATGGTGCGAGAGGAGGGACTTGAACCCACACTCCGATTAGGGAACTGGATCCTAAGTCCAGTGCGTCTGCCAATTTCGCCACTCTCGCATATACTTTTTTATGGGCCGTATTGGAATCGAACCAATAACCTGCAGATTAAGAGTCTGTCGCTCTACCAATTGAGCTAACGGCCCTTAGTCTTTTGAAGCTTAATACCCTACATAGTGTATCAAAAGCAATAAGAAAGTAAAAGAGGAATTATAACTTTAAATCACTTTCTTTTTTTGCTGCTAATTCTTCAGCCTTTTTAATGGACTGATCGGTTAATTTTTGCAACAAATCATTAAGACGTTTTGCAAAATCATCAGAAATAGCTTTATCTTTTTGACAGTCTCTGACAAAATTCTGTACGTTTTTACGAATATTTCTAACACTTACTCTGCATTCTTCAAGTTTTTTACCAAGCAGTTTGAGTAATTCTTCACGACGATCAGAAGACATTTCTTGCAGCTGCAATCTAATGATGTTTCCATCATTGATTGGTGTTAATCCAGTGTCAGATTCTTTAATTGCACGTTCAATATCAACTAACGTTGTCGGGTCCCATGGTTGCACAACAATGCAACGAGGTTCTGGAGTAGAAATAGAAGCTAAACTTTTAAGTGGAAGTTCTGACTCTCCCCCATAACATACAACTTTGATGCTTTCGATCATAGCTGGATGCGCTCTTCCTGAACGAATTCCAACAAGTTCATGCTCAAAATGCTTAATGCTTTTGGTCATTTCTTCTTGAGTTGCTTTTTCAAAAGGCGCGGTTGCCCCTTCTGTCAGAGTAATACCAATCATATGTTTCCTTTAGCGTAAAATTACGCTCCAATTTGATAACGAGCAAATCGACGAATTTTAATTTTTTCACCAAACTTACCAATGACATCTTTAATCACTTCATCAACAGTAAGCTTGTCATTTTTTACAAACTTTTGTTGTAAAAGACAGACGTCGGCATAAAGCTTTTGCACTTTGCCTTCAATGATTTTTTCAACAAAATCACCTTTTTTGCCTTCTTGTGCTAACTGTTCTCTCATAAAAGTTTTTTCTTTTTCTAAGAACGCAGTATCAACTTCTTCAGGGCTTAAATATAAAGGATTTGATGCAGCAATGTGCATTCCGATATCATTAGCCAACTGTTTTAACGATTCATTGCGCGCTACAAAATCTGTCTCGCAATTAATTTCAATTAAAACGCCAATCAATGAACCAGGGTGGATGTACGCATGTACAAGGCCAGCAGCGGTTTCATTGTCGCCTCTTTTTGCAGCAACTTTAGCGCCTTTTTTGCGCAACAGGTCAACTGCTACTTCCATATCACATCCAGCTTCTTCAAGAGCATTTTTGCAATCCATCATGCCCATGCTGGTTCGTTCACGTAACTTTTGTATTTGTTCTAAACTAGGCTTTGTCATATAAGCTCCTTGCTTTTGACGCTATTACTTATTGTTTTCTAGTGTGCCAGAAGTAGTTTTTTTGGCAATAAAAAGCTAATGATAAGGTTTAAGAAAGCTTATTTACATAGTTTCTGGTTTTGAAACGCCCATTAAATCTAAGCAACGTTCAAATTGTTCTTTAACTAGAGTAGTCAGTAAAAGTCGACCACGGCTTTGGCCTATAGTCTCAGGTTCAATAACTCGATTATGGTGGTAATAATTGTGGAAAATATGAGCAACTTCTAAAAGATAATAAGCGATCAAGTGTACCTGATGATTGGTTGCAATCGTAGCTAACAAAGTTTTTAATTCAATAATTTTTTTGAGCATCAGCACTTCACCATCAGTCAAGTATTGTGCATCATCGGCAGTAATACCTTGTAAGCCAGGGTGTTCTTGTGCCTTTTCTAAAATGCTTTTTGTTCTAACATAAGCGTATTGTAAATAATAGACAGGGTTTTCATCAGTTTTTGAAAGTGCTAAGTCCATATCAAAATCAAGATGCGCATCGGCTTTTCTGTTTAAGTAGAAAAAACGTGCAATATCTTTACCAACTGTTTGCGTAACATCAGATAATCCAATAATTCTGCCAGCTCGTTTTGAAAGTTTTAAATATTGGTCGCCTTCTTTGATAGATACTAATTGGTAGATAATGCATTCCAGTTTAACGTCATCAAGGTCAAGTGCTTTTCTAATACCTTCAAGTCGTTTTGGATAGCTATGATGATCTTGACCAAGTACAATAATTAAATGGTTAAAGCCACGTTCTGCTTTAGCAAGTAAATATGCTGCATCAGCAGCGGCATAGGTGTATTCACCATCAGCTTTTTTAAGGACTCGGTCTTTATCGTCCCCAAAATAAGTCGAACGGAACCACAATGCACCTTCAGAATGGTAGAGGTAACCATTTTTTTCTAAAAGTTCAAGTGCTTGTTTAATTTTATTGCCATGTAATGTTTGTTCAGAAAACCAAACATCAAATTCAATGCCATACTCATGTAACGTTGTTTTAAGAAGCGCTAATAAATGTTGGTAACCGTATTGAATAAAAAATGTGTTTGGTTTTTCAAGCACGGCTTTTCCGTGTTCTTGAATACATTGCGCAGCCAAATCTTTAAGGTACTGACCTTGGTAAGCATCTTCTGGCATAATAACTAAATGGCCAAGTTCTTGCTGACAACGAATTTTTAATGAGTTACCTAATTTTTGCATTTGTGCGCCAGCATCATTGATATAATGTTCGGCTGATACTTGATACCCTAAAAATTTTAAAACACGAGTAAGTGTGTCTCCAATAATACCGCCTCTGCCATGTCCAAGATGTAATGGGCCTGTTGGATTGGCACTGACAAATTCAACATTGTAACGTGTAAGAGGATTTTCAACTTTAAAGAATTTATGTTTCTGATTAAAAAGATCCTGAGAAAGTGACTGAAAAACAGCTAAAGTAAGGTGAAAATTTAAAAAACCTGGACCAGCGCTTTCAATTTTTGTTACAAAAGGGTGCTTAAAATTGGTAATAATTGCTTGTGCTATGTCCCGAGGTGCTTTATTTATTTGTTTTGCAAGTTGCAATGCAACGGTGCAGTTGATATCACCAAATTGTGCTTTTTGAGGGTCAGTATTAATGACAAAATCAATATCGCGGCGCTGTTCAGGGGTAAGCGAAAAGTGATTAATCAAAAATTCAGAAAACGATTGTTTTAAATTCTCAAGAGCATTCATGGTAAACCTTTATAGTAAAAATATACTGTTACAGCATACTTAAAAACCTCTAAAAAGTCATCTTTACTATTTATAGTTTTATTCGCAACAGGCTGAAGATATATGGATTATTCCATAACACCCAGTTGCAGAGCTTGCAATTAATCCAGCAACAACTAATGGATTAGTACAGCACATTACGCCACATACTCCTGCTCCAACAGCTCCTGCTATAAGCGCTAGAGGCCCTAACGGTTCACATTCTTGTCCAGGAAGTCTTATGTGATGAGGATTATTGTTACCAGGTAAAAGTAGGGCTGCCGGATTAACAATTACAAGCCTATCTTGACTTGCATGGGTCTTTAAAATTGTAAAGCAGAGAACAATAAGCAGTTTAAAAGTAGCCATAGTTAATCACCTTTTATGTAAAAATTTTACATAGCCTATGATGACTTTTTTTCTAAAGCAAATTTTTCTTCTGCTGTTTGAAAAAATAGATTAATCAAAACGGCAATAGCTAATACTTCTTCGTGAGGGTCAAATATAATATCGTATTTTTCTTGTTGTATTCTATGCTTATGATTTTCGCATGCAACTCTAATCAGATCGGTCAGTTCAATCCCTTCTGTTCGTTCTTCTTCCAAAGAGAGTGCTTCTTTAAAAGTTTGATAAAGGATAGGTGAAAAATCATCAGAAATAAAAGGAAGAAAGGTTTTTTTTAATGTACTTTTGTATTCATCTGTATTGAGAGCTGAATAATTAATCCGAGCTATTTTATGAATTGGCGGATTGTATCCAGAAAATTTTGCTGCAACTTGCATCATAAGTGGTAATTTTTCTTGGAAAGTTTCTTTTTTTGTAATGTTATTAAACATTGTAGCTAAAAAATTTTTAAGTTTTTCATCTCGAAGTGCAAACAGTTTTTTATTTTCAATTTCTTGTTGAGCATGAGATGTTTTTTGCATGTCAGCATCTGTAATTCCAAAAAATGCTTGTTCTGCTAATTCTCCTGCTGTAATAAAAGACTGATTAAATGCTCCTGATTCAGCGCAAGAGGCTGAGCTTATTGTTATGGTTATTATGATGAAAATTACTTTGTGCATATTAATTCCCTCTTTTTACTTTTAAGGGTAAAGAATCTTATTTTCTAATGTCTATAAAAAGTCTAAAATAAGCTTGAAATCATTATTTTAGATAGATTGCTTGTTTTTACGTGAAAAAAATTGTTACAATTAGAATATATTTTAAATGGATAAGTTATTTTAAAATGGAGAAAAGTTATTATGAAAAAAATAATGATTCATGGTTTGTTTTTAGTTTCAATAGTTTTTGCACATCTGAATGGTTCGGTACTAAGCAGTTATACTAAGCTTCTAGATAGCGCAGAAAATCTGCAAGAAATTTTAGACCTTAAACTTATGTTGGATAATTCAGCGCATTTAACACAAAAAGAAGAAAAACAGTTTATAAGTAGAGCAGTTGTAAAAATAAGCGAGTTGTTTCCTTCTCGTAAAGGGGAAATTTATGGACTGTCAGCGGAACCAAATTTAAGAGATCGATTTTTAGATGATTTAAAAAGGCTTTCACAAAAAGCATTAGAATTACATTTACCTTTTATTGTCGACATTTTGGTTTATAGATATCCAAAAATGTTTAACAATGATCGTCAGAAAGCAATTAAATTCCTAAAAATGCTTTATAAAAAACCGTTTACTATAAACGATTATACAGAAAAATATTTATTTACTACTGTTGCGCAAGAGGCTCAGGATACAGACCAAGCAGATTCACTAGACTCAGGATCATCAGGGACAGTTTCTCCTTCTGGATCTATTATGCTTCATCAAGTTCCAATGCATCTAAAAAGGCCTGAACTTGGTCATAAAAAGTCTACGAAAATCACAGTTAAGCCTGCTCAAGTTGCGCCTGAAGAAGATGATATTGAAGAGGTTGCCCTTTAAAAAGTAAAACTATTTACACTAAGAGGTTATAATGAAGAAATTTTTAATTGGAATAATACTATGGTGTTCTGTTGCTATTCAGGCAGCTGAACAAGGACCAGAAAAAGATGAAAAGAAAAAAGAGAGACGTCAAAGAGCACAAAGCGCAGGACCTTTACCAGTGCCCGTACCTGTTTCTCCAAGCGGGGGTTTAAGTCCAGCGGCAGCATCTCCAGGTTCAGTTCAGCCAAATATCGGTGCAAGTGCAAGTCCAACATCGCCAGTTTTATTAGGAGTTGTGCAACAAGCAATAGAACTAGAAGGAAACGAAATTGAAAGACTAAGAGAACGAAATAAACCTTTTAGACTTTTCAATAGAAAAAAATCTCCTGTTGTTTCCCCTGGAAGGCCAGCATCAGTCGGAGCTATTCCTCAAAGATCAGCATCAGTCGGAGCTATTCCTCAAAGATCAGCATCAGCAGGCACTGAAAATTCTTATTCAGAAAGTGATGTTGTTCAAGAATTTTTAAAGTTGTTTGAATTTAAGAAAGCTCTTTTTAGAAAAGAAGTTATTGAACGTTCCCCAACTGATCAAGAATTAGATCATTTGGCTGAAAAATTGTCTGTTGATCTCTATCAACGCTATTTGAAGAGTCTTGAGAGTAACCCTTTGGATCCTAAACGCTTTATTGAAAATCTTAATAGGAAATTATTTGCAAGTGATGCATTTAAAGATGCGAAGAAAGAAAAACAAGACATATTAGCGAAAACATTCAGAAAACTAACAGATAAGGTTGAACAAAAGCTTCAAAAATTTCGTGTAATGAGTCCACATCAGTTGCAATTGGCAAAAAATCGTGAAAGAGCACTTTCGGAATCGCCGCCAGGAGGTGGACAATTTTCTCCGCCACCAATGATGTCGTCTTTACCAGCATTTATTATCGATGATGGTGATAGTGATGATGATAGTGATGATGATAGTGATAGCGCGTTCGCCCCTATTGAAAAAGAATCGGACCAGCATACTCATGGATCTCCAGCAGATTTTTTTCGACCAGGGCGATCAGTAACTCCAAGACCAGATACTACTATATTAACTGGAAGAGGATATAAAGAACATGAATCATCCTCAGGTCTAGCTGCAAGAAGACTTGTTGTTCTTCCGGTTTTTCCAGAAGAAGAACCATATGATTCATTTGAATGGGAACCAGATTATCAAGTTGCAGGGAATGATGTTTTACCTGCAGATAATGATGGTTTACCAGCAGATAATGATGATGATGATCAAGGGGAAGAAGATGAGCCAAATTTAGCGGACTTTATGGCACAAGAACAAAATCCAAAAGTTCGTGACAAAGAAACTGAAATTTAAGAAACTTTTTAGTCGGCTGAGTCAACAAGACAAGGCCGATTTTTTTTAGAGTTTATTAAATTTATAATTGATGAGCTAATTGAATTCTTCCAGATTTGCGTGCTAATTTTTCAAGCTCAGCAAATGAAAATCCTGCAGCAAGTCCATATTGTATAAACTCTTGATCGTTTAAAGCGTAGGGTAAATACTCTGCCCCGACAGTAAACGCTTTAACTAAATTGTTATTGTGGTCAATACGTTTATTGTAGAGTTTTCTAAAATAAAATCGTGCTACATAAATATGACCCGAACGAATTGCAGAAAGTAAACCGTAAAGAATTCCACAACCGGTAATTGAAACAAAAAATGCGGTAACTTTTTCTTGAGCCAAAGTAGTTGCGCCAAGTACTACAGGAACGGTTAGCAAAACAGTATAAAAAACCCCATTTTTTAAGCTTTTACGAAAACCAGTATGAGCGGTTAAATTTTCAACAGCAGCGTCTCTTGTATTATAGGCCGCAAAAGTATATTCAGTTGTCATGGCCAAAAGAGCAAAAGATAGAATAAATTTTTTCATGATAAGGTTTTCTATTAAGGATGTCATAATTTTGATATTAAATTTAGGGTGTAAATACTTAAAAGTCAAAAATCAAGCGACAGAAGGCGTTTTTGCTGCTATACTTGCTTTACACAATTAATCATAAATAAGGTAAAAAAAGTGAATATCGCAGTATTACTTTCTGGCGGGGTTGACAGTTCTGTAGCGTTGCGTCTTTTGCAAGCTCAGGGGCACACTGTTACTGCTTTTTACCTTAAAATCTGGCTAGAAGATGAGCTTTCTTTTTTAGGAGATTGTCCCTGGCAGGAAGATCTGTCATATGTTCAGGCTGTCTGCGAGCAAGCTGGGGTTGAGCTTAAAATTGTGTCTTTTCAAAAAGAATATCATGAAACAGTTATTGCCTATGCTATTGAAGAAATTAAAAAAGGGCTAACTCCTAATCCCGACATAATGTGTAACAGCATGATCAAATTCGGGGCGTTTTATGATACGTTTGCTCAGCAGTATGACAAGATTGCAACAGGTCATTATGCAGGACTTACTGAAATTGATGGAACTTTTTATCTTAAACAAACTCCTGATGCTATTAAAGACCAAACCTACTTTTTAGCGCGATTAAGCCAAGCGCAATTGAGTAAAGCATTGTTTCCATTAGGTGATTTAACTAAGCAAGAGGTTCGTCAATTGGCGCAAACATTTAATTTGCCTAATAAAGACCGGAAAGATAGCCAGGGGTTATGCTTTTTAGGAAAAATTAAATTTAGTGATTTTATTAAAGAGCATATTGGGACCAGGCAGGGACCTTTGGTTGAATTTGAAACAGGAAAAGTTCTTGCATATCATGAAGGTTTTTGGTTTTATACCATTGGTCAGCGAAAGGGGATAAAGCTTTCTCACGGACCTTGGTATGTTGTTGCAAAAGATCCGTTTACCAATACTGTTTTTATTTCAAAAGAATATCATGATGAAACTAAGCAAAGGGACACCTTTACGGTTACAGCGCTCAATTGGTTTTCGGGTAATATGCCTGATAAAAAAGAGCTGTTAGTCAAAATGCGTCATGGTCCACAGCTGTATCAAGCATCTCTTACACAAGAAAACCAGCAATTGGTGGTCAGATTAGCGCAGCGAGATCAGGGTATTGCAACAGGGCAATTTGCGGTTTTTTATGATGGGCAATTATGCCTTGGTTGCGGTGTTATTGAGCATGTGCTATCTTAATTGATATTCAAGGTACTCTATTTTCTGAAAGTATTGTTTACATGCGTCGGTTTTCATTTGCTTTGTTTTCAAAGCTCCCTGCAGATCAATTTCGTCTTACTTTTTCTACCATGCTTACAATGGCTCGTATAGCATTAGTTCCTTGGATTGTTATTGCTATGGTTAAAGGGTATTGGCAAGCGGCATTTGTATTTTTTTTGATTGCAGCAATTACCGATTCACTTGATGGATTGCTTGCTCGAATGCTCAAGCAGAAAACATTTTTGGGAGCATGTCTTGATCCATTGGCAGATAAAATTTTATTAATTGCTTGTTTTTCGACACTTGCTTGTACCGATGTGCTACCTTTTAATGTTCCTTATTGGTTTGTTTTGTTAGTTTTATCGCGAGAATTATTAGTCATAGTCGGATTTATTGGTTTATATTATACCAAGCAGGGAATGGATGTCCGGCCAACCCGATTAGGAAAAGCAACAGCGGCGTTACAAATGTTATTTATTGGTTGGTTATTGCTTTGTTATTTATATGGATGGGCCCCGGCAAAAACGTATTATGTTGCATTATATAGTATTACTACTTTAATTATTGTTTCTTTTGTGCAGTATGCGCGTATTGGATTAGATAGTTTTAAGAATGGAAAAGTATGCTTATAAATTTAAAAAAATTTAAGATTCTTTTGATAGTGCTGTTTGGTTTAAGTTCTTATGTAGTTGCTGATGAATCTGGGCTGCAAAAACGCACTACAGTGCATCGTAAAAAAGTATGCGATGTGCAGGCAGAAATAGGATCGGTTGCAGAAGAAATGTTGACGACTTTGACTGCTTTGATAAGTTCTTTATCAGACGAAATTACTGATATTATTAAAAAAATGAAAGCATTAGCTTCGGGCAATGATCCGTTTTTTTCAAAACGAAAAGCCAATCAACTAGACCAATACCGAAGAAAATTAGAAGCTCGAATGAAAAAGTTACAGGTAATGCTTGATGAAACGCATCAAGATTTAGCTGATTTAGATAAAAATTTTGACCTCTGAAAGGGTATGACATGGCAGGCGGATATAATAGAATTGTAATGGTAGGTAATTTAACACGTGACCCTGAACTAAAAACATTACCTTCAGGGCAAGGTGTATGTCGTTTGAATTTAGCATCTAACCGTCAATTTAAAAATCGTCAATCTGGCGATATGGTTCAAGAAGTATGTTACGTTGATATTGATGTTTGGGGGCCACAAGCGGACTCATGCAGCCAATATTTACAAAAAGGACGCCAAGTTTTAATTGAAGGTCGTTTAAAATTAGATTCATGGCAAGATCAAGAAGGTAACAATCGTAGTAAGCATTCCATTGTTGCAGACCGTGTTGTCTTTTTATCTTCTGGAAATAACGTTGAAGTTGCTGATGGCGCTGAAGCTGGAGCTTCTTCATTTGGAGCAACAAAAGCAGACGATGCATTTGAGCCACGCAATGATGTTGAACGCGAATTAATGTCACAATTAAATAACATTAAAAAACGAACAACCACAGCAGCAAAACCGGCAGCTCAAACAAAAAAAGTTACCTTAGAGCAAGAACAGTTTTCGCAAGAAGAACCAACAGCACGTTCAGGTTCAGTAGCCTTTAAAGATGAGCCACCTTTTCAAGACGATCTTCCCTTTTAATTGATTTTTTAATCTATAAAAAAAGCCATTCTGTAGTTTTAGTAACATCAGAATGGCTTTTTTTATAGTAAAGTTGTTCTTTAACAATTAAACGAGTAAGAATAAGAGTAAAAATATCAAAGAAACCTAAAAAAGATTGTGCTTATTGTTCATCAGATTCTTTTTCTTTTGGCTGTAGCTTTCCAAATAAATCCGACGATGATCGTTGTGCATGAGCCTCCCTCATTATTTTTTCCCATAGCTGCAATTTCCCATTACGTGAACCTGCACATAAAAAATTACAATTTTCATCAAAAGCTAGGCTTGTTATCACAGGTAGTTGCCCTTCGTGATTATCACAATCAAATTCTGTATTTATTTCTGTCCTTTCGATTGGGTTTCCCGTTTGATCCAATTTTTCTATCAAAATTGTTCCAGGGCTACAATAACAACTATTAGCTATAACCCTCAAACGGCCTACCATTAAAACAACGAACGGATTTCTAAGACGATTAACTGCCAATTGGTCATCACTTATCGGAACTACGCTGCTAGCAAGGGTCCCAACATGGTCTGATTGAACTCTAAAATTACGTTCAGCACCAGTTTGATTTGCAGCTATGTATACTTCACCTGGGTTAGCTTCACATACATCTATTGTTAAGGAATCAATAGCACTATTAGCAAGTTGTATTGTTTTACCAAATTTTTTCCAATCACCAGTTTGTGTAAGCTGATACTGTAAGGAGAATAGACACAATAATAAAAATTTTTTCATGATAACTCCAGAATTGTAATGTTTATAAATAATAAGTAAAAAGCATTTTATGCTACAAAAATTTCTCCATTTTTTCTATAAGCTAATGCTGGTTTATGGCGACGAATATTAAATAAAAAGTGACCAATAATAGTAGAGCAGTTAAGTAAAGGCTTATTGCTTAAATGCATCTGACGCATAAGATGAAACCCAAAAACGCTCATTGCGTAAGGATTAAACCAATGTTCATGACGATATTGCGTATGAAGGCTAGTAAAATAACATCCTGCAACCATTGATACAGAAAGGTCTATCCAGGGATTGTTTAATCCAGAGGCTTTTTTAAATCCTCTAACTAATAATTGTGGTAACATAACATAGAGCGCTTCTTCTTCAATTACATTAGCTAGAACGTCAAGGTAATTGATTTTAGGAGCTTGTTGCGGTTTATTATTTGGCTTCTCCCACCATCTCGGTTTGGGGGGTTCTTGCCTTGGAGCAATTATACTGCGTAAATTTTGAGCACTGTTATCAAGCAATACAGCATCGAGGCATAATCGTGCCCCTGCCAATAATTGTTGACCTAAATCTGGTTGAGTAGGAAGCAATCCTAAATCTTGACCTACTGTTTTAGCTAAATAAGATAATCCAGCACGGGCAAGAGCAGGAACAGCTGATTGAGATTCTTGTGTAAATGCAAATTTATTGTAAGTAGTTATAAAAATTAAAAAAAATAGATATTTCTTATAATCAGTGAGTATCAAGCTTTTTTCTTTCATGATAGGTTTTTGTATTAACAGAGTAATTGTATTCACTAGTAGAAATTATATACTGATTATTGGAAAATTCAATAGATTGTGTTTAAGCAAGATTAAGCCTGTATTCTTAACTTTCTTTCTGTGTTTTTATTGACAAATAGAGTAGTTATTTGTCAAGATTATAAGTGATGAAAGGGTCTTATATGCAGGGGGTTATTATGAATTATAACTACAGTTTTTTAGTTTTATTAAGCTTATTTTATTCTATTTCTGGGGATTATGCTCATGATAATAATAGCATAGTTATGGATTTTACCACTAATTTGTATCCAACAACGCCAATGAAAAAAGTACAATCGCTGACCATGAAATTGTGGGGGCATGTTGATGCAGCATTTTACCATGAACAAATGCGTGAAACATTTATGGTTAATCAAGAGCAGTTTGCTCATCAAGTGATTATGTTGCAAAGCATGCTTGATTTTTTATTGTGCTCCCTTGAACAACAAGCCTATGAGTGCCCTGATTGTGTAACACATGCTTTGTATGATTTTGAGCATTTAGTGCAAGCATTTGCCCAAATGAAGCATCATTATCAAGCTTTGATAGATTATTATCAGCGTTATGATGCTCCATGCGTTGTGATTAACTATATGTTGCAGTTTATGTATGAAAAATTAAAAGAAGTTGTAGAGAATCAAAGGATTAATACTCCGCTTTATGCAATGCTTACTGTTAAACGTGAGAACTTTTTAGTAAGTTAAATTATTATATTTTTCATTCGCTCTTCTCATATTCAATCTTAATCAACTATTGCTGTACGCCCTACGCGGGCGTTGCGGCAAAGCGGGGTTACTGCCAACCCCCTTTGCAATCCGGGCACCAGGGATAAATCCCTTGGAACCCTTTGCAAATTCTAATTCCCTCCGGTTCGCGCTCGCCTTTGCTACGCACGGCTGCACGTCTGAAGATAATTTGCGCTAAAGTACTTAACTTGATTAGAAAAGATGTCATCATGAGCGCAGCGTGGTGATCCAAGATTATAGTTTATTAATGATAGCTCTTTATCAGCTTAGCTGAGCGGAAGTCCCGCAGGATCTGCAGTGAATCTAAGCGTGGGGTTTTAAGGGGTACCCCCTAATGTGTTGAGTCCAGAGGGGTGCACAAACATCCCTTTGGTGCAACGCCCGCAGAGGGCGCGCAGAGAGTAAATAATTAAGATTAAATATTAAGAGAAAAATAGAACTACAAAAATTAATACAAATATAATCTTGGACCTTCACACTGCCTTCAGGGTGACATCTAAGAAAGAACACTTTTAAAATAAGAAAATTTGTAAGCTTTATTGTAAAGCGACAACCCCTTTATTGCCGCCTGCAAAAATGGCACCTGTTGCTCCAATATTGCTGATCCAATAAAAGCGATCTTGTGTTTCTAAAGCATTGTCAGCTTCAAACCCTGGTTCGGTATTGATATTCCAATCAGCAGTTCCCACGCGATAGGGTAAGCAATAGATATTATTCTGACGTCCATCTGAACTTGCAGGAATACCAATAAAAAATCTACGTGCTCCATCAGACCAGAAATATTTGGTTGGTACCACATCTGTTATGGTTGATCCATCAGTGCAAAATTGTGCATTGGGCATATCAGCAAGGGTGACAATATCAGAACTATTAATTTGACGCCATGAAGAGCGAGTATAAGTTTGTAACCCGAGCGCATCATCTGCCCAATGGCTTGCCCATACGGTTGATTCATAACGATTGTGAGTCGGTCCAGTTAAAAAATCATAAACATTTTCATCAGTTGCAGGGTTAGTCACTTGTGTCCAGGTTGCTTCTGTCTGAGTAGTGTCAGCATTGACTGCTGCAGCAGAACGATAGAGTCCATCATTGGTTGCAAGTAACAGTTTATCCGTTGAATTGTCAGCAGCGGACGGCATAGGGAATATATCATAGAATAAAGTAGCAGTGCTCAAATCAGAAGCGGTTCCTAATCCAGTTCCAGATGATGCAATTAAAACAGTATCGCGAATTAAGTCTGTAATGTCTTCAGCGATTTCAATTCTATAAACTCTGTCAACAATGGTAGTATTGTTTCTGTCTAAATCACGGGTTAAAACATAGATCTGATTTTTAGTACTTTTAATCTGTTTAACTTCACCAGAAATTGCAGTAATTTTTTGCCAAGAATAGGTTGTGGTATCAAATGGTACTGCGTTTAAATCCGCATAATTGGCTGAGTCAAATCCAGCTCCATTCGCAGTCAAGGCCCAGGCATACAATCCATTTTTGGTTCCAGCTAAAAAATAACCATTAGTCCCACCGCCTGCTCCTTTTGAATAACCAAGTGCAGTTACCGGTGCAGTTTCATTGGTAATTTGCGTAACCAGATAGGCGGTTGCTGCAGTAAAGTCAGAAGTTTCAGATTGGACTCCAAGAAATGCATTAGTTGCTGAAGTGCTTGTTTTAACAAAGACAACTTTTCCAGCCGCTCCACCAAAATAGGCATAACGTCTTGCTGCAGTGCTGGTGTCTCCAAAATTCACCGTTGATTGATTTAAATCATAAAAAGAAAAGCATCCGCTAGAAAGTAAGCTATTCAGTTGAGCAACTAATGAAGTTGTACCAGCTCCAGTTGTAGTCCACTCTGTCTTTTTAATCACGGTGCCACTTATTGTTACACCCCAGATATCACCGGTTGTTGCGTCAACTGCTATTTTTTTTGTTGAACCATCGGTTGCAGAATTTCCCAAACTAAACGGTGCAGCTTTTGCCCAATCGGTCCAGCGAGCAATTTTACCCAAGTCATTAAAAACTGCTTGTGAAAAATAAACACCTGGGGCATTGGTTGCTCCAACGGTATCGCTTGAAATTGCGCAATAAACCGCATCACCGACAACGTGCATATCAGAAACATAAATGTCTGCGTCATTTGCAACTATAGGTAATACTCCACCACCAACTAAGGCAGAAGCAGTAGTTTTTGTGGCAAGATGTTCTGCAGCAGAGGCTTGGACATTAAAATGGCTGACCGTATCAAAGGTATTTGCGCGTGCCAACGTTCCATCGATATCGGTACCATTTCCCGAAACTAAGGGAACTGCATAGACTTCATTGCGAGTATTTGCGTCAGCTGAACCACTTCCATTAACAATTAAATAATAAAAACCAGTTGAAGTTTTCATAACTGCCAATTTGCGTAATGCAACAACATCTTGTCGCCCTTTAAAACCAACAATTCGTGTATTGTCATTCATTGACATTGCCTGATTTGCACACTGATTTAATTTGGTCAGCGTATTATTGTCAGGGTCAACTTTAAAGATTGCAACACCAAAAGCTCTGTCATTTTCATCAACGTTTTCACCGGTCATTTGTGCTGAAACATAGAGCCGTTTTAAATCGTCATTGTAAATCATATCAAAAAAAGGGCCCGGGACAGAATTTGCTGTAATACCAAAAATAGCGCTTGCTTCCGTTGCATCAACATTAACGGCTTTTGGAGTGTTAGTGGTTCCATTGCTTGCGTCATAATACGTAAAGGTTGGAGTGGTTGCGCGATTTATGCGTACTAATGCAAGTCCATCATGTGCATCTTCGCCAAAATTATTATCGACTTGTCCGTTATCTTTAACCGCTACAATAACATGTGTTGGCGTAGCAACAAGACCAAGGATTTCTCCTGTTGTGTCTCCATTTTCATCCTTAATCGCCGCACTTGCTGCATAACTAGTACCTGCATAATCAATTACTTTAAAGATAGTTGAGCTGACCGTTGCATCATCTTCTGCAGTAAATACCAAATATGGTTGTGTTGGTAATGTTGCACTCTGTGAAAGGGACAGGTTACCAATATATTTACCCGTTACTGCTGCATTGCTGCCAATTGCAGCAAATGTCGGTTCTTGATTAAACCAATCATGGGTTACTTTTGAAAGAGCATAACTACCAGCGCCATTGGTTAAACCAACAAACCAGGTTTGTGATGGCCGATGGAAAGCGCTTGAAACTAAAGCGGTGGTAAAGGTTGTATTTGCGGTGGTTGAGTTGCCGTTTGCAATCACGACCGGATTGGTTTTTTGTATGGAACTGACAAAACATAACAGTAAAAATTTATTAAACTTCATAATTTATATCCTTTTTTAAGATAGTAACTATGATAGTCCGACGTTTATAATGTTGCAAGGTTATGCAAAAGAGAATCAATTTTTATTTTTTTGTAATACTTCAATAAGCTCACTAAATGCTTTCTTGAATGATGGGAGTAAGATGATCAATTTACTGATTGCGTTATCCATATAAGTATGAGATGTCATATTACGCATATCTAAAAAATCAAACCATAATTGCGGTTCAATATTAAATTTTTCAGCAGATTTCCTAAAAACTTCTCTTGGGCTTTTTGTTTCAATTCCTTCATGAAGTAAGGCTCTTTTGAGGGCTTTCCAACTTAATTCATAGCAATATTCAAATGCTTTTATAACGGCCGTTTCTTCTGCTTCATTCTGCATTTTTGAGAATTGTAGTAATTTTTTTTCTGCTTTAATCAGTTGTTCAATATTAACTTTTTCATAATTTTCTTTATTCATTTTCTATTCCTAGATTTTTTTTATTAAGCAGTACTAGATCTTTTTCAATACTGGCAACGAATTTCGGATCACAACGTTCTTGTATTACAACGTCAACCGTAAATGGTAAATAAGATTCTTCAAAAGCATCGTTAATATAAAACGATTCTAAATTGGTGACTGGCTCTTTAATGAATAAATCTAAATCAGAAAATTTACGGCATTTACCGGTTACCCGGGATCCAAATGCGTAAAAGGTAAAGGGAAACTGTTTAATAATTTCCCAAACTATTTTTTTATCTTTTTCTTCCATATAAATCATAGAGGCTTACTTTCTTTTTAAGATAGTAACTATGATAGTCAGACGTTTATAATGTTGCAAGTATACTGAAAAAAGAGAAGCTTAATTTTAAAAAAATAAGCTTAAAATCTAATTATTCTTGTTACTGAGTTATCTATTTTGTTATAATCAGAAGCGTATCAAGGTAAATCAGAATCAAAAAGGAGGTTTTTATGAAAAATATATCTAATAATTTGTATTTTTATTTACTCTTATTTATTTCAACAATAAGCAAGGCTGATGGTCCTTCTAAGGCTTTAGAGCTTATGCAAGCTATAGTAGATAATAATTATCCCGATTACGTTATTCCAATCGATCAAGCAATAATACCTGATTTGCCATATCAACTTAAAATGGTTCAACAGAATTTACTTGATAATAATCCTGAAAAAGCACATCATAATCTCCGTTTTTTATTACGTGATCCAAACAAAATTCCAGGTTTTATAAAATGTGCTAATTTTTATCAAAAAGTAACAGATTATGCAAGCGGAGGAAGATTGACAGGTGTAAAGATTTTTGATGAAAGAATTGAACAATTTTTCGTAAAGCTTTTTGAGGCGATTGTCACTTATGGGAATCAGCAAGAATTTTTATTGGTAGCAGATGATTTATTTCATGGACATGTAATTTTATTGCATGATAAAGTAACTAACTTTTCTGATATTATAATTGTATTTCATGCTAAAGAATTTCCTGCTGATTTGCCTGAAGCGGGAGGATTTAAAAGTAGAGCTGCTTCTCCTGTTAATTTTAATATGAAAGATGACACAGCATTTAATAAAAGAAATTTTATTTATTCATTGCGTTCTCATGCATTAATTAATTTGCAAAAAAATCCTTTAAGTCCAGACTATAAAAGCTATAAAGAGCTCATTACTGAATATGATCCATATTCAGACCTTAGAGTTAATACGGTAAGAGAGCATTATTTTGGGCAACCATTATTTGATATTAACTATTTTCCTAATTTACATGGATTTGCAAAGAATGTTCCTGACCCACAAAGATGTCCCGTTTTATTTGCTTATTAAAAATAAGATCACTCAGGATGATATACTTAGAAATCAGACGTAATTGAAAATCCGACCGATCCGGTAACAGTGTGGTTTTCAAATGCTCTTCGTGCTCTGACAACATGATTGTAACCAATACCAAACTTTGGGTGAATTCTACGTTCTTGCGAGTTTGCAAAATCAAATTCTGCGCCAACATGTACCACATGCATTGACCAATCTTTGAGCATGCTGTCTTGGTTAATCACAGAACCTGGATAAAGTGCATTGTTTTTTGCAACCAGGCTGTCATTACCTTTGTGACTATAGGTGTAGCCGGTATATAATACAGCAGCACCATATTCTATTTTAAAGTGTCCGCCAACTTCATATAAATTACCCATTGTTTTACTGACGTGTGTTTTTGCAAGTTTGATAAAACCATTTTGGCCCAGTGCAGATTGAATGCGTTGTAATGAACTGCGTTTAAACAAAAATGTTTCCTGTAAATGGAACCCAAATGAATAATATGAAGCAAACCCAAATGCCATATCAAAGCCCAGAAAGACTCCTTTATGTTTGTCATAACCAGGAGCAACAGAAAACGCATAATCTTGATCTTTTGCTGCAGCGGTGCCAAGTAATGCACCAACCTTAAGTGTCGCATCAAGATAATCTAAGTTATCAAGCGTGTCGGTGCTACGGGTCCATCCAGCAAAGACAGAAACATCACCAATCCCTTTGATGCTGTGTCCTTGTCTGCTTAAATTGCTGTCAGCTAAAATAGTATCAAACAAGGCAAAAAATTGGTTCCATTCCGCATCGCGGTCAACTTCTGCAGTCAAATCAACAAAGGTTGGAGTTTTGATCTCAATTTTATAAAAAGGAATGGTTGAGCCAATAAAAAATTCATCAGTCAGATTCAGCCCAACTGAAATGGCACCACCTGAATAACAACATTTGCCGGTAAAAGCTAACGTTGCATAATTTTGATCTTCTGTAGTTGGAGTATGACGCCACAACGTATCAAGAACATCTTGGCTTATTGCTGATAGGTTTTGATTTTCAACATTTTTACCAATTTGATGCATTTTGTGATTGCCATAAATGCCTAAAACATTCACGCTTTTTCCATCACCATCTTTACCTTTGGTGGTGTTGCCATGTCCTCCGAAAGCATCGATGGTTAATAAGCCTTTGCGCTCATAACGTGTTCCAAAGGGATACTGGTGTGCCGTATAAAAATGTGAATGGGCATAAAAGGTGTGTGGTAACAGAATCAATAAACTGAGTAATTTGAGTTTGTCAGATAACATCACAATTTCCTTTTGCTTGAAGAGTAGTTGTTTCTAAGCGTTACCTAGTCTGACAAAAAAGTAAAGAGTCAAGATGTTTATAAAGAATAAACAAACATCTTAATCCGCCGAAGGTAAAAACGAAGGAGGGTAGGGTAATAAAAAAGGCGAGCCGGAGCCCGCCTTTTTTATTTGTATATCGTAAGTTGTTTTACAGTAGAACAATGCCAGTGCTTGTACCAACTGCAATATGTCCATCAGGTAGTTGATTGATGCAGTACAGGGTTTTATTTGCTAATGCTGAAGCTGATACTTTCTCAACAGGGTCAGTAATATTCCAATTTGCTGCACCTACTCTATATGGCCAAATGTAAAGCCCGGTTGTACCTGTTGAATCTTCAGGAGTTGCAATCATAAAGCGACGTACACCGTCAGTCCAGTAATCAAGAATTCTCTTAGCTCTTAAGAAGGTTGTTGTGCTATCAGAAAGATAATGACTAAATGGTAATGATGTTACCACATTATTACCTGTTGCGCCATTATCATCATCTGAACAAATAAATTGATCTAAATCACGGAAATTATATGTTCTGGTATTACTACTATTATCTTTAAGTGAAACTGCTTGGAGTGTTGTAGTTAAGTTAGTTTTGCCTTTTGAGAAAATACCAGTAAACATTTGCCCTCTTGTATCCTTATTTCCGACTTTTTCACCAATCGGTGTCCATAGAGCAGTTGCTTGGGAAGTTGCACCAGCTATACCAAGAACGTCGTCAGTTTTTGATTGGTAAAGGCCATTATTAGTCGCTAAAATTACTTGTGAACCTGTGCCAGCTGTTAAACCATTGATGATTTCAAAATCAAGGATTTGAGTAGCAAGTGTTAAATCACTGCTGGTTGCTGAAACACCAGATTGAGCAACCACTACAGTACCGGTAATTAATGTACCAACAGTAGTAGCATTAGTTGCTAGCATATACAGTGTATCAACTATCGTAGAGTCTGTTCCAATATCACGAGCAAGTATAAAGGTTCCAGCATCAGATGATTTAATCTTCTTAATATGACCAGTAATACTGGTAATAGCTTGCCAAGTATTTGCATTAGCAAAGAAGCCATCATTTAAATTGGTAAGAAGTTCTGCTACCCCTGAGTTTAATTCAGCACCTTCTCCATCTGCTGTATTTGCATACGCATAAAGGCCCTCTGTTGTTCCAGCTAAGAAAAAGAAAGCTTTCGCGGTTGTAGTATGAAGAGTTCCACCAAGTGCTGTTACATAACCCGCACCAGAAGGTAAGGTTGTGGCTAAGAAATTTATAGCAGCAGAATAATCAGTAATAGCTGTTTCATCAATCGAATATGTTCCAGCTGGATCATCTTCAGCAGATGTTCTTGTTTGGACAGTAAAGACTACTTTTTCTTTACCACCAAACACTGCCATACGCGAAATAACCTGAGCACCCCAATTAACGGTTGTTCTGTCAAATACAGCCATTGCGGTACAGCCATCAGTTGCTAATTGTGCGTTAACAGCTCCAGCAAGTTCTGTAGCGCCTGTTTGATCTCCCCAGGTAGTAACTTTTACAGTAGAAAGAGCATTACCTACTATTGCCCATACTTTACCACTACGCGGATCAACTTTAAAATCATGTACGTCGCCATCAGCTGTTCCTGTTCCGATTGCGTTTGGAGCAGCTTTTGCCCAGCGTGACCAACGAATTATTTTACCGTTTTCATTAAATTCTGGAGTTGAATAAAAAATACCAGCTTCATCGCCATTAGCATGACCTAGAACGCTTGATGAGACGTATACTGTATCACCAATTACTTGCATTCTTGTTAGTGTATCAGCTGTGAAGGGCAGTTTAACAGTTCCAACAATAGCATGAGCATCAGTATTAAGTGGAATATCTGTCGCACCGCTTGCTTGAATGTTAAAAGTAGGGGTATTTAATTCACTTTTAGCAAAAGTACCATCAGCATCCGTTCCAAGTCCTTTAACTAGTGGTAAAGCATAAACTTGATCTCTTAAATCAGCACCAGCAGCTCCTGAGCCACCATTAATAATTAAGTATGCGTGTCCGGTTGAAGTATGCATGACTCCTAAATTATATGCTTTTGCAACTCTTGCCGCAGGAACAGCAGATGCAGCAGCAAAAACAATTCTTGTTGCAACATCTCCAGTATCAAAAGCAGCTGTATTAGCAACAGTTGCTAATACGGTTAAGTTACCAGCAGCATTAGTTGTTTTTGCAACTAATGTACTAATAGCAATATCTCCCGCTGTGCCGCCTGAAGTTACTTGTCCCCCAATATACAGTCGAGATAAAGTTTCATCCCAATGAAGAACAGGGTCTTGATTTGCTGTTAAAACTGCAGTTGCAGTTTTTCCATGAGATGTTCCAAGAGGTGCTGCTGTAGCTATTATTGCAGCAGAGTTAGAAGCTCCAGGAATAGTTAAAGCAGTTTGATCAGTAATTGCTATGACGTTAATACCACGGCCTGCAGTAGCCCAGTTAGTGCTAGCTGTAACAGCTGTTGCTGCAAAAATAGCAGAACCATTAGCTGCTAATGCTCTTATACCGTTAGCTGCAATATCGGCTCCAGCAATATCTTTTAAAGTAGCGTTTGTTCTTTCATCTACTGTGCCGTCTGCACTTTGGATACATACTCTTGTAGTATTAGTTGTGTCTTCTACAAAAGCAAGACGAATAGCATTAGTTGTTGGGTGGTATGATGGTGCCATTAAACGAATACTAACGTTTGTTGCAAGTCCAGATGCAACACCAGTTTGAGTTGGCGTTGTACCATCATTAGTATGAGCAGAAATTTTGGTAATATTATTTAGATCTGCTGCACCAGCTGCAGCTGTTCCAATATAAAGATCACCAGTTGTTCTATCAAGTACCATCGTATTTGTACCAGTGGTAATTGCAGTATCAAGGGTTACCGAATCAGGGGCGCATTGTATAAACGGCATAGCTAGGAAACTGCTTAAAAGCAGTCCTAACTTAAACGTTCTGAATGTTTTCATAATTATATTCCTTTTTTTAAATTAGAATTTCCAGGTGATATTTAAGCCAGCATTACCACCAATTGTGTTGGTGTTGAAAATTCTTTTACCAGCAACCGGGTGATTGTAGAAAATACCAAGTTTTGGGTTCCAGCATTGGCCTTCTTGTGCAAAATCATATTCTGCTGCAACACTAACAGTATGCATTCTCCATTTTTTCAGCATTTCATCAGAATTTACAATTAAGTCTGTAAATACATCAGTATCTTCAACAGCAAGTGTTGTGTCTTCTTGTGCTGTGTAGTTATAGCCAACCATTAAAGAAAAACCACCAAAAATATGGTCAGCTTTTACATAGGTTCCGATATCCCACAAGTTGCCCAAGTCTTCCCGTGCTTTTCCGCTTGCTAATTTGATAAAACCATTTTGGTCAGCATGAGTTTTCATTCTTGCATGCACATCGTGCTTTAAGAAGAACTGTCCACCAACATGTGCACCAAAGGTAAACCAGTCATATAATCCTAAAGCCATATCAAATGACAATGGAATTCCAACGTGTCCGTTGTATCCACCAGGGATTGAAAATGCGTGAGTTGATTTGCGTTCACGTGCTGTTGGGATAGAAAGACCAGATTTAATGGTTACATCAAGGAAATCTAAGTAATCAATTGTGTCGTTGTTGTAAGTCCAACCCCCATAAACTACTATATCACCAATATTAGTTTCTTTAGTTGCAGCCTTTGATACACCATGACGAGTCAAAATGTTATCAAAGCGAGCTAAAAATTGAGTCCATTCAGCAGAGTTAATGTTAGGTAATCCTGTTGAAGGTGAAATATCGGTAAATGCAACATTTGAAACTTCAAGTCTATGAACTGGAAGTACTACTTGTGCAAAAAATCCATTACAGAAATTTTGAGTTAACGTTACATCAACACCAAGATATTTGAATTTTCCACTAAATTGTACTTTACCAAAATTTCCGTTATTTGGTTGAGCCATCAAGTTGATTAAGATTGCATCATCA
Organism: candidate division TM6 bacterium GW2011_GWF2_32_72; assembly: GCA_945882015.1. GTDB lineage: Bacteria > Babelota > Babeliae > Babelales > CAIQNR01 > CAMCVM01. Next base: position 78,442 of record CAMCVM010000003.1, read on the forward strand.
ATATTCAGAGGGTCAAGGTTTTGAATGCCTTCACCTAAACGATGCATATTGTGAGCGCCATAGATGTTTAAAAGATCAGTTTTGTTTTTGTCACCATTACGACCATTCTTTGTGCTTCCTCCCATTACAGAAACGTCAACTGACGAAAGACAGTTGCGGTCAAAGCGTGGCTCACTGTGATAGTCAGCTGCTCTGTAATGAAAACGGTAACCCAACGCTGAGGCTGGTACCATCAGGAGGGCAAGAACAAAGAAGGCATGAGAAACGAACGTCTTCTTCATACACACTTCCTTTTTTTTGTGGTTGAATATTTCTTCACACGTACTGGATTAGACCTAAATAATTATAAAGGAAAAGTAAAGCCTTTTTTTAAGAGGCTCGTTTTTACTTGGTTGAAGTTAGTTACTTGTTGCCCCTTTTGACCTGTGTTATACTACCTTTATCAATTTTATAAAATTCTTTAAGTAGGTATAAAAAATTATGAGTAATCATTTAGATCAAGATGGATTTCCTGAATTAGATTCAGAAATGGCACAATCAGAGCATAATAATAAAGAACAATCAGACGCGTGTCAGGTTGAACTTACAGCAATTAAAGAACAGTTGGTACGTTTAGGAGCTGATTTTCAGAACTATAAAAAGCGTATTGAACGGGACAAGTCTGAATGGTATCAAACTGCTCAAACTCAGTTATTGTTAGACCTGTTACCAGTTATTGATGATTTTGACAGAGCTATGCAAGAATCAAAAAAGGGTGAAGTTTCTTCAGAAATAACACAATGGCTTGCGGGCTTTGCGTTAATTTATAAAGCATTAACTGAATTTTTAAAGCAACGTTCTGTCAAGGAAATTGACCAAGTTACCACTTTTGACCCAGAGTTGCATGAAGCGTTGATGCAAGTTGATTCACCAGAACATAAGACTGATGAGATTGTGCAAGTTTTACAACGTGGTTTTATGTTTAATGGTAAAGTTTTAAGACCAGCCAAAGTGAGTGTTGCTAAGTAATTTTTAGGTCGTTTGCAGACCCAAGCATAGTACTATTTTTGTTCGCCCTCTGCGGGCGTTGCACCAAAGGGATGTTTGTGCACCCCTCTGGACTCAGCACATTAGGGGGTACCCCTTAAAACCCCTGACGCTCTGATTCACTTCTGGCCCTTTATTACATTGCACACAATGTAATACGGTTGCATCCGATCAACAGAGCTAATACAGAGCTATCATTATTAATTAAAGAGATACTTTAGCGCAAATTATCTGAGACGTGCAGCCGTGCGCAGCAAAGGCGAGCGCGAACCGAAGGGAATTATAATTTGCAAAGGGTTCTAAGGGATTTATCCCTGGCACCTGGATTGTAAAGGTGGTTGGTGATAACCGCCTTTACCGCAACGCCTGCGTAAGGCGCTCATAAATAATGTTAGAAATTATGATGTTAGAAGCAAGAATGAGGATAGGGAATAAATATAATCCTGGACCCTTCAGCCTACGTTAAAACTACGGCTGACAGGCACGCTAAGCTTTCATATGCTCGTGCGCCATAGCCTTGGCGACGGTGGAACACTGCGTTCAGGATTATATTGAAAAAACGCTATCGACCGCGTAGATCGTTATTTAAACAAGCCAAGTAAAACTTCAATAAAAATCAAAATAATAACTAATACAGAAAGGATGTCTTCTCTGATAGAGTTGACCTTGCTTTGATAAATAGTTCTGATTTCACGAACAATAGAAAGCTTTTTTTCAACCGATTCACGAAGTTCATTCAGTTCTAGTTTTTCGGCAAGTAGGTCATAAATTTCAGAATAATACACTTCGCCCACTGTTTTGATAGAGCTTCCCAAACGTTCGGTAATCACAGAAATATCAACTTTTAATTTTGAAAGTTCACCAATTGGGTCGTACATAGTCCCAATGAATGGTAAACAGTTTTTAAATGAAGGTTGTTGTAAAATGCCATTATACACTTCATCAAGTTTGCGATCTAACAGATGGTTAAAGTAACGCAGTTCAAGTTGTTGTGTTATAGCAAGTTCAAAGAAATCTAATAAATCATGTGCTTGATGGTCATAAGCAAATGCAGCTTCGGTATCGATAATCACTAAATCGTCACGGTAATAACCGGTAGCTGATTCTAAAATATCTTCTACTTGGTATGAAGATATATTGGTCTTTTCAAAACGAAGTGTTGAAGCAATCAGTCCACCATATTCTTCACGTAGTTTTTGAGCCGGAACTTTTGCGTCAGGATTAATCGTCATGACCAGATAAGCATTACGTTGATGAAAGAATTTTGGCTGGCCAATATTTTTTTCGATCTTTTTAAAAATTTGATGCGCATCAGCTACACTTTGTTTTTGGTATTGTGCATCAACATCATTTAATGTATTGCGTAATGAAGTTAAGGTTCCGGTAAATGCAACAGGATAGATCATTGAAAGTGCACCGTAATGATGCAAATTGATATGTTTTGCTTTAATAAAAGTTTCTGAATGGGTTACATCAATTAATAACGGCTTGTGATAACTTTTTAGATATTTTGGCCAGTCCCGTTGTAATGTTCTAATTGAAGGGCATTTGCGTACCGCATCAAGATTAATATCATCACCAATGTCAAATGCGTAGACTAAATAAATAACCCCAGAAAATATATGCTCTTCAGAGCTGTTTGATTGCATTGTGTTCCTTTATTTTCCAAATGGTAGCAAGTTTACCATAAACTGCCAGCATGATAAGAAAAAGTTTGTAATTTTTTGAGAGACCGTTTCAAAGAAGGTCAGCTCTGGTTGCGGTTTTGGTTGTTCAATTGTAACCGGTTCTTCGGGACCGGCAAGTACAACTTTTAAGCTGGACGTTCTATCTGTTACTTTTTGATGTTGTAATGGCTCTGGTGTTGCAATAATTTGTTTGCGCGGTTGATTACTTGGTTCTGGAACGCGATTTTCTGTTTGCGTAATTTTTCCGGTTCCTTCAGAAATCAGCGCTTGTCGTTCTTCAAATGTTGCCGCTTTAACTTGTGCTTTTGGGGTTTGTGTTGCAAAGGCAGTTTTGTCACCAGTTGAACCGCCAACAGCCTTTGGTTGTTGTTGCGCACGAGGAGTTTGCTGATAATCTTGCATTGGGTAATAATTTGGATAACCAGGGTACGGCTGACCTTGTTGTGGATTATTTAAAACAGGAGCATCTTTTTTTGATTCTGTTTTGTTATCTCTTGATTGCTTGTCTTTGTGTTGTTCTAATAATCGTGGATCATATAACGCTGGATGATTTCTTTCTTTATCTTTTTTCTTATCTTCTTTTTCGTTTTTATTCAGTGGTTCTTCTGCTTTTTTATGAGCGTCTTCCGGTCCATTTGGTCCACCTGACCCATTGGGTCCGTTGGGTTGATCAGGTGGTGTTGGCCCGTTAGGTTGATTTGGTGTAGGCATTGCAGGAGCTTTAGTTTGACCGTGTTGATTAGCTGGCTGCCGGGTAGCCATATTTTGTGCCTTAGGTTGCAAGATTTGAGTGATTGCTTCACGTAATGCTCCTGTTTGTCGTTCATCAAGATTAAATTGGATATTTGATGGTGAAGCATGCAACGTTACAACAACCCCTGATTGATTCTGTTCAAGAGTAATATTGGTTATTTTTTGCTCATCTAAAATACGATTAATGTTTTTAAAAACAGACAAATCAGGGCCATTTGATTGTTGAGCAGTTTCGGCTAAAACTTTAAATGCATCGCGGACCAGTTTTTGTTCATCAGGTTGTTCTTGAAATGCTGGTTCTACTTGAGTTGCTTTATCAGCTAGAGTTTCCATTTCTGGTAAAGGTACTTCAATATAATCTTCATTTTCAGCCGCAGCACTCTTTAAACCAGTACATAGAATAAGCAGCAGTGATAACAGATACATTTTTTTTATTTTTAACATTGCTCAATCTCCATCCATTTATTGATTATCTTGTTTAAGTATACCAAAAATAGGGTTGATTATCCAAACACTCTTTTAGTTTAAGCTTAATATTAAAAAAATTAAAGTGAGAGAACGTACTGACCTTTAGTCAAAAGAGTTAAAAAGTTCTTTAATCAAAAAACAAGCTTAATTATTAATATTTAATTTGAAATATTGAATTATTGCTTTAAGAGTAATTATTATTAGTAGTAAGAAATTTTAATTATTGTAAGGATGTTATGAAAAATAAACTTTTTTTAAGATTATTCTTTTTAGGGGCAATAGTAAGCGCAATTTTTGTAAATGCTTTTTCTATGCAGCACAAGCCTGCAAAAATAAAGCGACAAGTAGGTTTTTTAGATGAAATTGGATTGACCGATTTTGAAAAAAAAGTTCCAGGTTATTTTTTGCAAGATCGTTTATCTCGATTTTTAGGAGCAATAAGTGCAGACTCAGATACCTTTTATGAATTAAACAGTCCTTTTTTGCCATTAAATGTTAAAATTGAACTGATAAGTTTTTTGTTGACCAAAGAGCCTTTTTTTTCATTAGATACTCTTTTATCTAAAATGGTAGAAGCAACTAATCTATCGACTGGTGCTCAACATTATAGATTTAAAGATCCGTTTCAAAATCCACTTCAAGAGCTTTATAAGTATATTCAGCCTTCTAGAGGGCCAAAAATAATACTTAACAGAGCTTTGGTAGATAGTTATAAAGAAGAGCTTGAAAACTTTTTAGCAAGATTCTTAGCGCTGAAAAAACAGTTAGAACAAGAGAGTCCAGAACAAAGACAAAGAAGATTGCAGAGTGAAAAAGATAGGCAAAAAGCTCAAAAACAACAAATTGAAAAAGCAGGTGAACAGTCTGAAGTTCAAGGAAAAGTAGAGCAGCAAAAAGCCCAAGATGAAGAAGTTCAAGGATCATCTGATACCGAAAGTTTAGAGAGTGATAGTTCTAAAGAAAAACAATCGAGTGATCCAGAATCTATTGCTAGTCCCGCTGTTTCTAGAAGTAAATCTAAACGACGTCGTAGATCTAAACAAAGTGCTCGTGCAGCAAATTCAGATCAATCAGAAACTGTTGTTGCTTCTGCTGCTGCAAGCTCTCTTGAGCCAGCTGTTTTTACCTTGCCTGAAGGCATGTTGCAGGTACCTTTTTACAAGTCAGACGCTTTACAAGAATGGAATCGTCTTTTTATGTATCTGGCTACTCTAAAACCGATTGATTTTAGAGGGTTTCCATTACAAGAAAACCGATTCTTGCAAGAACAAGGGTATTTTGAAAATCCTGAAACTGTAAAGGATAATAAAGCTAAGCAGTCCCGTGCGGCATTGTATCAAAGATTATTAAGAACAAAATTTACAGATGATGAAATATTTTTACGCCTTTCTTTTGTACATAGTATTCCAGATGAACTAACCACGCTTGTATTAAGTATGTTTTATGAAACATTAGCAAGTGATGAAGCTGTCAAAGCAAAAACAATTACTATCAACATACCAATTGCATTAAGATTCGGGGATAAATCTTATGAAGCATTTAATTATACATTGATAGCTTCATGTAATAAATCCAATCATTATTTTATTTTTCATGAACTCTTATATCAAAATCAAAGATATTTTCAAAAATTAGATATTAAACTTAAAAGCAATTATTCTGAAATCAACCCTCGTTTTGAATTTAAAATTGATAAAAGAAATGAAAATTATATTTTAAAAGATAGAGCAACAGAACAAGAAATTTTTTATCGAATTAGCCAGGATGTTACAAAAGGTACAATTGCAATCGAGGAAAATTAAAATTAATAGTTTTTTGTAGCCTGCTACTGTGCTCTGGATGACATCTGGGAAAATCTCGCTTGTTAATCTTTAGTCAAAATAGTTAAAAACGCTTCTTGTGGAACTTCAACGTTACCCACTTGCTTCATACGTTTTTTACCTTTTTTCTGTTTTTCAAGCAATTTACGTTTACGGGAAATGTCACCACCGTAACATTTTGCAATCACGTTTTTACGCAATGCAGAAACGGTTTCACGGGCTACAATCGTTCCGCCTAAAGCTGCTTGAATGGCAACTTCAAATAATTGGCGCGGAATGACTTTACGTAATTTTGTAGTCAATTCACGGCCCATTTCATACGCATTTTCTTTGTGAATAATAACAGAAAGTGCATCAACTGCTTTACCATTGAGTAAGAAATCCATTTTAACCAAATCAGCTGGAGCATACTGCGCAATTTCGTAATCAAACGATGCGTAGCCAGATGACAGTGATTTTAATTGATCATAAAAATCGGTAGCAACTTCATTTAAAGGAAGGCGATATTTTAAGATTAATCGTTCTTCGTCTAAATATTTCATCTCTTTTTGTTCGCCCCGTTTTTCTTGGCACAACTTTAAAATGTTACCTAAATAGTCTTTAGGAACAATAATGGTTGCATCAATAATCGGTTCGTAGACAGTTTCAATGTAGTTACGCTCTGGAAAATCTGATGGGTTTTCAATCGTGATTTTTTCACCATTGGTTAAATCAAGTTCGTACCGAACGCTTGGCGCAGTAATAATAACCGCAAGGTCATATTCTTGCTCAAGCCGTTGTTTGAAAACATCCATATGCAAAAGTCCTAAAAATCCACAACGGAACCCGAGGCCTAAAGCGGGGGATGATTTTTTTTCAATAGAAACAGATGCATCATTAAGTGTTAATTTTTCAATTGCATCACGTAGTTGTTCAAATTCTGAATTTTCAACCGGAAAAATTCCTGCAAAGACCATCGGTTTTGCGGGTTTAAATCCTGGAAAAGGAGTAACAGGTGATTTGGTATGATAGAGCGTATCACCAACACGTGCTTCTTTAACGGTCTTCATACCGGTGATAATGTAACCAACTTGTCCAGCAAATAAAGCATCAGTTGGAGTCGGTTCTGGGTACATCAGACCAATATCAAGTACTTCATAGTTTCCGCCAGCTTGTGATAATGAAACTGAATCGCCTTTGGTAATGGTACCGTCATGCACTGCAATTAAACAGATAACACCACGATATTCATCAAACCAAGAATCAAATAATAATGCTTTAACCGGTTTGTTTAAATCAGCTTTTGGTTGCGGCATGCGCTCAACAATAGCTGCTAAAATTTCTTGAATACCAATGCCTGCTTTTGCCGAAGCAAGAATCAGTTCTGATGGTTTAAAATCAAAAAGTGTATCAAGCTCGCGACTTACCCGTGGTACGTCAGCGGTTGCCATATCAATTTTATTAATAATCGGAACAATGGTTAAATCTTGATCAAAAGCTAAATAGAAGTTTGCCATGGTTTGCGCTTGTACCCCTTGACCTGCGTCAACGAGCAACAACGCACCTTGGCATGCATACAAAGAACGGGAAACTTCGTAACTAAAATCAACGTGACCAGGAGTATCAATTAAATTGAGTAAATACTGAGTACCTTTGTATTCATAAATCATGGAAGCACTTTGTGCCTTGACCGTGATTCCACGTTCTTTTTCAACTTGCAGTTTATCTAAAAACTGTTCGTTTTTGTGACGTGTTGAAAGGGTCCCAGTAATTTCTAGTAATCGATCTGACAAGGTAGATTTACCATGGTCAATATGCGCGATCACGCAAAAGTTACGAATTCTGTCGGGCGTAAATGTTTTAAGCAGTTCTTTTGTTATCTTCATAAAGTAGTAGTTTAAAAGAACTCTGCCCACTTGTAAAATTTAACTTTTAAAGAGTTGAAGTCTGCATGTTCTTGTCTTATTTTGAGCTTCGGGGTATTATACTTTTATCTCACTTTTGATAATTGTTTATAAGTAAAGGGAACGACGTATGGCAGCTGAACAAGAAAAGCAAAAAATTGAAAAAGGCATTAAGCCAGTTTTAATTGAAGAAGAGTTAAAAAGTTCTTTTTTAGACTACGCTATGTCAGTTGTGGTCAGTCGTGCAATTCCTGATGTGCGTGATGGGTTAAAACCTGTGCATCGCCGTGTATTATATGCAATGCATGAGCTTGGATATCATTATAATAAACCGTACAGAAAATCTGTTCGTGTAGTTGGTGACGTACTTGGTAAGTACCATCCGCATGGTGATCAAGCAGTGTACAATACAATGGTTGGTATGGTGCAAGATTTTGCAAAGCGCTACCCTTTACTTGATGGACAAGGTAACTGGGGGTCTGTTGACGGGGACAACGCAGCGGCAATGCGTTATACCGAAGTCAGAATGGAAAGAATTACGCAAGAAATTTTAGCTGATATAGATAAAAACACCGTTCCTTTTGTACCAAACTTTGATGAATCAACCGTTGAGCCAGTTATTTTGCCAAGCCGTTTACCAAATTTATTAATTAATGGAACAGCTGGTATTGCAGTTGGTATGGCAACTTCTATTCCGCCGCATAACTTGGGCGAAGTAATTGATGGCTGTTTAGCGTTTTTAGCAAATGAAGCAATTAGTGATGATGAACTGATTAAATTAATTCCTGCTCCAGATTTTCCAACAGGTGGTATTATTTGCGGCCGTGGCGGTGTTTTAAAAGCATATAAAACAGGTCGCGGAAACGTGGTGGTTCGTGGTGTTACAGAAATTCAAGAGACCAAAAAAGGGTCAGCAATCATTATTTCTGAACTACCGTATCAAGTTAATAAGGCTGAACTGATTATTAAAATAGCAGACCTTGTTAAAGAAAAAATTATTGAAGGTATCACCAATATTCGTGATGAGTCAGACAGACGCGGAATGCGTGTGGTTATTGACATCAAGCGTGGTGAAATTCCTGATGTTGTCTTAAATCAACTCTATAAATTTACGCCATTACAAACTTCAATTTCTATTTTAAGTTTGGCGTTGCTTGATAACCGTCCATTGATTTTCACCTTGCGTGAGCTGATCAAACAGTTCTTGCTGCACCGTGAAACAATCGTTTATAAGCGAACTGTTTATGATCTTGAACGAGCAAAAGCACGTGAACACCTGTTAGAAGGTTTTATTGTTGCACTTGATAATATTGATGCAATTGTACAATTGATTAAAAAATCAAAAACTGCAGAAATAGCAATTGAAGCACTTGAAAAGGGTTATAAGCTTTCACTTGAACAAGGTAAAGCAATTCTTGAAATGCGCTTGCAACGTTTAACTGGTCTTGAACAAGAAAAAATTCACGAAGAAATTGCAGATCTTAAAAAGCGGATTAGCTATCTCTTATCTGTTATTGAAAACAGAGATGTTCTTAAAAAAGAAATTATTGATGAATTGGTCTTTATCAAACAAACCTATTCAAATCCTCGAAGAACGCAAATTGAAGATGTGTTTGAAGCGTTAACTGATGAAGATTTAATTCCTGATGAAGATGTGGTTGTTACCTTGACGCAAAAAGGATACATCAAACGGGTACAATTAAGTACCTATGATGTGCAGCATCGTGGCGGAAAAGGTAAGATGGGAATGCAATCACTTGACGACGTTGATGACGTGGTGCGCGATATGTTCGTTGCAAAAAGTCATGATGAATTGTTGTTCTTTACCAATCTTGGCAGAGTGTATAGCTTTAAAGTGTACCAAGTTCCTGAAGGTTCACGAACTGCAAAAGGTCGTGCTGTTATTAACTTACTTCCATTAACAGAAGGCGAAATTGTTGTTCGCTTATTATGTATGCGTGAGATGGAAGGCAAGAATATTGTCATGGTTACCAAAAACGGTATCATCAAAAAAACTGACGCAGAATCATTTGCAAAGATCCGGGTTTCTGGAATTAGAGCATTAGGTCTTCGTGATGATGACCAACTTTCATTCTGCGGAGTTTCTGATGGAGATGATGATATTGTTCTTGCAACAGCATTTGGACAAGGTATTAGATTTAAAGAAACTGAAGTACGGGCAATGGGTCGCCAAGCTGAAGGTGTTATTGGTATTAGACTGAAAAAAGATGACCATGTTGTTGGTATGGAAATTATTGATGATGAAAACAAAACTTTATTATTTGCAACATCAAATGGATATGGAAAACAGACACGTGTTGGCGACTTCCGGGTTGCACATCGTGGCGGTCAAGGGGTAAGGACTATTCCAACAGATCACAGAAATGGTGATGTGGTAGGTCTTGTTATTATTGGACCCGATTCGCATATTCTCTTAATTGATGACAATGGTAAGATTATTCACTTATTGCCAAAAGAAATCAGAACCATGGGACGCCAGGCAAAAGGTGTTCGCTTGATCCGTCTTGATGAAGGACGCCGCTTAGCTTCGGTTGTTGCGTTTGAATCTGATGAGGCAGATCCAGCAGGTGGCAGTGATGACGGCAGTTCATCTGGTATGATGCGTAAAGACACGTCAGTTCCAAGTGGCGAAGCAGCATTAAAAGCAGCAGTGAGAGCCGAAGGAGCACATGAAGAAAATTCTGATATTGCTTCGGTGCAAAAAGTTCCATCTCAAGAACCAAAGTTGAATGCACGTTCATCAGATGATGAGCAAGGTTTATCATTTGATAGTTCAGCGCCAAAAGCTTCTTTTACTGAACCGGGTATGGAATTTAAAGATTCGGTTTCTGCAGCAGCTGAGCTCCATGCTGATGATGATTTAGCTATTTTTGATATTGATAAAAGTGACGATTCGCAAATGACCATGTTCTAGTAAATTTAACTAAAATGCCATTCTGACCTTTTTCCAGATAAGTTTTGGAAGAAATGGAAGCAGTGTTAGGATGGCATTTTTTTGTAATCACTTTTTTTATTGATTATAAGGTACGCGAACTATTGGACCAAGAAATTGGTCAGCGGCTTGATTATGATTGTCAGGGATCTGGTATTCAGGATCAAACAGAGGATTTTCAAATTCAACAGTAAACTGGTTAGCGCTGTTTTCTTGTGCTGCTGTGCTTTTTTTAAAACATAATAAGCATTGTGCAAGAAACGCACCAATTTTTTGAGCACCAGCTAGATTGACAGTATAAAAAACGATACCAATTAACCATAATCTTTTCATGGATTGTCTCCTTTTTATTCATCATCACTATGATTAGTACTCAAATCACTTTCTAAGAATTCTGGATCGGTGTCGTCATGTTGAGCAGTTTGACGCTGTGCAGTCATTGTAACATGCACTGCAGCAACTATCTCTTGGGGGTTTGCTAAAGTGGGTCTTTTTGATATACCACTTATATCGGAACATTCAGGGAGATGCTCACTGTTAATTGTGAAAAAAGCGCATAAAAAAGCTAATAAGAGTTTATTTTTCATAAGACCCTATTTAAGATTTTTAAAAATACCATCAAACAGTATGCTACTAAAACTATTTTGTCATTAATGATTGCATTATTATAAGAGTAGTAAATGCAAAAGACAAAAAGCAATTTTTATTGAGTTTTTGAATATAATCTTATTGATTATCAAGATTATCACTATTAGGAGTATCTGATATTGGTCTAAAATAGTTCTGAGTCGATTTAGGAGAATCATACGGAGTGTTTTCAAACTTAACAATTGCTCTATCATCAGCGCTATAGTCTTGTAAACATTGCTCTCTGTCTTTTTTAAAACAGGGCAAGCATTTTTGAAGTAACGCGTACATAGACTGAGCACCAATTAGATTAACATTATAAAAAATGATACCGATTAACCATAATTTTTTCATTTTTTTTCTTTCTCTGTAAAATTATTAATAGCTTTTAAGGTTAGGGGGAAACAACAGGCAATGCAATAGTTGTAAAAGTTAATGATGCAACTATACTGCTGATACACGGGTCTTCTGCCTGTCGCTTTTAGGTTACTTTTGCAATTGTAAATGGATATCTTTATGAACCGTAATATCTTATTACATCTTTCTTTAATCTCGGGTCTTGGTCCAGCAAAGCTAGAAGGACTTATTGCTCAACTGGACAATGATCAATTAGCAAGTTTAGATTCTTTTTCAGTCAATGATTTTCAAAGGTATGGTTTTACAATTGATAAAGCTCAAGTAATTGTTGAAGGTTTGAAAGATACCAGACTGCTTGAGCAAGAGTTGCAGTTACTTGAAAGACATAACATACGTTGGTTTACATTGTTTGATGACCAATACCCTGCACTGTTAAAAGAAATTCATTTACCTCCACCAATTATATATGTTCAAGGCTCAACAGATTTTTCAGAGCAGGCACTTGCTTTTGTTGGTTCGCGAGCAACTAGTAGTTACGGCAAAAAAGTAGTGCAAACATTGGTTCCTGATTTGGTTGCGCAAAATTGGACCATTGTCAGTGGCGGGGCTTATGGGATTGATACTATTGCGCATCAGGCAGCACTTGATGCTGGTGGCAAAACAGTTGCTGTTTTAGGTTCTGGGTTGTTGCAAAAATATCCAGCTGATAATAAAAAATTATTTGAATCTATTATTGCCAATAATGGTTCAATTGTTAGTTCTTTCCCTTTAATGATGCAACCACTGCCGCACAATTTTCCTGCTCGAAATAGAATTATTTCAGGGTTAAGTCAAGGGTCGGTAATAGTCAGAGCTGCTCAAAAAAGTGGGGCATTAATTACCGCTCATTATGCTTTACAGCAAGGAAGAAGAGTCTTTGCAGTGCCAGGTTTAATTGATGACCCATTAAGTGCAGGATGTCACGATTTGCTGCGCAAGGGGGCACTATTGGTTGATAGCGCAAACGCTATTTTTGAGGAATTTGGTCAAAAAGATCAAAAAACAGAACAACAACCATTGGTATTTGCCGATCCTTTAGTAGTATTGTGTCAACAACCTAAAACAGTTGATGAATTGTTAATTTTGACCGATTTAACAGAAAATAAGCTCAATGATCGACTTTTCGAGCTTCAGCTTGAAGGTAAATTGCAACAAAACTTTATTGGATTGTGGCAATCACTGTAAGATTTTTGCTTTTTTTACAGGTTTTGATACCTTTAATACAAGCACATTTAAAGAATATTTAGCTTTATCAAGGAGTTTACCATGCCAGTACCAAAACGTAAGCGGTCTCGAGCTCGTCGAGATAGTCGTTTTGCAAATAAAGGAATCCAAGCTGCTGCAGTTGGATCATGCTTAAGTTGTAATGCAGCAGTTCAACCTCATAGTGCATGCCATGGATGTGGATTCTATCAAGGGCGTAAGATTTTTACTCCTAAATCAGAACGATCAATTATCCGTACTTTAGCTCGTAAAGAAATTGCAGCAAAAGTAGCCGCTCGTACACAAGGTGGACAAGGGTCTTCAGATACGCAAGTTCAATAATAAAAAGGGTGAGCAGGTATGATGCAAGAAACTTTACAAGAACTTTTGAAAAATGGGTGGCGTCAATTTAAAAAAGATACTTACTCAGTTGTTTTCACTGTTTTATTGTTAGCATTGTTATTAGGATATGGTGGCTATAAAGCTCATCAATGGTACAGAGTCAGTAAAGAAAGCAAAGCTCAAAAGTTATTTGCACAAGCACTTACCGAATATGAACATGCATTTGCAGAACTTACTAACGGTGCTCAAACAGTAGCTTGGCAAGATATTGCGCTTGCTTTTGAAGAAGTAACGCAAAAACATCAAGGAACAACGTATAGCTTGTATGCTCAGGCATTTGAAGCTGATATTAAAGCTCGTCAAGGCCAATTGCAAGAAGCGATAACGCAACTTGAAGGACTTGTTGCAACAATGGCAGCTGATGCACCTGGTTATTATTTTTTCAAAACAAAAATTGCATTGTTAACTATTGATGCTCAAAATGTTCAGGTAGGTCTTGACCAATTACATGCATTAACTCAAACAGGAAATGCACAAGCAGATACAGCAGCATTCTTTTTGGGTCTTTATTATTGGACGCATGATGATGTTGCAAAAGCTCAAGAAGTATGGAAATTCTTTGATGCTACACAAGCTGATTCACCATGGGCACAAATTGTTCAAGCTAAACTTTTACAAGTAGCATAAGACTATTATGGCATCATCACAAAACATTAGGGTTCGTTTTGCTCCATCTCCAACAGGGAATTTACATATTGGGGGCATGCGAACCGCTCTTTTTAATTATCTTTTTGCAAAACATTATCAAGGCACATTTTTAATTCGTATTGAAGACACAGACCTTGAGCGTTCAAAGCCAGAATTTGTTACTGCGCAACTTGCAGCGCTTGAGTGGTGTGGCATTGAAAGTGACGAACCATTAGTGTTTCAATCGCAACGGACTCAAGCATATCAAGAAGTTTTGAGTAAGTTGTTTCAAGAAAAAAGAATCTATCGTTGTGTGTGCAGTCCAGAAGCGGTTGAAGCTCGCGTTAAAGCATCGGGTAATACTGATGAATTTTTTGCGTATGATCAACTCTGTCGTAATAAGAATATTCCAGCTGATTGTGGAAAACCATTTGTTATTCGGTTTGCAGTTCCAGAAGAGCAACAGCCAATTGTGGTTAATGATTTAATTAGAGGCAAGGTTGTGTTTGAAAAAGCACAGTTTGATGACTTTATTATTATTCGTTCTGACGGTTCGCCCATGTATAACTTTGCAGTTGTGGTTGATGATGCATTCATGAACATTACCCATATTATTCGTGGAGAAGAACATTTAGGTAACACTCCAAAACAGATCATGTTGGCTCAAGCTATGGGTTTTGCAATGCCAGAGTGTGCACATATTCCGTTAATCTTAAGTCCCAATGGTGGCAAATTAAGTAAGCGTGATGGTGCAGTTGATGTTAATCAATTTAAAAAAGATGGTTACTTAGCCCATGCGTTGGTTAACTATGTAGTACGTCTTGGTTGGGCGCATGCAGACCAAGAAGTTTTTACCCAAGAAGAACTCATAAAAGCGTTTACTCTTGATGGGGTTGGTAAAAAAGGTGCTGTTTTTGATTTGCAAAAACTTGACTGGTTAAATGGGTTATATCTTAAACAATTAACGCCGCATGCTTGTCTTGACTGGCTCATTAAAGATGTTTGCCCCGATTTGAAAGAGCAACTAACATCTTGGAATACTCAAACTATTGAAACTGCGATAAAATTGTACCAAGAGCGCGTTAAACTTGGTTCTGAGCTTTGCACTATACTTAAAGCATTGCATGACGGACCAACTGTTTATGATGCTCATGAGATAGCAACATGGCTTACCGCAGAGGCTCGAATTCATTTGGTGGTTCTTTTGTCTGAACTTAAAAATCTTACCAGTTTTACGCATGACGCCATCAGTGAAACATTGAAACAGTTCTGTAAAAATCAAAATATTAAATTGGTTGCCATTGCGCAACCGTTACGCATCGCTTTGACTGGCGGTACCAGCAGCCCTGGAGTTTTTGATCTTGTTGCTTTACTGGGCAAAGAAACAGTGATTAAACGTATTGAACTGTTGCTGCAAGTTTAAAACTCTTTCAAAATTTTCTTTTCTGAGCCTATTTGGCTAGGCTTTTGTTTTTTCTGATAAAATCCCTATAGTATATCCCTAATGGATGTCAGTGCTTATATATTGTAAGCTTAAAATGTGGGGTTATTGTGAAAAAATATGGGGTTATGCCTTTTTTAAGGCTCTTAGTCGCTTTATTAGTAGTACATACTTCTGTTAAAAGTTCTGAACAGTCAATTATTGATGTGCAAGCTGTTAAAGGTATTTTTCAACAATTAATTGTTTCGCCTACTTCTTCATATTCTAGCTATGGCAGGACTGTTGATCAATTGACTCAAAAGATTTTACAGCAATCGCTTAACGACAATAATCCTATCACAGCATTTTTACGTGCGACAGATCAAGATGGAAGGTGCAAGAATCATCAAACTACGGTTATGGAAAAAGTACTTGAACAGCAACCTGCAGCGTTATCTATTTTTGCTGAATACTTTTTACAAAAGAAATCATTGTTGGGGGTTTGTGAGGAACAATTCATTCAAGACTGGAAAGAAGCACTACAAGGGAAAAAATCATTAACGCAAACGTGCGCACATTTAAGTACTCAAGGATTGAATAAGCCGCTTGAGTTTTTTACCAAGCATTATCAGCCACAATTGATCAAAGCTGCTCTGAAAGAACGCGAACTGAATGATCAAGGGTATACTGTTTTTTACCATGGGCAGCAGAATTTTTTTGGATTTTATCAAGATTTTTGTAAAAAATTATTACTTGAATGTTTCAAGCAGGGTATTGTTACCTATAAACTGCCTAAGGATTTCTTTTTTGTAAGAATACCATCTTCTTTAAAAGATTTGATGCATAACGGTTTATCTGCAGCAATGCAACAAAAAGAAACTGCAAAGCGAAACAATATTATGAATTGCGTGATAAGCGATTATAATAGTTGCTTGTCTGTGAATGGATTTTTATTTGGAAGTACCGGCAATTGCGCTTGTTCAACATGGAATTTTGTGGTTTCTAATTCGAATTGCTTATCTTATTCGGGCCCAAATTTAGGAAAACAGATTTTTGAAAGCCTTGGTTATGAAGCTTCTTTTAGTAAATTTAAGTTATCAATAAGCAACCTCTTAAAAGAATATAAAGAGTTTTTTAGCGTTGGTAGATTATTGCAAGTAGCGGTCCCAGCACACTTAGTTGACGAATGTACTTTTATTTCATCAGGGCAAGCTTATAAAATTTCGGTTGATTGTGGGCGGTCAGTTGGGTCAATTTCAAAAGTTTCAGAGCAAATGAAGTACTGCAAGGAGAAAAATTTTTCTGCTTATGGGCGGTATTGTGAAAACCATTATTGTGTAATTATGACAGAAGACATGGCTTTAAACCCAAGAAGTGGGATTAAGTATTTTAGTTATGATGGTACTCCTGAACAGCAAATTGCATTCCGTTTTCTTGGAGAGGAGCGCACGGTTACGTATTCAGAGCATTGTGCCAAAGTTGATCAATTGATTTGTGATATTGTGCAGCACTTGAAGCATAAAAGCCGTTAAACGTAGCAGTGTTAATCATTTTCATGCTCAAAAATTAATGGTTCTTTCCCTACAAAAGTAAGCAATGCATTCATATCTTCAAAGGTAACGACAGTAAACACTTTTTTATCAGGATGAGCTGTTTCAAGTTGTTTTTGTAGCTCTTTTGATGGGCCAATAATAATAATAACATCACAGAATGAAAATGCGTCAATTACCTTTTTCCATTGCAAGGGTGCATGGATCTGTTGCATAATACCCGCTCGAATAGCATCACCACTTGTTAATGCTTGGCCAGTTACACTTGTGATAAAAGGGACTTGCGAATCTTTAAAATCGACTTTTTCAAGGTACATTTTCATCGTTTTAACTAAATCGTCCATTAACTGACTATGCAGTCCTCCCCCAATTTCGCCTAACGTTGTGGGAATGCTGGTTAAGGTAGCAATTGTTTTTTTAAGGCAGTTTATCGATTCATTGGTTCCTGTTATTAACGTTTGTTCGTCAGTTTCGTACGCTGCAATAGTTACTAAATTATTGCCATTGGTGCATTCTAAGCAGGCTTTTTTTATTGTTTCAAGTTCAACATGAAAAATATTGATTGCAGTAAGTTTGCGTTGATCTAACAGTTCTTGATAAAGTCCTGAATATTTACGCAACAAATAGACTGCATCAGGTAACGTAATGCCATCAACAGCAGCAAGTGCGGCATATTCACCAATGTCCCGCCCAGCAACCAAAGAAGGAATAATGCCCTGTTCTTTTAAAATGCCATTAAGGGATAATGAAACTAAAAATAAAGAAATATAGGCATTTTCAAGCTCAGTCAAGGTTGAGTCTGAAGAAGCAAAACATAATTTTACAAAATTTTTATCAAGGCAATTGGCAGCTTCTTCAAAGTGCTCTTGCATAATACGAGAATGGTCATAAAACTCTTTTGCCATACCGACAAATTGACCGCCATATCCTGGAAATATAAATCCAAATTTCATAGCCGACCCCTTTTTTTTATCTTTATGCATAAGATAGCAAGTCAATGACCGTTGTTGCTACAATTAATTTTTGCTATCATGCTTAAGTCGTTTAAACCGGTTATGTAAGTAATAATTAAAGGAACGTAATGGCAAAGACAAAATCAGAAATCACAGAAACGGTAACAACATTGGTTGCTCAAATTCTTGAAAAAGAAGACACCATTTCAATTATTCCAGCAGTCCACTTAAAAGATTTAGGAATGGACCAGTTTGATGTTATTGAATTGGCCATGAAGTTAGAAGATCAATTAAGTATTGCAATTGATGATAAAGAGATTGAGCATTTTGATTCAATTGAAAGCGTGGTTGAATGTGTTGCAGGCAAAAAGGTAGAGTAGACGACGTCCATTAATAAAAGAAAGAAGATGAAAGTGAAGTTTTTTAAGATAATAGTTTTATTGATTCCATTGCTCTGTAATGCGGTACCACATGGTTCTGAATACGATTGCATGTTGGTGTCTTTACCAGCAAGTGGAAGTTCTTTTTTTGCGGCAGCAATAGCCAAAAGTAACCAAAATGTACGGTATAATTCTGAACAACTTACTCGGCAATGGGGTGGAATTAATTATGTTAAATATTTACCGGAAGGTCAGTTAAAAGGTCTTTATAATAGTCGCTTTGCAAGAACAGATTATAATTTTACTAAAGAAGTTTTTATGAGTCTGCACACCGGGCTTTGGATACAACGTTTTACTGTGTTTTGTTTGTATAGAAAGCGGCAGCATACTTTCCCCTGTAAGAAACATACCCAATATTTTTTAGATATGTTTAAAGAATTTGTTACATTGCCTTGTCCAGATCAGATAAAAGAGTCGGTAAGAACTTATATTAAAAAAAATGCTCATACTGATTTAGAAAAGCAGGTGGCAATACATACGCTACTTAATTATATTATGTGTTCTGATGCTCAAAAATATGGCCTTAATGTTATAGAATATGCACAAATAATGCAATTAGAGGGGCCACAATTACACGAGTATTTAGAAAATAAAGTTCCAAAGCAATTAATGACTCATCAATTAGTTAGTCAAATACTTGTAGATCGTTTTGAAGATTCAGATTTTTTAAGTAAAAGAGAACAAAATTATCAAGGCTTAGCAATTGAGCTATTTTGTCAGGATTTACTCAGTTTTATAAAGCAGCTTGATCCTGCTATGCAGTATTGGTACTTGTTTGAATAGTTAGAAATTTAAATTTTTTGACAATGAAAAAGGCCCGGTTTTTGACCGAGCCTTTTTTAGTACTAGCTTTGTTTGCGCTGTTTAAATCAGCTTAGAAGCAGATGCCAAAGTGAGCGTGAACGCCCCATTGACGAAGAGCTGCGTTGCTGCTGCCGAATTCAGCGCCAGCACCACCACCTACGTGAGGAGCCCATTCGTTATCTTCCCAACGATAGTTAACATCGCCGTGAACTCTGTGCACCATTGCGCTTGGGTTCATTGCTGAGTTTTTATCAAGGTCAGCTAAAACGATAACGTTTGTTGCAGCTGAAGCAGCTGTTGTAACTGCAGCGCTTGAACCATTACCACCATCAATTTTGATGTTAGTAGAAATTAAGCCATCTGCGTTCCCTGCTGTATCTAAATCGGCGTCATCAGGAGACCATGCACCATATAGTTTTGTTGTAAAAGCGTCTACCCATGATTTGTGTTCTTCTTTGCTATGTCCAAAAAGTCCATAACCAACGTTAACACCTAAAGCACCATTGGTATAACCAAGTACTAAGTCAACATTGTACATTACATCCATACCAACTTTAGCTTGTAAAGTAGTAAAATTAACGCCATGTACGATTGAAGTTGCAACTGGAGCTGTTCCAAGACCTGCTGTTAAATATTCTTTAAATAGAATATAACGTGACCATACACCATGTTTGGTTGTTAGATCATAAGTACGTTTTTGTGTTGCATCAAAAAGATGTACTACATCTGCATTAAGATATAGATTGAATTCCATATCATCTTTTTCATACATACGTACATGTCCATTAACGCGTCCACCAAGTCCGTGACGTCCGCCTGTTCCTACTGAAGGTTCAAACATATACACAGCATCTGATTTACCGTTACCGTTAACTAAACCAAGAAGACCAACACCTAAGTGCATGTTTTCTTTGTTCATAACGTCATAACCTAAAACAGCGGTAAAATTACCAACTTTAGTGGTTGAACGTGAACCATTAACTTTACCAAATTGTAGATTGTTTGATGCAACACCAGCAGCAGCTGTTTTATCACCAACAAGAGCAGCTGTAAAATCAGCATAGCCTGCAAGAGTAGTAGTAGCGGCATCGGTAAAAAGACCTGTTGCATAAACAGTGTTAGCAGCAGCAGTAGTTACAGTTTCTGCAATTTTTACATGACGTTTGTTATGCACAATTGGAAGACTGAAATCAAGCCATAGGCCTTCTACCCATTCATCTAAACCAACAAACAAGTTGAGGTTTGAGGTGAATGTTGAAGATTTAGGTTTGAAAGTAACTGTTGAAGCAAAAGCGTCATCCAAAAGGAAGAACAAGTTCATAACATCTGTTGCAGCATTTGCAGCAGCTGTATCTTCAGGTCCTACTTTAAATGTAGCATTAGCTATTGGAGAAAGATATTCACCAAGACGGCTTGCGTTGAATGATGAGTTATATTCCATGTGAGCATTGAAAGATCCGTAGATATTGTTGTTGTCAAACAAGTGGGTTCTTCCAGCTTGTTCATGAAGTCCGCCACCAGCAATATTACCAACGTTAGCACCAAGGAAGAATGATCTTCCATAATGCGCATTTGCTGACATGCTTACAAGCAATGCGACAGCGAAAAACGCTTTTTTCATTTGAATCATAATTAGAAACTCCTTTTCAACCCGAGAAGGGATCTGAAAAAACTATTACCACGACTAATTTAAGAAAGTAATAACGAATGTTATATTGGTCATGTATTTACTTTCTCCTTTTGTTTTTTTTACTACCTTCCTCCTTTCGTAACTTGCGCTAGACTGGTTGAACCTTTTTTTATTTCATCACAACTCAACAATAGAAAAACTTCTATTTTGAGCTCAAGCACACGCTAATATATTTCAAAACACAAGTCAACTATTGTAAATTGATTGTCAACTTGTTTGATGTTACTTATTATAATCATCATCCAAAAAAAAAGTAAAGCATCGTAAAAGTAATTGAGTGATTGTGACCTAGTTTACTATGTAATTAGTTTTGGCAAGGGCCTAAAAATGAATATAATGATCGTACATATTTTTTTGCAAATAGTATTAGAGATGTTACCGGTAAGTAGCTCGGGTCACGTAACATTATTTTTACATTTGCTATGTGGTAGTCAAAATGCTCAACAGGTCCTGATTGCGCACCATGCTTTAGACTTTTTATTACATGGTGTTTCTGTTGTAATGATTGGGCTGTATTTTTTTAAGCAATGGTTTAGGTATCTTGTAGATTTTTTTAAATGGCACAAGGATGCAGTGCACATCGTACTTTTTTGTATAGTTGCAGATTGTATCACTGCTCTTTTTTATGGTTTTTTTATCTATACTCAGACCACCTTTTTTCCGCTTTGGCTTGGGTTTTTGATAACTGGTTTGTTGTTATTGGTAAGCAGTTTGATACAGCATGAAAAAGAGCAACCTGTTTCTCTAAAAGCAGGATTAGTAGTTGGTATTACACAAGGGCTTGCATTACTTCCAGGCATTTCCCGCTTTGGCTCAACGTTTGTGGTAGGCCGTTTTCTTGGATTTTCAAGTATGCAATCATTTCAGTACTCTTTTTTAATTGCCTGGCCATTAATGTTTGCAGCATGGGTAAAGGGGTCTTATGATCTGTTTTCTACTCAAGAAATCACTCAACTCTTGTCTGGCGATATTGTTTTAAGTATGGTCATAGCGACAGTAATTTCTTGGTATTGTTTGCAACAAATTGCAAAAATTATTGAAAAAAAACAAGTACACAATTTTGGTTGGTGGTTGTTTCTTGTAGCTTTTGTAGCGTTTTTTACCGTAAAGGTGTAAACATATGGCACAAAAAAATCGTTCTTTGGTGCAAAAAAAAAGTAATCTTATGCAAGCTTTGCCATTAATCAGCGCATTAGTTGCAGGGTTAACCGCAATAGTTGCAATAGCATTACTTACTTTTTATCAATTTGATCAATCACCGTTTTATTATTCAACCCAGCAAGAACTGATTCATAATCGATTAGGAATTTTTGGGACATATATTAGTGCTTATCTTTTTTATTGGTTTGGAATAAGCGCCTACTGTTTTATCCCTTTTGGGTTTTGCAGTGCATGGCTTTTGTGGCATAAAAAAACAATGTTACATGATCTTGACAGAATAGTTGCAGCACTGTTTGCAGTATCTGCAGTATCGGTTTTAGCATATCTATACCGTATTGGATCAATTGATTACATGATACCTGGTGGATTATTTGGCCAAAATCTTTTTTTTATACTCAAAGCTTATCTTGATGGGCTTATTATTCAAATGTTGCTGTGGCTGATCCTTTTTGCTGCTTGTATTGTTATTGCTCAAGTTTCGTTTTCTACCGTTTTTAGTGAGCTTGTTAAAGTGTCACGATATCTTTTTATGTATACAAAAGTTTCAATAATCCCTTGTTTAAAGTGGTTAAAAGCAGCTTCGGTTTATCTTTTTTTGCCCCTAAAATTTTTATACAAACAGCTTAAAGCGCTTATTTATGGAACTGATGTAACCGATGCTTCAGTTTCTGTGTTTGCATTTGAACAAGCAGCGCAATCAGAAGAGATTGATCATGCTTTGTTTGCTCAAGCTGACCAGGCAGTACTTAATCAAGTTACGGTAGGTCACTTAGATGATGCTTTATTTATGCCTGAGTTTGATAAAGTAGTTAACAAAACACCGCTAGAAGTCCAAAAACAGGCAGTTGTAAAAAATTATAGTTTACCGCAGCAGGTATTATTTGATGCGCAAGTCAAACAAGAAACACAAGCTAATAGCACTGTTAATAAAAAACTTGCAACAACGTTAGAAGAAAAATTATTGCGTTTTGGAATCGCTGGTTCAGTCGTTGCAATTAAACCTGGTCCAGTCATTACGCTTTTTGAATATGAACCGGACATTGATGCTAAAGTCAGTAAAATTTTAGGACTTGAAGATGATCTTGCATTAGCTTTACAAGCACTTTCAGTTCGTATTATTGCACCGATACCAGGCACAGCATTAGTTGGGTTTGAAGTTGCAAACAAAGAACGCAGCAATGTATTTTTACGCGATATCATTCGTGCAGATCTGTTTGCAAAGAGTAAAGCAACATTGCCCATTGTTTTAGGTAAAGACACTTCAGGCAGTGATGTTATTGTCGATTTACTTGATATGCCACATTTGTTGGTTGCAGGGTCAACCGGTTCAGGAAAATCAGTAGCCCTTAATACTTTGTTAATCAGTTTATTATGTACATTAAAACCAAGTGAACTTAAATTAATTATTATTGATCCAAAACGATTGGAATTTGCAGCATATCAAGACATTGCACATTTATTGTTCCCCATTATTACTCAACCACATAAAGCAGGGCCTGTGTTGCGTTGGTTAGTTAAATTGATGGAACAACGGTATGAACTTATGGCGCAATTGGGAGTTCGCAGTATTTTTGATTACAAAAAAATGTGTAAAGAAAAAAATCAAACAGATGAACTGCCCTTTATTGTGGTAATTATTGATGAACTTGCTGATTTAATGATGGTTGCTCGAAAAGAAGTAGAAGACGCAATTACCCGTCTTGCCCAAATGGCACGCGCGGCTGGAATACATTTAATTGTTGCAACACAACGGCCTTCGGTTGATGTGATTACCGGAATTATTAAAGTTAATTTTCCCAGCAGAATTTCTTTTAGAGTTACTTCTAAAGTTGATTCGCGCACCGTACTTGATGCTTTAGGGGCCGAAACGTTATTGGGAAAAGGGGATATGCTGTTTATGGATTCAAAAAGTGCACGAATGCGCCGGGTTCATGGGGCATATGTAACTGATGGAGAAATTGAACGAGTGGTTAACCATGTCAAAGCACAACAAAAAGTTGAATATATCAACTTAGAAGAAACTGTTGCCGCCTATCAAAAAGCAATTGAGCAAGAAGACGAACCGCTCCTTGCTCAAATTAATAGCTATTTAGAAACAATTGATGAAGTTTCTATTTCATCGTTGCAGCGCCACTTTAAAATAGGTTTTAATCGGTCTGCAAGAATTATAGAACTGTTAGAAGCACAAGGTCGTATTATGCCATCAAGCGGCGGCAAAACACGTAAAGTGATTCATTAATCAATCTTTGGTTCTTTAACTGGTTTTTCTTGAGTTTCTTTTTTTAATGTGATCTTTTCTGGATTGGTAGGTTGAGTCTGTTGTTTTTTTTCAATATTATCAAGTGCTTCTTGACCAGCATAAAATATTATTTGAGCTATATAATTAACCCCTTGGCACGCATCAAAAAAATCAGTATGCATTCCTGTTAAAACAGCCTCAGATTTTTCTTTGATTGTTAGCAAGAAGGGATTATTTCTTTCTTTGGGTAATTTTCCAAGATTGATTAAAAAATCAGCCGAAACAACTGAAACAGTAAATCTACGTGCAAATAAAAGACTGGCAGCACCAATTGCAGCTGGTGGAAAAAAAGCTTCTATTGAACTGAAAATGATTAATGTTGAAAGTAAGGCAATTGAAAAAGATCGTTTCATAAAAATATCTCCTGTATAAACTTATTATGTTGTGTGTAACATCGGTGGTAAGTATATACAGGAGATTAATTTTTACTACTGGTTTTTGAGGTTATTATCTTTTTTTACGCATTCCAGCTTTTAAGATTTTTTTGCGTAAACGAATAGATTTTGGGGTTACTTCAATCAATTCGTCGTCGTTAATCCATTCCATGCAAATTTCAAGCGGCATCGGTCTAGGTGGTGCAAGTTTAACCGCATCATCTGTTCCAGAAGCACGCATGTTGGTAAGTTTTTTACCTTTGCATGGGTTAACGTCAAGGTCGTTGTCACGTGAGTGTTCACCGATAACCATACCTTCATACACTTGATGCCCAGGTCCAACAAACAAGTCACCACGAGGTTGCAATGCATCAAGTGCATAACCAGTTGTTGAGCCTTGTTCCATAGAAATTAACGCACCACGAGTTCTTGAAGGGATATCACCTTTGTACGGTTCATAGCCATGGAAGGTTGAGTTCATGATACCGGTTCCGCGGGTATTGGTTAAGAATTGATTTCTAAACCCTAATAATCCACGAGCAGGTACCGTAAATTCAAGACGAACACGATTTGATGAATCAAAATTTTGTACGTTACGTAGTTCACCGCGTCGAGTACCTAAGTGTTCAATAATAGCACCTTGGTATTGGTCTTCAACGTCGATAAATACATATTCAATCGGTTCACATTTTTTGCCGTCAATAGTTTTTAAAATAACTTCTGGAGCAGAAATTTGCATTTCAAAACCTTCACGACGCATCGTTTCAAGTAAGATACCAAGATGTAATTGGCCACGACCAGAAACTTTAAAAGTTTCTGCAGATTCAGTTGGTTCAACACGTAATGCAACGTTGGTTTTAAGTTCTTTTTCAAGCCGTTCTTTAATATGGCGAGAAGTTAATAATTTACCTTCTTGACCATTAAATGGTGAGTTGTTAACTGAGATATACAACGAAACGGTTGGTTCATCAATTGCAACATAGGTGCAAGGAATTGGATTGTCAGGTGAACACAAAGTTGACCCAATTTCAATTTCTTCGCAACCAGCAAGTGCAACAATGTCACCAAACATAACCGTTGGAACTTCAACTTTGCCAAGCCCATGGAAGGTATATAATTTTGTAACCTTCATCGGCTTGCTAACAATGTCTTTGTAGCAATAAACAAATTGGTCACCAAGGTTAAACGTTCCGCTCAAAACACGACCAACTGCAATGGTTCCTAAAAAGTCAGAATGGTCAATATTGGTAACCAATAATTGTAATCCTGTTTCATTTTTTTCAACGGGAGCAGGGATATATTTTAAAATAGCATCAAGCATGGTTTCCATTGAATCGGTAGGATTTTTTGGATCTGTTGTTGCAAATCCTAATCTTCCTGAACCGTATAAAATAGGGAAATCAAGTTGGCTTTCGTGCGTTACTAAATCTAAAAACAGATCATGTACCAATGATTCAGTACGTTCGATGTCTGCATCTTTTCTGTCTACTTTGTTAATAAAAACAATCGGCTTTAAATTAAGTGCCAATGCTTTTTGTAAAACAAAACGGGTTCCTGGTAACACACCTTCTGCTGCGTCAACAAGCAATAAAAAGCCTTCAACCATTTGCAAAGTTCGTTCAACTTCGCCGCCAAAGTCGGCGTGGCCAGGTGTGTCTACAATATTAATTTGATGGTCTTTGTAGGTAATACCGGTGTTTTTTGCAAGAATGGTAATTCCACGTTCCCGTTCAAGGTCGTTGGAATCCATTACGCGGTCTGTTACTTTGTCAGAATCTAAGGTTCCAGATTGTTGTAATAATTTATCAACTAATGTTGTTTTACCGTGGTCAACGTGTGCAATAATTGCAACGTTTCTAATACTCTGTCTGACTCTTTTCATGGGTCACCCACTTATATGTTGTTACGGGACCCAGATAAGGGCCTCCATCTTCTAAAAATTTCTATACGCTGCTTCTAGTGTAGAAAAACTGTGACTTTTGGTCAATTACCA
>CAMCVM010000004.1 GCA_945882015.1 candidate division TM6 bacterium GW2011_GWF2_32_72
TGATGATAGTGATGATCTTTAATAAGTAGAAAGTTGTAAGATGTTTATGAATGTTATAAAAAGAATCTTTTTTTTAGTACTTTTGATTTTGATTAATCAATGCAATGCTGCTCATTTAAACAAAACATTAATTGCACAAACAAAAACCACACTTGAATTTTTCAAAGGCACCACGCTTGAAGAAATGTATGCAATTACCCGAAGAAAAATAAGCACAGAAAATGATTTTAAAATTTTCATTAAAAGTTATATGAAGCAGTTTAATGCTTATTTAAAAGACTTTCCATATGTTCACTATGTCATGCTTTTAGAACAATACCAGGACCGTTTAGAAAAAAAAGAAGTACGACTTAAAAAAGCAATTAAAAAAGTTACAACAAAAATAGTAAAACTTACAAAAACTAATAGTAGCTACACCCAACTGAATGATGAAAAAAAAGAAATGGAAGAACTTTTAAAAAGTATAGAAAGTTTACAAGGCCAACTGTATTTTATTATAGATGTGGTAAAAGATGCTGATTTTTATATTCAAGAATTACAAAATTATACTATTAGCCAAAAGACCAAACAAACCTATAATTTAGTTTTTTGGAATACGTTATTTTCGTAGATTTAAAAAGGCGCTGTAAAAGCGCCTTTTTAATGTAATACTCTTTTACTTATTACGCCATACTACAATCTTTAGCTGCTGTACATCTAGACCTCTTTCTTGAGCTATTTCCTGCAATAAATCTTTATTTTGATTTCTAAATTGCTCAGCAAGTGCCTGCTCCACCAATGCTTGAGGCACTGGCAATCCAGGTGGATTTGACTGAAAAGAAATGTCGGAAAGTACAATACGCAGAACATTTCTTGTGTTGCGACACCCTTCATGTTTAATACAGTCTCCTGCATCATTAAATTTACATCTTTCATATTGCACCTTTCCTTGAGGCCTAAATGTAAAACTCAGAACTCGCTGTTGTTCTTGACTAAACGAATTCGCCATACTTATTAAACAAACTATTGTTAATAATGTTTTCATATTATGTATTGTCATTTTCTCATTACCTTTCTTCTCTGAATTATACTTATCTGCTTTTTTGTCGTCTGTTGTATTCTTCTTGGGCTTTTCTGCGTATTTCAGAATCTTGCATCTTTTCGGCTAAATCCCACCTTGTACACCCTAGACCTAATGCTTCTCTGGCCAATTCTTCAACAATAAGCCTTGTCTTCCAGACAGCTCTTCTTTTTTCTGTTTCCATTCGTTTCTCCTCTTTGATCCAATCACTGCATATCATACTAGAGCTTTGAAAGGCAAATACTAATGCTGCAAGTAAGAAAGATTTTTTCATAACCTTATTCCTTATAGATAATTTTAAAAAATTTAATAGTTTAGATTATAATCACTTTGCATAGAAAAAAATAGCACCGTTAACTGGCAACATGTTTACAATATTGGTGCAGATGCTTAAATGCAAGTTCAACATCATCAGTTACAAAAATTAAATCAGCATCTTCTTTGAGCAACAAACCTTCTTTTTGTGCTTGATCAACCCAAGCAGAAAAATGCTTCCAATAAGCAGCTTCAAAGAGTACCAAAGGAACACGTGGCAGTTTATTAATTTGCATAAGGGTAAGCACTTCAGCAAGTTCATCAAGCGTTCCATAGCCACCTGGAAACACTGCAAAGGCATGTGAGTAACGGGTAAGCAAAAATTTTCGCGTAAAAAAATAAAATGTTTCAATAGATTCGTCGGCACAATTATTACGCTTTTCTTGATCAAGTCCTTTAACGGTAACGGCTATACTTTTTGCTATTCGATTGTTATGAGCACCAAAAGCCCCGCAACTTGCTGCTTGCATAATACCTTGACCTCCACCAGTTATGACAGAAATATCATGAACCATCAATTTTTCAGCAAGTAAACGTGCTTTTTGAGCATAAGGGTGATCTTGTCCTAATTTACTACCGCCAAAAATAGAAACCACTGGTCCTTCAAGTTTGGAAATCGTAAAGGTACCCCGCACGCATCTGAAAAAGTCACAAAAAAAATGGCCAGCCAACCTAACAGTTGCCCCTAATGCACGTATATACTGTTGCATTATCGTTCCATAACCTTTGGGTACTCAAAAGACAACCCGATACGACTAATTGTTGCATCTTTGATCATCAACATACCATCAGCAAAAATATCCTTTAAAAAAACATTTTTAATCAGATCTTCATTCAAATAAGCAATTCTTTCTCGTAGTTGTTCTTTAGACCCAAAAACACATAATTGTGAACTACCTAAAATCCATGACCTGCTGGCATAGCATAATTTCCAAACATAGACACCATCTTTAAGATGTACAGTTGGACAATGTGGATAATCATAAACCCCTAATGAAGGGAAAAAAGCAAATGCTTGTGTTCTCTGTAATTCATACGCCATAGCGGGCAAATCAAGAAGATCTTTAATTAATAAACCGTTATTAATCAATAAAACGTGAGAGCTTGCTTTCCACCAATTATGAAGTTCTTTGGTTAATAATGTCATGGTATTTGGATACACAGTTTCTGTTGGAATAATATTCATACCTTCACAACGAGCTACTGTATTATTAACTACGTCAAGAATATAAATATGCGCTACACCTTCAAGATGTGCATAACAAGAAGCTAATGTCTCTTGGCAATCATGCAAACCAGTATGAGAAATAATCATTACATCAGCACCACTAAAGGTTTTCCCCGTAGTTTTTGGCGCACCTTGAACTGGCTCATATTTCTTTTTATAGAGTAATGTATTACTTGCAATAATTTGCGGGACACGGTTGATTTTAAAATCATTACAATTAGTACCAACATTATGAATATACAAAATTTCATCTATATATTTAAAATGATTGCCAACCATTTCCATTAAAGGGTAAGAAAAAGCAAGGTCACAACTAGCAGGGAAGAATTTTCCACGTGATGCGTCATCATTATCCCAAATAAAATCTTCAACTTTAATTGCTTGAAATAACCATGCATAAAAGGTTCGTAGTTGCCCTGGAGCCCAATAAGTTTCACGATACAGTTGATTATCAACTACATATTCAGGGGTTGGCTTTGAGTAACCAAGTTGATCAGTTGGCCAACGTTTAAATGAACCGTAGGTTAACCAGATATTTTCATCTTGATATACCTGATTCAATCTTGAAAGCACACTGTTATGAGCAAACCAATCATCACCATCATACTGGACAACGATATCAAACGGATCGCACAAATGTGTTGCCGTATAATGATTTGCCAAAGCACCTTTATGTTCTTTATTGGCAATCAAAAATATTTTATCTTCAAGATTACGCTCTTTAATAAAGTCTTGTACCAACTGCGCAGTGCCATCAGTAGAATAATCGTCAATATAGATTGCATACCAATTTTTATAATCCTGATCTAATAAACTGTTAAGATTTTTTTGATACCATTGTGCATTACAATATGAAGGAATAATAACAGCAAAGCGTTTGTCTTCTGCTTTTGTTAAAAAGATTACAAAAAAGAAAGCTGTTAATAATCTGGTATACTTATTCATTGAAAGGTAACTCCTTTTTTTCTGTTTGTGCTATTAAAACAATAGAATCTGCTGGCAATAAACTATTAGATGCTGCAAGCAGAGTAAAGTAATTTGGATGAAATATTTCAAGATTTTTAAGTAATGCCCTGCAATCGCTTGTCCTGAGCAACATACCAGAGCAATCACTCATTTCTTTAAAAACTTGCCTAAACATCCAAAGATTTGAAATATATACTTGATAACCCTGATAAGGAGTCAAGTTATAAGAATATTGTTTTAAATACTCTGTATCAGCATTCCCTAATAAAATGCCAAAAGCTTGGGTTGCTTCAAGTTTTTCAATGACATCCTTTAGATTAATTGCATAATCATTAAAAACTGCCTGAGTTCCAATTAAAATATAGTCTGAACTACATTGATCAAGTGCTTTGAGTAAACGTTCTTTAAAGTTAAACCTAAAATGATAAATCTGATTTAATGGATACCCAATATCTAAGATTTGAAACAGTTTAAAGTAATCTTTATAACGCTTTGAACGATACGGGTCCCCGTTGCCTATTTTAATACACGTATCAAATTCAATACCATGATTCATCTGTTCTTTTAAAAATCCTTGCATAGCAACTTCTTCTTGCATAAAAACCACTTGAGAAAGCGTGTAAGCATCTTTTTTCTGTGGCCGTTTAAAGGTGAAATTTTCAGGTAATTTTTCGTAATGTTTTCTATTACGGGTAATTAAATCATAATAAATCTGGTGCTCAAAATGGGACTTATATAAGTTAATCGGATTTTGATCGTTATACACATATAAAAGATCATTAATATAGGTATATTGGTCCCGCGCCATTTCAAACATGGGCAACATAAATGCAACATCGGTTGCAACCATCAAAAATTTTCCATGATGCATTAAATCTTTAAGACTGATTCTTTTAAAAAGCCCTGCATAAAATGTTCGAGGGTGCACTCCTCTAAAACCTAATTGCCTAAAACCTATTTGTTCAATTTCTTGATCAGTATAATCACGATGCCCTATTTTTTGACCATTAGAACTTTTACATGCATTACCAACGGTTAATAATACGTTACTTTCAGTATAGACTCTATTAATGTAAGCAAGCACTTGATCATTAATTAACCAATCATCTCCATCAAGAAGAAAAACAATCGCATCATCAGGACAAGCATGAATAGCAAGATAACGATTAAACAGTTGACCATGTCGAACTGTATTGGCAATTAACGTAAATTTTGATTCAAAATGATGCTCTTTTATGTAATCAGTAACCAATTGAGCTGTTCCATCCTCTGAAGCATCATCAACATAAATAATTCTAAAATTTTGATATTTTTGATTAATTACCGAACCTAAGTTACGGTCAAACCACAATTTATTATTGTAAGAAGGAATAACAACAACAATCTCTTTTTCTAAAAAGGCAGCCATGGGAAAAATAGAAAAATAAACAAATAGAAACAATAAAAATCGAACTTGTTTGATAAACATGGCACCCCTTTTTGTTATTATTTTACTTGCAGATACTACGTAAGCTTATTTAGTTCTATAAAAAAACAGATTCCAAAGTCAACCTATTTCTTTAATATGATAGCCTTTTAAAAAGTCTTGGATCTTTCAAAGAGAAACAATAGCTAAAAGATGATAATTAAAAAATCTTCATTTTTAAGACTATTTTTATGTAAGCTTCTATAAGCAACATACCAATAACAAGCAAGGAGAATTTTAAGTGAAATACTTTCTTTTTTTATTAAACATTGTAGCTTTAAGCATCTTTGCAGAAGAAAGTTTACCAGAAAAACTTGTAATAAAAAATCCTGCAATGTTTATTTTTGTTCACGGAACCATTAAACCTGCAGAATTTTCATTTTCATCTCTTGTAAAGATTATGAATGACATTATTGATAATACACTCTATAGCCTTGCTGCAAAATATCTGCGCCAAGACCCTCTTTTTTATCTTTCTCAAGCAATGCAAGAAGAAGGACTTAAGTCAGTCGACTTAACTCTTGATAACACGACTAATACCGCAAGAACTATTGCTTTACTTTATAACCAACAGTTTCAAGCTTTAGGAGTTAATGCAGATTCGATACTCTATTATACTTTTGGCTGGAACGGTTTATTAAGCGACAAAAAACGGTACCAAGAAGCTGAAAAATTTTACAAAGAACTTAAAGAAGAATTAGCAATACTTTCAGAAAAAGGCATTTACCCACGTATTACTATTATTGGATATAGCCACGGAGCAAACGTAGCACTGTATCTTGCAGCAGTTCGTAATAATAATCAAGACTATGTCAATGACAGATTTACCATTGAAAAGCTGGTTATGTTAGGCGCGCCAATCCAAAAAGAGACTGATTACCTTGTTACTGATGATTTATTTAAAAAAATCTATCACTTTTATTCAACAGAAGACAATGTGCAAATTGCTGATATTTTTTCATCAAAGCAACTTTTTTCTGGACGCTTATTTACCAATCGTAAAAATTTTAAAGTTCCAGAAGAAAAACTGTATCAGGTCAGACTACGATTAACGAAAGAAATTAAGTTACGACACAGAGCTTACAATATCAATGCTCAACATGAAATTCTTGCACACCCTTTAGTTAAATTAATACATAAAGACCCTGGCCATGCTGAATTATGGAACTTTAAATGGGGCGCTTATTGGTATAGAGACACATGCCCAATTAATCCACTACCTGTTGTAGCATTTATTCCCACATTTTTACATATTATAGACCAACACCCAGACCTGCATTACGTAACAGTTGATTATGCGCCTACTGAATATGGTGTAGTTGTTTCACATAAAAAGAAGGGTTTTAAGGAATCAAAGGCATTTTTAAGTCCTGAAGTACATGTCCAACTGTGGGACTTTGCAAATCTTTACAAACCAGAGGACTATTCATTTGAAACACAGCAAAAACAGGTAGCCAGCGCCCTTAAAAAAGCTCAAAAAGATTTAGAAATATTGGGAAGTTACCGTAGACCACGTAGTAAAATTCTTGCCAATTATATGAAGCACATTTCACAAGGCTATTTTGATGATACTGAGCCTAAAAAATCACTCTATAATTATAGAATTGCTCATTTAGAATAGAAAACTGTTGACTTTGATCATCAAATTCCTTTACAATTACAGTAAATGGATTAATCAAATAAATTATGGAGGCCTTATGAAAACAATTTCAAAAAATGTACTGTTTTTTGCTCTTTTAGTGTGCTGTAATCAAACCATAAAAAGCGCTGAAGCCGCTGATAAAGAAATAGACCCTGCTGTAATGGAATCCTGGTTAATACAATTACAACAAGCACAAGAAGACAGTATTTCTGGTAAAAAAGATAGCAATCCAGAAGAATATGAGCGACTGGCAGATTTAATTGTAACTACAGAAATAGCTCAGGGTTTAACAACAGAAGCAGAACAAAGCACAAGAAAAAAGATGTTTTTACCCATGCCTGCTCTTCTTGGTAGTAGGGTAAATAGCTTAATTGAAGAATTCTCAAAAAAGCTTGGTATTAAAAGAAAAAAACGAAGACCGATGGGGACAAGCTTAGAAGGTCTTGGACCCCAATTAGAATTACCTGCCGATGATAGCTTTACAATATTTAATGATCCAAACTATTTGCATTTTATCAAAATGCTCTATCTTAACAAAGTTGAAAAACATTTAACAGGTGAAGCATTATTACTTAGTATGAAAACTCCCGAAGAACAAGAAGCGCATGTTCAATCTTTAAGACAAGATCAACAAGAAGCGTTACTTGAGTCTTTAAAACGTCCCTATGAAGAAAATAATCAATTTTTTCAAAGTTTGCGGAATCTGCTTCCTAAAGCACCAGATAGGTCTGTAGGTGGCTATGTAAATTTGCCTGATGGAACTGAACAAAAAATCTGTGAACCTCTAAATATAGTGCATTCGTATAAATCACTTGAAAAAGCTCTTGCCACTCCAGGCGAAGTAATAAAAAATAATCATATTAATTAAAACTTGTATCTATTTTTAACTAAAAATTGACAAGAGCTCAGGTAAATCTGCTAACTTATTAAGTAGGGTAGCAGATTTATAATTTTATAAGAGTTGCATATATCATGAAACATTGTATAAAAAAAATGCCTCTTTTGAGCTTAGTGTTAAGTTTAAGTCAAACTATCATCTCAGCTGAAGGAAAAACTCCTCAAGTTTCTCTACTTACAAGCGGTTTATTTAAATTATTTTCTTTACCTAAATTTGAAAAAGCATTTAAAAAACAAAAAGATGAACTAATAAATGCAATATTTACTGACAAATCGAAAAAACCAAAATCTTTAAAAAAGTATTTGGACAACATTACGAGTCTTGACCAGCTTGAAGCATATTATAACCAGATTAAGAAGAAACAAAACTTCGATCATATCAAGTGCGCTTGGGCTCTTAAAGAAGTTTACACAATCATTGAGTCCTTGGAATATGAGCAAAGTAAAACTTTATCTATGTTTATTGAACAAGGCATCATCAAGAAAAAAGAGTTGGAAAAATTTACATTTTTTACACAACAAAGAAAAAGATTAGTTTACACCTACCCTGCAGATTTTTTTAATGCGGAAGAACCTAAAGAAACATCAGAAAGCTTATATAATTTAACACTTTCACCAGCAGAAATTGCAGCAACATGGAAGATGATTAAATAAGAAATAAAAAATTTCAGAAAAAGTAAGTATTTTTTTACTTACAGAACTCGGCCCACAGTTCAAGCAAGTCAGTCATACTCATTTGCTGAGCTCTTAGTTTTGAAAACTTTTCTGGAACTTTTGTTAAATCAAAATGAGTTTGCTCTAAATTATTTTTTAATGTTCTTCGTGGTTGAGAAAAGCAAAGCTTAATAAATTTCCAAAACCCAACTTCGTCAGGGATTGCTGCCAAATCTCTTTTAGGTTTAAAATATAATAAACGGGAATGAACCTTAGGAGGTGGAAAAAATGCTGTTGGTGGCACTTTAACGAGCAACTTCCATTCAAAATAATATTGAAAAAATAAAGAAATATACCCATAACCACGGCCACGAGTTTTTAAGATTTTCTGCGCAACTTCTTCTTGCACCATAACCACACCTTCAGAAATTTTATCTCTATTGGCATGCACTTTTTTCAAAATAGGAGTTGCAACATGATATGGCAGGTTAGACAATAAAATCCAAGGAGCATCTGCGTCAAAAGTAGAAAAATCAACATCTAAAACATTGGTATTAAACATTGTCAAACCAGTAAAGGCAGAAAAATCTTGTGCTACTTTATCTGCCCATTCTTTATCAATTTCAAAAACCCATAAACGGGCTGGACTTTGTGCTAAAATTTCTCGCGTTAAAAATCCATCTCCACAACCAATTTCAAAAACGGATTTATTTTTTATGTCCACTGCTGTGAGCATTGAAAGCACCACAGAATGGTCACGTAAAAAATTTTGTCCATGATACTTTTTAAGGGCAATTCCGTCAGAAAATGATCGTTTCATACATCCTTACTTATTATTCAATATTATTTCATCAACATATCTTTGTAATTATCAAGCTCTTCAACTACTCGTCCTGCTCCTTTAACTACACAAAATAAAGGGTCATCTGCTACTCTGACAGGCAGTCCTGTTTCTTTTGAAAGCAACAAATCAAGACCTCTGAGCATTGAACCGCCCC
The DNA here is from genome assembly GCA_945882015.1 of candidate division TM6 bacterium GW2011_GWF2_32_72. Lineage (GTDB taxonomy): Bacteria > Babelota > Babeliae > Babelales > CAIQNR01 > CAMCVM01. The sequence goes on from CAMCVM010000004.1 coordinate 9,226, forward strand.
CAGTCATGACAATTCCACGATCGACTAAATCAGAAGAAAGCTCTGGAGGAGTACTTTCAAGTGCAATTCTTACTACATCAACAATATTTGCTATTGTTTCAAGTAATGCTTCGTGGACTTCTGGCCCGCTCATCTTAATAGTTTTTGGAACACCGGTAACTAAGTCACGGCCTTTGACTAATAAAAATAATTTTTCAATTTCAGGATTTAAAAGTGCAGCACCAATTGCGATTTTGATCTGTTCGGCAGTTCGTTCTCCAATAAGTAAATTATACTTGCGTTTTACATAACTTACAATCGAACGATCCATTTCATCGCCACCCACACGTACTGATTGGCAAAAAACTACATCTTTTAAGCTTATAACTGCTACTTCTGTAGTCCCGCCACCAATGTCAACAACCATGCTTGCAGCCGGCTCTTGAACCGGTAAACCTGCGCCAATAGCGGCTGCCATTGGCTCCATAATTGGGTAAACTTCACGCGCTCCAGCCTGTTTTGCACATTCTTCAACTGCTCGTTTTTCAACCTGAGTTACTCCAGAAGGCAAACCAATTACCATTCGTGGACTTACCAAGGTACGACGATTGTCATGCACTGCTCTGATAAAATAACGCAACATACTTTCTGTCAATTCAAAATTTGCAATAACCCCATCACGCATCGGACGACACGCAATAATACTTTCTGGAGTTTTTCCTAACATTTCTTTTGCTTTAGTTCCTGCTGCCAAAACTTCATTAGTGTTTGCACGCACAGCAACAACAGAAGGCTCATTCAAAATGATTCCGCGTGAACGAGCATACACAACAGTATTTGCTGTTCCTAAATCGATAGCTATATCACTTGAAAAAAGACTAAATAATTTTCGAGCAGGTAAAAAATTCATAAACTTATTTTTCATACTCATTGCAATAACTCTCTTTCTTGAAAGCTTTAAAATAGAACTTCAACAGAAATTCCAACACGTTGGGTTTTAACATAATCCAAAGAACTAAACATGCTGACTGGAATGTCCCATGTTAAAGAAATGGTTGGAGCAATTTTGTGTGTCGGACTGACTCGACTTACATCATAAAAAACATTGAATAAAAGATATTCTGATTTCCAACGCGAAAGATCACTAATTTTTGAAATATCAATTGGCAATGTTGTGACAGTTCGTTTATCTTGCCAAACATCACGAGCGTGGAATGTATACGCGTACTGTAAACTTGCTCCAAATCCATTTTGAATATCACTATAGGTAAACTTAGGAGCAAAGGTCACAGTAACACCCGGATCAACTTTAACACGACCTGAAGTTGCACCAAATAATTCTGATTCACCTTTTAAAGGAATCCGTCGAATTTGTGTTTTTTTAAACCGCTTACTGATATCAACTAAAAAGCTTGCCCACATATCTTCTTTAACTTCAAAAGAAGCATCAGCTGCACAATGAAAACCAGCCATATGATTTGCACCAAATGGAATAGCTGCAGGATTAGTTTGATCCCGTTTATGCGCAGTAGGAATTAATGCTCCAAGTGTCACACCACCTAATACTTGTCGACATTTTAAACGATATTCTTTTGCCCATCCATAACGAATATGCAGTTCAGAATCTGCCATACCAGATTTTGACCATTTGCCTTGCGTAAAGCCTAAATCGGTCAAGGTATCACGCCTATCTTGATCAAGTTGTTGTTCATCAGAAGGAGTTAATGATAAAGAACGAACTGTGTCTTTTGGTAATACAAATTTTTGATTTGAACTGATATGTAAATATGCAGTTGAACCGCCAAAAGTAATATGCTCACCAAACGTGTATTCTGAAAACAAAGAAAACCCTTGTCCTTGAATTTTGCCGTGCACATCCCATTTAATATCGGTTGCTACCTGCCAAGCAGGACGCAATCGATTCGCGTTGCCAGCAACAACAGAAGCATCAGTTAATACACGCTGATCAAATGATCCTAAAATTTCAGGAATTCCTTTTTTTTCTTTTGAAGCATCACCACGTGCACTATTTCCTGTTAAGAAAAATATTTGAGCACCAAAATGAGAACGCTTTTGAACAGTTTGTAAAGGACTATGGGGATGAAAAGGAATAAATCTATTATCAAAATAGTTACTCAAAAGAGGATTAATTCCAAGAAAAAATAACGCAAGTTGTGTGCGTATCACATGTTTTATGATCATAGTGTTCCATTATTGCATACAAAAGGATCAACAGCTCTGTGATAAGCTTATCGACTTGAACCTGTTAGTCAAGTTACAAAAATAAAGTATCACAAAAAAATCACAAAATATAATGTTTAGTAAAAACTCCGTAGACCTCTTTTTTTATTTTTGCTAGCTTGGCTGTAGCTTGAAAAAGTAACTTAAGTTATACACAATAAAAAGGAGTTTCGCATGGCAAATCATAAAGAAGCTAAAACGATTCAAGCAATTATATTAGCCGCTGGAACTTCATCACGATTTAAAACTGGCAGAACAAAACTGATTGAAAAAATTTGCGGACGACCTATGATTCTTTATCCAACAGGAATTATGCAACAGCTTGGTTTAAAGACTGTTATGGTTGTCGGTTTTCAAAAAGAAAGTGTTCAAGAAGCTGTGATAAATCATTTTGCCGATTCAGTTACCTTTGTTCATCAAGAAGAACAAAAAGGGACAGGTCACGCAATTGCATGTACCAAAGAAAATTGGACAGCTGATCATTTATTAGTACTTAATGGCGACATGCCACTCATAACACAAGACATTATTGAAAAAATTATCAAAAAACATCTTGAATCTGATGCTGCAATTTCATTTGCAACTGCCCACCATTGCGACCCAGAAGCGCTTTATGGAAGAGTAATCCAAGCTGACAATAACATTCAAATTATTGAAGCAAAAGATTTTGAAGGTGACCTTGCAGAACAATGTTGCGTTAATGCTGGTATTTATGTAATTAAAAAAGATTTTTTACTCGATCATATCGATCAATTACATAACAACAATGCAAGTAAAGAATGGTACATTACTGATTTAGTTAATATAGCAAGCAAAAAACAATTAAAAGTTGTTACTGTTTCGGTTCCATTTGACAGAATTCGAGGAGTTAATGACTTTAAAGAGCTCTGGGCAGCGGAACAAATTAAAAAATCAGAAATTATTCAACATTGGATGGCGCAAGGTGTTCGCTTTTGCATCGCTCATAATGTTCAAATAGATTGGAATGTAACAATAGGGTCAGGTTCTTTTATCGGTTCAGGAGCGCAGCTTCTTGAGGGAACGAAAATCGGCAAAGACTCTACTGTTGGAGCATTTTCATTTTTAAAAAATACAACTATCGGCGACAGAACGCATGTCTACCCTCATTCTTATTGTGATAGTTCAATAATAGGTAATGATGCTTCAGTAGGTCCATTCTGCTACATTCATGGTGACTCAAAACTACACGACAATGCTGTTGTAGGTTCTTTTGTAGAAGTAAACAGATCAACTATTGGTTCTTTTTCAAAAGCAAAACATTTAGCCTACCTTGGTGACACAATGGTTGGTCAACAGGTTACTATTGGAGCTGGGCTTGTAGCATGTAATTATGACGGAGCAAAAAAACACCAAACAATTATTCAAGATAATGCATTTATTGGTGGCAATAATACCTTTGTTGCACCTGTTACGATTGGCGCATCTGCAATTACGGCAGCTGGGTCAACTATTACTCAAGACGTTCCTGCTAATGCTTTAGCAATTGCACGAGAACGCCAAGTTAATAAAGAAAATTATGCAGATAAAATTCGCGAAAAAATTAATGGTGACAAAACTGAAACAGAAGTATCGACTACAACACCATGGGCTCCTCTTGAAGCTGGTATTATTTTTAAGCAAGCTGAATGATTAAAGTAATACACACAGCCGATATCCATTTCGGCATGGAAAATTATGGCAAGATTGATCCTGAAACAGGCATTCATACTCGTCTTTTAGACTTTGAAAAAGCCCTTAATTTCTGTATTGATTATGCAATAGAACAAGAAGTTGATCTCTTTCTTTTTTCAGGCGATGCATATAAAACAGCGCATCCAACACCAACGCAACAAAAACTATTTATGCGCTGTTTATTACGATTATTCAAAGCGGGCATTCCCATTATTATTATTGTGGGAAATCATGATAATCCTTTAAGTTTCGGAAAGGCTCATTGTCTTGAAATTTTTAAAGATATGCCACTTGAAGGATTTCATGTTGTTGCAAAACCTGAACTGATTAAGCTAAACACCAAGCATGGACCGTTGCAAGTTGTTGCAATTCCTTGGCCTACTCGTAATACTTTAAGTTTAAATACTAAACATAGCACACAAAGTCCTGAAGAAATTACACAGTATATTTCACAAGCAGTTGGAGCGATTATTCAAGATTATGCGCAACAGCTTGATACAGCCATTCCTTCAATTTTAGCAAGCCACATGACAGTCAGTTCTGGTGTTTTTTCTGGTTCAGAAAAACGAGCAATTTATGGCAATGATCCAGTTTTAATGCCATCACAACTTGCAATCCAGCCGTTTGATTATGTTGCGCTTGGCCATTTACACCGCTATCAAGATTTAAACCCCAATGGATACCCTGCTATTGTTTATTCAGGATCAATTGAACGAGTTGATTTTGGAGAACGCAAAGAAGCTAAAGGATTTTGTTTAGTCAATGTTGAACGCAATAACACCACGCACCAATTTATTGAAGGCCCTATGCGCCCTTTTATTCAAATTGAAGTCAAGCTTGACGCAAGTAATGAAGACCAAACAGAACAAATTATTCATGCATTGCAAGAAAAAAACCTTAAAGATGCGATTATAAAAATCTTATACCATGTTCCACCTGGGCAGAAAGATACGGTTAATCTACAAATGGTTGAGCGTGCTTGTAGCAATGCACATTATGTTGTTGGCATTATTCCTTTGCGAACACACACCACGCGTGAAAAACGAACTGGCCTTAAAGTTGATATGAATTTAGAAACTCTATTGAGTGCGTATTTTAATGAAAAACCTGAACTGAATACTAAAAAAGCAATATTAATTGAAAAGACTTTAAAAATGTATCAAGAAGCCCAGCAAGAAGAAACTACTGAATAGATTGAATGTTTTGAAATGCCTCTTTTAACAATGCAAAACCTTCTAACGTTTCTAAGCCTTTTTGACACGCTTGTTCATAAAGTTCCTGTCCTTTTTCATTATAACTTCCTGATAAGATTTTTTGTTCAATAAATTTAAGCATATCGTTTGTTTCTGCTTCTCTTAATGCAAAGCGCATATCTTTCATAAAATTTTCAGGACGTAAAATCATCTTATCATACATCCACATTTTTGCTGGATTGCTAACAATAAAACCATTTCTAGCAAAAAAATCGGCAGCGACTTCGTTAGCGGCTCCAGCACTCATAAGCGTAGGCCTATATTTTTCATAAAGTTTTTCGAGCATTTTCGAAGCAAGGCCTTTTTTTCTACTGCCCTCTGCAACCCCTATTCTTTCAATTGATATTTCTGGGCCTTCTTTATCAAAAACTATAAATCCTACTAGTACCTCTCCATCACTTTCTATGTAAAGAACATCATTTGCATTTTCAATATCCGGAAGGCTATTATGACAAATTTGATAATCAGTATACTCATCAAGTCCTAGTACCCCGACCTTTTTAAGAATTTGATTAATAGCTTCACAATGCTGACCGGCCGAAAGAAGATTGAGAGAATTAGCAAACAAAACCAAAGAAATAATTAAACCTGTCTTAAACCTCATAATAACCTCACTATCTTATAATTATTATCTATAAGGATAACAAAAAAATGCTCTTTTTATCAATCAATAGCGATAAAAAGAGCAAAATAAGCTTAAAAATTTACTTTGAATTCATATCCACAATTTCATATTTATCTAAAACAGATTTATGAAACTCATAAAGCATTTTTTGATATTTAGGGAATCGGATTTGATCAGCAATTTCTTTGCGGCATTCATCCAGTGTTTTATTACGTTCTTGCGTTTGTTTTAATACGGTAATTACTTCATAATCATTACCGGCAGGAATTACTTTTATAGTCCCTGGTTGCATGTCCATAATAAATTTTTTAGCTTCTGCTATTTCATGTTCTTGTAACCAATACGGATTACCCCATTCAATTCTTTGTTGATGCAGTCCATTATTTACCAATTGATCAAATTCTTTTTCAGTCAATTCATCTTTTTTAAGGATACCTTTTTTAATACGAACCGCCGCTGCTTCTTTGATTGGGTGCTTATCATAAAATTCTTGAATCTCTTTTTCTGTAACCACTAAACGGCCTGCAATAAATTGTTGTTCTAAGTTTTGGATTGCATAAGAGATTCTTAATTGCTCTTTACCTTCTTCAAAGGTGTACCCTTCCTTTTTAAAAAGGTCCGCAATTTGGGCTTCAGAAAGTCCATGCGCTTCTTTAATTGAGGCAATATGTTTGTCAACCAAATCGTCTGGCACTGGAATTCTATACGCAACGGTTGCTTCATAATACAAAATACGTTCTAATAAAACTTCATCACTGGTTCTAGACCTACCATCAAGCGATTTACGGTCTAAATCAAGTTGGGTAATAATAATTGGGTCTGTATCGGTATAGACAATAAATGCAATTTTGTTAACAGTTGTTAATTCAGGCTGTTTAACGTTATCGACTTTTTTTTCAGGCGCTGTATTAAGTACAGGCTTTTTATCAATTGCTGTATCAACTACAACTTTTTTTGCACTATTTTTTTCAGATTTTGCTACCAATACATTACAAAAAAATACTGCTAGAACAACTACTTTATACATTATTTTCATAGAACCCTCGATGTCACGTTATGATTACCAACATCATCAATTTCACTTTGTGCTATTACTGTTTTTTGTGCATCAAAATAACTGCTGTCTTCTTGCGCTTTGTAAACAACTTTCAGCGCTTCCATTTTTTGGCCAAAAACAAGCTTCATTTTTTCATTTTTTAAATTTTGCTCGATTGCAGTTTCAACTTCCTGCAGCAAACGGTATTGAGCTGCTTCTTTTGCTGTTACTAAACAAACTAAAAACTTATTATCTTCTGTTTTAATACGCATAACCGAAGGAACTGTTTTAACCGCTACCAGACGTTCTTTAATTGCTTTATCAACACCTACACTGTATCGATTAACTAGGCCAAAATCTATGACTTTATAACCGGCTGATTGCGCAACTTGTTGAAAATTTCTAAGTAACTCTTTTTGTGTAAAAGCATCTGCTTCTTCTTGATTTTCAAAAGCAACAGCAAGCGCTTTGACTCCTCCAGGGTGAATAATAAGATCTGGTGTTGAATCTTTGTGAGCATCATAATACGCTTTAATATCGGCCGCTGTTACTTTAATTGATTGATTGATTTCTTCTTGTAAATACTTATAAGCCAATTCATATTCAATCAAAGCAGTCATCATCGCAAAATCATGTTGATACTCCTTTTTTTCAGTAATACCTTGCTCTTTTGCCCATTCTTTCAGAAGTTCTTGAGACATCATGCCTGAAAAAATATTGTATTGCATTTGTGGTACTTGAATCATAGAACGTACTTGAGGATTAGCTTGCGCTATTGTTTGCAGATGCTTTTGAAATTGTTCACGAGTAATAACTGGTTTGCCATGTAAAGAAAACAAGACTTGGTCTGATTCTTCTTGCAGACTACTATCTTCTGCAACTGAATATGACTGCATTACTTCTTTTTTGGTAAACCAATCACATCCCTGAAAGAACGTTAAAACAAGTAATAAACTTATTACTTTAACCGTTGTATATTGTTTATTCATACTGCTCCTTACAAACTAACACATGCTTTACTGTGGCTTAAAACGAACTTTACCGTACCACAAAAACAGCACTGTTGCAAAATGAGCCCGCTAAAAAGTACGACACGCTACTGCTATAAAAATCTTTTCTGGAGCAACTTTAATCAATTCACGCGCACAGGTTTTAAGCGTTGTTCCTGTTGTCATAACATCGTCAACTAATAATATTTTTTTGCCTTTATATGCTTTGGTTTGATCTAATAAAGTAAAAGCCTGACAAAGATTTTTAAGTCGCTTTTCACGCGAAAGCCCTGCCTGATAGCCAGTATTGCGATTTCTTTTTAAAAGATGAATAACCGGCTTACCGCTTGCTTTACTCAGTTCTTGAGCAATAACATCTGCTTGATTAAACCAACGCCATGCATAACGTGTCCAGTGTAATGGAACAGGGACAATACAATCAAAATCTACTGCATGTAAATCTGTTTTTTGCCATAACAACTGCCCAAGCTGCTTACTTGCTAATCTATTGCCATACTGTTTTGCCAAAGTTAATGATCGTAAAGGTTCTTTATAATTACTTATGGCAAAGACCTTTGCTTGATAGGCATCAGTAATAAAAAGATCTCGAGTAACAATAGGGATAATTGAAGCTTGGCAACTGTTACACAAAAAAAGATCTTCTGATAAAAAAGTATAACAATGGACACAAAAAGCAGGCGCAATCAGTTGAAAAACTATTTTTTTACAACGTAAAAAGATTAAAACTAAGCTGTGCAAAAAAATAACCATAACCGCACCACAATTGCAGCAAGAAGAGCTGCAAAATAATCATCTGCTATAATTCCAAGAGCTCCTGGTATTTTTTCCCATTCAGCTACACCACACCATTTTGTAATATCAAAAAAACGAAATGCTAAAAAACCTAAAAGAACTGCTTGAAATGTTAAAGGTATAAAAACAAATATGACCAAGCAACCAATCCATTCATCAAGAATAATTTCACGCGGATCTTTTTCTTTAAAAAACGGTAATGCTTGATCAATAATGAATTTTGCTCCATAAAAATTTACCACTGTAAAAAGTGGATACCACCAATAATCCGCGCATACTAAAGCAACTGGCAAGGCACACAAAGCTCCCCATGTCCCTGAAGCTGGCAACCTTCCAAGGGGCCCTAATGTAGCGCATTGCGCCATTACTTTTGAAAAATTATTCATCGAAAAAAAATTGATAAAGGATTATACAACCACCAAAAGTAATTGCAATGTCTGCAACATTAAAAATTGGGAACGTCCAAGGGCCATACGAAATCTTAATAAAATCAATAACACCCCTTTGCATTAACCTATCGACAAAATTACTCAATCCACCTGACAGCAAAAGTGTTTCACCCGTGACACTATAGCCTTGAGCTTGACGATCAGAGGTATACTTTGCAATCACTATTAAAAGTAGCAATGTAGCAAGAGTAATCAGAGCATAGCCAACAGTACCTGAGCAAGCAAATAATGACCAAGCTATCCCTTTATTAAAGCTACAATCAAAAGCGATAAAGCGATTGATTGCCCATGGCCTATGAAAAAAAAGACTATAAGCGATCATCTTTGTAATGCGATCAATAAAAAACAGCTCCCAAAATAATGGGGAACGGTACCATCGGTTAAGGAGTTCATAACTCATCGAACTTGGGCTCCTTGTTGTGCTAAAGCGTTTTGAGCAGCTTGATACGTTGCATCAATTTCTTCTTTAGTTAATGTTTTGTGAGTATCTTTTATCCAAAAACGGAGTGTAATCGATTTTTGATTTTCCCATTCAGGTTTTTTAAATTCATCAACTAAGGTTACTTGGTAAATTTTTGAATCAACTTGGTATAAGCTTTGAGTCAACTGCTCAACAGTTACTACAGTTGGAACCAGTACACTCAGATCAAGAGCTGTTGCTTGATATTTAGAAAGCGGAGTAAAAGTTTTTTCTTGCGGTTTAAAATTGACTAAAAAGTCTGCATCTAATTCAAATGCAAATGCTTGCCCGCCACCTATTTGGTGCATTAAACGTTCTTTAATAAACCCTGCTGACCCTATTTTTTGCTGATGATAAAAAAGGTCTGCAATCTGGTACTGATGAGCCCATTGCGCAACTGTTGCTGCTTTTTTCCAGGTAACATTTATTTTTAACACATCAAACAATTGTAGTAATTGCTGTTTTGCAGCATAAAAATCATATTCTTTTTTATCAAAAAAAATACCTGCTATAACTTTTTTTTCTTTAATTATGTCTTTATCAAGAGTCCAACAACCAGCTACTTCAAAAAAACCTAAACGGTCATGATTAGCTCGATTTTGTTCTATATTTTTTAATAAATGAGGAATTAAACTGGTTACTAAAACAGTTTGCTGCTGCGAAAGTGGATTGGCTAACATAACAGCATGTTCAACATTCCAGGACAACTGTTTTAAAAAATCATTATCAAATAACGAATAATTTTCTACTTCTTGCAAACAAGCGCCAAAGGCAAGCTGTTGTTTAAGAGCACGTAAAGCCATAATAGCATGTAAATCAGTTGGCATAGTCATAAAGCTTGGCAAAGTATCTTTAATGCTATCATACCCGGCAATACGCGCTACCTCTTCTACCAAATCTTCTGGGATAGTAATATCTTTTGAAGATCTAAAAGTTGGTACAGTTACGGTATAAAGATCACCTTTGTGTGTTACGGTAAAACCTAAATTAACAAAAACTTTTTTTATAAATGCACTTGAAAAAGCAGTTCCTATTTTTGATTCTATAAAGGTATGAGTAAGTTTAATTTTTAATGGCGTACCATAATCGCCCACCACTACAATTCTTTTTGCATATTGTTTAATAATCTTTTTATCTTTAAGTAGTTGCACAAAACGCTTAATTGCTCTTGCAGGCCCTTGCGGATCTAATGTTTTTTCAAACCGAGCAGACGCTTCTGTTCTTAATTTATGTGCAGAGGCCGAAAGACGAATGGTTGTTGCATCAAAAGCTGCCGCTTCAATCAGTAAATCTTTTGTTTCAGGATTAACTCCTGTACCAAGTCCACCCATAATACCAGCTAGGCCTAGTGAATTTTTACCATTTGAAATCACTACATCTTTTTCGGTCAATTGCAGTTGAGAACCATCAAGGACGGTGAGCTTTTCATCTTTTTTTGCGATAGTAACTTCAAGAAGTTTATCTGGAAAACTTTGTGCATCAAAGGCATGCATTGGATGACCAAAATCAAGCATAACGTAATTGGTCGCATCAACAATATAATTAATTGGTTTTAAATCAATACTGACTAAACGTAATGCCATTCCAATATCACAAGCTGGAACGTAATCAATAGCAAGAGGTAATACCGCAACATTTTTACACGCTTTGGGTACCTTAAGAGCAACTGAATAAGGTAAATCTTTGATAGCTTTAAATGTTTTTGGAGCATGCTCAAGTGTAAAGGGGGCCAAAAACTCTTTTTCATCTTTAAGTTTCAAGCCAAAAAGGACTGCGATTTCTCGTGCAAAACCTCGATGTCCCCATAAATCAGGACGATTAGTAATCGATTTATTATCAATTTCTATAATGTAATCTTTTTCAAATAATTTTTTCCATTGACCTGCTCGCTCTTTTTCTGAACAAGTAATTTCTGGGAATAACCCTTCTTTGGTTGAGGAAAAATCTGCCAATTGCGCCCAGGCATACTGATTGCCATTTTTTTTAATAAAATAAGAAGCGCCGATTTTTGCATCGGTGCGTGCTGACAATTTTACTATCTGTTTTAATTCAAAACATAAAGCAGTAACCTGCTCTTTATCAACTGCTGTAACTTGGACAATACTAAAATCTTTTAGATTCCAATCAACTACTTGGCACCCTTCAACTTCAGCTGTTTTTGAACATAAAGCTGCTACGATAGCGTCTACTGAATGTTTTTTAAAATCCGCTTTAAGATGATCAAAAATCCACCTGAGTGAAAGCTTCATAAATTATCCTTAAAAATAAGCTGATAAAATCTTGTCTGTAGTTTACGGGAAATTATGAAAATCTGCAATGAAGCAAAAAATAACAATCAAGGGCTTGTTTAACCGATTATTTTTGGTTGTAAACATACAAAACACCATCTAGCTATTAAAAAAATAGCAACTTAGACGCTGCATATGTTATTTTTATAAAAAAATTAAGCTTAAAACACGTTATTGATAAAACTGGTAATACTAAAATAGGTCTGTGTGGATATAATGAAAAAAACTATTAAATTAATATTTCCTCATCAATTATTTGAATCTAATCCATTATTTACCCTAAAAGGAGATAGTTATTTAATAGAAGAATATTCATTTTTTAAACAATATAATTTTCACAAAAAAAAACTATCTTTTCATCGAGCAACTATGAAGTACTATCAAGACTACATGGCTCAAAAAGGTTTTTCTGTTAATTATATTGAATCTGATCAAAAAGAATCTGATGTAACATTACTTATAAAAAAATTAAAAGCTCAAGGTGCTGAATCTATTGTTATTGTTGACCCTGTTGATAATTCTCTTCTAAAAAGAATAAAAAATACCTCAAAAAAATTAATGCTCGATCTTCAAATTCTAGATTCACCAATGTTTTTAAACACAAATAACGATTTAAAAGATTTTTTTGATACTAAAAAAGAGAGGTTCCTTCAAACAGAGTTTTACAAAAAAGAACGGGTGAAAAGAAACATTCTGATTAACAAATCAGGAGGTCCAGTAGGAGGCAATTGGACTTTTGATAAAGAAAATAGAAAAAAATATCCAAAAGGAAAAGCTATAATCGCTACTCCGTTTCCTAAAAAAAATACCTATCAAAGAGAAGCTGATCAATACGTAGCAAAACAGTTCAGCAAAAATCTTGGAACGCTTAATGATTCAATAAATTACCCTATTGATTATAAAACAAGCAAAAAATGGTTAGAGACATTTCTTGAAGAAAGATTTGAAGAATTTGGTGATTATCAAGATTCAATTGTAATGAAAGAAACACTGCTTAATCATAGCTTGTTAACCCCAATGCTTAACGTTGGACTGCTTACACCTGAAAAGGTCATAAAAAAAACCTTAGAACATAGTTTAATTAAAAAAGTCCCACTTAATTCACTTGAAGGATTTATTAGACAAATTATTGGCTGGAGAGAATTTGTCAGAGGAATTTATGGTGCAAAAGCAGATCAAGCAAGAACAACAAACTATTGGGGGTTTACAAGAAAAATTCCAAAAAGTTTTTATACAGGAACAACAGGAATTATTCCTGTGGATGAAACCATAAAAAAAGTTCTTGAAACTGGATATTGTCACCATATAGAAAGACTGATGGTTTTGGGAAATTTTATGTTATTGTGTGAATTTAATCCAGAGGATGTTTTCACCTGGTTTATGGAACTTTTTATAGATGCTTACGACTGGGTAATGGTGCCAAATGTTTATGGCATGAGTCAATTTGCCGATGGTGGAATAATGGCTACAAAACCTTATATCAGTGGAAGTAACTATATTACTAAAATGAGTAATTACCCTAAAGGCGATTGGCAAGAAATCTGGGATTGTCTTTTTTGGAGTTTTTTAGATAAAAGACGTGACTTTTTTATTAAAAATCCACGTTTTAATATGCTTATCAAAACCTTTGACAAATGGGACAAAAGCAAGCAAAAAACAATTCACAAAAAAGCTGCCAAATACCTTTCAAGCCTTGAATAATAAAGATAATTAATAAGCTTAAGCTGACAATAAAAAAAAGCACCTTAAACGACCGAAATATAAGCTAGATCAGCAAATTCTCTTGATTTTTGAATTTCAAAAAAGGTAAACTATTAATAATGAATAACGTATCTGTAACTTACAGATGCTATAAATAAGGAGAGTCATTATGAAAAAGCTTATTTTTTCAATTACTTTGTTAACCGTAATGGCAACACAAATTAAAGCTGAAAGTGTATTTGAAAGTGCATGGAATACTCTAAAAACAACAGCTCAAAATAGCGGTAATGCAGTAAAAACATTTTTTATGGGAGCGCCAGAAACAACAGTTGAACCAGAAACGATGCAAATGGGAACTACAACAAAAGTAATGAACCCTGCTATGGCAGAAAGAAGCCAGAAAGCTTACGACCAACAACACCCAGAAGAAACAACAGCTGCTCCTAAAACAACCAAGTAACAGCTATTTTAACGAATTACGACTAAAAAGAGAGAATTAGATTTCTCTCTTTTTTTTATAAAATTTCTTTTTTATGGTATTATACTTCCATTGAAAGGACTTTTTGTGGGAAAAATTTTATTATATTACAAATATGTGCAAATTGATGAGCCTGAAGCCGTGGTTAAATGGCAAAGACGGCTTTGCGAAAATCTTGGATTAACTGGTCGTATTATTATTGCAAAAGAAGGGATTAATGGAACCGTTGGTGGAACTGATGAAGCTACTAAGGCTTATCAAGCTGCCATGGACCAGCATCCGTTGTTTTCACATATCGACTTTAAAACAGCTGTTGGCGATCAAACCTACTTTCCAAGAATGCGTATTGTGATAAAAAACGAGATTGTTAATCTTGGTATTGACCCAGAAAAAGTAACGGTTAAAGATGGCGGTATTCATTTGACCCCAGAACAAACTCATAACCTTTTAAATAACCAACCAGAAGATCTTGTCATTTTAGATACTCGTAATAATTATGAATCAAGAATTGGTACCTTTAGAGGCTCAATCACTCCTGATATTGAAAATTTCAGAGATCTGCCAGATTATATTGATCAAAACCTTGAACAATTTAAAGATAAAAAAGTACTCATGCATTGTACTGGCGGAGTTCGTTGTGAACGTGCTACTGCTTATCTTGCTCAAAAAGGTGTTGCAAAAGAAATTTATCAAATTGAAGGCGGTATTCATCGTTACATAGAAAAATATCCAGATGGGCACTTTAGAGGCTCAAACTATGTATTTGATGGACGCGTTGCGCACAAAGTTAACGATGATATCTTAAGTATGTGTGACATCTGTAACTGCACTCCAAGTGATTATTATACCAACTGCATTAACACTTTATGCAATAAACAGTTTTTAGTTTGCCCTGATTGCAAAACAGCTTTTAAAGAAGCATGCACTCAAACTTGTTATGATTTAGTTGCAGCTGGCAAAGTAGCTCGTCGTAAAAAAACACTTCGCGTTCAAGAGGACAATAAAATTAATGAAGCTTGTAATCCAACAGAATGTTCCGTTAAAGAATAAAACCTGGTTTAACACCGGTGGCGCCGCTGCTTTTTATTGCCAACCATCAGATGGTTTAGAGTTTCAAGAAGCGATTGCCTTTGCTCAACAACATGCTTTAGAAATTTTTGTTTTAGGACATGGCGCTAATATTTTAATCAGTGACGATGGGTTTGACGGTCTCGTTATTCATCCAAACATTCAAACGCTCAGCATTACCAATGATCAACATGATCAACCCTTAGTAACAGCTGGAGCAGGTGTTTCTATGGAAAAATTGATTACTTACACGCTTGAACATAATTGTATTGGCCTTGAAGATTTTAGCGGAATTCCTGGCTCTGTTGGTGGCTCTGTGTATATTAATTTACATTACTTTGACAAACTGATTGAACAATTTTTGGTAACAGTAGAACTTATAGAACGCACAACAGGCACAATTATAACGGTTGATAAAAATTGGTTTAATTTTGGTTACGACCAATCAAAGTTAATGGAACATAATCATTACGTTATCGCTGCAACATTACGTCTAAAAAAAGCAACTGACCTTGAAGTTGCTTATGCAAAAGGAAGAAGTACCGAAATTATTCGACACAGGGTTTCACGTTATCCAAATAAAAATACATGCGGCAGTTTTTTTAGAAATTTTTATAAAGATGAAGTAACACTTACCGTAAATAATAAAAAAGCTATTTGGGTAGCATATTATTTAGATAAAATTGGAGTAAAAGGCGCTCTTAAGGTTGGTGATGCTAGCGTATCATATCAACATGCAAATATGTTAGTAACTGGACCTCAAGCTACTTCTACTGATGTTGCTACTTTAGCAAGAACTATGCAAGAATTAGTGTTTAAAGAATTTGGTATTATTCCACAACCAGAATGTATTTTAATCGGGTTTAAAAATAATCCACTTCTTTAACTGAAAAAGTGCTCTCTGGTTATTTGAGCAAATTGTGCTTATACTTAAAAAACTATTTTTTAAAAGATATAAAGGAGTTTCTGATGATACAGAGCTTGATCTCACAAGTTTCTTGGTGCTTTGATCAAGGTTGTCAATTAACAGCAACCCTTGCAAGTCCATTCATAAGCTCAAATGAAATCACATTTATAACTCACAGCCTTTTAATTGGAGTCTTTGCATTATCTGCTGTCAGATTAGGAAGAGGCGCATTAACAGCTTTTATGGCAGTCTGTTGGGTTCTAGGAAGTCTTTTTGTGATTAAGCAAGCAACTATTTTTAATCTTAATGTAACCACTACAGATTCATTTGCAATTGGAGCAAATATAGCTATTACTCTTTTGCAAGAGCATTATGGTCAAAAAGCTGCAAAAAATGGAATTGCTATCGGATTTTTTATAGCATTCTTTTTTTTAATTATGAGCCTGATGCAGTTAGTGTATATTCCAAATGCACATGACACCGTTAACCCTCATTTTATAGCGATTTTAAGCAGCATGCCACGGATAATAATTTCTTCATTTTTCGTAGCAGCAATAAGCATCAGACTTAACTTGATCCTTTTCCAGCTTTTTGAAAAAAGATTTGGTCGAGTATTTTTTGCTCTTAACGCTTTTCTTGCATTAACGTTAAGTCAATTACTTGATACAGCACTCTTTTCATTTTTTGCATTGTACGGCTCTGTTGAATCAATTATTCCCATCATTTTTTTTAGTTCTCTTGTAAAAACAATTTCAATTGGACTTATGGTGCCGGCTGTTACGCTTGCAAAACACTTTTTAAAAAAACATACTGAATTATGAACAAACCTTTTTTTCATTTTGAACTCATTTACCAATCAAAAAAATCGCGTGCTCGTGTTGGTAAAATTCACACACCGCATGGAATTATTGAAACTCCAAACTTTGTGCCAGTTGGAACTAACGCAACGGCAAAAGCGCTTGATAGCGTTTTATTAGATGAACTTGATGTTCAATTAATGTTTTGCAACACTTATCATTTAATGCTGCAACCGGGTACAGAATTGATCAAACAGGCTGGTGGTTTGCATACTTTTATGAATCGTAAAAAACCGATTATTACTGATTCAGGAGGCTTTCAAGTTTTTAGTTTAATGTACGGAACAGTGCATGATGAACTGAAAAGTAAAGGCAAAAAACAAGAAACCAATGCCATTTTAAAAATTAATGAAGACGGTGTTCTGTTTCGATCATATCGAGATGGCGCTCCAATTTTATTAACCCCTGAAACGTCAGTACAAGCACAAAAAGATTTAGGTGCTGACATTATTATTCCCTTTGATGAGTTACCCGCTTATCACACTGATCCAAAAAAATTAGTTACCTCACTGGAAAGAACACATCGCTGGGAACAACGGTCATTAGAAAAACATCTGGAAAATCGTAACAACCAAGCAATGTATGCAGTGATTCACGGCGGCGTTGAAAATGCGTTACGTAAAAAAAGTTGTGACTTTTTAACGAGTCTTGCCTTTGATGGTTTTGCAATTGGCGGTTCATTAGGTAAAACACGCGAACAAATGCTTGAAATGCTAACCGTAATGATGCCACATCTGCCAACTGAAAAACCAAATCATTTACTTGGCATTGGGGATTTACCATCACTTGAGCCAGCTATCAAATTAGGAATTGATACCTTTGATTCTTCACACCCTACTCGGTGCGCTCGACATGGTCTTTTATTCACACAACAAGGCATGGTTAAAATCTTAAATGAACAGTACAAACATGATTTTACGCCACCTGACGTAACATGCGGCTGCTACACCTGTCGTAATTACACAAAGGCATATTTGCGTCATCTTTTTAAAGCTCACGAACTTACCGCTTACCACTTAACCAGTCTTCATAATGTTTATCACATGATGGAGCTCTTTAAAAGCTATCGTACAGCTATTTTACAAGGACAATTATAACGAATTTAAGCTCGTAGAGGGCAATCCCTTGTTTTTATAGCTCCTTTTTAGTAAAATAATAAAGACGGTAAACCCATTAAACATAACGGAGGTTTTTATGCCTAAGAATATGTATGTTTTTTTCGCTTTGAGCTTATTAGTAAGTAACAATGCTTTAAAAAGTGCTGAACTTGCAGAAAAAGCTGTTGAAGTAGTCCATATTACTCGCGATGCTGCTGACAATGCAAAAGACGCAGCAGAAACAGAAGCTAATGATGATGCAGCTCAAACAGCTGAAGCAAAAAATACTCAAGCAACAGAAGAAGCAGTAGTTCAAGCTGAAGAAGAAGTTGTTACAACTCCAGTGGCTACAACTGCTCAAAATAATTCAGCTGCAACCAATGCGGAACTTGCTGATTTATTTGCTGATGAAGATGAAGATGATTCTAACGACGAAATGTAAGAGCTTTTTATATAAAAAAAAGAAGCGTCCACTGTTTTTAGTCAGTTAAACGTCTTGACTAGCTTTTCATTTTAAAAAGCCTATACTAATTTTTAGTATAGGCTTTTTTTTAGGGTAAATCAGTATGCAACCAATACTCAGTTCTGTTAATAACCAATTAGTTAAAGAAGTTATTAAACTTAAAACCGTAAAAGGTCGTCAAAAAGCGACTCATTTTATTGTTGAAGGACAAAGAGCCTGTTCAACATTTATTCAAAACGGATATACTCCAGTACACCTTTTTGCAACAGAAAAAAATCTAGATTATGCAGAAAAACTTTTCAACAATACCTTATTAGTTACAGAAGCTCTCTTTCAAAAAATGAGCTCAGCAAAAACTCCAAGTGGCATTCTTGCTCTTTTTGCTATTCCAAATACAGTAAACAATAAAAAATTATCAGCTGGCTTAGTCCTTGCCGATATTGCAGATCCAGGAAATATGGGGACGTTAATCCGTTCTGCTGCTGCTTTTAATTATAAAACGGTAGTAATTGTTGGCGGATGCAACCCCTATAGCCCAAAAGTTTTACAAGCAACTGCAGGAACTTTGCCTTTGGTTAATCTTTTTTTATTTTCTTGGCCTGAGCTGTTACAGTACAAAAAAGATCTTAGATTAACTGCCCTTGTTGTTAAAGGTGGCAAATCTCCACAAGAACTTAAAGGAAACAGGTTGTTTGTTGTTGGAAATGAAGCGCGCGGCATCAACCCTGTCTATCTTAAAGATTGTGATGACCTAGTTACTTTGCCAATGCCAGGCAATACTGAAAGCTTAAATGCTGCCGTTGCTGGTTCTTTAATTTTAGCTTTGCAAAATCTTACACATTAAAAAAGGAAAGATTATGTCTCACGCGCAAACACTTTCTCTGCCTGCTGCAATTTTGATTAATATCAATATCATGTTAGGAACTGGTGTTTTTATCAATACCGTATTATTAGCGCAGCATACTGGTGTGTTAGGTGGATTTTTGTATATCATAGCAGGTCTGTTAATGCTTCCCTTAGTTTTATGCATTGCAGATTTAACCAGCAAACATAAAGAAGGTAATTTTTATAATTTTGGAGCTCTTTTAGGTCCTTTTTGGGGGTTCTTAAGTGCATGGAGCTACTGTATTGCAAAACTTGCTTCTGCCTCTTTGTCTATCCATGTTTTTGCAACTTTTTTAAAACATATACTCCCTATCTTAACCCTACCAACCGTTGTTTACGATTGCATGATTATCACGCTTTTTGTGCTCCTTAATACGCTCCATGTCAAAACTGGAAGTAGAATTCAATATGGTTTTATTGTCATGAAAGCAATGCCTTTGGTTTTTGCAGTATGTATTGGATTATGGAAAGTAAATATCATTACTATCGGCGCTCCTGATTTTATTTGGTCAGGTATTCCGGTAGGACTTCCGCTGGTTCTTTTTTGTTTTTTAGGATTTGAGTCAGCATGCTCACTTTCACGACACATTAAAAATTCACAGCGCAATGCCCCTATTACTATTTTATTTTCATTTATTATGGTGATGTTATTAGTATCAGCCTATCAATTTCTTTTTTATACCAGTGTTGGGCCTGCATTAGGCCAACAGAAACAGTATGTTGATGCATTCCCTTTGTTAATAGGATTTTTAAATCCTGATTACACGCAAGGACTAACTGCATTATTTTCAATTGCAATAGCAACTTCAGCTCTTGGTGGAGCTTATGGAATTTTATATAGTAATATGTGGAACTTTTATGCTTTGGCTGAACACAACCATCTTATTTTTTCTGATTCAATTAAGCAACTGAATCAACATAATATTCCGGTTTGGTGTGTTATGATTGAAGGTATAATTTGTTTTGGGTACGTAATCTTAGGAACAGGAACCCAAATTCCGCTGCAATATACTGCAACGCTCGGTTGCATTGCAACCTACACTATTAGTTTAGTTGCTTATTTTAAACAAACAAAATCAGCATTAAGCATTATTGGCTTATCAAGCTGCCTGATTCTTTTTGCTGTTTGCATAAGCGGCTTTATAAGTACAAGCATAATCCCTCTGATTGTTTTGAGTCTTATATTACTTGCTGGAATCGGCATGTATCATCTTAAAAAGATGATTGCTCGTTAACTACTCAAATAAAATCAAACATCAACCTGTTTTTTTAATCTACATCATCTAAAGAAGTTTTATTTTGATTAGGTTGAAAATCAATAACTTTAGTATCACCTATACTACGTATAAAGTCATACTCTTTTCTCCATTTCCTTCTAGCAGATTGAATTGATTCTCCCGTTTTAAAAACATGTAATACATCTAGTATTGAAAGCTGTAATGCTTGGCCTAATGTTGTAATTCCTGCTTTTAGAAAATTATTTATCCAAATTTTAATAGTGCAATCCAACAAAGCTGTTGCAATTGATTGACCATCAGGGCTAAATGCGACTGAACTAATCCAACCGGTATGCCCTTGTAACGTATGTAAAAGCTCACCTGTTAGGGTATTCCATAGTTTTACAGTTCCGTCATTTGAGGCTGTTGCAACCAATTTACCATCGGGACTGAATGCAACTGACCTAACAATACGATTATGACCTTGTAACGTATGTAAAAGTTCACCTGTTTGAGCGTTCCATAGCTTAGCAGCCCTATCCCATGAACCAGTTACAATCAACTTACCATTAGGACTGAATGCAACTGATCGAACATAACCAGTATGCCCTTGTAATGTGCGCAAAAGTTGACCTGTTTGGGGATTCCAAATTTTAGCAGTTCGGTCATCTGAACCTGTTACAATCAATAGACCATCAGGGCTGAATGCAACTGATGTTACAGAGCCAGTATGCCCTTCTAACGTACGTAAGCATTGACCTGTTTGAGCATCCCATACTTTAGCAGTGTTGTCATCCGAAGCTGTTGCAATCAATTGACCATCAGGGCTGAATGCAACTGAAGAAACACCTTCAGTATGACCTTGGAATGTACGCAAAATTTGCCCTGTTTGAGGATTCCATAGTTTAGCAGTTCCGTCATTCAAAGCTGTTGCAATCAATTGACCATCGGGGCTGAATGCAACTGAACGAATAAAGTTAGCGTGCCCTTTTAAAGTATGCAGAAGAACCCAATGCGCTCTCTTATAAAGTTCAGCTTTAAAATATTTTGCAATATTTGGAAGTTGATCTAAAGGCGCAAGCGCAGATGCTACTCCATTTACATCTTCTGTAGTTATTAATACTTCGATAATCTTTTCAAATAAAATAGCCGAAAAAGATTCTTTATTAAATTCTTTAGTAAATTCTTTAGTAAAATGTAAAAAATCATCTGCATTATATAAATAGATAAGTTCTAAAAGACTTAATGGAGCAATTCTTTCTGATACTTGTTCTTTAGTAGTAATAGATTCTTGATTTAAATCTTTAAATAACGTTAAAACGTCTGCAGTAACAGAATCTTTAGGGATTTGCAGAGGATCTTCTTGAGCGGTATCTCCAAGATACTCTAATTGATCATGAATTGTTCTAAGAGCTTGAGCTAATGAATTATTGATTGTAAATTCTGAACCATTAGACAATCTTAGATAAACTATTTTTTCATCAGCCGCATTTGCACTTTGCAACCCATAGCAACTGAATAACAGTAAACTTAATAGTACCTTTTTCATAACCAACTCCATCTTTATTCTTAATACCTTTGATTACTATTGCTTACTTTCTGCTGCTGGAATTTTAGGTACAACTGTTTTTTGAGATATATAAGTATCAAAAAAAACTTCAATTGGCATATCTAAAGCATCTTGTAACGTTAAGCCTTTTTTTGCAAAAATATTGCCCCACATTTGCGCATTATTAAATCCTATACCTAAAATTGATTGACCATCTGCGCTGACCACATATCCATTTTTAGTTTTCATTGGTAACCTAGCCAAATATTCACCTGTTAAAGGATTAAATACATGCACAATCTTACTATTGTCAGAATCAATATCTTTATTAATTACCATCAATTCACCACAAGAACTGAATACAACTGAAACAACTGGTGTGTCATTTTCTTGTACACTCATGAGTAATCGACCTGTTTGAGTATCCCAAATTTTTGCAGTTGTATCTTCTGAACCAGTAGCAATTAATTGACCATTTGGGCTGAATGCAACTGATGTAACAGGATCAATATGCCCTTGCAAAGTATGTATTTCTGTACCTGTTTTAATATTCCATAATTTTACAAATGTATTATCTACATAACCATAACCAGTTGTTGCCATTAATAAACCATCTGGGCTTAATGCAACTGAGGCAATCTTTTCTATAGTTTGTAATTCACCTGTTTGAGTATTCCAGATTTTTGCTTTCCTATCTGATGAATGAGCCACAATCAATTCATTATCTTGACTGAATAATGCTGATGCAAATCGATTTTTACCGTCATTTTTTAAAGTTTGCAGACAAATCTGTGTTTTAATGTACCACACTTTTGCAGTACTATCAAGTGAAGCAGTTGCAACCTTTGTACCATCTTTACTGAATGCAACTGAAGTAACCCTGTTAGCATGACCTGTCAAAGTAGCTTTACATTCGCCTGTTTCAACATCCCATATTTTTGCAGTTTTATCAGATGAAACTGTCGCAAGCATTGTACCATTAGGACTAAATTCACCCGAAGCAACTAGCTCAGTATGCCCTTGCAAAGTATGTATTAATCTACCTGCTTTAACATCCCATATTTTTGCAGTTTTATCAGATGAATCAGATGAAACTGTCGCAAGAAATTTACCATCTTTACTAAATACAGCTGAACGAATATTTTTCCCTAAGTCAAAGTAATCAAACCATGCCTGCCGATATAATCTTTCAATAAAATCATTGTAAAATCGAGAATCTCTATGTTTTTTTAAAGTAAGAATAACTTCTGAATATTTTTCTTTTTTATTAAACTTCTCAACAAGTAGATCAAGTAATATTGATCTTAAACTTTTTCCGTTACTCAATCCATTAATATCTATTTCATTTAACCTGGCTTTGTCAATAGCACCATTTGTGTAAAACCTCTGACTAAGCATACTTTCATCTTCTTGTACGCAACGGTCAAAAAAGTTTTCAAAATTATTTTCACTGTGGTTATAACCTCTTAAACTCTCTTTAATTTCATCCGGTGTAACATTTAAAGGGGGTTCATAATCCCTGTGATGAAATCTTTCTAAATCTATAAGCGCTCTTACGCAATATGCAATTCCCCTTTCTGGAGATGTATTACTTGAAGCAGCTTGTAATTGACATCCAGTCAACAAGACCAAACTTAATAATAGATTTTTCATCAAAACCTCCTAGTATTCGTTAAAACTACGCTGGACTATCGTTCGCCTTGGACTGTCGCCATTTTTGAATAATAACTTTTTTTACTTACTAAGAAGTGTAGCTTTTTGAGTAATAAAAATCAAGAATATTGCTGGAGTAAGCTTACTTTTCTTATCTTATGGCTTAAATTCAATAAACTCTCATTGATCGTCATCATCATCGTCAGTAAAACCTGTTTTTTCACTCTGTGGGCTTTTGCTGCTACCCACAGGCATTCTATCTTTAGGGTTAAGCTTTCTCTTTGATCTGCGCAGTGTGTTTTGTTTTAATTGTTCAAATGCAGCAGCTGCTTCTAAAATTCTTTCTTCAGGTTTGGCTGACTTATGAATTTTTGGTAAGTCTGGATCAGCTGGACCTGCTTTTTCAGCTTTCTGTAATGATTTAACGGTATCTAAAGCGCCGTTGTTAAAACCTATTGGCAGCTTACCCGTCTTTAAAACAGATAGTACATCTTTAAAAGAACGGCCTAAAGCACTTTCCAGAGTAAAGCCTGCTTTTGCAAAATTAGTTCCAATCATAGTCAAAGAGTTAAAATAAGTATTAACCAAAAATGATTGCCCGTTTTGATTAAATAACACTAAATCAACTGGTTTAACTGTTGTAAATTCACGTATTACTTGAAGTGTTGAAGAGTCATAAGTCGATACTTTGTTACCGTACCCAACTGCAAATCCTTTGCCATCAGGGCTTAAAGAAGCTGCAATAATGTTGTCACCTTGAAATTCAAGCATTCTTGTTTTTTCATATACTCCATTGTAAGGGTTTATTTTTGTGATAGATGGTGGTTTTTGACACGTTGCAAGTATTGCCCCAGAACCGTCTGGATAAAACTGAACAGAACTAATACAACCTTTTTCTGCCAATCTAAAATTTTTCGGCTCAAGATTTTCTGTAAATGCTTTGTCAATAATTGTCAGAGTTCCATTATCATGACCTATTGCAATAGTATCTTGATCTGGTGCAACTGATGTGATAGATGGAAATTCTTTTTGATGTTTTGTTTCTTTAAAAGAGCCGATATCTAATTTATACAAACAGTCGGCGCCACCAACTACCACAAAAGGAAGTTCCGGATGGAATGCGCATGAAGTCACTGAACCTTTATCGGCTTTAAGGGTATAAAGGAACTCTCCGCCAGAAGTCCATAGCTTTGCAGTCTTATCACTTGAACAAGTCAAAAGATACGTGCCACATGGGCTAAATTGCATAGCATTAATCGCTTTTTTGTGATCATTTTTAGGGTTTTCATACTGAGAAGAAAATATATATTCTCCTGTTAAAGCATTATAAAATCTTATAGAGTCACCAAAGCCACTGACTGCAAACAATTGCCCTGCTGGATGAAATGCAACTGAAGAAATAAGGAGACCACGAAGTTCTTGTATATTAAACATTGGGCTCCAAGCAGCATCTTGATTGTATAATTGTTCAGTTAAATATTTTTTTAAACGTGAATTGTTATCAATTGCTGTCAAAGCATCATCAAAATTAGTTGGTAATTTATTTTCTTTAACTGATTGACTGAGTCTACTGCTAATCACTTCTAATAAAATATCATGTAATGCCGATTCTTTTTTATCTGGGCTTTTAGTATCTTCATATTTTCTTATATATACTAATAAATAATTTGCGTTATAGAGTTCTATTAATGGTCCCCATTCATATTTTTCTAATTCAGCTAAAACATCGTCTTTTGTTGTTAACTCTGATTGACAAAATGCTATTAATCTTTTTGAATTTTCTAGATTTAACAGTTGACTGGTAAAAGGAATCGGAGTTCTATCATCTAAAAAAGCGGTTATGCAACTTTCTACAGTTGCTAAGTCTAATGCAATATGCATTGGAATTTCAAGCGCTTCTTGCTGTGGACCTACTTGCAATGCAACACTCGCTTCTTTATCGGCAACTCTTCTTCTTTTTGCCGGTGGTTCCGCTGCAAAAATTTGAAAAGCATAAACAACAGAGACTAAAAAAACTAACACTAAACTTTTCATTATCTTAATACAAACTTATTTTAAACCAAATTAAAGCTACGCAAGAATAAACTACAGTAATTATAAAAAAACAAAAAGTAATCTTTGTTTCTGCCCAACCAATAAGCTCAAAATGATGGTGTATTGGAGTCATTTTAAAAATTCGTTTTTTAAAATACCTGAATGCACATACTTGCAACATAACCGATACTGTTTCTGCTACAAAAATTATACCGGTCAAAACAAGCAAGAATTCTTGATGTGTAGCAAGCGCCATAAAGCCAAGCGTTGCTCCTAAAGCAAGAGAGCCTACATCTCCCATAAATACTTTTGCTGGATACCTGTTGTACCATAAAAAACCAAGTAATGCGCCACATAAAGAAGCACACAAAAGCGCTAATTCAGGTACAAACGCAACCTGTGAATAAGTAGCAATCAAACCAAAAACTATAAAATTAGGCAATAAGGTACTGGCTGCAAGGCCATCAAGGCCGTCGGTTAAATTAACAGCATTAGATGTGGCAACTATCAAAAACATAGCCCAGGGAACACATAAAAAGCCGATATCAACATTACCCCATAAAGGAATAGTTCTAACGGTAGTAAACCCAACAGTATATAACCATGCCATTACCACTAAAAAAGAGGCTGCAATTTGTGCTATAAATTTTGACCGAGCACTAATTCCTTTTTTATAACACACTTTGCCCCAATCGTCCCATGCCCCTATTGTCGCAAAGCTTAAAAAACATAATAAGGCAATTGCTACTAAAGGGTTAGCTAAAGATGCACAAAACAGCATGGTAATTACCGCAGAAAGCACAATAAAAATACCTCCCATAGTTGGAGTGTCATTTTTAATTTGGTGCGTTTGTGGGGTCCATTGACGCGCTTTTGCCTTAAAAAATTTACTTGCATTGCCAATAAAGAGCTTTCCCAACACTAAAGAAAGACCAAAAGAGCTCAAAAAACCGACTAACTTAAGCACACCAAAACCCTTCAATTACAATATGAAAATAAAAAAACAGCTTAATAAGCTCATTTAGCTTATCAGAGAGAGCCTTTTGACTCTACTTTTTAATACAGTACACTAGTAAGTCCTTATGTAAAGGGCTTTTTTTGGAATTTGTTATTTATAAAATAAGGAATTTAAACTTATGAAATCAAAATGTACAAAAAGCATACTTATCTTGGGAATCGGCCTCTTAATATCATGTCAACCTGCTCAGGCTGACCAAATTGCTATGGCAGCGCATGCTGCTGCAATTAATCAAGCAAAAGAAGATCCACTTAAACTTCTAGGTTTACCAAAATGGAGCCCTACGCAGGTAATTACCTATGTTCAAGCAGTCCTTGAAGGAAAGTATTCTGATTTTTTTGAAAATCATTTAGAATTAATCGTACAAATGGGGCACGCTGACCTTGCTGCATATCTTGAAGCATTTGCTAATGGATACCAAGCAACATGTTTTCCACTTCCTTTGTATGCAACCAAACTTTTAGCTAGCTATCCAATTAGCGGTAAACTAATAGGGAAATTAACAGGCATGCTTATGGCGATTAAAGG
Source organism: candidate division TM6 bacterium GW2011_GWF2_32_72 (assembly GCA_945882015.1). Lineage (GTDB taxonomy): Bacteria > Babelota > Babeliae > Babelales > CAIQNR01 > CAMCVM01. Next base: position 36,506 of record CAMCVM010000004.1, read on the forward strand.
AAAAGACCATATCTGGCAAGCCGTTCTTGCAGTAAGACGCCCTACAACTCAAACAACGGTAAAAACGGTTGTCTTAGAAGAAGACACAGATTTTATTCAAGATGGTAAACACAATCAAGTACATACCAACGTATTGGTTGAACAAACTGTTACGAGCAAACCCTTGCAACAGCGTTCAAAAAATAGAACTTCTGGCAATTAACATAAACTAAAAAACGGTAGGGGGCGTGGGGGTTTTACACGTTGCTATCGATTGAATAATGAATTATAATAAGTCCTTGAAGAAATAATTTCAGGGACTTATTATTTTGTGAAAGCATATTAAAGAATATGAACAGTGGATACCAATTTGATGTCATTGTTGTAGGGGCAGGCCATGCTGGCGTTGAAGCTGCATACTCTTGTGCAAAAATGGGCTCAAAAACAGCTCTTATTTCTTTAACGCTGAGCAAAATAGGGTACATGCCTTGCAACCCCGCAATCGGCGGAATCGGCAAAGGCCACATTGTTTTTGAAATTAGCGCCCTTGGTGGTTTAATGCCACAACTATGCACTAAAACCTATCTACAAGCTCGTATGCTGAACACTAAAAAAGGGCCTGCTGTTCATGGGCTGCGTCTTCAAATTGATAAAGTTGCTTATGCGCAAGAAGCTCAAAAAAGACTTAAGGCTACTGAAAACTTAACGCTGATTGAAGGCATGGTTGAAAAACTGGTTCAAGATAATCAGGGGAAACTATGTGGCGTTGTTTTAAAAGATGGAACTGAAATTTCAGCAAAATCGATTGTTTTAACCACTGGAACATTCTTAAATGGACTGGTGCATATTGGACTGCACAATTACCCTTCAGGCAGAGAAGACGAAGAACCGGTTATTAACTTAACCCATTCTCTGCGTTCCTTAGGGATTGCAATGGGAAGATTAAAAACAGGGACTCCTCCACGCTTATTGCGTTCTTCTATTAATTGGGATTTGCTTGAAAAACAGGAAGCTGACAATCTTGATTCATTATTTGAATTTTATCCCCATCAAACAACTACCAAACGCGATTGCTATATTACTCATACTAATGAAAAAGTGCATGAAATCATTCGAAAAAATGCACATCTGTCTCCAATTTTAAGAAAAGAAATTACTGGTACAGGGCCACGTTATTGTCCTTCTATTGAAGATAAAATTACGCGTTTTGCAGGAAAAACTGCTCATCAAGTGTTTGTAGAACCAGAAAGTGAATCAACTGATTGGATTTACCCAAACGGCCTTTCAACTTCTTTACCGCTTGAAGTACAAAAACAGTACATTCAAGCAATTAAAGGTTTTGAAAATGCTGAAATTGTCAGAGCTGGATATGCTATTGAATATGATTTTGCATTTCCGAATCAATTAAAACACACCCTTGAAGTTAAAAAAGTCCCTGGACTGTTTTTAGCAGGACAATTGAATGGAACAACCGGATACGAAGAAGCTGCTGGCCAAGGTTTAATCGCTGGTATTAATGCACATTTACACGCACACAATTTACCACCTTTTATGCTTGATCGTACTGAAAGTTACATTGGTGTTATGATTGACGATCTTGTTACGTTTGGAGTTGATGAACCGTATCGAATGTTTACTTCGCGGGCAGAACGCCGTTTACTCTTGCGTCAAGATAATGTCTTTTTACGTTTAACTGACAAGGCATATCACCTTGGAATGATTAATGAACAATTCTATAAAGATTTTGCGCAAGAAAAAGCATTAATTGCCACAACCATTGAATCTCTCAAAAAAGGACACAATAGCACTGCATTATTACGATTGTTCAATGAAAATGAGCATCCTGAAAGAATATTACAAGCAGAAGGCTATACCAATTTAACCGTTCGTAACTGCCAAACTATTCAAGCTTCAATTAAGTATGCACCGTATATTGAGCGTGAAGAAAAAGAAGTAGAACGACTTAAAAATTATCAAACAATGAAAATTCCTGTCACATTTGACTATATCAATTGCGATGGACTTTCTATGGAACTGCGTCATAAATGTATTAAACATGCCCCACAAACTATCGCGCAAGCATCATTAATTCCAGGGATGACCCCTGCTGCACTTTCTTTGCTCATTTTAAAAGTTACCCTTGCACAAAAATAGGAATAAGTATGTCTCCAATACTTTTGCATCTCTGGGGCCCTTTATCTATCCATGTGTATGGGTTATTTGTTGCCTTGGGTGCTTTAACAGGGATTTATTGCGCATCAAAAGATAAAAAAATTAAAGCTATCATGCCCAACGATGAATTCATGACGTTTGCAATCTTTATCATGATTGCTGCAGTAATCGGCGGCAGATTATTATTTGCTATAGAAATGTTTGATCACCTTGAATCTTGGATAGATATTTTTAAATTTTGGGAGCCAGGTTATGCTATTCTAGGCTCTATTGCTGCATCGTTACTCTTAAGTGTAATGTATCTTAAAACTTATTACGGGCAGATTTTTTTAGTTTTAGACAGAATAGCTTTGTACGCTCCGTTGGCACAAAGCATTGCGCGACTTGGTTGTTATTTTACCGGTTGTTGTTATGGCATTTGCACTACTGTTTCGTGGGCTGTTGTCTATACTGATCACAATAATCTTGCACCATTATACACGTTATTGCATCCAACTCAGTTATATAGCGCTTTAACCCTTTTTATACTCTTTATTTGCTTACAATTAGTGCAAAAAATGTTTACAAAACCTGGGCAATTAGCTGGACTGTATCTTATGGGTGCAGCGCTTGAAAGATTTTTTGTTGATTTTTTCCGTGCAGATCGCGAACTGACTACAGTAATGCTTTCTCCTGCGCAAATAGTTGCCATCTGCTTATTTGTTATTGGATTGTTTTTTTTATATAAAGATTTTTATGCACAATCAAACAAGTAATCTTTTTAATTTCATCAAACAACGTGTTTCAATTTTACAAGTAATTAATGAATATGTTGTATTGAAAAAAGCTGGTTATTATTGGAAAGGCTGTTGCCCTTTTCATGACGAAAAAACTGCCTCTTTTACTGTCAGTCCACACAAAGAAATTTTTTATTGTTTTGGATGCCATGCTGGCGGTGATGTAATTAGTTTTATTACCAAAGTAGAAAATTGTCAGCCAATTGATGCGGTAAAGCAACTAGCAGACCGTTATAATATCAATCTACCTGAAACGGTAATCTCTCCTGAATTTTATGAAAAAGCTGATGATAAAAAACGTTATTTCCAACTTTGTCAGATTGTTTCACAATGGACAGAAAAACAGCTAGAAAAATATCCGTCGGTAATTAGCTATTTAGAAAAACGAGGTTTTACCCAAGAAAGCATTAAAGCTTTTCAAGTTGGGTACTTTCCCAGTGGTGCTAAAAATTTTAAAACCTTAACGCAAGAGCTGACTGAAAATAACTTCTTAATCAAAGATCTGCTCGATGTTCATTTAATAGAAGAAGGTAAAGGTACCTTTTATTCTCCGTTTGAAGATCGCGTAATCTTTCCTATCAAAGACCATTTAGGAAGATTTTGTGGCTTTGGCGGAAGAATATTTAAACCGGATGACCAACGTTCTAAATATTATAATTCACGAGAAAATAACTACTTTCAAAAAGGATCCATTTTATTTGGATTTGATAAAGCAAAAAAAACAATTCAAAAATCGGGTCAAGCTTTTTTAGTTGAAGGATATACTGACTGTATCGCTATGGTGCAACATGGATACACCAATACCGTTGCAACATTAGGAACTGCTTGCACACTAGAACATTTAAAATTATTAGCCTATCATGCTCAAACTGTTTTTTTAGTTTATGATGCTGACACAGCGGGACATAATGCGATGCTACGCCTTGCTGAGTTATGTTGGCAGGTCAACCTTGACCTTAAAACTATTTTTCTTCCTGAAGGTGATGACCCTGCTTCGTTTTTAGAATCAAGTGGGGACTTTAACCAACTGAGGGAGCAAGCACAGGACATTCTTTCATTTTTCTTAATCAATGTAGGTAAAGAATTTTCTAATCAAAGCTTACAAGAAAAATTAACAGGAATGCGCAAGATTTTGGCTGTCTTAAAGAATCTAGATGACCCACTAAAGCAGGATATTTTATTGCAAAAAGCTGCAGCTATTTTTGACATTCCATTTGATTCTCTTAAAAATGAGCTTAAACGAACCAAGACTCAACAAACTTTAGAACCTGATTTAAAAACAGAGATTAAGCCTGCTTTAGCTGAAATATCTGCAATAGAAAAAAAGTTTATTTGTGCTATACTTAACAATCGTGAGCTTTTACTTAAAAAAGAGGTTGCACGATTGGTTGAATATATTGCCCCTGATTTACAAGTGATTATTGATAAATTAAAGGCTATAGAAGTAATCACAGAAAAAGATGGCTTTTTGTTATTTTTTGACTCTCTTGAATATCATGAAAAACAGTTGGTAAATAATATTTTATTAAGTAATGATGATCAAGCAGATGAACAAGAACTTGAGTCTATTTTACTGCTACTTGAAAAGAAGTATTGGAAAAAAATTGTTGGAGATACCAAACTACAAATTGCACGTGCTCAACAAGAAGATAATGCCGAAAAAGTAAATGATATTGTTGTTTCTTTTCTTACATTAAAGAAAAAGCTATTGCGTAGAGGGCTAATATAATGGTAATAAAAACGATTCTGACTCGACTAATTGGTAGCAAAACAACAGCAAAAAATAAAAAGAAAACTCAAAAAAAGAGTGTTAAAAAAGTTTTGAAAAAAGTTTCTGTAAAAAAATCTTCTAAACATTCCTCTAAAAAAATTACTGCTAAAAAGATGGGCAAGTCGGTACAGCCAAAAAAAGTAGTTAAAAAGACTCTGACTCAAAAAAAAGTAGCTAAAAAAAGCTTACCTGCAACAGCTCCAGCAAAAAAGATCATTAAACAAGTAGCCTCACAAAAAACAGTTACCAAACCTTTAGTAAAAACAATGACCTTACCAACACCAAAACCACTTACAAAAAAAATGGCTGCTCCAGCGACACAAAAAAATAAAGTTTCTGTTGTTCCTAAAAAACCGATCAATACTTTTGAAAAAAAAGTAACAGCTTCTGCTAAACCGCTTATCAAAAAAAAGAAAGTGGTTACCGTTGCCAAAAAGATTGACCCTAGCCAAGAAAGCGTTGAAGCGCTTATTGAAAAAGGAAAAAGAAACGGCAACCTGAGTTATGAAGAAGTTATCGCTTTTAATGAGCACAACAATTTGTCAGAGGCTAAAGCTAATGCTCTTTTAAAAACGCTTGAAAAAGAAAATATTGAATTGGTTATGGAAGATGATCTTGACAGTGCTGCAGTTGATTTAGGCTCATCTGATCGCGATACTACTAAACGTAAAGATCTTGCTGCGTATTCACTTGATACTGAAGATGGCAATGAAGATGATGACGATGAAGATGTAAGCCAAGACGAAGAAGAAACTGATGAACCAGAAGAACGTACCACCAGCGAACTGACTCATATTGCTGATGGTGTAAAATGTTATTTAAGAGATATTGGTAAAATACCGCTTTTAAATAAAACAACCGAAAAAGTTATCGCTGACAGCATAGCAAGTTGCAAACGTCTTTCTATTGATTCTATTTCTCGCTTTCCTTTTGTGCATAAAGAATTTGTGCAAATGGGTGACCGTTTAAGAAAAAACACCATTGCCCTTAAAGATATTATTCAGTTTGCTGAATTTGACGAAGAAAACTTACCTAAAATTACTGAAGAAAAAAATGCATTATTAGTGGTGATTGATAAAATCAATGCACTGATCAATAATGAAGAAAAAATTTATAGCACCTATCGCAAGGATCTTTCTTCTACCGCAAAAAAGAAAGAAATGCTTGATAAGGTTAAAGAAAATAAAGAAGCTATTGCGCTGACTATTCAATCGATCAGAATTACTAATAAATTAATTAGAAAACTGGGTAAACGAATTGAAAAATTACTAGCAAAAGTACAAGAACGAGAAGAAGCTATAAAAATTGCTGAGGTTGCGCTTGCTAAATTTTCAAAAATTAAAAAACCAACAGAGAATGACTTACAAGAAATTGAAACATTACAAGTAACAATCAGAGCTTCTCATAAAGCAATTAGAAAAGTTGAACAAGAAGCTGGGTTACCACTTGCTGATATCAGAAAATATTTTAAGCAATTGATGAAAAATCAACGCGATGATAAAAAATCAAAAGATGAATTAGCAAAAGCAAACTTACGATTAGTCGTTAATATTGCAAAAAAATATGTTAATCGCGGTCTTCATTTTCTTGATTTGATTCAAGAAGGTAATATTGGCCTTATGAAAGCTGTTGAAAAATTTGAATTTGAACGTGGATACAAATTTTCAACCTATGCAACCTGGTGGATTAGACAAGCCATTACTCGTGCTATTGCAGACCAATCAAGAACCATCCGTGTTCCGGTGCATATGGTAGAAACGCTTAATAAAATTAACAAAATTAAACGTATCTTTATTCAACAAAACGGTCGCGAACCATCTTATGCTGAACTAGCAAAAGAATTGAATCTTGATGAAAAGAAGATTAAAAATATCATTAAAATTTCAAAGGAACCAATTTCGCTTGAAACCCCAGTAGGTGACAGTGAAGATGCGTACATTAAAGATTTTATTGAAAATGATAAAGATTTTTCACCTGCTGACACCGTAGCCAATACCGATTTAAAAAAACGAGTACGAGAAATCCTAAAAACGTTGACCCCTCGTGAAGAAAAAGTTCTTAAGATGCGTTTTGGTATCGATGTTGCTTCTGAACATACGCTTGAAGAAGTTGGAAAAGATTTTTCAGTTACCAGAGAGCGAATTCGTCAAATTGAAGTGAAAGCATTGCGTAAACTACGAAATCCTTCACGTAGCAAAAAATTACAATCGTTTTTTGAAAAAGAATTTGATAGTCTTCCAATAGAAGAAGAAGAAACTATTGAAGATTAAAAAAAGGTGACCTCAGATGATTGATTTACCCAGCCAATTATGGATCAAAATAGCATGTTCAGGTATTGCTTTATTCGGATGCGCTCTCTTTTCTTTTATGGAAACGTCCATAACTTCTCTGCGGTTATTCAATCTTAAAGAGCTAGCAAAGAAGACGGGTCGTTATAATTCTTTTTTTACCGCAATAGAAGAAGAACCTCAAAGAGTTTTAATTGCTATTTTAATCTCAAGTTGTATCTCAAACGTTATTGCTGCTGACCTTATTACTGATATTGTAGAAGCAAGTTTATTGTCTGCCCTGATTCCTGTTCCATGGAATTTTATTTTAGGTGTTGCTGTCGCAACTATTTTAATTTTACTGTTTGGTGAAATTATTCCTAAAAATCTTGCGCAAGGAAAGTCTGATCGTTTGTTCCAGTCAATCTTATGGTTAGCAAACATTACTTTCCATATTATGGGACCACTGGTTACACTGCTTTCTCGCTTTTCACGCATTATTGTAAAAATGATGGGAGCTGAACAAACAGATGCAACAGAAACGGTCGCCTCTGAAGAAGAAATTCAATTTTTAATTGCTCATATTAAAGCAAAAGGAAAAATGGATTCTGAAAAATCAGAAATGTTGCATAGTATTTTTGATTTAGCTGATACCACTATTAACGAAATTATGGTTCCAGAATCAGATATTGTAACATTAAATATAGAAACTTCACTTGAAGACACATTAGCTATTTTTGCACGACACCATTTTTCACGACTTCCTGTTTATGATGACAATAAACCAAATAACATTATCGGCATGGTTCATCAAAAGGATATCTTTTTATTACTTGCTAAAAATGAACGTAAGCCTTTGCGTGAACTTGTCAGACCGATTCTTTTTGTACCAGAAAGTATGAAAGTTAATCAGTTATTGCGTCAATTTAAGGAACAAAGACATCATATTGCTATGGTTCTTAATGAATATGGGGGCATTATTGGTATTGTTACCCTTGAAGATGCGCTTGAAGAAATTGTAGGCGATATTAACGATGAGCATGAATCAGTTGCTGACTATATTGTTGAACTTGAAAGTGGTAACTGGCTTGTTTACGGCGGAGTAAGTCTTGAAACGCTTGAAAAAGCTCTAAGTATTACTTTTGCAACAGAAGACAGTGTTACACTCGGCGGGTTTTTAACTGAAAAAATGCAACACCTGCCTAAAAAAGGTGAACAATTCCATTATAAGGGCTATATTTTTGAAATTCAAAAAGCAACCCAAAAGCGTATTATTCAAATTCTGATTATCAAAGGTTCATAATCATTTACTATTTTTTCTTAACTGAGCTGATTGTCTTTTAGTATACCAAAAAAAGACGGCAGCTCATGTTTCTGTTTTATCCAACCAACCAAAAGGAAAAAACTATGATGAAAAAATATGGTTCTTTATTGTTACTGTTACTGTGCTTTAAAAGCCAAGCTTTGCAAAGACCTCAACAACAGCAGCAACAAAAACAACACAATGAAGATTATGATCCAACACCAGTAGTATTACAAAATATTGGAGGTGCTATTGCTAGTTTTGTGCAACTTGCTGCTGATCCTGAAAGTGATCGTGCTGCAAAGCATATTGGAGGAATATTTCAAGCATTTGCCAATATTTGCAATGTAACTCGCAACAAAAAAGACACTGCAAAGATGCTTAAACAACTTGAGCTGAGATTAATTGCTTTTTTTGCGACACCCGAAGGTAAAGAATTTTTAGATAAATTACAAGAAAAAATTATAGAGGATAGTAAGCTCAGTTAATACAGTTTAAATAAAATTACAAAGCTGCCGTCACGCAGGCTTTTAACAAAACTCTTGACTGAGATTCAAGCAACCCCGTAACATGAAAAAGTGTTATTAACTTTTTTATTAAAAAGGATCACTGTTATGTTACCACTTCGCAATAAGACTCAATACAACGAACCCCCTAGCCTTAATTCTTTAAAACTCCCCCTTAATAGAGTTTCACGCACTTTTTTTGCTGCACTCTCTTTTATTACTCTTTTTTTCTATTCAGTCTCTTATTTTAAGCATACTAATATCTTTACGGCCTACGCCATTATTCTAGTCTATACAATCTTTATTTAATTATTCTTCGGTCTTTTTAACGTGTTGTTACCTAAAAAGGAAAACTCATGAACAGATTACTGTTATCAGTAGCTTTTTTTTCTATGCTCTTTTTTAATTGTTGTAATGCTTGTCCATTTAAATTAAAAGGGACACATCCTCAGATAGAACAATGTGCCCTTTTAAAAGTATGATAATTTACAATGGCAAGAGATCATTAACCATAATCATATGATCTCTTCGTGGCCCGATAGAAATATAGCTAATAGGCACACCACATAATGTTTCTATTTTTTTAACAAAAGCACGAGCTTCTTCTGGAAGTTGACTCAGCTTTTTTGATTCTTTATTGATTGGTGTTCTACTCCAACCTGGCAAGGTAATATAACGTGGTTCAATCTTGAGTGCGTCTTTAATATTTGCTGGAATATAATCATAATTTTTTCCATCAATAACATAATCGTAGCAGATCTTAATTTCATCTAATGTATCAAGCTCATCTAACTTACTAAGCACCAAAGAATCAATACCATTAAGCAAGATAGCTTGTCGAATCATCACAAGATCTATCCATCCATGCCGCTCATTAGGAATATCACCACAATATGCTTTATGGGCCGCTTTAAGTTTATTTAAAATTTCTTTATCTTTAATTTCTGCTGGTAGTGGACCTGCTCCAATTAAAGTAGTGTAAGATTGAACAACTCCCAATACATGACCAATTTTATTTGGACCAACACCAGCTCCAGTTAAAATTCCTGCTGCAATAGTACTAGAAGAACTCACATAAGGATAAGTACCCATTGAAACATCATAAAAAGTTCCTTGGGCCCCTTCAAAAATTACTGCTTTGCCTTGAATTAACATTTTATTAAGTTCAAGTTCAATATCATCCTTAACAAATGGTTTTAAACGTTTTGCAAATGCTGTGTATTCTTTTAAAATTTCTTCAAAGACAAATGGGGTTTCATTAAAAATATTAACAAGCATTGCATTAGCACATTTTAAATCTTCTTTAAGAACCTTCTTAAAACGCTCTTGGTCAAGTAAGTCAGCAATACGAATACCGATACGTAATCGTTTGTCTGCTGCTGCCATGCCAGAACCTTTACGTGAGCCAACATCAACAATACTATGGTACTGTTTAAGCATCAAATCATCTAACTTTTTATGATACGGCATTACTAGCTGAGCACGTGCAGAAACCCATAGACGGCCATCAACCTTAAGACCCTTTTCTATAAGATTATCAATTTCTGCAAAGAGTACTTCAAGATCTATTTCCATACCGGCAGTTAGATAACATTGTGTATTTTTTCGGATAATACCAGATGGTAACAATACAAAATTAAAGTCGTTTTCTTTGCTTTTTACAACTCGATGACCTTTTGCACTGCCGCCTTGAGAACGAACATTAATTGCTATTCTTTCTGCTAGGTAATCGACTATTTTCCCAACTCCCCCACCCCAGCCGGTTGCTACTACAATAATACCGCGGGCGCTTCTTGCTGCTAAAGAATTTGATAATAAAACAGCTATTACTAAATACAATAGTTTTTTCTTCATGCTCTCTCCTGATCATGATGATGAAATATCGCTGACAGTCTGCCTCAAAATAAAAAGTATGTAAACAGACAATATTAAGAAGCAAAAGTAAACCCTGGATTAATGCCACTTAGACGATAAATCCAGGGTTGAATGATTTTATTTTGTTTCTTGGAACAATGTTTTAATAGTACTTAATGAACCCATTAAACCACTTGATTCATACGGAAACAGAATTGTTTTGCCCGTTGCATCTTTTAAAATTTCAGGCAATGTTTTGATATATTCTTGGGCAATCATGTAAGCCAATGGGTCTTTACCTGGAATTGCTTTTTGAATAGTTTCAAGAGCTTGCGCTTCTGCTTGAATAATTTTTAAACGAGCTTGCGCCTGGCCTTCTGCTTCTAAAATAGTTGATTCAGCAATTCCTTGAGCTTTCAAAACTCGTGATTCACGGTCGCCTTCAGCTTTTAAAATCGCAGCTCTTTTTTCGCCTTCTGATTCTAAAATAATTGCTCGACGGTCCCGTTCAGCACGCATCTGCTTTTCCATAGCAACTTGAATATCACGCGGAGGGTTTACTTCTTGTAATTCAACACGATTAATTTTGACACCCCACTTGTCAGTTGCTTCATCAAGAATAACTTGGAGTTTTCCATTGATAAAATCACGCGACACTAAGGTTTCATCCAAGTCCATTGATCCGATAACATTACGCAGTGTTGTCTGAGTCAATTTTTCAATTGCTTCAGGAAGGTTTGAAACTTCATAAACCGCTGCTTTAGGATCAGTAATTTGGTAATAAAGTAACGCGTTAATTTCGATATTCACGTTGTCTTTAGTAATCACATTTTGTTTTGGAAAATCATACACAGATTCACGCAAATCAATTTTACGCATCACACGAACAAATCGTATATATTTGCCATATTCATTATGTGCTACAAAGGTCCAAAAACAAACATGAGCTGAATCAACAAACGGTATCACAAAATGCAAGCCCGGAGCTAAAATTCTATGGAACCTACCAAGACGCTGAATAACAATTGCTTCTGATTGATTAACCAAATAGACCGCTTTGATTAAAAAAACAACAAGCCCTAAAAAAATGATTCCAAACAAAAATAATGAGAGTTCAAAGATCATAAGCGATCTCCTTTACTGTAGATAAATTGATGTATACTTATTTTTTAATTTCAACAAAGAGTGTCACACCTGCCACTCTTATAATGGTTACTAATTGATGATTAATTAATGGTTCTTCGTTAATTGATTGTGCTGTCCATATTTGTCCTGCCACTTTTACTTGTGCTGGATGAGCTGCTGTTTGATGCTTTATAACAATAGCTTCTTTTCCTATCAGTGCTGCAACATTTGTTTGCAATTCAGCTTTTGTACTGGTTAAATCTGTTACTATTTTTTTTAAAAAAAACAGTGCGGCAACTGATCCAGACAAAAAAACAGTCAATTGAAGAGACAGAGAAAATTCAAAAAAACAGACTACTGCTGCTAATAAAGATCCTAACGAAAAAGCTAATGAATAAAAAAGACCGGGCGCTCCCAATTCAAAGACTAGAAAAAAAAGCGAAAAAATTATCCAAAACTGGGTAGAAGTATAGGTAATCATAAGACACCTCCTAATAAAGAGGAAATTTTGATAAAGACAGTTCTAACATAGCATAAAAAGAGCTTTGTGGCTATTAATTATTGTAATGCTGGTAAGTTAATCTTGATTTTTTTATACTTAGTATATGATTTTTACCTATTTTTTATAAAGAAGTTTTTATGCTCTTTTTCCCTCCATCTTTTCCACCGCCACCTCCTCCTACAAAAATAACTGTCTTTGTTCATGGGACACATCGATTTGCTCAATTAATACCAAAAGCTATCAAACCTCTCTATAATCGTTTTCATGATAGCCCTGGATTTAAACCTCTATCTCAAGCCCCAAAAAATTATTGCTATCGTCGCTTTTTAGAATCAATTGCTCGGTATGGAAAAAATTATTTTCCCAAAGAACATTGTTATCTTTTTGGATGGTCTGGAACATTAAGTCATGAAGCAAGAGTAAAAGCCGCAGAAGAACTCCATGAAGGGTTAATGTATTTACATAAAAAATATCCGCAATATGAATTAACACTGATTACCCATAGTCATGGGGGTAATGTGGTACTCAATCTGGCAGGACTTGATTATAAAAAACCTTACCACATTGATCGGCTGATACTAATTGCTTGCCCGGTTCAAGAAGTAACAAAAAAATTTGTGTATGACCCTCTTTTTAAAGAAATTTATGCTCCCTATTCAAAGTGGGATTCATTTCAAATACTTGACCCTCAAGGGGCAGTCCCTAGAAGACGCTATATTCGATGCATGTTTACCCAATCTGCACGATGCACTGACCTACACTTTATTCCTTTATTTTCAGAACGGCAGTTTCCTGACGATTCAAAAGTAAAACATATCTCTATAAAAAGATGGCTTAGGCCACTTTCTCATATCGAATTTCTTTTTCCTTCTTTTACTAAGAAATTAGAAAAAATGTTAATAACCGCAAAGAATCATGATTTTTCAAAAAAAGAAATGCGCTATAAGTTATGACCTATCCTTTAAGTGCTTGAATAATTGCTTGGGAATCGATCTTAACCATTGCTCGTAACTCTTCTGGTCTTCCTGAACGTGGTAACGTTTTTACTGCTAGTTGTGTAATGTTGATTGATTCATTGACAAGAGCTGCAGCAACAGCTTGCCCTAGCCCACCTTCAAGGTAATGGTCCTCTATTGTTATGATTCTTGACTGACACTGTTTTCCAACAGCAATAAGTGTTTGGGTATCAAGTGGCTTAATAGAGTATAAATCGATAACTGCAACAGAAATTGACTCTTTTAATAGTAAATCTGCTGCTTTTAATGCTTCATGAACAGTAATTCCGGCAGCAACCAAAAGCGCTTGCGCTCCTTCTGGTTGACGCAGTACCTTACATCCTCCTAACTGAAAACTTTCTGTTTGATCATACAAAATTGGAGTCGCTTCACGCGTTAAACGAATATAACTGATACCTTGATGATAATTTGCCATCAGTTGGACTAATTTAAAGGTGCTGACCGCATCTGATGGATACAAAATTATTGAACCTGGCAAGGTACGCATCATTGCAATATCTTCAAGTCCCATTTGCGATGGACCATCTTGGCCGATTGAAACGCCAGCATGAGAACCAGCTATTCTCAATGGATTTTTACCAATTGCAGCCATTCTTAATTGATCAAAGGTACGAGTTAAAAAAGCAGCAAAGGTTGAAACAAAGGGAATCTTTTTCATACGAGTCATGCCAATCGCCATACCCACCATATTTTGTTCGGCTATAAACGATTCAAAAAATCTAAAGGGATGCTCATGTTCAAACAGTTGAGCAAAGGTTGAGTTTTTAACTTCTGCATCAAAACAGACAACGCTTTGACACACACTTGCCGCAACGGTTATTGCTTGGCCATAAGCTTTTCGAGTGGCTGTTGCACCAGGAAATATCGGAACTGGCAAAATAAAATCAGAGCACACTATTTGTGTGTCATTAAATGTTGGCAAATTCAATTGCCATGTTTCATGTTCAAACAGTGCTGTTGGTGCAAAACGATCTTTAAGTTGCTGGAGAATGTCTGGAAGTTCTTCTGGTTTAAAAACTTTACCATGAAAGTCTGATTTATTTTCTACCGATGCAACTCCATACCCTTTAACTGTTTTTGCAATAATAACAGTCGGACCTTCACAATACTCATGCGCTTGTTCAAATACCTCAATAAGGTCTGCAATTGAATGCCCATCAACCTGTAAAACGTTCCAGGCAAATGCTGTGAATTTTTTTTCGTAATGGTCAGTAGCATAGCCATCGATGGTTTCATTAGCTTGCCCTAATCGATTAACATCAATAATCGCAATCAATTTATGCGTTTTATAATGAGCTGCAAGTTGCACAGCTTCCCAAACTGATCCTTCTGAACACTCACTATCGCCTAATAATACATAGGTATAACAATCCTGTTGATTCAGCTGATTGGCAAGCGTAATACCAAGTCCAATAGAAAGTCCACACCCAAGTGATCCAGTTGCAGCTTCTGCATAATAAAAACGAAAGGTTGGGTGACCTTCTAAAATAGAATTAATCTGACGTAATGTAAGCAATTGTTCATCTGAAACCACACCTAATTGTTTAAAAGCGGCATACAAAAGTGGCGCAGCGTGCCCTTTTGAAAGCAAAAAACGGTCATTATTAATTTGACTAGGGTTATGGGGATTGTATTGCATAACTTTGAAAAATAAAACTGCCACAATATCAGCAGCAGAAAGACATGAAGTTGGATGACCTGAACCAGCTGCCGTTGTTGCCCTTATTGAATCAACACGTAATTGATAGGCTTTATACTCAAGCAAACAAGCTCCTTGATTCATAGTTATTATTCCTTGGATTAAGGTTTTGGATCCGAATCATTATGTATTAAATCTTTTACTCGACTTAAAACAGTAGTAGCAGCCGTTCCTAAAAATCCTGCAACGTTGCTTAACAAATTACAGCTATTTGATGGACCATGGCAGGTAATATTATTGCAAAAATTACAGGTAATAACACAAGGTTGATTGCTTCTACTATCTTGCCATGTTTGATTTGAAGTTGGTTGATCGTGTACTACATGAGAAACATTATTTGAGCGATCACCAGTCAAAGCAGCTTCTATAAAAAAAGAACATCCCATCATTAAAAAAAATAGGTACTTCATGCATTAATCCTTTTTTAAAATTTAAAAATAAGCTTAGTTCAAGAAC
Organism: candidate division TM6 bacterium GW2011_GWF2_32_72; assembly: GCA_945882015.1. Taxonomy (GTDB): domain Bacteria; phylum Babelota; class Babeliae; order Babelales; family CAIQNR01; genus CAMCVM01. The sequence continues at coordinate 51,932 of CAMCVM010000004.1, forward strand.
TGGCCAAGTGCAAGCATGAGTACATGCAATAATAATCAAAATACTGTATAATAAGCAATTATGAACCGTTTTATTGCTCAATGGGCTAGGTATATCGCCCGTTTTATACAAATACAATTATTCTTATCAACCGTATCGTTGCCTATTTTGGTTATGTGGGGATTGCCTATTTCTCTGATGACTGGTGTAGGAAATTTTGTATTTAATCCTTTTTTAGCCGTATTTTTATTATGCGCTTCTTTTATTTTTTTCACAGAACTTTTATATATTCCAAATGGCTTGTTAATTATAGCACTTGAAAAAATTACGCAATTTTGGGCATACTGCCTTTCTTTTGGCAGCAAAGCATGGCTTGTCGGTTTTGATAAAAGCTCTTTAGTCATTGTTACAATTGCAACAGTATGCGCATTTTTGACTCTACAACATAAGCGACTTGGACAATTGTACCCCAGTATTATTGCACTGTCTTTAATACTTTTTTCAACAACAGGCTATCTTGCATTCAATCGCCCTTGCAACTTTGAGGGTACAATAACATGCGGCAAAAAAGAGATTTCTATTCTTTCATTTGATAACAAAGTTATTCTTAAAGATTATGGAGCATTTGCAAAAAAGCTTTCCCCTGAATCTTGGGTTCAGTTCAATTTGATTCCGGAAATTATTCAAAAAACAGGAAAGACAAAGATTGACTGTGTCATCGTAGAAAACCCTTCAATGCTCACTTTTCAAGCTTTAACCGCTTTATGCCAACACAGTCGCATTACCATGATTGAACTCCCTTATTTTGATGAAGAACTTAGCAAAGCTGGCTGGCGAGCGTATTTTGAGTTCAAAAGAAAAGCTGAAGAAGAAGGCGTAATCATTAAACGCCCATCTAAAAATCTTTAGAACTTGCATAATAAGTTTTTTATTACCCATACTTATTTTGAATAGTTTAACAAAAAGATCGCTGTATGATGTTTAAAATTTTAGTATGTAAATGTTTATTTTTAATCGGTTCCTGTTCTACAAAACCCTTTGATTCAATCACTCAATTTGCACAAAAAACTTACACAAAACCAGCAGCATGGCATCAACAAAAAATTAAAAGCGTACATGATATTTTTCATAATCGATTTGAAAATTTTTTAGTCCTCTTTCTTAATAGCTGCAAAACAATCAATACGGTAGATCAATTAGCTCAAGCAATTATGACCTTGTCACTGATTAAACAGCACTATCCAAAAGTTTTTGAACGTTATGAACTTGGACAACTACTGACTGAATGCTTTAAACAAGCTGTGACTTTTAAACCCTTACAATCAATGACTCTTTTTGAATTACAACCTTATTTTGATTTTTGGTATTTTGCGCAATCTTGTTACAAGAATAGCTACCTTGCCCTTGACGCTGACCTTTTAAAAATAATTTTTAGTCAATCAAGATTTAAAACTATTACCGATCCAATTACCGCTTTAGTTGGTTTAAATTATCTAATAATTCTTAAAACTTGTAATGTGCAACGTTACAAAAAGTACAAAAGACATATTCCATTACTTGCAAAGCTTATCGAAAAAGATCCAGTTGCAAAAGGATACTTATTGGTTTGCCAACTATTTTACGAAAAGCAGCAAGTAAATAATAATAATTACCTTCAAAACCTTAAAAAGTATTGCTTAACAACTTCTTTAGAAGAACTGCCAATTGATCTGATTGCGCAATTGTATGCCTGCTATAAACTGGCGGATGGACTTGAAACCGATAGTGCTAAAAACCTAGTAACCATTTTAGGTAAACATGCTCCAGGAAATTTTCAAGAAATTTGCGCATATACTCTTGCAGCTTGTTAGAATAATTGATTATGTTGCTGGTAAATCTATTGTAAAGGAGTTATTATGCAAAAATCATTACTGTTCTTATTGCTTTCAATAGCAACATCTTTTTCTAATGACAATAATCGGCTTGAAGATCTTATTGCACGTGGATACAGTTATCAAAATAATCAACCTTTACTAGGTGAAACATCTCTTTCATTAGAACAAGTAAAAACACTGTATGAAATGGGAGCAAATCCTTTAGCTACTATCACTACTGATCAAGGAGAAACTTATCTTTGCGTTGAAAAATGGGCAACCTGCGCATTAGAGGCGACAAAAAAACCAAAAAGAAATAAAAAAATAGAAATTCTTATCTTTATGATTTCGTGTCTTCTTAAACAAGAAGAACATGAAGCAGTTGGTAAAGTAAAAAAACTATTAGAAAATCACCCTAAGATTTTAAGTCAATTACCAGATAGTTCTTTTGATCTGCCCAACGTAAAGATTAAATATACCGTCAAAACTGAGAGCTGTAATTTTGAATCATAGATAGATTAAACTCTTAATGATTGCTAAAAATTATTTGTTGCTTGGTATTATCACCCAGCTATCTTCTTCTTTGAGCGAATTTAAATTTTTTATAATTTTTTTTTCAAGTAATTTTCTTCTTGCTTTTGACATAATTGGCCCGGCATCATGACACTCATCACGAACAATAGGGGCTCTGTTCGCAGCTGGTTCTTGATTTGCCGACAGAGTAACTAATAGAGAATTATCTGCAGAAAGAAAATGGGGGGTAGGACCTTTATATCCATTAAATAAATCAATTAATGATAAAAGAACTGCTTCAGGATTAAATTGCATTGATTTGGTTATTTGGACATTGCATAATAGAATGCTTATTAATAGCTTGTACTTCATGTTTTGCTCACTTTTTAAAAATATAGTTCCGGTGTAGTGTATAAAAATGAATATAAATATGAAATACTTTAAAAAAAGAAAGACAACTTTCGCTGCCTTTCTTTTTTTAAAAAACTAATAAGAAAAATTTACCACTCAAGTGATCCACCAGTTCTATATTCAGTAACTCGTGATTCAAAGAAATTCTTTTCTTTACTTAAATCAGTTGCTTGTGACATCCATGGAAATGGATTTTCTTTGTAATATAACTTAGGTAGATCAATTCTTTCTAAACGACGGTCTGCAATATATTCAACGTAATTAACAAATGACTCGGTGCTAATTCCTAATAAACCACGAGGGCATGCATCCCGTGCATATTTTGCTTCGAGTTTTACTGCTTCTTTGATAAGTCCTACAATCTCATCTTGAAACTCTTGAGACCAAACCTGAGGATTCTCTTTTTTAATTTGATTAATTAAATCACAACCAAATGCAAGATGAACACTTTCGTCGCGCATAATGTATTCAAATTGTTCTCCAATACCCACCATTTTGTTTTGACGTTTTAAAGCAAGCATCATCGCAAAGCCAGCATAGAAGAAAATGCCTTCCATAATCACATAAAATCCAATCAGATCATGTAAAAATTTACGTAAGGTTATTACATCATTTACTTCAAACGTTGGACTAAAAATAGATTCAGTTAAATTAATAACAAATTGGTCTTTTTCTTTAATTGAAGGAATAGTTTCATACATATTGTAAATTTCATCAGGATTGAGTCCTAATGTATCACAACAATAAATAAAGGTATCAGTGTGAACAGCTTCTTCATATGCTTGACGCAATAAAAATTGCCGACATTCTGGATTAGTTACATGGCGATAGACAGCAAGTACTAAATTATTTGCTGTTAATGATTCTGCTGTTGCAAAAAAACCCATATTCCAAATAATTAAACGACGCTCATCTTCTGTCAAACAGGTAGCATCTTTCCATTGTTCTACATCTTTTTGCATCGAAACTTCTTCAGGAGTCCAGTTATTAGCTACGCCATCTTGATAATGCTTGCGAGCCCATAAATAGCGCATTGGTAAAATTTTATTGGGATCTGTTTTTTTATTATTAACAATCCCACTTTCGTTAATAAGCAGATTTTCTTTCATACTATTGTTCCTTACAATTGATATTTAAAAAATTATTGGCAAGACTCGCAGCCTGGGTCAATAAGACTACAAGCTTTTGGTTCTTCTTTTATTTGTTCTGTTAGAGCAACTTTTTTATATTCTCTTTTTTGAGTATATCCAAACTTTTTTGCATCAAGTGTTGATTTTTCAATCTGACTTGCCCCTAAAGAACGTAGATAATAAAAAGTTTTCATACCTTTACGCCATCCCCGTTTATAGACTGCATCAAGTTGCTTACCAGAAACACCTTTTAAGAAAACATTGTGCGATTGGCTTTGATCAATCCACTTGCCACGTGCAGCGGTGATATCAACCATCCACTCAGGGTCTAACTCAAATGCTTCCAAATATTTCTTTTTAATATGATCAGGTATCACATCAATATGTTGTACTGAACCATCATAATACTTGAGCAGATCAAGCATTTCACTATCCCAAAGATTAAGCGCTTTAAGATCTTCAATCAAATAATTATTAACAACGGTAAATTCACCACCCATGTTAACTTTTACATACAAATTTTTGTATAATGGTTCAATACAAGGGAAACATCCAGCGATATTTGCAATAGTAGCGGTTGGAGCAACTGCTTGTGTATTAGAGTTGCGCATTCCATACTGTTTAACATGCTCACGCACAGGAGACCAATCAAGACGCTCTACTCGATCAATTTCAATAGGCATACCACGTTCTTTTTCAAGAAGATCAATTGTATCAATAGGGAAAATATTTTTCGACCATTTTGAACCCTGATAACTTTGGTAAGTTCCGCGTTCTTTTGCCAAAAGCGAAGAAGCAAGAATTGCATAATAAGAAACCATTTCACCAGCATAATCACAAAATTCAAGCGCTGCTTGTTCTGCAAAACTCATATTGAGTTTAATCAAAGCATCTTGTAAGCCCATCACCCCAAGGCCAACTGGACGATGGCGCATATTTGAATTTTTGCCTTCAATAGTTGGATAAAAATTAATATCAATTACGTTATCAAGCATACGCATTGCGGTCGTTATTGTTTTGCTTAATGCTAATCTATCAATTCCTGTTTCAGTCAAATGTTTTGCTAAATTAACAGAGCCTAAGTTGCATACTGCTGTTTCATCAGATGAAGTGTTTAAAGTAATTTCGGTACATAAATTTGAACTATGAACAACTCCAGCATGATCCTGAGGAGAACGAACATTAGAAGGATCTTTGAAGGTAACCCATGGATGACCAGTTTCAAAAAGACGGGTCAACATTTTACGCCAAATTTCAACCGCTTTAACAGTTTTAAATAATTTTATTTCGCCCTGCTTTGCCATCGCTTCATACTGAATATAACGTTCATCAAAAGCTTTTCCATATAAATCATGCAAATCTGGGGTTTCATCAGGAGAGAAGAATGTCCAATCCTGTTCATCAATAACGCGTTTCATAAAAAGATCTGGCAACCAGCTTGCAGTGTTCATGTCATGCGTTCTGCGTCGTTCATCACCAGTGTTCCGACGCAAATCAAGAAAATCTTCAAAATCATAATGCCATGCTTCAAGATACGCAACTGTTGCGCCACGACGGCTTCCACTTCTATTAATTGCAGCAGTCACATCGTTTGCAATTTTCAAGAAAGGGACAACCCCTTGGCTTCCAGATTTAATACTTTTAATATAAGAACCTGTTGCTCGAAGCGGAGTCCAGTCATTTGCTATACCACCTGACCAGCGCGACATCTGTGCGTTATCGCCTAAACATTTAAAAATATGATGTAAATCATCACTAATAGTGGTTAAATAACAAGAACTTAATTGAGGGTGTGTTCCGCCTGCGTGTAATAATGTTGGCGTTGAAGGAACAAAATGCAAGGTTGAAATAAGATTATAAAATTCAACAGCCCGTTGATTTTTATCTTTCTCTAAGATTGAAAGACCCATTGCAATACGCATCCAAAACATTTGAGGCAACTCAGTACGAACACCTTTTACTTTAAAAAAGTAACGTTCGTATAAAGTTCTTAATCCCAAATATTCTAAATAATCATCACGTTCAATCATAAGATGATTTGCAAGAAATTCGATATCAAATTCTGCAAGACGAGCATCGATAATATTGTGCTCTATTCCTGCTTTAACACCTTTAACAAAAGCACGCTTGTAAGTATGTTCATAGTGCTCTTGTTTAACAGAAGCCCCAAGAACTTCTTTTGCAAGTTTTTGACGCAAAAGACGTGAAGAAAAAAGACTATAAGCTGTATCTCTTTCGATAAAAGAATTTGCTGCAAGAATCAATGCATCTTCAATCTCAAAAGTTGTTGCATTATCATAAAGATTTTTAGTGACTTCTTGCATAACAAGGTCAAGCGAAATTTCTTTTTCGAGTCCTTGCGCTGCACGTTTTAAGGTTTGATAAATTTTTGCTTGGTCAAACATTTGGACTGTGCCATTTTTTTTATTAATTCTAAGCACAATGTCCTGAATAAATTTTTGATGTTTTGTTTGATCAAAAGACTCACCAAAATGTTGTGGGGAACCCACTCCTTCTTGTTCTTGCATCTTGTTTTTCCTTTCTGCTTGTTTATCAATAGCGCTCATACTCTGACTCCCCCTTTATCATAAAGTTCTAATTTTAAGTATAAAACCCCCAGGACAGGTTCCCCTGAATCTGAGAGAAACATTACACTTTTAAAATTTCAGTATGAAAAGTTACTACTTCATTCGTGCTAAAACACTGTACTCATTTTGATACAGAGAATCAAATAAAAAAATAAAAATATTTTGAAAGCTCTATTCTTCAATTCTTATGTTTAAAAGCTTCATTTGGAATTCTAACTGAATAAAAATGAAAGTGCCTTTGATTAACTTTAAAAGCTAATTTTCTGATTTTAAAAAATTACTTTTTTCTTTCTCTTTTCATTTTTTAAGCTTTTATAAATTTTTTTTTAAATGCAATTATTGCTTATTATTTTTATAAGAGGGTATAATACTTTTAGGGAAACTTTAAAAACAAAGGGACATTATGACTCAAAAACAGTTATTAATTATAATATTTACGTTATTACTTACTACACTTTCTGTTATTACAGCTATTCGTTTCTTTCCTTTTTCAACATCATTAGATTTTCAAAAAAAATCAGAAGTATTTCAAGATCTTTGTGCCGCAGAAGAAAACCATGATAACCCGATTATTAAAGATTGTGAATGTGACCATAAAATGGATACAAATAACCACACTCTTTTAGAAAAACCTGAATCAACAACTGCTGAAATTATCAATCTTGAATCTGTTGAACAAATAAAAGCTATGGTTACCAATGAGCAACCAATGGTTATGAAATTTTCAGCTGAATGGTGCCCTGCTTGTAAAATAGCAAAAGCACAATACCCTGCAATTGCACAAACATTTACTGGTAAAGTTACTTTTTATGCAATTGATGCGCAGAACAATCAAATTATCGATGCCCTTAAAGAAGCAGCCTTAATTACTGAAGATATTGAAGCAATTCCTACCTTTATTTTGTATAAAAAAGGTAAAGGTTCAGAAATGATCCGTGGTTTTTCACGTGAAAATCTTGAAAGTATGATCAAAAAACATTTTTCACTCTAAACTAATTTTCTAATTGTTTACCATACAAATACGGTACTTGCGAAATATGGTCCCAACAGTATGTCCAATGACTGTGCTGATCATTTTCTGTGTGACTTAAAGGAACGCCTTTTAAATTGGCATAGTCAAAGGTGCCAGGTTGCAATACGGTAAAAGCTTCCCCCGGGCCTTGATGCGGTTCATAAAGTCCATAGCTTTGTCCTTGCGCAACTCCTTTTAAACAACGTCCATAGTAAGCAACACCCATAATTAGTTTTTTGGGTTTGACCCCTGCTGCTAAAAATGCTTGAACTGAACTATCAACACTTTCAAATTTTGGTTCTTTTGTTGCCCACTTTCTTTTGTCAGGTAAATTTGGAGAATACAATGGCGCATTATGACCTGCGATTTCAGACCAAGGTCCTTCGTAGTTGTACGTCATTAGATAAAATTGATCTACAGACTCAGAAAGCTCTTTTATTGTCTTGTAAGTTGTATAAAAACGGGACCCTGGTGTGATTGCAAGAACAAGTTTTAATGGTTTATTGATTGCTTGTCGCGCTTGGTTTAAATAATTTACAAACGATCCAATATGGTCAACATACGCATTAAATTCCTGCTCTGAACCATATTCCCAATCAATATCAATGCCATCAAACCCATAATCATGGATCAACTTAATACTGTTGAATGCAAGTTGCTTTAATTTTCTATTAGAAGCTGCTTGAAAAAATCCTTCTTTATGTTTCCATCCCCCAAGAGAGAGCAAGAGTTTAAGATCAGGATACTTCTTTTTCAAGTTCTTAAGTTGGCGTATTAACCCGACCGTCTTACCCTTAACACCTAAGTCAATTTCAGGTGTATCAAATGCAACAGTACCATCACCTAATGGAAGCGCAAAACAGTACACAATGGTCGTAATTGTAACCCCACTTTGCAGTAATTTTTCTAAATCAGCAACTTGATAGTTACGCGATTCAAGTACATAGTTAGGAAAATAAACAATAAATTCTTTACCTTGTGGCAAAGCATCACTAATTGCTTTACTTAACACTCCTGTTTTGTCTTGTGCAATTTGCCAAGCCATGATGCCAGCAAGACCACGTTCTAATGCATATTTAACTTTTACAGTTAATGAACGAGGGTCATCAAAACTTAAAAAATTGTAAGCTGATAGATTTGCAACAACAAAAAACACCGTGAACAATATTTTTTTTATCATTTTAATTTTTTTCTATAACCTTATTACGGGCTACTTTATCATACAACAAATAAATCCTAATACCCAATGCAGCACAAGCAAATGGAATAACTGGCCAATACTTTTTAATCCACACTTTCCACGTTAAATCTGAACCTAATTGGTAAATCTCAAAAAACTTAGTAATTTCTTCAACCAGCATATCCAAAATATCAAGCACTTCTTCTATTGGCATTGTATGTAATGATTTAAAAACATACATTTTCTTTATCTGTTCTTTATTATTTTGATCACTATAAAAACAATTGAGCGTACCTTGATGTAAAATATAAGCCACTAAAATAGAAAATTCTTTTATCAGCAGCTCATCATGAATATACCTGTAATTTTTAAGATCATTCCAAACATGCAAAAGCGCATCAATTTTTTTTGTTGCACAAAGCTCTTTAATAATTTTGATTATCAAAGGATGTTCAAATGTAATATCGTCAACAAAGATACATCCTTGCCGCTCTGTATAAAAAAGATTTTCTTTTAAAAAATACTTTTGAGAATACTGAGCAAAAAAATTCAATGAATTGCGTAATCGTTTGACATAATAAAACCTTAATGCAATCGCTGTTATTTGAATGGGAGCTTCTAGAGCATAATCTTCATGTGAAAGCATATAGGGTAATTTTTCTACAATCTCTGCTTGAGCAATTGCTTGAAAAAAACAAAGTACTATTAAAAAAGATAGTTTTTTCACGATACTCCTTTAACGTAATAACTACTACCTTAACAAGAGTACCTTAGAATAAACAATTGCTTCAAGAGGCTCTTGCTTTGAAGCAAAAAAATATGCTCCTGATGCAAAAACACCAAGAGCATAAATTTAAAATCGATGCAACGATACTTATAATGAAACAAGTAACAATGCCACCACAGACATCAACTTAATTAAAATATTAAGTGCTGGGCCTGAGGTATCTTTGCATGGATCACCCACAGTATCACCAACAATAGCAGCTTTGTGAGCATCTGAACCTTTTCCACCAAATGCGCCTGCTTCGATATATTTCTTAGCATTGTCCCAAGCACCACCAACATTTGCCATAAATAATGCAAGCATTACGCCGGTAACCGTTGACCCTACCAAAACACCACCAAGCGCTTTTGTTCCAAAAGCATAAAATACAACAACAGGTAACGATACAGAAAGAACACCCGGTAAAATCATTTGTTGCAATGCAGCTTTAGTACTGATAGCAATACAACGTTCATAGTCAGGTTCAGCAGTGCCTTCCATAAGACCTTTAATAGTTCTAAATTGACGACGAACCTCTTGAACCATTGCCCAAGCAGTTGTTCCAACAGAACGCATTGTTAAAGCAGTAATTAAAAATGGCATTGCACCACCAATAAACATACCAACCATAACCCAAGGATCTAAAATATTCAGTTGTTCAAGATTTGCTTTTTCTGCATACGCTGCAAACATAGCAAGCGCTGTTAACAATGCAGAACCGATTGCAAAACCTTTACCAATTGCTGCAGTAGTGTTACCTAAAGCATCTAATTTATCAGTAATTGCACGAACTTCTTTTCCTAATCCTGCCATTTCAGCAATACCGCCAGCATTATCTGCAATTGGCCCGTAAGCATCAACAGTCATAGTGATTCCAACTGTTGCAAGCATTGCAACCGCTGACAAAGAAACCCCATAAAGATCTCCGCCACCAAATACATATGATGCAAGAACCGCGCCACCCAATAATAAAATTGGTAAAACTACTGATTCCATCCCTAACGCAAGACCATAAATAATATTGGTCGCGGCACCAGTTTGACAACTTTCTGCTAATTTTTCTACAGGAGTTGAACCAGTATAATATTCAGTCACTAAGCCGATCGACATTCCTGCAGCACAACCAATTACGCATGCATAGAATAAATGCATTGGAAGACCAATCATACCAACATACCAATACGTTGTTGCTAAAAATGCAGCAATAGCAATATAAGTTGCATTACGTAACATTGCAGCTGGCTTAAAGCGCAATACTAAATTTGAAAGCAAACCAAGCACAGAACTGACTAAGCCAAATGCAGAAAGCATTAAAGGAAGCGTTGCATACAAAACATTTCCAGCATGCAAAGACAGACCTAAAATAACGGTAGAAACCATTGCTCCAACATATGATTCATAAATATCAGCACCCATCCCAGCGGTATCACCAACGCAATCACCAACGTTATCAGCAATAACTGCAGGATTACGAGGGTCATCTTCTGGAATTCCAGCTTCAATTTTTCCAACTAAATCAGCTCCAACATCGGCAGACTTAGTAAAAATACCACCACCAATTCGGGCAAAAAACGCAACTAAACTTGCACCTAAGTTAAAACAAGTTAAGTACATTGCAAGCTCTGTATTGCCAGTGTAACAATACATAATATAAGAAAGACCAAGTAGGCCAAATGTTGCAACAGAAAAACCCATTACTCCACCACCTAAAAAGGCTACTTGAAAAGCTGCTTGTTCACCTTTTTGTTTTGCTGCAGTAGTAGTTCTTACGTTTGCTCGCGTTGCAGCGCACATCCCGATAAAACCGGTTACCATAGAAAAAACTGACCCAATGGCAAAAGCTAAAGCAGCTGTACCACTGACCAAATAGCTAATCATTGCTCCAAATAAAGCAACCACCGCTATAATAATTTTATATTCTTCTTGCAAAAAAGTCATAGCCCCACGAGAAATGGCATCGGCTATCTTTTGTGCTTTTGCATCAATCACTTTAAGTGAGTTGATTTTGAGAAACAAGCTGACAATAACCATCGCGCCCACAGCGACAGAAGAAAACAGCATAGTATATAACTGCATACACGCCTCAAAAAAAGTATGATAAATAGTAAACTTCAGGTATTATGGTACTATATCAAGCTTTTTTGTAAAGTTATCAAGCTTAATCTTATGCGTATTTTCTATTGATAACCTTATATAAGCTCAAATTAAAAAAAGAGTTTTATGAAGAAAATTATACTATTATTTACTTTCAGCTTAACAAGTTCTATTTTTGCTCCTTTTGAACGGGCACCTTTACGAGCTGAAAAACCTATAACTAAAACTCTATATCTTAGAGAAGTCTTAGCTAAAGCTTCACCTTTAACTTTGTGCTTTACTTATGATCCTTCTACAGAAAGACTTAATAAAAAAGGTACTTTTTCAAAAAGCAAAACCTTAGCTCTTATTTGTCAACATTCTCGTTATAGTTTTGCTCCAGATTTTAAAAATCATAGAAATCTTTTAATTATTTCAAAACCAGGAAAAATGCCGCTTGAAAAACTTTTTAAAGAAATTTATGAAAGCTTACCTTCATGAAGATACTATCTTTTTTATTTTTCATGCTCATGCAAACTTTCCTACTCAAGGGCTCTCAAATAGGAGCTTCGCCTAGAATGCGACATCTTTTAGACAAGTCTAGCTGCCCCTTTAGTGTGGCGCTGGTTGATTGTGCAATAAGTTCTTTAAATCAAAACTCAGGAATTTTATTAGAATACATAGAACTTCTTTACAATTGCCCTTACTTAATTTTTTATACACACAACGAATCATTTGGAACAGATCCTGAAAGTAATAGTCGTTATTTTGATGTTGCTGATGCTTTAATTGCAATTGAGTCATCAAGCAATGGTTGGGTGCTCTTTCCAGCCGCAGGATCTACTCGCCCTCAAACCACCACCGGTAAAGGGTCTACTCATATTTTAGTAATGGGAACTAGTGACATCGACCAAGCAATTAACTATTTAAGAACAAATAGGCAAGGGAACTGAAAACTAAAGATTTTTTAAAATAACTCGCTCTTGGAAAAGAATTTTTTCATTACCAATAATTTGGTACTCATCAGGGCCTTTTCCTAAAATTAAAATAATCGATGTTTTAATAGAACATTCATATGCTTTTTCAATTGCTTTTTGACGGTCTACTTGAACAATCACTTTATCTTTAAATTCCGAGGCAATACCTACCTTAATATCATCAATAATAGATTCAACTTTTTCATTACGTGGATTATCGGCTGTTAAAATGACAAGATCTGCAAACTCAGCAGCATACTGTCCCATCAATGGCCGCTTGGTGTGATCTTTGCCGCCACCTGCACCAAACACTACAATTAAATGATTCGTCCACGGACGCACTGTTTCAAACAACCCTTTAAAAGAAGCTGGGGTATGCGCATAATCAATAAATGCACGCGCTCCATTAGGTAATCGATATTCTTCAAGCCTACCTCGAAGCCGAGGTAAATGTATTGTGCCTTTTTTAAGAGACTCTTTATCAATACGTAATGCATAACATAAAGCAAGGCAAGCGAGTAAATTATAACTATTAAATTCCCCTGGAAAATTCTTATAAGTAAAATGATCTTGATCAATCACTAATTCTTGCTCATAAAAATCACCTTGATAGGTATTATTATCTTTTTTGCCATAGCTTTTATACTGCTGATTATCACTATTGGTTGCCAAAATTCTCTGCCCGTAATGATCATCGCCATTAATTAAAATGGGGGCATCTGGTTTTGCGTACTTAAAAAGTTGATATTTAGCTTGGAAATATTCTTCCATGGTTGGATAGAGTTCCCCATGCTCTCTTTCTAAATTTGTAAAAATTAAACCATCAAACGCTAATGTTTCAATTCTTCTAAATGTTAATGCTTGAGCTGCAACTTCCATAACCACATATTCTATTGATTGTTCAACACACACCTTAAAAAATTGATGTAAATAATCTGGTTGGGGAGTGGTTAAAGGAGCAGGCAAAGTGATAGCCTCACCAATCTTATTTTCAACAGTACCAAGAGCAGCAACCTTATACCCAGAAGACAATAAAAGGTTATACAACATATGCCCTGTTGTTGTTTTACCTTTAGTGCCGGTAATTCCTAAAATTTTAAGTTTTCTTGCTGGATACCCTGCCGCTTGCGCACTTAAAACCCCTAAAGCTTTACGTGCATCTTCAACTTTTTCAATTGTTGCCCCTGCTTGGGTTATCAATGCAAGTAACTGTTCAGAAATGGCAGTTTCCTGTTGAATAACAATTTTTTTTGCTCCCTTTTGCAAGGCAGTTTGAATATAAGCAATTCCATCCTGATTCATTCCATTGATGGCAACAAATACTGAACCGTGACCTACATAATCAGTGTGACACGTTACAGGAAAAACTTTTGGTAACATAACAGTAACGCCTTATAATTAAGCTTTTAATGATACCATAACCTGTGCTCTAATGTATGGCAATAACCATAAAATACCAAATAAGTTAATCAATAAACAGCCGCCGTTAACAATGTCAATTGCTGCCCAGACAACAGAAACATCTGCAATTGAACCCCAAAAAGCGCATGCTGAAAAAAGTATTGTAAACACATGCTCAAATCGATCTTTTGTTAGAAAAAGCCAACATTGACGACCAATAAATCCATATGCCACAAAAACACCTACCCCAAATAGTAACGTTAACGCGGTAACAATCCATCCTCCGGCAACCCCAAAAGCTGTTTGAAAAGCTGCGGAAGTTAATGCTGAACCATTTGCATTAGTTTGCCACGCTCCACTTACAACAATACTTAATGCAACCATTGTGCAGACAAGATTTGCACTAATAAAAGTTCCCAACATTGCAGAAAGGCCATCTTTTAAAGGATTCTTACTGCCTGCTGAACCATAAATAACTCCTGCTGTTCCTAAGCCCGCTTCACTTGCGTTAATGGTACGTGTTAAACTTGAACTAAATAATTGTTGCACAGTAACTCCAACTGCTGCCCCTGCAAAAGCTTGCGGATTGAATGCGCTTTTTACAATTAACATTAAAGCTGGAATAAGTTCTGCCCAATGATATAAAAGCACCGCAGTACAACTTATAAAAAATAATCCCACCTTAAGAGGAACAATAAAACTTGAAATTTTTGCAATTCTACTTGCCCCGCCCAATAAAATATATGCTACAAAACAGGTTAGAACTGCCCCAATAATCCACGGAGAAAGTGAGGGTATAACTTGGGTCAAAGCCATACTAATTGAATTGCATTGCATTGAGTTACCACTTGAAAATGAGTACCCCAAGCAACACAATGCATAGATTGTTGGCAAATATGCCCCACCTGGAATTTTACCTAAATATAAAAATGGCCCACCCAAAGAGCGACCGGTATGTGAAACTGACGAAAATGATGTTGCTAAAAAGACTTCACAAAATCGCAAAATCATGCCTAAAAAACCGATAACAAATATCCAAAACGTTGCACCTGGTCCACCCGTATGAATTGCCGTTGCAATACCAGCAATACTGCCATTACCAAGAGATGCGCTTAATGCATTTAAAAAGGCTTGAAGCGGACTTAATTCCCCTGAACCCTTGCCATCTTGAGCAAATATTAAAGACCAACTGGTAAAAAATTTTCTCAATTGAATAAAGCCTAAACTGATCGTTGCAGTTAAAGAGACCCCTATTACAAATACTAAAAAAGGCAGTCCCCAGATAAGATCTCTCAATTGCAACAGCAGATTGTAAAACATAATCTTTCCTTCCTACAGAATTTAGAGCTATAATGACTATTTAACTAAGTATACTCTTTTTATAAGGAATGTCTTGCCCATGAAAATTCTTGCACTCGATCTAGGAGATGTTTGGACAGGAACAGCACTTTCTGATGCACTAAAAATGTTTGCAAAACCATATCAAACAGTTAAAACGCAAGCATTAATTCCATTTTTAGAAACTACTTTTAAAGAACAAAAAATTTCAACGGTTGTAGTCGGCTATCCAAAAACATTAAAAGGGACAGAAAGCGACCAAACCAGAAAAATTGTAACTCATAAAGAACAACTTGAAAAGCAATTTCCATCAGTAGTTTGGGTCTTATGGGATGAACGAATGACCAGCAAACAAGCTCAAGTTATTCATAACAAAAAAGACGATAAGCAAAAAGTGCATTCTATCGCTGCGGCACTAATTCTTGAAACTTATTTACTGTATCTACAAATCCATCAAGACTCTTTCAAATAATAAAATTTGTTGCTTGAAATATTTGTGATAGAATAGACCTCTAAAAAGTAGAACTTACGTACCTTAAAAAAAGGAGATACAATGAAGTGCAAGAAATGTGATGGACTCATGGTTCTACAGTCCTTTTTTGATCATTTTTTGAATTTCGATGGTTGGCGATGTTTAAATTGCGGCAAAGTTATCCCACAAAAAAAGACAGCCATAGAATATGATGCTTTTGGAGTATTTTATCAACAACAAAAATGTAAAAATAAAAAATAAAAATGGATCGTTATTCACTCATTGCACAAGCTACTTATCAAGGAATACAATACGCTCTTTATCAAGAGAAAAAAATTCTTGAAAAATCATTTCTAATTAAAACAGAAACATGCAGATTAATGCATGAATTTAATCAATTATTAGCCAGACACACTCTTGATTGGTCTAACATAAGTTTAATTGGCGCAAGCCAAGGGCCTGCACCTTTTACCACATTGCGAGCATTAATAACTACGTTAAATGGAATTAGTTTTGCAAAAAAAATACCCATGACCGGGGTTGATGGGCTTACAACTTTTTATCAAGAACAACAAACATTGTGCCCTGATAAAAATGTAGTGATTATACTCAATGCATTTGGTAATGATGTGTATTATGCTTTGAAAAAAAATGATGCTCTAAAAACAGGCTGGCATAATGGCACTGAATTTTTACATGAATTAACAAAAGATAAAACAACTAAAAATTATTGCTTTAAAGGTAATGGAGCTTTATTGCACCAAAACTTAATCATGCAACTCTTTGCCTCTTTTAATCCACAACAATGCCCAGAACATCCAACTTTAGAGTCAATAGCTTTAGAATGCTTCAAAAAAGAAAAAGTGGTATCGCAATTAACCCCTCTTTATCTAAAGACACAAAATTTTAAATAATTATTTTTTCCTTGTTAAATAATTATTGTAAAAGTTTTAGCTTAAATTTTCAAAATGCTTTTGAATTTGTCTTTCTTGTTCTCTACTAGCTTTCATAGCATCGATTGCTTTCAAAGCAGCTAAACGACTGGTTGTTGGAACTCGATACGGTAAATCAACTTGATTTACTGTACCGGTAGCACGCGGTTTTCCTGGTTTCTTTTTTCTCTTATTACCAACTTTTTGAACTGCAAATGTTACTGCTCTTTTCTTTCGATCATCGGCTCGTTCTATTGATCTTTGTTGCGCTAGCTGTTCCAAAATTTTTCTCACCACATCTTCTGAAAACTCAAGTTGCTGGACTGGAAGATACGAACATTGTTGCGCTTGTTCCGCAAGAAGACCCAAAAATGAATCTGAAGGTGCATCATGAAAAGCAGCGTTAACCGATCCACTTATAAAAAAAAGTATCAAAACAATAATCATAAGTTTGTGCCTTTCTTAAAACACAAATTTTAAAAGTTTATTTTTAATTCAAACAAATGTATTATTTTATACTTTTTATTAAATAATTGCTCTTATTAAAAGTTATTATTTTTAGAAATTCAATGATTGATTAACCTTTTTACCAACAACTGCATCCATGAGTGTTGTTTACTTGATGTTTTACGAGTGCATTTAGTCTACAATACGAACGACCACATCTATCACAAGTAAACGGTTTTTCGCCAGTATGAACTGGACGATGCTCTTTAAGACGAGCTGGATAATCAAAAACTCTCAAACAATCTTGGCACTGCCTATCAGGTTGAGTAACTCTAGGGTTAACTTTTTTTACTGCTGCCAAACGCGCACTTCTTCTTATGAGTCCAGATACTATGTAGGATTTATCTTTTTCCCTGGCAACAACTGATTGAATAGTTTGAACCGAAAAAGAAACTAGTCCTATAAAGAATACCATTTTTGCATAACCACTCCAATTAATAAGTTATTTTAAATGTAATTCATTAAAGAATACCTGAAATTACTCATTAAGTCTATCGAACCTTTTATTTCAAAGTGAACGAACTAAACTTGCAAAAGTAATAGCTGCTTGTTGTGCTCTTAAAATAGTAGGTCCCAAACAGATAGGTTGTCCTTGTTGATTTTTAAGTAACAACTCTTCTTGAACAGTTAATCCGCCTTCTGGTCCTACTAATAATACAACTGGTTCTGTTGCCTTTGCTATAGGCGCTCCTGCCGGATCAGCGTATAATATTTTTTTATCATTGTGTTCTTGTAATGCCTTTTCTAACGCAATTGGCGCACTTATAGTTGCAAAAGAAAAGCATTTTGACTGTTCTGCAGCAGCTACAATAATTCTTTCAAGCCTTTCTAATTCTTGTTTACCACCCCAAGCACGTTGTACCTTTTCGGTTAAAACTAATTGAATTTTGGTAACTCCTACTTCAACTGCTCCGTAGATTGCATGTTCAAGCGCTTCTTTTTTAAGCAATGGCAACAACAAAGTAATTGATGGGCAATACTGCTGATTTGGTGTTACGCTTTTAATCAAACCGGTTATCTCTTTTTTGCCAACAGCAGTAATAACAAATAAAGCATGCTGTTCCTGTGTAAACAAGATCAGCGTGTCATCTTTTTTTAAACGTAATACATGAACAATTCGATGCACTAAAGCAACGTCAACTATACCACAAGGGCCTTTGGCAAATGGTTTGCCCGGAGAATACAGTGCAAATTCGTGTTGAGTGTCTTTTTTCATTTTGATGTTTTAAAGGTTAAGAAATTTGTAATCCAATTTTTGCAACTAGCATAAGAACCAACAACATAGACATGCCATAGATACGCGGCAGCCAATTGGGCAGTTTCAAGATTATAGGTTATTTTTTGATTTTTATGCGGTACTTCTTTTACAGAAGGGTCTGCTGCCAAATCATCAAGAAAGTTACTTCCATCAAATTCTGAATCATCAAAAGAATTCTCTTCTGGACTTTCTTGCACTGGTAATTGTTGGCATGTAGCAAATTCTTCAAAGGAACAAGGCTGTTCACCTTTGATGGTATAATTATTAATCAAAGAAAAAATTAATCCGATTGAAAGTAGCAGTTTCATTTTATTTTTCATAGAAAAGTCCTTTTACTAGCCTAAACAATACGATATACAGTAGTATAACAAATATAAGATTTATTAAAAAGATGGGACAGCAGATGAAAAATAAAGCGCCTACAGCATTGGTTATTCTTGATGGTTTTGGGTTTTGCAAAGAAACAACACATAATGCTATAGCCCAAGCCCACACCCCGTGCTTTGATGAACTACTGACTACCTACCCAGCAACACTTTTAAAAGCTTCTGGGATGGCTGTTGGTCTTCCAGAAGGATCGATTGGCAACTCTGAAGTTGGCCATTTAACCATTGGTAGCGGATCGGTTGTTTTGCAACCTTATACTATTATTCATGAAGCTATAAAAGACAAAAGCTTTTATACCAATAAAATTTTAATAAAACATCTTAAGCATCTTAAAGAAAGACAAAAAACTCTGCATATTATGGGACTTTTATCTGATGCAACAGTACATAGCCATATCGAAGATCTTTTTGCTTTTTTAACTGCTGCAAAGCAACAAGGGCTGACTGATATTGTGGTGCATCCTTTTTTAGATGGCCGGGATGTAGCGCCTCAGTCTGCTACTGTTTATTTGGAAAAACTTGAAGCATTTCTTAAAGATTTAAAGGTTGGGGTGATTGGGTCATTGCATGGCCGTTTTTATGCAATGGATCGGAATAATCATTGGAACTTAACAGAATGCAGTTACAATGTTTTAACCAAAGTACAATTAACAGAAAAAACAACCTGGCAAGCGGTTCTTCAACAAGCATATGACGAAGCTATTACTGATGAATTTATTCAACCAATTCAACTATGTCCTCAAGGGCTGATTAAAAGTCATGATGGCATCATATTTTTTAATTTCAGACCTGATAGAGCCAGACAATTAACTGCTGCATTTATCAATCCGCCTGCTGATTTAAAAACTAAACCTCTTTCTTTAACTTTTTTTATCACCCCTGTTTCTTATGGACCACTTTATTTAACTACTTTTTTATACAATAAACCGCAGGTTACCCAAACACTCAATAAGATGCTGGACAAAATGGGTTACTCTATTTTTACTATCGCTGAAGCTGAAAAATATGCTCATGTAACCTATTTTTTTAATGGCGGGCAAGAACAAACATTACCCAATGAAAAACGTGTATTTATTCCATCATTGCCCGATAAAAAATATGACCAACATCCTGAAATGTCTGCTCCTATTATTACCGATGCAATTGTTGACTCACTTAAACACGATATGCGCGATTTTTATGTAATTAATTATGCAAATGCTGACATGGTAGGTCATTCTGGAAATTTTCAAGCAACCATCAAAGCAATTGAGTGTTTGGACAAACAATTACAGACTTTGTATGCAGAAATTGTGCAAAAACGTAATGGAACATTATATATCACAGCCGATCACGGAAAAGCCGAAGCCATGTTTGATGAAAAAAACAATCAGCCACGCACAAGCCACACTGCCAACCCTGTTTTTTTTATTATGGTTGCTAAAACTCTTAAAGAACGAACTGATGAACTGCCCTTAGAAGAACTTTCTGATATCGCTCCATTTATTGTTCACAATATTACCCAAGAATCATAACTCTTTGCGATAATGAACATATTTGCGTTCTTGATTAACTTCTTGATAACCAAGGCGAGTGTATAATTTACGTGATGATGCATTTTCTATCCACGTTGCAAGTTTGACAACTTTTGCACCCATTCCTTTAAGGTCTTGTTCTGCATACTTTACCAATTTTTCAGCATATCGTTTTCCACGAAATGCCTGATCAATATCAATAAATAAAATAGTGCCTTCAAAAGAATTTTTCATATAATAAGCTCCAAAACCAACTAGTTGCTCTTCTTCTTGCAAAACAATAATTGATAATTTACCTTTGTAATGAGGTTCATAATTGTTTGGTGAACGAGTATCAAGCATATAATCAACATCATAGTCAGGAGAACTAATTAACCAATACCAATTTTGTTTAAACTGCTCTTTAATAAAGGCTCTGTGTTTTTCAGGTACATATGCAACAACAGAACTTATCTGATTTTGTTGTGACTGAACCTTAAAAGTATTGTTTGACCAATACCAATAACCTGTTCCACTACCTGCAAATACTAACAGTGCCACTACTAATTTTTTATAATTCATATAAGATCTTCCATCTTTTGATAATAATCTATTTGCATTAAGCATAACCCTTTAGCAGGGGCTGTTGGCAATACTTTTGCCATTTTCTTTTCAAACAAAGCCCGTTTAAGATCATTAATCTGCACGGTTGGTTGAGTGGCGGCAGCAAAAGCTGCTCCAACAATACGCCGTATCATAAAACGTAAAAATGATTTACCGGTTATTTTAATAACCACTCCACCAGTTTTTTCACAGGGAAAAAGAGCAATAGCATTAATCGTTTTAACGGTATTTTTTTCGGGTACTTCTTTACAATAAGCACGAAAATCATGTTCCCCAAGAAAAAGCGTTAAAGCGCGAGATAATTTTTCAAAATCAACTGGGCGTTGAATAAAAGCACCAAATCGTTGTACCGTTGGGCTTGGTCGTTGTGTAAAAAAAGTATAATGATATGTTTTTAAAGCAACAGTATGTTGCGGATGAAATTTAGGATCAGCAAGCACTAAGTCAGTGATAACTATATCTTCAGGCAATGCATTATTAAGAATCCATCGTAATTTTTGAGGTTCTATAACAAGATCTGTTTTTATTCTTACTACTTGCCCAGCAGCATGAACCCCAGCATCGGTACGTGAAGCACCAACCAACATACATGTCTGATTAAAAGTTTTTAAAAATGCTTCACGCAAAACACGATCGACTGATCGCTGATGAGGTTGCCACTGCCACCCATGATAGTCAGTACCATCATAGGCAACAGTCAGTTTGTAAGATTGCACTGCACAACAAACGTTATATGATTAACGAGATGAAGAACAGTAAGGAATTAACGCCATAGAACGAGCCAATTTAATAGCTTTATTCAAAAGACGTTGCTTGCTTGCGCAATTACCAGAAATTCTTGAAGGTAAAATTTTACCACGCTCTGTTAAAAAACTTCTTAACAACTCAGTATCCTTGTAATCAACAAAGTCCATCGATGTTAATCTGCATTGCTTTTTAGCATTTGCACCAAAGCGTTTATTACGTTTTTTTACTAAACGAGAACTAACTTTTAGTCTAATTTTTTTTGTCATTAGTTTAACTCCTCATCGTTGAAAGATTCGTCAAGATCAGTCCCTAATGCTTCTGATCTTTTATCATTATCACGTGCGCCTGAACCACGAAGGCCTTCCATGTTGTTTTCACGTAAGAATGAATCTACATCGCGAGCAACAGGTGCATCTTCAACAGATTGTGGACGTTTATATTCAAGTGATTGTTTTGTATCAAGTTTAACAATTACATGACGCATGACAATTTCATTATATTTTACTGTAAACGCTGTTTTGATAGTTTCAAGAACAGGTTGTGTAGTTGGAACTTCAAAGCGAGTTAAAAAATAAATTCCGTAATCATTTTTCTTAACTGGATACGCTAAACGGAATTTACCCCAGCGCTCAAAAGAAATTACCGATCCTTTTACTTCTTTAACAATCTCTTGAATCCCTTTTTCAACGTTACTTGCTTCGTCTTGCGTAATAGCAGGAGTTGCAAGCATAAGAATCTCATACCGATTCATACACATACTTTCGTATAAATTTAAGGTTACTAACTGGAAATGGCACAATAATGCACCACTATAAAAACTCCACCATGGGGCTTTTATTTAAATAACCAACTGCTAAAAGTGTACCAAAAAAGTCAAAAAAAGCAAAAATGAAACGTATATTATAAAAAAGTGCTGCTTTATAGCTTAAATAAGCATAAGGCAGCACTTTTTTATAATTTTCAATTATTTAAATATATTTCTGAACTCTTTGAATTACTCGTCCAATAATTCTAAAATGATCCTTGCCGCGAATTAAGGCAATTGGAGCCTGTTTGCGGTTTGGAGATTCAAGAACAATAAAATCTTCACTAAAAGTAACTTGGAAAATACCTTTGATAGCAACATCGTTACCATATTCAACGGCAGCGGTGTCACCAGTTCTTGTCCACACATCAGGAGAAACGATTAAAAAATCGCCCTTTACAAATGTTGGAGCAAGCAAATTGTTATCAATTGCAAGCGCAAACATAGCTGCATCAGTGGTGTTTAAACTTGGCACAAACACATCTTTGTAACCGGTTGTTGTTTGCATTAATTGATTATTATAAGGGGAGGGATTTGAAGGAATTTCTCCCACAACCGGCACCACTTGTACTTTTAATTCAATATCAGATTTTTCTGGCATACTTACATTGTTATCAATATTGTCAGTACGGTTTCTACGCTCTGCAAATAAATCAATAGGACTTAATTCAAAAGCGTTTGCTAATTTTTTTAAGGAATCTTCATTCCAGCGACGAGTTCCGTTTTTTATATGAGTTAAGTAACTTTCAGACATTCCTGTCTTTTCGGCTAGAACTTTTGTTGTCCAGCCTTTTTCTCGTAAAAGCTCTTTTACTCTTAAAGATGTCGAAGACATACTTTACTCCTTTGTTTGAACATGCAATAGTATAGTAATTATGAGGTTAATACTGCGTTAGAAATAATATTACACATAGCAAACTGTTTGTCAAATGGAAAAAAAAATAAGCCCCAACCAAGCTCCTGATTCACTCATCGTTTCCTCTTTTTACGAGTCTGAATTATGGGCTCAAAATGCTCTTTTAAGCGGGATCGATGAAGTTGGAAGAGGTTGCCTAGCTGGACCAGTGGTCACTTGCGCAGTCATTTTACACCCTTATGCAACCCACCCCTTACTCAAAGATTCAAAAATACTGACTGAAAACCAAAGAATAAAAGCTGCCCAATGGATTAAGCTTAACGCATGGTACAGTTTTGGGATGGCTGACCACACCTTTATTGATAAGCACAATATTTATCAGGCAACCTTAACGGCAATGAAGCGAGCTTATTATGGGCTTATTACACAATCAAACTTACCACAACAGCCCAGCCTATTGTTAATTGATGCCATGCCCCTTAAACTTGAAAACCAAGCGATTAAAATCCTTTCGTTTACGCAAGGCGAGAGCAAATCAATTTCCATTGCCGCAGCGTCAATTTTGGCCAAAGTAATGCGAGATGAACTAATGCAGGAGACTGCAAAACTATTTCCCGGGTTTTATTTTGAAAGTAATAAGGGGTATGGAGCTCAAAAACATCAACTAGGGTTAAAAAATCAAGGTCCAACCATTATTCATAGAGATAGTTTTCTTTCTGCTTATAAGGAGCGCGCTCATGAAAACAGCGACAAGCAAATCTCACTCTTTTGCTGAAGTGATTGAAAGTTCTTTGCAAGGATTTACTGCCCAGAGTTGGCAATGGGACACCTTTCCTGAATTTGGGTCACTGGTTACCATTGCAACCAAAAAACGGACACTGTTTGGCGTGGTGCACGCTATCAGTACCGGTTCAATGGAGCAAGGCCGCTATCCCTTTACTTACCAAAAAACAGAAGAAGAACTGTTGGCAGAGCAACCTCAAATTTTTGAATTTTTAAAAACAAGCTTTTCCTGTATTATTCTGGGGTTTAGTGAGCATGAAGTTATGCTTTATCATCGAGCTCCAGAGCCCCCTAAAATCCATGCTTTTGTCAGCCTTGCAACGCCGCTTGAATATAAACGTTTTTTTGCCTGTCATAACTATTTGCATGTTTTAGCCTCAAGTCAACAGACTGAATCACTGGATGAACTGATGTTAGCACTTTTACGTAATGCGCATCAGCAAAAATTACTTGATCAGGCAAAGCTAGAAAGTTTTATAGAAATCTATTCCCTATTAATCGGCAATGATTACCGCAGACTTAAGCTTTTTATTCAACGCATACCAATTTGAAATCCGTGGGATAGTCTTTATACTAATAAAAAATAAACTCTACACCCACTTATTATAAGATGACTATTTATGCAGAATCTCACACTTGAACAACTGCTTACTCAAACGACCAAAGCGCTTGAACCTCGATTTGGTAAAGAGCACAGTTTTTTTGTAGCAGGCTGGATAATCAATAAATTAACTGACAATATTTTTAGCAAGTCTGAAACACAAAATCTATCGCTAGAAGTGGTAAGTCCAGAAGTGTGCCAAAAGCTGCAAACATGGGTAGACCTATTAATCACTAAAAATTATCCGTTACAATATTTGCTGGAAGAAGCGCCATTTGGAAACATTGAACTTTTTATTCAAGCGCCCATTTTAATCCCGCGCCCTGAAACAGAAGAATGGGTTATGCAATTAATTGCAAATTTACAGCTCTTTAAAAAATATCCACTCAAAATCCTTGATTTGTGTTCCGGTTCAGGATGCATTGGTTTATCTATTGCACACGCATTTGAAAATTTCACCGTGCACGCTGTTGATAAAAATCCACAAGCAATAGCACTGATTGAAAAAAACATTCAACATTTACAACTTAAAAATATTCTAGCTCTAGAATCTGATATGTTTGCAAATCTTGCACAACAAAATTATGACATTATTTTCTGTAATCCACCGTACATAACTGCTGATGAATACGAGCAACTTGATGACTGCGTAAGATTATGGGAAGACAAGCAAGCATTAGTTGCAGACAATAATGGTCTTGCATTTTATGAACTGATTGCGCAGCAAGCACAACAGTATTTAAATCCAAAAAGTCTTTTGACTAGCGATTTTTGTCAGCTCTTTCTAGAAATTGGAGCAACGCAAGGTCACGCTGTCACCCAATTATTACAAAAAAATAAATGGCATGTTATGAGCCCTATCCGTGATTTTAATAATAAACCGCGACTTATTGCCGCATCCGTTAAAGGATAATTATGGTAAAAAAAATCTTACTGACAATTTTATTAATGATTACTCAGTCGTTAGTAAATTCACAAGAACAAAAAGTTCCTGATACAAATCAATTCCGCCATTCACAAACCGCATCTGATGACGGAATAGTTGAAGCAACACAACCTGTATCACCCGCTACAGAAAGATATGCTGCGCGAGATGATGTTGATGAAGCATCTAACTCTGAAGATGATCAAGTTGTGCCTACATCACCAAAACCTCATAGCCAACAGTAAGCTCTATCATCTAAAAAAAGGAAAGAGTCATGAGTAAGCAGTATCAAACAGCTCTCTTTTTATTTCATCGAGATTTGCGCATTAATGATAACAAAGCATTACTGCAAGCGTGCAAGCAAGCTGAAACAGTTATTCCCATTTTTATCTTTGATCCAGAGCAAATCAGTACAATCAATAGTTATAAAAGCAATAATGCAGTTCAGTTTATGCTTGAATCTTTAAAAGACTTGCAAGAACAGTTTAAAAGTCGCGGCGCAAGGCTGAATCTTTTTTATGGTAAACCAGAAAAAATCCTTAAAGAGTTAGTAAAGATACTCAGCATTGATGCGCTCTTTTTCAATGAAGATTATACCCCTTTTGCTCTTGCAAGGGACAAAGCAATTACCCAGGTAATGGAAAAATTTTCAGTTGCAGTGCATAGTTTTCAAGGTCTTTTATTAACCGATCCAAAGACTTTGCGCAATCAAAGTGGCAAACCATATACTGTATTTACTCCGTTTTTTAATAAAGCAACAGAGCAAGGAATTAACGAACCTGAGAAAAATACGTATAAAAATTTTTACACCAAAAAAATTGAAACTGCTCTTGATGCTAACCAAAATCTATTTGAAAAATTTTCAATCACTAAAAATTCTGCAATTGCTGTGCATGGCGGAACAAAACAAGCAGAAAAAATCTTAAACCATGTCGATGCATTTAAACAGTACGCCAAAACACGCGATTTTCCATGTTTAGCAACTACCCATCTTTCTGCGCATCTTAAATTCGGAACAGTTTCGCCACAACAAGTAATACATTCCCTTAAAGAACATAAAGCTGACATAACATTAATTCGGCAACTGTATTGGCGAGATTTTTACACTCATATTGCCTTTCATTTTCCGCATGTATTTGGCAAAGCGTTTAACCAAAATTATCAAAAGGTTTCGTGGTCACATAACAAAAAAGCATTTGAACAATGGTGCAACGGTCAAACAGGATTTCCAATTGTTGATGCGGGGATGCGCCAACTGAACACTACTGGATACATGCACAATCGAGTGAGAATGATTGTATGTTCTTTTTTAACAAAAAATTTACATATCGATTGGCAATGGGGCGAAAAATATTTTGCACAAAAGTTAGTTGATTATGACCCTGCCGTTAATAATGGAAGTTGGCAATGGGGAGCTTCAACCGGAGCTGATGCTGCACCTTACTTTAGAGTATTTAATCCATGGCTGCAGCAGAAAAAATTTGATGCTGATTGTGTTTATATTAAACAGTGGGTTCCTGAATTACGGTTAATACAACCAAAAGCTATTCATAACTATTTTAATGCTACTCAACCATTGACCAAAGAATATCCATTACCTATGGTTGATCATGCAACCACCTCGCAACAAGCAAAAAAAATGTTTATGTAAAAAAAAGGGGATAAAATGTGGAATAACAATCTGATTAAAAAGAGTTTTTTATGTGCTGGTATCATGTTTATACACGGTTTAATAGGAAAAATACTGATGGGCGATTCGGGCCAAAGTTCTTGGTATCTTTCACTCAAAAAACCGTTTTTTAATCCGCCTGGATATATTTTTGCAATTGTATGGCCAATACTGTATTGCTGCATCATTGCAACTGGAATTCAGTTATTAAAAAGTGGTAAAAATAAAGCATTAAATACAAATCTCATACTATTGTTTGGTCATCTACCTATTAATTCATTATGGATTTATGTATTTTTTATACAACACAATATAGCACTTGGAACTTTTATATTACTAGCTCTTACTGTGATTGTATGGAATATGACGTTTCGATTTAAAATTGCTGATAAGCAAGCTGGTTTATTATTTCTGCCATATTCACTATGGCTTACTTTTGCTTTTATACTTAATCTGTCTATTTACCTTTTAAATAGACCATTCTTAACTTATTAATTATCAGATTAAAAAAATATTTAAAAAGAAGAAGCTCCAAGAAAATTGGAGCTTCTTCTTTAAATTCAGTAAAAACTAAAAGTTAATACATTCCTTGCATTCCACCCATACCGCCTGGCATACCGCCCCCAACGGTTTGAACTTCTTTGCTGTCTTCAGGAAGATCACAAATAATAGTTTCGGTGGTTAACATTAAACCTGCAATTGAAGCAGCATTTTGCAATGCAGTTCGCGTTACTTTTGCAGGGTCAACAATACCAACTTCGATCATATTTACATATTGACCAGTTTTTGCATCAAAGCCGATTCCATAAGGATGTGAACGGACTTTGTCAACAACTACAGAACCTTCAAATCCAGCATTAGTTGCAATAACACGTAGTGGAGCTTCAAGAGCACGACGAATAATGGCTACACCAAACTTTTCATCGCCATCTGCTACAACAGCGTCAACAGCTTCTTGCGCACGTAATAACGCAACACCGCCACCTGCAACAATACCTTCTTCAACCGCTGCACGAGTTGCATGAAGCGCATCGTCAATACGGTCTTTCTTTTCTTTCATTTCTGTTTCTGTTGCTGCGCCAACTTTGATAACTGCAACACCACCTGCTAATTTAGCAACACGTTCTTGCAATTTTTCTTTGTCATAATCTGAACTGCTGTTTAAAATTTGCAATCTGATCTGCCCAACGCGACCATCAATTGCTTCTTGATCGCCAGCACCATCAATAATTGTTGTTGCATCTTTTGTAACAACAACTTTTTTTGCTGTTCCAAGGTCATCAAGTGTAATATTTTCTAACTTAAGCCCAAGTTCTTCTTCAATTACTTGTCCACCAGTCAAAATAGCAAGATCTTTAAGCATTTCTTTTCTACGGTCACCAAAGCCAGGAGCTTTTACCGCAACAACATTTAAGGTACCGCGGATCTTGTTAACCACTAAGGTTGCAAGCGCTTCGCCTTCAATGTCTTCTGCAATAATTAATAATGCTCTGCCGGTTTTTGCAACTTGCTCTAAGATAGGAAGCAATGATTTCATTGAATTGATTTTTTTGTCATGCAATAAAATAACTGGGCTATCAAGCTGTGCTTCCATCTTTTCTGTTTTATTAACAAAATAAGGAGACAAATAACCACGATCAAATTGCATACCTTCAACAACTTCAAGTTCGTTGTGCATACCTTTTGCTTCTTCAACAGTGATCACGCCATCACGGCCAACACGTTCCATAGCTTCAGCAATTTGTTGTCCAATGATTGTGTCAGAGTTTGCAGAAATAGTTGCAACTTGCTCGATCTCTTTGCGGTCTTTTACTTTTTGAGCTGCTTTTTTAATTGCTTCAACTGCTGCGTCAACTGCTTTATCAATGCCGCGCTTTAATTCCATTGGGTTAGCGCCGGCAGTAACATATTTGTTACCTTCGTGAAAAATAGCTTGCGCTAAAACAGTTGCAGTGGTTGTTCCATCACCAGCTACGTCAGCTGTTTTTGAAGCAACTTCTTTAACCAGTTGTGCACCCATATTTTCTAACTTGTCTTTTAATTCAATTTCTTTTGCAACTGTTACACCATCTTTGGTGATAACTGGAGATCCAAATGATTTTTCAAAGGCAACGTTACGACCTCGGGGCCCGAGCGTTACTTTAACCGCATCAGCAAGGGCATCAACCCCTCTGCGAAATTTTTCGCGTGCATCTGCGCCAAATACAATTCTTTTTGACATAGAAATTTACCTTATCTTTCTACAATACCTAAAACGTCTTCTTCTTTTAAAATGATATGTTTTTCATCAACATCAGTACCTGCGTACTTGCCAAAAAAAACAACATCTCCAACTTTTACTTGAAAATCAGCTTTTGTACCAGTTGCAACAACTTTTCCTGTTTGGCCTTTTTCTTTAGAGCCTTCTGGAATGTACAATCCACCTTGAGTTTTCAATTCTGTTTCTGTTCGTTCAACATATAAACGATCAAACAGTGGACGAATTTTTGTCATAAATACACCCTTTGATTAATAATCCTACACAACGCTAAAACACTGTATCAGCAAGCTAAAAACTAGCTTAGTATTCCATTTATATTAATGATAACCTTCTTGCGATAAGTATACTCTCAATACCTAAAAAAGCAATGTAAACCCTAGCGCTAAAAATGCTGTATTAAGCTGAACAACAGCGCCGCTCTGTTGAACAACTTTGACCATCTTTGCCCGAAATAAGCTCAATTTTATTACCACCTGGATCAGTTACCATAACCACTGCCCCGTTAATTGTTTCAGTTGGAGCTGACAACAGATACCCCGCTTTTAAAAGAGATTCGCTGACCGTTTGAAAGTCAGCAATATAAAAAACTAACCCCGAATATCGATCTAAAATTTGATCTGTTGGGCAAAGGGCAAGTTTAACTTGTTCAAGCTCAAATTCTGCCCACACGTTTTCTTGATAAAAAGCACAGTAGCCGCCTAATAATTCATAAAATTCGACTGCTTTTGCTAAATCTTTTTGCAATAAAACAAGCGTATGAATTTTTAATAATGATGGTTTCAAAAAGTCCCTTTTATAAAAAAATTAAAAAAATTTTTTCTCTTTACTCTTGGGCATTTTACCACTTTTTAGACAATTTGAAATGAACAACCTTTGACAATTTTTAAGGCGCGCAGTAGAGTCGCTCCAGGAAAAGTAGTCTACCCTCTTATATACAAAGGAGTCCGTAATGAAGGGAAAATTAGGAGTCGTATTGAGCATCTGTTTATTGACATCACAGGTAGCTTTTGCTGAAAAAGGAGCATTTGGCGAAGTGGGCAATATTTTATTTGGAAGCATGGGAAAATATGCACCAAATGATGTAAGAGTTGCAACTGTTGTTCCAGCTGCGCTTGGAGTTGGTGCCGGAGCTGCATTGTATTTTCTTAATAGTAAAATAGTAGCACTTCCAGGTATTAGCAGACTAGCTAGCTTTGTAGAAACTGATTTACAAGTAGCTAAGTTAACCGATATACTTCAAGGCCTTGGTATTGTTTTGGGCGTAGAAGGAGTAATGGGCCTTTACAAAGGTGGCCATGAAATGAGAGACGATTATTTAATGGCTGTTTTAGGTGCATTTATGACTGAACAAATGTTATTTAAAAATCAAGTAAAAGACCGCGAAGCAGTTACTGCTGCATTAGCTGGTTTAGCAGTAACCAAGGGAGCTTTCCCAATCTTAGAATTAGCTGCTGAAAAAATGTCAGCTGCTGAAATGAGAACAAGAAGAAAAAACTAAGCGATACTATAAAAAAAATAAAAACGCTCTCGCTTGAGGGCGTTTTTTATTATCAAAGCAACTATGAAAAAAATATTCTTCCTTTATATACTCCTGCTGTGCAATCCCCTTATCAGTAATCAAAGCACGAGTAATACCTTGCACAGCTCTGTTACAGAAAAAAAAGTCCCGGCTCAAAACACAACGCTTACTGAATCCCAAAAAAAAATTGTCAGAACGCTCATTATTGGACTAGTAGCAGGAACAATTTATTACTGTGCAAAAGATAATCGAACACCATTATTACAAACAACAGTAACTGATTATGCAACCGGGTTAAGTATTAGCTTAGTCTGTAATGCCATTGAACAACTCTGCACCAACCATGAATCTTCTGCCCTTGAAAAAGAAATTCCTTTAACCATTGCTCTGCATGCAACCACTCAATTGAGCCAAGCAACCCTGAGTTTTTTATTTTCAAAAATCGCAATTAAAATTACTACTGATCAGGTAGGGCACGTTGCCTCATTCAGAAATTCAGTAGCAAATTTTTTGTCCCCAAAAACAACTAGTCTTTCTATAGCCCCTGCTATTGGAGCAATTACTGCACTGCAAGCAATGCAATGGTATTACCAGCCCGGACAAAAAGCATTAGAAAAAAAACAAAAATTTGAACAAGTATTAAAAGATTTAGAACTTAAAGAATTTATTGAAACACTTACCACTACAGATCAAAAAACATTGCCTGTTTGTTTTCCTGATCAGCGCTTTGCACTTGCTTATTTTACGCAAGAAGCAACTTTTACCAAAGATTTAAAAACCATACAACTTGCCAAAGAACTCGAAAATAACAGTATAGATGCAACCAAACAACCACTTGTTATTAATGTAGCGGCTGCAAGAGAATCACAATTTTTCCTTACATGGATATTACAAGCATCAAAACTTTTGCAAAAAGAAGTTGATGCTGATTACCGCAAACAAAAAATGCTAGAAAATTACTCCCACTACATCATAAAAGCAGCACTTCCTCTTCAGGCTAATAGTTTAACAAACAATAGCATTGCACTGGGTATTAATGATTTTTTTAATCTGGCAAGAAAAGCAGCAATGAGGTATAATACCACTCCTCGATCTCCTTTTAAACCTCTTTTAACTCAGTCAGAAACTATTATTAATTAGAAAGAGCTACTCCATGCAAAACAAAATTCTTTTATGTTTATTTTTTTTAACAACAAGACTTGATTGCCAAGAACTTTTCCCTCCTAATCAAGCGGCAATAGCAGTTATTGCTGATGGTAACCCCATGTTTGATAATCCTGTAAATGGTGCAAGACGTGCGCAACAAGACGAGGCTAGAAAAGAAATGTTCAAACAAGGTTATAGAGCTGCTGCACTTGCCTGTATGGCGGTCGGATTAGGCGTATTGGCTATTGATAATAATCAGAGAGTTATTCCTGATTTTTGTGGATTCTTCGGATTACAATTCCTAATAAAAAGCAATGAAAATGAACCTCTAAAGAATCCTGACGAATCTCTTTTAACTACGAGTAAAGAAATTGCTATAAAATGGGGAGTCTACCAAGTAGCTGCTTTTGGCCTAGAACAACTAAGTCCCCATTTATTTTTTCTTGCCCCTTTACTCAAAAATTCTCTGATGGAACAATATGGCCCTAGTAAGGTTGCTTTAGGTCTTTTAGCGACAATAAAAGTTATTGATGCTTATTCATTAAATCCTAGATATTCAGTCCTTGATCCCCTTTCAAGATCTCTATGCGCTTATCAATTAGCTGGAATAATTCCTTTGAATTTTACACGATCAAGTGTAGTTGAGCTTCTTTATCCTAAGGCTGTAGATCTTCTTTACGCTGTCAGAAACAGAATGCGCCCTGCGTAATTTAGTTGACTTTAATACATGAAATTATAGAATTGCGAGCGTATTAACGTTAATCATGCATGTTATAAAACAAAAAGGATAATTAATGAAAAAACAATTTCTAGCAATTGGATTGTTGCTTTCTTGCGTACAAGTTTCAAAACCAAATAATTTTCAACACTCGGGCTTGGCTTTAGTTGTTGCCGGCGCTGTTGTTTCACGTGGAGCAGAATTCTATTTTAGACAAAATCCCAATCAGCCTGGTTTACTAACAAATGCTGGAAGCTATGTTGGAATGCAAGGAAAAGATGTAGCTAAGGTAGTTGCTGCAAGTTTAATAATGGGCGGGTTGGCAAAATCATTCCCAGAAGCGCTTTCAAAACCTCTAGCTGCAGCAGCTGGACTTGGAGCTACAGCTTTAACCCTCAAAGCTGCACTTGGCGATCATAACCAAGAAAAAAATCCTTTAAGAATTAACTCTGTAGGTAAATGGGTAATTATAGGAGGTGCTGCTGGAGCTTGTTATAGTAATGTTCCAGTTGTTAAGGATTTTGTTAATGGCATTTTAGGAAGAACCGCAACTGATCATTTTTATCAACTGTAATTTTTAAGTAACGTATTCTGAATCTTAAAAAAAGGATCTAGAAACAATCTAGGTCCTTTTTATTATAAAAAACAACGGGGATGAACAATGACAAAACAATGTTTAGCAATTGCATTATTGCTTTCTTGCGCACACTCTGCAAAAAGTAGTGAACTTGTGCACTTGCTGGCTGGTATTACTTGTGCAGCTGCAACAATATATGGAATTCATGAAGCTCAACAATGGGAAAAACCCTCTACAAATGGTTCCCCAGTTACAACTTGCGGCAAAGTAGAGGGGCATTTATATGGAGTTAATGTTACTATGCAATGGGGCAAGCAAGACCACAATGCTCCGGGTATTTTTACAACAGTTGGCAACATAATTGGAACAACTGGATTGGGAGCTTTACAAGCAACTAATGTAGCAGGTGTTCTTGGTACCATGTCTTTTCTTTTTCCTTCAACACGGGATGTTGTAATGCCTGCTGCAACTGTAGGATTTATCTATTTTGCTGGTAATAAATTGCTACTGGGTGCAAATCAAAAAGATAAACCTACTAATGTAAAAATCGGATCTGCGCTTGTTCTTAGTGTGGCAGGCTTAGGAACTTTGTATAAAACAAATGCGTTTCCTTCTCTTAATCAAATGGTAGATCGCGCACTCGGAAGAAAACCAACCCCTTTTTTGTATAGACTTATCGGCTATAAGTGATCTTATAATGTTATAATTTTTAACAAAAGAGTAAACATGGTAGACTTAAAAAAAAAGGAGTCCCATGTTTATTTTTCCATCAAATCACAGTCAAAATATTAACCAACTGACCGCATTGATTGCGCAGCTTGATCCACTGGTACCAGGGTATCATGTTGATATTATGGATGGCCATTACGTATCGCATACTATGGGATCAATTGAATTGACTCATCAAATAAGGAATCTTACACAGAAACAACTCTGGGTCCATTTGATGGTACATAACCCGATAACTTGGATTGAACTATTACAACTTAATCCTGGCGATATTGTATCAGTCCATTATGAAACGATAGCAAAAGATTATGAACGTTTTATTAAAACAGCTGAGCACAAGCAATTGGTCGCAAGTCTAGCAATCAACCCAGAAACACCAATTAAAAAGATCGATCATTTATTGCCATGCTTTAACCATATTTTATTGATGTCGGTCAATCCTGGCGCATCTGGACAAGCTTTTATTCTTGGAACTTTTGAAAAAATTAACGAGCTTATTGACTGGCAAAAAAAGAACCATGCGAGCTTAAACATTACTGTTGATGGCGGAGTGAATGAAAGTAATATTAAACAACTAAAAGAGCTTAACGTTACTGCCGTTGCCGTTACCAATGGACTTTTTAATAATTTTGACCCTATTGATAACTTTAATAAGCTCAAAAAGCTGACAGAGTAACAATTTCTTGTTTTTGATGTCTTAAAATTGCTACTCTCAAAGTAGAATATATGGTTATAAGCTCTTTAAAAAAGGGGCAGGAGGTTATGATGAAGGTTAATCAAGTACTATTGTCTTTTCTACTAGTATTAGGTCTTACAAACATCACGCTACAAGCTGGTCAAGCTGTTAAAGTTATTAAAGGTATTGGAACAGGATTTGCAACTGCCGGTCGAATCGCAACCAACAGAGCAACTAAAAAAGAAGAACAAATGTTTATGGCGGTTAACGCAGGAGCATTCTTATTAGAATTCATAAGAGATCTTACAAAGAAAACAAAAGAAAAACCTGCTGATCAAAGAAGCTACGTGGAAAATATGTGTATGGCACTTACTGGTTCTACTTCGCTAACACAAGCCCTTATAGATGCAGGAAAAAGAAATTTAAATACAGTTGTCGATATATTTAAAGACAAAAAAACAGCAGAATTAATAAAAACTATTAACAATGAAATAGCTGAAGATCTCACTCTTAGTGAAAAAATAGAGTTACTGACTCCTACTCAAAAAAAAGAAGTTGAAAATTTTACAGCTAAATTCGATAAAGCAACCAGTCCAGTTATTCGATTATTGAAAGGAGAAAGTAGTCGACTTGAAGCTATAGCAATAGAAATTTCGCTGGGAGTTGTAAGATTTATTAATCGGATCAGAACTTGGACTAAAGGGAAACCTCTTGACGCAGTAGGTACTTTGGCAGAAGAAGCAACAACTATTTTAGGAAATAAAATAAAGGTATGCGTTAATGGTGTTTGCCAATATCTTATTAAAAAAGTAATTGAAATTAGCGGTAAAACTATTTCTATCTTCGTCGATAAGTACGGAAAAATAGTTGATGCAACGGGTAACGTCATGAATAAATTTATAGATATACATGGCAACCTAGTAGAAGTATATATTGATGCACAAGGGAAAATCCGCGATGCAAGTAATAAACTTGTTGACTTAGCCCTTGATGCACAAGGTCAATTAATTACTGCTACTACTAAAGTAGTAAATTATATGACTGATAAAACTGGCCAGCTAGTTGATATCGGGGGTAAAGTTCTTGGACAGGTAGCAGATTCTGTAGGATTCACTCCAGAAAAAAGAGAGCAAGCGCTGGATTTACTTATAAGTACAACAGATGGACTTATTACAGGAAATATATCAGCAATGGAGGTAGGAAGAAATATATTCTCTTCAATGCTTCCACAACCATCAGAAGCTTCTCCTGAAATTTCGCTCGCTGAGTTAGAACAATTTTTACATGACAACGTTATTGAAAACCTAAGAAAGTATCAAGATGACCCTGAAGAATTAGCTAAACAAATTGAGAGATCTCTTAAAAATCTTGAAGCGCAACTTCATCGCCGTGAGCTTAGCGAAAACACAATGAAAATAATATCTATCAGATTAAAAAATGAAATAGATAATTCAATTCTTCGAGAAATAGACCTTTCTGAATTTGGCAAGCTCACTCAAAAGCTACAAAATGCTGTTATAGAATCTTGGAGAGATGGTTATGATGAAGATTTCATGAAGCTTTCCGAACAATATTATGATCTTTTCCCAGAAAATGTTCTCATAAAAATAGAGGAAGCCTTAGAAACAGCTTTTCTAGAGTCGGAGCTCAATCTTACAGAAGAAGCAGATCACGAAGCGCTTACATTTAAGATTAGTAAGATTAAAGAAACTATCAGTCAGAAAAATAAAAGTAATGCAACTTTAAAAGAAGCTATTACGAGAAATGCTAGTAATTCAAAGGAGCTTGTTGAAATTTATAAGGCAAACCCAACTAATCCTGAAATTCAAGAACTTATTATTGCAAAACTTGCAGATATAATGGCACAAAATAAAATCCTGGATCCTAGTACTCCAGAAGCCCTCGTAACAAAAGTTTTTGAGAAGTACACCGAACAAAAAAATGCAAAAGCTACAGCTATTCTTAAAAATACAGTCATCGCTAATGCTAACAATTCAAAAGAACTGATTAAAATGTATAACGAAAATACAAATAACACCGAAGTTCAACAACTGATTATTGAGAAGCTCGCTGATATCGTTGCACAAAATAAAATGCTCGATCCTAATATTTCTGATTCACTAGAAACTTTAGTGCTTAGAAAATGGGAAGAAAAACAACAACAGTCTCATACAGATACCCTGCAAAAAGCTACTGATGCAAAAAAACAACAAGAGGCTGAAATTACTCAACATATTATTCCTACTACGCCTACTCAACCTGATAAAACTACACCTAGCAAAACAACACCAGCTACTCAAAATGGAACTGTAACAGATCCTCAAGCAACCGACAACGCTGGACAAAATCAAGAAGAAGATATCTTTCATGATACAGCAACAACACTAGAAGAACTACTAGAACAATATCAAAAAGAGGAGGCTGCAAAAAGAGCTCAAGAAGAACAAGCAGCAAAGGAAAAAGCAATTGAATTAGCTAAAGCTGAACAACACACTGCTACCACCCATGGACTGTAATGGTAAGTAATTAACAATAGAAAGAGCTATGAATAAAAAGCATTAAACTTTTTATTCATAGCTCTTTTGAAATTATTATTAGTTAGATAATTCAGCTATTTGCAATATGACCCTTAATTTCTACAGCTTTTCCTTTAAGTGCTTCCATTTTTTCACCTAAAACAGCTAAAGCTTTTTCTGATTTTTTAAATGCTTCAATCTGCGCTTTAGTAGCCGGCATATTCAAAGCAGTTGCATTCTTTATAACTTTAGCATTCTCAATATGTTTTTTTTCTAACTCAGCTTGTTTCACTCGATATCTACTACACAGCTCAAATATATTACCTTCATCTTTTGCTATAGTATCTTCATAAGAAGGTAATTCTGCAGCTGCATTGATTGAAGCAGTAAACAGCGTAATTAAGCCTACTACTAACAGTGTATTTTTTTGTGTCATGGATAACATCCTTTAAAATGGTTGGTTATAGAAAGCTTATGTTTTTGATAAGCTTTTGAATCAATCTTCTACTGTAAAGCAAATCATTGCAAAGTACAAATGGGGTCTTGTATAAGCTCCATTGCAGCCTATACTTAGATAAAGCTCCTGCTATACTTATTTTTATTTACTACCTTTATGAGTTTTTATGACACCTGAACAACTCAAATTTTTTACTGCCCTGCCTGTTCCATGGCAAGCTCCATTACAAAAGGTCTGCGCTACCCCAGAAATTGACTTACTCGTCAAATTTTTGCAACAACGGGAAGCTGCCGGTGCAGTCATTTACCCGCCAAAACAGTCTATTTTTGCTGCTTTACAGGCAACCCCTTTTGATAAGGTGTCTGTAGTTATTGTGGGGCAAGACCCTTATCATGGACCTGGGCAAGCTCATGGGCTCAGTTTTAGCGTTCCAAAAGGGATTGTGCAACCGCCATCGTTGCGTAATATTTTTAAAGAACTCAAAGGGGACCTTGGCATAGCAACCCCTTTTTCTGGGACATTAACCAGTTGGGCAGAGCAAGGTGTTTTATTACTCAATGCACTGTTGACTGTAGAAGAAAATAGTCCTGCAAGCCATGCCGGAAAAGGCTGGGAACAGTTTACCGATGCTATTATTGCAGCATTGATTAAACGCAACCAACCAACAGTTTTTATGTTGTGGGGAGCTTATGCACAAAAAAAAGTTGCTCATGTAGGACTTACTGTTGCCCCATCAATCCATTTAATCTTAAAAGCAGCGCATCCTTCGCCGTTTTCTGTAACCAAATTTTTAGGTTGCAAGCATTTTTCACAAGCAAATACGTTTTTAAAAGAACATCATTTAGAAGAGATTGATTGGCTGATTAAGTAAGCCAGTTTTGCGGGTATAAAGGTAAGAAGTTTGCCGTATTAAAAAGACCGTCCTACGCATAAAGCTACAGAGGGCACTTTTTTGAAAGAAAAAATGGTGTGCCCGGCAGGATTCGAACCTGCGACCTACGGATTAGAAGTCCGTCGCTCTATCCAACTGAGCTACGGGCACAATAAGAGTTTTAAGTATACGCTAAGAATCAGCCTTTTTCAATCTTAAATCTCTGGAGCAATAAAGAGTGTTTTAAATTCTTTAATGACTACCAAAAGTTCAGTATGTGTTTCTGGGCTCAAGTCCTGAGAAATTTCAATTGCTTGATACAAATGGTCATAAACCGATTCAACATAGCTGGCAAACTGTGTTACAAAAGCATGAACATCTGACACCGGAACATCATCAAGCGCACCTTCTTGCAAGACTAATAACATTAATGCTTGTTGCACAAATGAATAGGTAATAAATTGAGCCTGCTTTAAAATCTCAACCGCTCTTTGCCCTCGAGCAAGCTGCTCTTGAGCATTAGTGTCAAGTTCTGTACCAAACTGAGAAAAATCTAACAGTTCACGATATTGCGCTAGTTCAAGGCCTAATGTTTTTGCAGTTTTTTTAATTGCCTTAGTTTGCGCTGCTCCACCAACTCGTGAAACAGAAAGCCCAATATTAACCGCTGGGCGTATACCACTTTTAAATAATTGATCATCTAAAAAAATCTGCCCGTCGGTAATAGAAATCAAATTAGTTGGAATATAGGCAGTGATGTCGTCACTTTGTATTTGCACAAGGGGTAAAGCCGTTAAAGAGCCCCCATTAAGTATTTTCCCTGCTCGTTCTAATAAACGAGAATGCAAATAAAACACATCACCTGGATATGCTTCACGTCCTGGCGGTCGACGCATCAAAAGAGACATTTCACGATAGGCAATTGCATGATTACTTAAATCATCGTAAACAATTAAAGCGTCTCTGCCTTGTTTTCTAAAATATTCACCAATGGTGCAACCAACATATGGTGCCAAATATTGGCATAAAACAGAATCAGCTGAATCAGCACTGACAATGACGGTGTATTCAAGTGCTCCATTTTCTACTAATAATCGAATTTTACGTGCTAAATTTGCTTGGCGCTGACCAATAGAAACATAAATACATAAAACATTTTTACCTTTTTGGTGCAAAATTGCATCAAGTGCCAATGCTGTTTTACCGGTATTTCTATTGCCAATAATCAGCTCTCGTTGCCCTTTACCAATCGGGATCAGTGAATCAATTGCCATGATTCCTGTTTCAAGCGATTCATTGACAGGAGAACGTTCAATCACACCCGGAGCAAATGCTTCAATAGGTGATCGTTCTAAATTTTCTAAACCACCTTTTCCATCAATTGGCTTACCCATTGCATTTAAAGTTCTGCCTAAAAGTTCCATACCTACAGGCGCTTTAAAAACTTGACCGGTTCGGCGAACTACTTCAAGTTCAACAACCGTAATGGAATTGTATAATAAAAACACTGTTACGTAATCTTGCTCTAAATTTAAAATAATTCCTCGATTGCCTCCTTCAAAATCAACCAATTCATTATAAATTGCTTTTTCAAGACCATGAACCTGGCAAATACCGTCCCCAACCTGGATAACTTTTCCGATTTCATCAAGGTTTGTTTGTGGTTGGCCAGCTAGTGCCTTTTCAAATAAAGAAACTAAATCAGTATTTTTAATATCCATTCTTTTCCTAACGCTTGAGTGAGCATCGTATCCGGTCTAATCGCCCTTTTATTGAATCTTCCCACAAGAATTGATCACTTTGCAATCGTATTCCTGCAATCAGATTTGGGTCTTGTTTATATTCACACACTACAAATTTTTCTGTCGCTTGTTCTAAAAACAACTGTATTGAATCTTTTTCTTCTGTAGTCAGTTGCCCCACAAAAGACACTACAAAACTTATCTGATTATTCCTCTTTTTAACCTCTTGAGCAAGTATTGCAAATAAATTTTGCAACAATGATGTTCTTTTGTGCTGCATTAAAAGGTTGATAAGGTTATCAAATGATTCTGGTAGCTCAAGCGCAAGACGTACCTGTTGTAAATTTTTAAGTTTATATACCTGATCAAGCAATGGGGATTCAAGCAAGAAATAAAGATTTTTTCTGCTGTTAAAATAAAGATGAGCCTTTTTTAATACATCTGTATTGATTGTCTTTAATGTATCATAATAAAGATGCAAAAATGCTTGAACATAGACTTGAGTCAACTGCTCTGTTTGCATTTTTGTGCTATTATTCATGCGCTTCCTTTTTTAAAGGAATAATTGCTTTACTCAGAAACTGCTTTTGCTGTTCAGGAGCCCTAAAAAAATCTTGTAGCTCTTGCTCTGCCTGTTCAAGTGCATGCGGTATAATTCTTTTTTGTGAATATAACTGAGCCAAGCCCTGCATCTGATTGCTTTGATACTCTTTTACTCGTTCTTGAGAAGCTACTTTTTCTTGTTCTCTATTGACCATCCGTTTTTTTACCGCAGAAGCCCATGTTTGCACATGCTTTAAAAGAGATTGCGTTTCTTTTCGTTTAAGAAACCCTGTATCAAAAACAGTTTTTTTTTGCTGCTTAATAACGTTTATTTTTTCTTGCAGATGGTGCAAAAACTGCTCTTGCTGAAGAACCCCATCTTTTAAAAAGCTTATTACGTAAACCTTAAAAATTTTCTGGATGCAATAAGCTAAAAGAGCAAAACAAATAAGATGAAAAATTCCATGAAAAGAAAAAATATCAATCATGCTTTACCTGTTTTAGAATAGCTTTTTTAGTATTTTTAATTAAAAGCTCTTTATCAGTTTTATTCATTTCTGGAATCATAGGGCAAACAATAGCGGAGTAGGACAAAATAGCATGAGGGTCATAAGCAGGAGCTTCTTTTTTCAGTTGAACATGCTGATTCTTCCAAAAATTTTTTTGTGAACTTTCTTCTTGTTCAATAGTTAATGCTTCTTGCTTAAGAGTCTTTTGATAATCATCTATAACCGCTTTTTCTTGTTCAATAAATTTTACAAAGGGGCGCAATAAATAGTTATCTAAAAAAAACCACGCAATTAAAAAATGAGCCATTTGAATGAAAATTGTAGCATTAACCTCAACCATAGCAGCATCCTTTAAACGAATTTTTATCGATTAAAAATAATTAAAAGAAGCGCAATCAAAAAAGCATAAATTGCAGACGATTCAATAATCGCCATTGCAATCATCATAGTCATTCGAATTTTATCTGCACTTTCTGGATATTTCCCAATACTCTCACAGGCTTTTGTTCCCACAAGACCTTGTCCAATTGCTGGACCAACGCTACCTAATCCCATCGCAATTGCTGCACCAAGAAATGCTGCTGCTTTTGCATAAAAGAGACCTTCCATATGGATTGCCTTTCTGTATAAACAATTTTTATTATGTCAGTCTATCTCATTTTTTCTAGTTTTTACAAGTGGTTT
Organism: candidate division TM6 bacterium GW2011_GWF2_32_72; assembly: GCA_945882015.1. Taxonomy (GTDB): domain Bacteria; phylum Babelota; class Babeliae; order Babelales; family CAIQNR01; genus CAMCVM01. The sequence goes on from CAMCVM010000004.1 coordinate 94,158, forward strand.
ATGATTCTTGAGCTGATAGCATGGGATCCTAAAGGAGCTACCCCTATAAAATGAGCAATTTTTTCTACGTGCCCCTTAAGCAATTCCGGAGAATTTTCAAAGTCTTGATTACAATCTAAAATAAGCACCGGAGTGTCAATTAAATAGTCTGCTATGTTTTTTTTATAAATCAGCCAATCTTCATGTTTGTTATGCAATGACTCAAGATAACTGAACGGAACTAATGATTCTTCTTTGCGAGCTCGTTTTTGCAAACGTTCAAAACAAATAGCAGGATCTGTTTGCAAATAAATAAAACCTGAGGGCTTAGTAGTGTAATTTTCAACCAACCAACTGAACCATTCTTGATACAGTGTCCACTCAAGCTCAGTTAAAGTTCCCATTTCAAAACAGTTTTTTGCAAAACAGTACCGATCAGAATAAACCGACCTTTCCAGTACTTGATGCAGCCAAGGGTTCAATTTTCTATCTTTTTCTTGTTGCATAACTCTTGTTATAAAAGCATATGATTGAAACGTATAGCCCCATCTTTGCGTGTCTTGATAAAATTTATCAAGAAGACTTTGGCCATTAATTGCCTGCCATTGATCAAGCGGCTCATAAACAATTGAAACCGGAAGATGATCTTTAATAAGACGTAAAAAAGTCGACTTTCCTGCCCCAATATTACCTTCTACAATAAAAGATTTTTGATGATCAGCCTGATGAACCATGAAACCTCCCTGAATCTAAAAGTAATACTATTAAAAAAAGCTGTTTTAGGCCAAAAAGAGCTTACTTTGTCAGAAATTTTAAAATAGTTTATACTCTATATTTCTTAAATAGAGTTTTAGCATAACTTATTAAAGAGTAAATGTTAACGAAAAACCTTAAAAATTTGAAATATTCAATATGATTATAAAATATGTAAAACGTGTTTTGATTATCTGTTTATTGATTCAACTACCTTTTATCCAATCTGCTGAATTTGATTTTGATGGCCTTGATGGCTTTGCTGATGATGTAGCAGGCCTTGCTCATCAAAGAGTTGCATTCACTCCATCAACAACTCTTTACAATATAAAAGAGTACTCTCTCCACCGCTTTCTGGCTGTCCCCTTTTATAATTATACCGCACCAATTAAATCAAGAAGCTATTTTGACCTTGAATGCTTACAATTTACCTGTAGTCTAAGCGATAATTCCAGCTTTCACCCATTTTTTACACAAACCTCAAGAGCTGTGTTAACACCAAACAACAGAAAACACTTGGGTGACCTTCTTGCTGCAAGTTCTTTCCTAGACGGCTTAGATATAAGCACCTTTACGGCTTTTGACTTACCGCTTGCTCTTTCTATCTTTAAAAATCTGAAAGTCCAAGACCGGCAATTAGGAGTAATGTTTCAACGGTCTACTACTGTTCAAAACTGGAACCTTTCATTTTTATGGCCTTTCTTGTACCAAGAACGTAACTTTTTCTTAAACAGACAAGAGGTCAGAACGTTAGAACGACTTGGGCTTAACACTGATAATTTTACCTTTGCTCAAGACCATTTAATTAGTGATAAACTTGGCTTTGGTGACTTACGAATTCAAATTGAAAAAAACATACTCAGCACCTATAGAAATCAATTGAATATTGGGTTTGGTATTACCTTACCTTTGGCTTTTTCAATGATTAAAGGTTGCATTGGTAGTCACTTTAGAAAAAATAAAGCAAATCCAACATTCCACTTGCAAAATGATTTTATGGGTTACTTTGATTCCACAAAACTTGATCCTAATGAAGGAGGCAATCCTATTATTATTGCAAATGCCTTAAGTCTTGGCCTTCAAGCACTTGATCGCTTTTCTGCTATACTGCTTGAAGCTCCCTTGGGAAATGATAGGCACTTAGGGTTGCTTACCTTTTTAAAACATATTTTTTATATTACTCCGGACGTATTCATTTCTTCAAAATTAAATTTTGAAATACTCCTGCCAAGTGTTGAAAATAGATTTTTTACTATAAAACCGGATCAAACCTATCTAAGTCAACTTGAAGCAATGCCTCTAGAAGATCAAGGGGATGAAAAACCCTTCGTTGATGATTTAACAGACAATGAATCAGCTGTATTTCTTGATTCATTTAGTAGAGTCTTAGTCAATAGCATGTTCCCTTCAAGCTATCATACTCGTGTTTTTCCAGGTGTTTCTATTCAATCAACCAATCAACTCACTTTTGAAAGAATAAATTGGAATTTTCATCTTGGTACCGATACTTGGTATCGATCCAAAGAAAAAATAGGGAAAATATGGGCAAGTGACGAGCTTTTGTCACAGCTTGATATTAAGGCCGGAACAATTGGACATGCTTACCAATCAAGAGTTTTTACAAAAATAGAAAGAGCTCATCAAGAAGGTGCATTTTTTGATTGGAATGTTTTTGCGTCAACCAGCTTATTAAGTTACGGAATCGGCGATAGTTTTAGTTTAGGGCTACAATTTTCACGTGATTTTTAAAAAATAAGGAATCTATAATGACTAAACAGATCTTTTCTCTTGTTTTATTAATATCTTTTTTTCAGCAAACACATACTGAACATCATGTATTTATAACGCTTGAACATTGGGCTATTCCAGCTATTGATGGAAAATCTCCTGGAATGAACGGCGATTCTCTGATCGATTGTTTACAAGTTCGTGGACTTATTAATGAGTTACTTTATGGAAAGCCTGATCAAAAAACAAGAACTTTTAAAAAGGTTTATAATTTTAATAATCAGTTAGTTTCTTTAGAAGATTTAGTAAAATTTGAAGCAGATAATAATCTGACACCAAACCATCCTCTTTATAAAGAATTTCGTGATTGCTTAAAGGCAATGCGTGAGACTTTTGTAAACTTTACCAAACCATTATTGGGAGAAGCTGAAATAGCTCGTCAAACTAACATGCATTTGATTGAGGAATGGTCCAAAAAAGCAAATCGTGAAAATTCTTTATTGTTGCATTGGGGAAAAGTAGACGAAAAAGAAACACTTGAAAAAGCTTGCGCAAAAGAGTTTTATTTGTTCTGTATAGACCTTAAAAGTTTCTTACATGACTTAATGTTTAATTGCCCAAAAGCACGCGAACTGTTCAAATCACAACGTCTTTCTCTTATGGCACTTAAAGAAACATTTATTCAGTTAACAGGGCAAACAGGTTCTATTTTTGAAACAACACTTAATGGTGTTATTAAAACAATGATTGAACATGAAGAAAAGAATCATTCTGCTGCAGGATCGATAGAACAAAAAATTGATCGCCGCAAAAAACAGATTTATAAATGCAAAACACTTTCAGAAGATATTTTTGAAGTTCTGAATATGATTGCTCCTGAACTTGACAAGCAGCTTTTTACTGAAAAATTTGAGCAAAATTATCATAATAAATGTGCTAAGTTTGATGCTCAATTTATTGCGCAACATTAAAATAATATGACTGAAGAGCTGGTAGGCACCATTGAACGATTCCTGTTTCAGAATAATCAAGATGGCTTTTCCGTTTTTGTTCTTTCAATAACGGCACAAAAAACAGTAACGGTCAAAGCTCATGCTCCAGCTCTTCAAGCAGGTCAGCAAGTAGTTCTTAAAGGTACTTGGATTGTTCACCCAAAATTTGGGAAACAATTTGCAGCAGACCATTGCACTGTCTGTTTGCCTACTTCTGTTATTGGACTTAAAAAATATTTGGGTTCTGGAATGATCAAAGGAATCGGCAAAGTGTATGCCGAAAAACTCGTTGATTATTTTGGAACTAAAGTTTTAGAAATTATTGAACAAGAGCCAGATCGCTTAAAAGAAGTTTCTGGTATTGGTATTAAAAAAATTGAAATGATTGTCCATGCATTTAAAGACCAAAAAGAGATTGCATCTATCATGGTTTTTCTGCAAGACAAAGGAGTTTCAACTGGGCTTGCAACAAAAATCTATAAACGTTATGGTCAAAATTCAATTACTTTAATTAAACAAAATCCTTACAGAATCGCAGAAGACATTTGGGGCATCGGTTTTAAAAGTGCAGACCTGATTGCCCAAAATATGGGATTTCAAGTCGAATCAGTACAAAGAATCACGGCTGGAATCTTATTTACCATTACTACACAAACCAGCAATGGCCATTTATATGTTGAACTTGAAGCATTAAAAAAAGAAACCATCACATTACTAGAGTTAACTGACTCGCCTGAAATTCAAGCAACGATAAAACAAGCGCTGCATACTCTTTATAATGCCGATAAAATTAAATTAGTTTCTTATGATGCTCAACATTTCATTACATTGTCAGCCTATTACTTTACCGAAAAATCTGTTGCCTCAAAAATCTTAAAATTATTAGAGCATTCAACAAATCATCATTTTGATATCCAAAAATTATATACTCAATTACGTGTTCAACAGCCAGGCGAAATTGAACTCAATCAAGCACAGCAAAAAGGGATTATGAGCTGTTTGCAGGATAAAGTAACGGTGATTACCGGTGGACCGGGAACGGGAAAAACAACGTTAATCAAAAAATTATTACAATTACTTGATCAAGAAAAAATAGAGTATCGCCTTGCTGCGCCAACGGGTCGAGCAGCAAAACGAATGACTGAAGGAACTGGCCGCTATGCAGTAACATTGCATCGCTTGCTTGAATTTAACCCCCAAACCATGTCATTTACCCATAACGAACAAAATGCTTTAAAGCTTTCTTATTTAATTATTGACGAAGCTTCAATGATTGATATTTTTTTGGCACACAGCTTGCTCAAGGCGCTGCCTCTGAATGCGCACCTTATTTTAATTGGCGATATTGATCAATTGCCTTCTGTTGGTGCTGGTAACTTTTTACAAGATTTAATTAAAAGCAAAAAAATCACTACCACCCGTTTACAGTATATTTTCAGACAAGCACATAACAGTTTAATCACCTATAATGCGCATCGCGTCAACCAAGGTGAGTTTCCAGTTTATAAAGCAGACAACACCTTACAAGATTACGAATTTTTAAAACTTGAGGCCCCTGAACAACTGGAACAAGCACTTAATAGTATCTTTACTACAAAATTAAAACGATATGGCATTAAAACTCAAAATGCCTTGGTGCTTTCACCAATGAACCGTGGAACAGCTGGAACGCAACATATTAACCATTACTTGCAAGGCATTTTAAATGGTTCCCCAAAAGAACAGCTAACGAGAATGGGAACTGTTTTTAAAGTTGACGACCGAGTGATGCAGATTAAAAACAATTACGATAAACACGTCTATAATGGGGACATGGGACTGATTGAATCGATTAATCATACCGATCAAATAGTTGAGGTTAATTATTACGGAACCGTTGTTACTTATGAATTTTTAGAACTTGATGAACTGGTCCTTGCGTATGCTGTTTCTATTCACAAAAGCCAAGGGTCTGAGTTTGATGCGGTTATTATTCCCATTTTTACACAGCATTTTACACTTTTACAGCGAAATTTAATTTATACCGCCTTAACGCGTGCTAAAAAATTCTGTATGATTATTGGGCAACCTCGAGCGCTTATGATTGCCATTAAAAATAATAAAAGTGTACAAAGAGTCACTTTTTTAACTCAGTATTTAACTTCGGATTTGGTATGTCGATAAAATTTTATTCTATTCTTGTAATGTTATTATTCATTACTACTACAAGCATTAACTCTCGATCAATCACTCTTTTACTTGATCCTGCTGAAAAAAGCACTCATCAAGCTGTTGGTAATTTAACTGAACATGCTATCACCATACAGCTGTGCCAAAACCTTAAAAAAGTTTTGGAACACCATTACCCTTCTTTTAAAATTATTATTACACCACCAGTTCCGGAATTATCCCAACCACATAAAAAAGCATCGTTTGCCAATACCTTACAACCTGATCTGCTTCTCAATTTTTCTTGTTTTTATAAAGCAGAAGGAAGGCCATTACTTACCATCTATCATTATGGTTTACAACCAGCAACTGATTCACTTACTGTATCGCACAATTATTTAAGTTTTATCCCGTATCAAAAGGCATACCTTAAAGCATTTGGTTGTACCAAAAAAATTGCTCACGAAACTCTTAATTTTTTTAATGCTGAGTATAAAAAAAATTTTGAATGCAATGCTGTTTATGCATGTCCATTATTGCCTTTAAAAGGAATCATAATTCCTGCGCTTACTTTTGAAATGGGGCTACAAAATAGTAATGACTGGAAGCTTTTTATAGAACCGTTAGTTGAGTTTGTAAAAAGAAACGTACAATTTATTACCGACAGTAAACGATAACTATGCACAAATTTTTACTTCATAAAGATTTTTTTAAAGCTTTTTTATGCTTTTTAATGGGAATGGTTGCTTACTCTGTGTATCAAGAATGGATTATTATTACCGTACAATTAAGTATGCCAGGCAATAATAACAAGCAGCTTGTTACCGACCAAAAAGAGCTTACCTATTTTTTTTGCAAAGCTAACCAATGGCATACAGAGCGTAGCCAGTTACTTTGGAGCAAAGATGAACTGCATAATCTTTCTGCTGTTATAGAACAATGGATAACCCTTGGAAAAGTTGAAGACTTGTTAGATAAAAAAATCAAGCTACAAACTGCAACCATAAGTACTGACAAAAAGACTGCTTATCTTTCTTTTAATCAATCACCACTTACTCAAGAACAAGCAATTTACCAAAAATTAAGGGTAATAGAAGGATTGTTAAAAACAATTAAAGCACAGAATTTCACCGTTACACAGATTTACTTTTTAAACAATCACCAGCCACTGCAAGACGCTCACCTTGATTTTGCAGAACCATGGCCACTTGATGGGTTCACGGGGCAATAGAGTATCTAAACACTGCCTATTGGCGGAACAGTATCATTAACCGTCCTGATAATTCTAACCGGAGCGGCAATTTCAACCCCTTGTTCACGTAACGCTTGCACTAATGATAAACGTACATCACTTGAGATTTCCCATTGCAATAACGTATTTTCTGAAGCGGTATAAACCCGTACCATAAATTCAAAACCGTGCTCTGCAAAGGTATCCAATCGAACTAATGGTGATGGATTTTTAAGAACATTACCAGTCATTTGAGCAGCTTGATATAACATTTCTTTTACTTTTTTTGGATCAAATCGATACGGAATGACCACGGTGATATCAGGACATGCGATATAATTTAAGTGATAGTCCCAGTTGGTAATCGTTTCGCGAGTAATACGTGAATTAGGAATAATGACACAAAATCCTCGTTTACGACGTAAAACAACTGCTCGAGGGGTGATATTACGAACAACACCACGTGTTGTTTCGTCAATTTCGATATAATCCCCAACTTTAAG
>CAMCVM010000005.1 GCA_945882015.1 candidate division TM6 bacterium GW2011_GWF2_32_72
TGCAATTTCAATTACGTAACACCTATAATCTCAAAGCTGAATATATCTTTTCAATAGGAAACGCAAATTATAAAAAGAAAGTTTATATTGAAACTCCAGAAGCAACCGCAACTCAGACTTTCCAAAACCAAGCACTTTTGATTGATAAAGATGCAATTTATTTACCAAAAACGCCTCGCTTAAAAATGCGCTCACATCGTTTTAGTTTATCGTTAGGTAAAGACTTTTAAAGTTTTTTTATCAGAAGGCTAACAAGATGAAGCCTCTTTACAGTTTTCTAGTTTTACTAATCTTTGTACCTCTTTATATTTCAGCCCAAGTTGGTTTTAATAAAGCTGGGTATATTAATACAGAAGATGGAACTGATTCGCATGCCTATTATGATGTTATTATTGATAAAGACAATAAAATTTTAGCAGTTGGAACAACTGACTTGGGAACCGCATTGATAGCCAGATACAATCAAGATGGAAAACTTGATACTATGTTTAATAATACAGGCTTTACCGTTTTTCCTACAAATCAGATTGATACAGGTTTTTATAATTCAGTTATTATAGATAGGAACAATAGAATTATTGCAGTTGGTCGAACTAATAATAGTGCAGTTGGACTTATAATTCGTTTTAATGAAAATGGAACACTTGATACCACTTTTAATCCTCGATCAATTAATGGTGGTCTTGGGTATATTAATCAAGCAGATAATAATAATACCAATGCATGGGTATATCATGACGTTATTATTGATAAAAATAATAAAATAGTTGTAGTTGGTGCAACTAATGCTGTGGCAAATAATAGAGATGGACTGATAGCGCGATATGATCAAAATGGAGAGCTAGACACAACATTTAATACCACTGGTTATGTTAAGGTGGAAGGTGATACTAATTCTTTATCTTACAACGCAGTAGCTATTGATAACAATAATAACATTATTGTCGTCGGGCAGGCTGATGACGACAATGGTTTAATAGCAAGATATACTCAACATGGAATACTTGACACTTCATTTAATAATACTGGGTATATTAATGGAACTCAGGCAACTAATTCAGATGTGTATTATGATGTTGCTCTTGATAAAAATAATAAAATAGTTGTGGTTGGTGCAACTAACGCTCGTAATGGAACAAACGATGGGTTGATAGCACGATATAATTCCGATGGTTCATTAGACACAACATTTAATGGGACTGGTTATATTAACGTAGATCAACCAAATAATTCAGAGTCGTATCAGGCAGTTTTTATTGATAGCAATAACAAAATTATTGCAGTTGGGCTTACTGATGCTGATGACGATGATAATGAAAGAAATGGTCTTATAGTCCGCTATAACGAAAATGGGACTTTAGACACAACGTTTAATGGAACTGGCTACATTAATGGAGCAAATAGTATTAATTCATGGTTTTATTACTCAGTTTTTGTTGATAAAAATAGTAAAATTATTGTAGTTGGTAGATCTGATTCTGATGTTGTAGATATGCAGACTGATGGAGTAATAGCACGTTATCTTTCAAACGGAGTTCTTGATACAGAAAGTAATTGGAGCACTCAAAATTTTAGAGAAAGTGCTCAAATTAATAATATTTCAATCGGTATGTTGAGTAGATAAAAAGTTGTTACCGTAAAAAGAATAATAGGCTTTGCTTTTAATTTTTAAAAAATAAGATGCAATAGCAGAGTAAAGAAAAGACAACTGGGGCTATCCATTCAGAATTTTTATATGAAAAAGTAAAATTCAGATTCCATAATTTTTTAGCACTCAATGCAAGCCCTAAAAAAGCAGCAAAACGTAAGGTGATGCATCCTAAGAGTATAATAATCATAGAAAATGATGTGCAGCAGAGTACTAACAGACAACATCCTAACAGACTCATAAGATTACAAAAGAGTGTGTAATGAGCTTTTTTTTCCGCAGCGAACAGTCTTTCATAGACTACAAAAATATTTTCTAAAAAATGAGCTAAAAAGAAAATATAGGTTAAGGTGAGGGTGTGTAATGATCCAGTTCCAATTTTTAACCGTATAAAATGAGGGAAGTTGATGCTAAAAAGCATCAGGATAGAAAGCAACACATAAAAACATTTTTGATTAAGGTACGTGAACGCTGCTTGTTTTGTTTTTAAAGAACTTGCAGTTGTCCCTGCAAAAAGGGCAGCTCCTGAAGCTCCAAAGATTTTCTGAATAAAAAAAGTCGCGCAATGGGTTACCGAATTAACAAAAGCAGCTATTCCAGCCTGTTTAAGCCCTGAGGTGCAGGCAAAAAAAGGCAATAAAAAGTTACTAGAAAAAACAAGTCTGCTTAATTCATTACCATATAAAAAAAGACGATTACTATTAACAACCGTAAAAGAATCACTGTCAGATTCGGTTGGAAGTAATTGAGGTAATGTCGCATAATACTGGTATAAAATTTTTAAGAGACAAATATTGGTGATTACTGAAACGATTAAAAAGGGTAATGTTAAAGTTAAAAGCGAGAAATTAATTGACAATAATTTCATAATCCAAATAGAACTGACATAGGCAATAATATTACCCACTTCTATCCAGGCTGTTTGCTTATTTTGAAAAGCCAAATGTAATAAAGCTCTAAGATTTTTTTTGGTACCTTCACTGGTTATAAAAAGAGCAAGTACAAAAACCCACAAAGGAGTAATTAAGTCTCGCGCAAAAAATGTAAAGGTACATTGAGCAGTACAAAGACCGATTAATAATGTTCCTAAAAAAAGAATTAAGGCTTGCAAGGCAATCGATTGTAAAAAAAATGATTTAAATTTTTTTTGAGAGGTAATAACTGTTAAAAATGGGCTTATCATTGCGCTTTCTAAGGCAGCGTTTAAAAGCGTAATACCTAAAAAAGATACAGCAAAAAGGGTTGATTGAGCTGCGTATAATGATGGGTCAATCAACCAGAATAAGAGACATTGATGGGTAAAAAGAATAGCTTGATAGGCTATTGCTTCAAAAGAGTTCCATACTAAAGCATGAAAAACTTTATGCTTTAAAGTTTGTAATTTTTCCATGTTTTTAAGTATACCATTATTTCTTTTTTTTGGCCAATGAGCCTTTTTATAAAGAATTATTTCAAAATACTTTACTTTGTAGACTCAAAAAAAATAAGCTTAGAGTGCTTTTAAAAAAAGGTAATTTTTAAGAAAATCAAAAAAGCAGCATTAAGGGTGTTTTTACACAGTCAAATTATTATGCGTAAAAAAACATTTTTAGTGAAAGATGAATAATGATAAAAAGTATGATAAGATTATTGTCCCATAAGGATTGATCATTTGTCTTCTATGTAATAGATGAATAATTTTTAATGGGAAGGGGAGAGAGTATGTTTTTATTAGAACAAAAAGTAGTGTACCCTGGGCATGGTGTAGCAATTGTCGCTCGAATTTTTGAAAAAACATTTGGTCAATCAATGACTGTTTTTTATGAACTTCAATTTTTAAATAAAGATATGACCGTTATGGTTGCTATGGATAGAACGGAAGAAGTAGGTATCAGACCTATTAGCCCTTTAAAACATATTCATGAAATTCTTGAAAGTCTTTTAATTCCGACAAAAAGTATTGAACAACTTGAAATGACTGCAAGTAATTGGAATCGTCGTAATAAAGAATATCAAAACAAGTTAAGAACAGGTTCCTTAAAAGATATTTCAGAAATCTATCGTGATTTAAAATATATTGGCCAATACAAGGAACTTTCTTTTGGAGAAAAAAATCTTTTAACTAGAACAGAGGCTTTATTGGTCGAAGAAGTTGCAGCTGCTCAAAATCTTGAAACAGAAAAAGCTATAGAAAAAGTCCGTTCTTTTTTTATGCCTTTTACCCAACAGAAACCTGTTCAACATATCAGTCTTTAAAGAGTTTCAGTAGTAACTATCAACTTTTTTTGTTAAAGTTTAACAATCCAGTTTGATAGTTACTATATTGATAATTTAAAATTATGAAAAAACAGTTTGTTTTAGTGCACGGACCAACAGGAGTTGGTAAAAGCGATATTATTACTCGATTAGGAGCGGCATTTGCTATTGAAATTGTCAATTGCGATGTTGGTCAATTTTATGAACCTTTTTCTATTGGAACTGCAAAGCCAGACTGGAAAAATCAAGACATACCGCACCATCTTTTTGATATTATAAAAACACCAAAAGATTTTTCAGTTTCAGAGTATAGAGAACTTATTATCAAAACAATGGAAGAAATTTGGGATAGAAAACATGTCCCAATTTTAGTTGGAGGGTCAGGGTTTTATGGAAAGTCATTATTTTTCCCACCGTTAGGAACAGGACCTTCAGAACAAGCGGTATATGGAACCTGGGAAGAACTTCACAAGCTTGATCCTGAGCGTGCTGCGCAAATTCATCAACATGATACGTATCGCATTGGGCGGGCCTTACAATTAATAAAACATCAAAATGTAAAACCTTCTGAATTACAACCAATTTTTAATCCACCTGAAGGAGATTGTTTGATTGTTTTTTTAACAAGAGACCGTCAACAGCTTTATGAAAGAATTAATGCAAGAACAGCAGAAATGCTTGCTAGTGGGTGGCTTGAAGAAGTAGCAAATATTCAAGGAACAGATTGGCAAAATTTTTTGTATCAAAAAAAACTTATAGGGTATACTGAAATTCTGGAATATCTTAAAAAAGGTGATTTAAGTAATAAGGCTCAAGAAATTATGACGCAAAAAATTGCTCAAAAAACACGTCACTACGCAAAAAGACAAGAAACTTTTTGGTCAATGTTTAAAAAACTTTTGACCCCTTATGTAACAGATGCACAATTAGCTATTATAGAAATTAATCTTAGTAAAGATGAGCAAGCGCTAGAGCTTACAAAAAAACTAAAAACTTTTTTGTCATTATAAAAGGAGCAGCATGAAAGAAACAGAACCATTAAAAGAATCAGGTTTTTTCTTGCCGAGCAAGGAATTAAGCTGGGTTATTACACTTTGTTTGGCAATTAGTTTTTTGATGTTTTGCACAGGTTATTTTTTAGGGCAACGTCGAGCTATAGCTCAATTTTTATACAAGGTAAAAGAAGAATCGTTTGCTGACAATATAACGTATTCTTTATACGCGTTAAATCCAAAAGAATCTTCAGAAGAGGCTGAAAATGCTGAAGAAGCAGGCCAAGATTCTGAAGACTCTGAAGAAGAATTAGAAGAAATTATTGTACCACAAATTTCAGAGACTCAGACTGATTGTGCAAAAGAAACTGATCAGACAGCTGACGTGGTTTATGTTGCGCCCTTGGTTGGTTTTGGTACACTACAAGCAGCTAATGTTTTTGCACAGCGAACACAAAAAAATGGTATTCCTGTCGTTATTAAACAACGTTCGAGTAAAACTCAACGTGGAAGAAAAATCGTATGGTATCAGGCTATTACTCAAGAATATGCAGATAAAAATGAACTTGAAAAAATTATTGAACAAGTGAAAAAACAAGAAAACATTAAAGATATTAAAATTATTGAAAAGAAGAAAGGGTAAGGGTCCATGCTCATTACAAAAATTCGTACGGGGATACAAAAACCTTGGGCAAAAGGTCTTTTGTTCTTTTTCTTATTGGCTCTTTTTGGTGGTATTGGAATTGGCAACGCTCTTAAACGGCTACTTGGTGGAAGAACCGATGGAATAGGAGTTGTTAATAATCAAGAAATACCTAAAAGTCTTTTTTTACAAAAAAAACATGAAGCTGAATCGCTGATTAATAATTTGTATCAAAGATTTGGACAAGCTGCTCCTATGATTATGTCAATGCAGGGAATTAACCCAAATCCAGAAGCAGCAGCATTAGAATCGATCGTGCAAACAATGTTACTTGATCAGCTGGTTGCAAAAATTCCAGTACACATTGCTTCTGATTATGTAGATCTTAAGTTGCAAGAACCATATTTTATGGCTTCACGTTTGCAGCATATTCTACCTGCAGGAATCATTAGCCCTGATGGCAAATTGAATATTCAAGCATATCAACAGTTCATGAGCCATTATGGTATAAGTGATGAAATGAAAGCAGAAATTGCTCAATCATTATCCCAAGAATTAGCATTAGATTTAGTTGATAGTTCATTCTGGTTACCTGATTTTGCTGCTCGTGAATTTTTACGTAATAAAAATGGGCTACGTAAATTTTCTATCGCAAAATTTCAACTTGACGATTTTGTAAAAGAAGTACAAAAGAAAAAAGCTACTGATCAAGAATTAAAAGCTTTCTTTGATGAACAAAATGATAAAAGCAAGCGTTATTATATACCTGCAAAACGAAACGGAATCCGCTGGACTTTTAATCCGCAAGACTTTCCATTAACTATTACTGATCAAGAACTAGAAGCTCATTATAAAAAAGTAAAACATACTCGTTTTATTGATAAGCCTGCTCAGATTAAAATTCGTGAAATAATACTTGATGATGTTAAAGGTAAAGGCCTTAAGCAACTGAGAGCTGAAATTGAAGAATTGTATCAAAAAGTAGTTGCTGATCCAAAAGATTTTTCAAAATTGGCACAAGAATTTTCAACCGGTAAAACAGCTAAAAATGGCGGCTTGGTTGATTTTTTTAAGCGAGGCGAAAAAGATAAAGCGTTAGAACGAGCTGCTTTTAAATTAAAAGAAAATAACGAAATTTCTGCAATTGTTGAACTTGAGCAAGGTAAAGGATTTGCTGTGGTGCAACGAATTGATCGAAAAGAAACAGAATTCAAATCACTGGCAAACGTTAAAGATGAACTGATTAAAACATTAAAAGAAAAAAAGTTTAGTGTTGAATTTGTAAGAATGGCATCAAAAGTTACTAAGCTCCAAGATGAAAATGATGAAGCTTTTCAACAGTTTGTAAAAAAATATAAAGGTAAAGAAGAAAAAATAGATGCAGTTGCAAAAGAAGAAGGTCCATTAGCAGGTCGTTTATTTGCTCTTAAAAAACGGGGCGATAAAACAACTTATGTTCAAGAAGGAAAAGGATACATTCTTCAGCTGCAAGATAGCTTACAAAAGAATTTGCCCCCATTTGAAATGCTAAAGCCATATATTGAAAAAGACTTCTATCAAAACAAAGCTCAAAAAGATCTTGGTTTAAAGCTTAAGTCTTTAAAAGAGCAATCATTGAAAAGCCAAAAATTTGAAATCCCTCAAGGTGTTCAAGTAGAAAAAACTGGGTTTATCGATGTTGCAGTGCAAGAAGAGGTTAAAAAGTTTCTTGAAAAAGGAGTTCCACAAGAAACTTTAATGCTTGATAAAGAAGGTGGAATTTTAGCTCAAATAGCAGGAAATACAGGATATCTAATCCGTCTTGACAGTATTAAAGAGTCTGAAAAAGAACAGAATAATAAGCTTAGATATAATCTTGAATCGCAGCTTAAAAAGGTTCAATCGGCTGCTTTTATTGCATCTTTACGTAGAACTGCTACAATAGAAATCGATACATTATCTGACAAGAGGAACCCTACGTTATGAAGTCAAAATCAAACGAATCTGAGCCTAAAGTAAAAAAAATCACTCATACTTCAGAAGAAGGGGTCTTTAAAAAGAAGGCCTTGGAAGTTGCTTTTGCCCAAATTGATAAGCAATATGGTAAAGGTGCAGTTATGCTCCTTGGACAATCTTCTGGATCAAAAGTTGAAGCTATTTCAACAGGTTCAATGTTAATTGATCAGGCTCTTGGAATTGGTGGATTTCCTCGCGGAAGAATTGTTGAAATTTATGGACCTGAAGCTTCAGGTAAAACTACTTTATCCCTTCATGCAATTGCTCAATCTCAAGCTAACGGAGGCATTTGTGCCTTTATTGACGTAGAGCATGCACTTGATCCAGAACACTGTACAAAATTAGGTATCAAGATTGATGATTTAATTATTTCGCAACCTGATTATGGTGAGCAAGCGCTTGATATTGCGGAAATGTTAGTTCGCTCAGGAGCGGTTGACATTATAGTTATTGATTCTGTAGCTGCATTAGTCCCAAAAGCTGAACTTGAAGGTGAAATGGGCGATGCTCATGTAGGACTTCAGGCTCGTTTGATGTCGCAAGCTTTAAGAAAATTAACTCCAATTGTGCATAAATCAAAGACTGTTTTGATTTTTATCAATCAGATTCGTCAGAATATTAGCTCATTTGCATTTGCCAATAAGGAAACAACTAGTGGCGGAAATGCTTTAAAATTCTATGCTTCAGTCCGTTTGGATGTTAGAAGAATAGCATCTTTAAAGCGGGGCGAAGTGCAAGTAGGAAACAGAATTTCTGTTAAAGTAGCCAAAAATAAGGTTGCATCTCCCTTTAAAAAGGTAGAATTAGATTTACTCTTTAATGAAGGGGTAAGTAAAGAATTAGAATTACTTGATGCGGCTTTACATCATGGTATAATAGTACAGTCAGGCTCTTGGTTTGCGTATGAAGATACAAAGATAGCACAAGGTCGTGAACAAGTCCTTCAGCATTTGAAAGCTGATAAGGAATTTACAAAGATTATTTTTGAAAAAGTTAGTAAAATTCTTTTAACGGTGTAAGGAAAAGCCATTAAAAAAGGTCAAAATAGCCAGCCAAGAACAGGGAGCCCTAAACAAGTTTCAGGGCCGCTGGCGAACGAAGAAATACGCGCTGAAAAAGTTCAGGTAATTACTCAAGATGGAGCTAATTACGGTGTTGTTGATAGAAGAACAGCTTTGAACTTAGCTTTTGAGGTGGGCCTTGATTTAGTATTAATTGCTGAAACAGGCTCTGAAGGTGTTCCTGTCACTAAGATTATGGATTTTGGTAAAGAATTATATAATCGCAAAAAGAAGCAAAACGAAGCTAAAAAGCACCAAAAAGTAATACAAATTAAAGAAATAAAGATCCGTCCTAAGATTGGTGAACATGATTACATTACAAAAATGAATCAAGGGATTGGGTTTTTGGAAGATGGTAAGAAGCTCAAGGTTACGTTAGTTTTTAGAGGCCGTGAAATGGCTAATAAAGAAGAACGTGGTAGAGAACTGTTTAGTAAAATAGATCGTACGTTTGAAGAGCGTGGTTTGCTCGAACGAATCATTGAAGACAAAGATGTCAAAATTGGTTCTGCGTGGTCTAAGTTGTTTTCATTAAAAAATTCATAAAGGATTAATATTTCATGCCTAAGATGAAAACAAACGCAGCCGCTAAAAAGCGTTTTAAAAAATTAAAAAGCGGCAAAATAAAAAAAGCTTCTGCGTTACGTCGTCATATTTTGACGAAAAAATCACGTAAAACAAAGCGTCAGTTACGTAAGGGTGGGTATATTTCTAAATCAGATACTAAACGTATTTTGGGATTATTGCCTAACTAAATGAGGTTATGGTCAAAAGGATAAATAATGACAAGAGTCAAACGCGGTATAGTTACCAAAAAAAGACATAAACGGATTTTAAAACAAGCTTCTGGTTTCTGGGGGCAACGTAATAATATTTTTAAACGGGCTAAAGAAACTCTTTTAAGAGCTTGGGCATTTGCATTTAAAAGTAGAAAATTAGTTAAACGTGATATGCGTGCGCTTTTTATTACTCGTATTAAAGCTGGCGCAGCGCAACATGATATTTCTTATAGCGTTTTTATGCATGGTCTTAAAAAGAACAATATTGACTTAAACAGAAAAATGTTGTCACAGTTGGCTATTTTTGAGCCAGCGGCCTTTTCAAAGCTTGCTTCAATAGTTAAACAATCCCCTTCTTGACAAGCAATCTTTCTTCTTTGTACACTTGTTGCAAGTGTTTGATAAGAAGGAGAAGCTGATGGAAATATTGGGAGCTCTAGAGAAGAAAATAAAGTGCTTAGTTGCACTTGTTAAAGATTTACAAGCTCAAAATGAACGTCTTGTTACTGATAATGTTTCATTAAAAGAACAAATTGTTCAGTTTGAGCTTGCTCTTTCAAAGAATAAAAATGATTTTAAAGAGTGGGATGCTGAAAAAGCTTTTACAAAAAAAGCTATTGATGACTTAATTATTAATATTGATTCATTAATAGAAAGCCAAAGTAGATGAAAAGTAAGCAAACAGTAAATGTTTCAATTTTTGATGAAACATATTCTTTGGTTACAGATGAATTAGAGTCGCATTTAATGGAAGCTGCACGTTTAGTAGATGACCAAATGCGGGCTATTTCAAAAGCTGGAATCAAAGATGTTCAAAAAATTGGCGTTCTTGTTGCATTACAATTAGCAAGTAAGTATTTAAAAGAACAAGATTTATTACAAAAAAATACTGAAGCTATTACTAATGTTCTTGACAGGCTCGATTTGCAAAATAAATTGCTTTCGGACATTCTTTAACAATTATTTTACGATTTTACTCTTCTAGTGATTAAAGTTCCTAACGTGATTAGATTCTTATGTTTTACAAACATTGAAAACATGATAGTTAAATAGAATAAATAGATACGTTTGATAGTAACAGGAATAAATCAATGATAGCAACAATTTTATTAGTGCTTGCTTTTGCAGGAATTGGCCTTGCAGGAGTTTTATTATTTTACGCAAGAAAGAAAACTGAAGAAGCTAATAGCCTTTTGAATCGATCAATTGAAAAATGGAAAGCAGTTAAGCGTGATATTGAAACAGAACGTCGTGAAGCACTGTTAAGAGTAAAAGATGAGCTTTATAAAAAAAGAAATGAATTTGATCTTGAACTAAAAAGAGATCGTCTTGAATTAGAACGCCATCAATCAAAAATTAATTCAAAATATGAAGCAATAGAAAAAAAAGAAGAACAGCTTGACGAACTGAAAAATGAACTTCAGCAAAAAGAACGCAAAATGTCTCGCATGAGCGAAATGTTACACGTTAATGAAGAAAAATTAAAAGTATTATATAATGACTTAATCACCAAGCTTGAAAATCTTGCTGGATTAAGTAAAGAACAAGCACGCAAAGAACTTTCTGATACGTTGCAAGCAGAAGTACAGCTTGCAAATCAAAAATGGATACAAAAAGTTGAAGAAGAAGCTCGTCAAGTTGCCAAAGAAAAATCAATTAATATTACCGTAACAGCAATGCAACGTTACACGGTTGATCAAGTTTCACAGCATGCTTCAAGCGTAGTACGTCTTCCTGATGAAGAAATGAAGGGACGTATTATTGGTAAAGAAGGGCGTAATATTAAATCGCTTGAAATGGCAACAGGGATGGAGTTTATTATTGGTGAAACACCAGAAATTATTACTATTTCTGGTTTTAATCCTATTCGTCGTGAAATTGCAAAAAGAACCCTTGAAAAATTAATTGCTGATGGCAGAATCAACCCCACTCGAATTGAGGAAACGGTTGCTGCATGTGAAAAGGACATTGATGAAACCATTGAAGAATATGGAAAAAGCACTGTTCTTGAACTGAATTTGCAAGGTATTCATCCTGAAATTGTTACCCTTTTAGGTAAGCTGCACTTTAGAACAAGTTTCTCTCAAAATGTTTTGGATCATTGTAAAGAGGTTGGTTATTTTGCACGCATGATTGCAGAAGAACTTGGCCTTGATGGCCAAATTGCTTTACGTGCAGGTCTTTTACATGATATTGGAAAAGCAGTTACGGCTGAAATTGAAGGGCCACATGCTTTAATTGGTTCAGATATTGCAAAACGATGTGGTGAAGACCCAATTGTTGTTAACGCGATTGCTGCTCATCATGAAGAAGTTCCATTTACTTCTATTTACGCTCCTATTGTGGTTATAGCTGACACTATCTCTGCTTCACGGCCAGGAGCTCGAAGAGAAACATTAACAACTTATATTAAACGACTTGAAAAATTAGAAGAAATTGCACATTCTTTTGATGGAATTAAAAAAGCTTATGCTTTACAAGCAGGAAGAGAAGTAAGAATTGTAGTTGAAGAAGATTTTCTTGATGATGAAAAAGCAGCTATTTTGGCTCGCGATATCGCATTAAAAATCGAAGCTACTATGAGCTTTCCTGGGCAAATTAAAGTTAATGTTATTCGAGAAAAAAGAGCAATTGAGTACGCTAAATAATAAGAGTTTTCAAGAAAGTTCATGGTCATGACTAGTCGATCTTTTGTACAACAATGGGGTATATTTGCTCCTGTTTCATTATTTGTTATTTTCCCTTTAACCTATGTTATTGGAAAATTAGGATTTCAATTTGGTCCTCAAATTTTATTTATTGCATTAAGAATGTTTTTATCAGGGGGCGTTTTATTAGCATTTTATAAATATGTAAAAAAAGGTTCATGCGCTTTTGATAGAAAAGATATTCCACTGTTTTTGCAAGTAGCATTTTTTGGAATTGGGGCTTATATTCCCGAGTTTTGGGCGCTTAAGTATGTATCAGTTTCAAAGGTTGCCTTGTTGTTCCTTTCAATTCCTTTTTTCTCAGCATTATTTGAAGCGTATTCTGCAACAGCAGCCATTACCCGTAATAAAATCATAGGGTTAACTATTGGATTAGCAGGAATTTTCCCTTTAATTATATTTGGTTCTTCTGAAAACACTTTTGCTAATTTTTATGGGATTACTTTCCCTGAATTGGTTATTTTATTGAGTGCAGCAGGGTATTCATTCGGATGGGTTTCTGTAAAAAAATTAGTTACACAGCGGAATTACAAAGGTGAATTTGTCAATGCTGTGACTATGCTTTTAGGTGGGTTGTTAGCGTTAGTCAGTTCATTTTTCCTTGAAGGCTGGACTGGTTATAATCCTCCAGTAACTGACTGGCCAGCATTTCTTTTCTATATTACAATGATTTCAGCCGTTGGTATTATCTGTTATTCTTTTTATGCATTTTTACTCAAGTATTATTCTGCGACAATGATCGCTTTTTCAGGATTTACAGAACCATTTTTTGCAGCATTATATGCATGGATTTTATTAGGTGAAACCGTTACCGTATTGTTTTTTGTTTCATTAGGTATTGTTTCTTTTGGTTTATATATTTTTTACAAAGAAGAGTTACGTTTAACCGTGTAATTAAAGAGTTTTATATGTTTGCATTATTTACCTTTTATACAATTATGGCTGGTGTTTTTACCTTTGGAAAGCAAGTGATTTGCTATGCCAGCCCACTGTTTCTAACAGCAATAAGAATAGCTCCAGGGGGAATTGTTTTTCTAGGATATCTGTATCTTCGCAATCGTAAAGAATTTGTATTTAAGCGTTCTTATATGCCTTTAATCACTGGTTATGCAATTGCAGTTTTTTGTATGGATGCTCTTAGAATGCTTGCCTTGCAATATATTCCAGCTTCTAATGCGGCACTTATTTCTTGCACCGCTCCATTTATAGCAGCATTTTTTTCATGGTGTTTTATGAATGAACGGTTTGATAAAATTAAAATTGTGGCTTTAATTTTTGGTGTACTGGGTATGATGCCGCTCTTGATGGAGCATGTTACGCTTGCGCATGCGGTTGATACAAAAATAGTTATTATCTGTTATTTAGGAGCTTTTGCTTCAACCATATGTACTGTTCTTTGCGGTATATTTTCAAAAACATTAATTCAAAAAAAAGGTTGTCCATTTTTGTTATGTTTAGGTTCAGGGATGTTTGGTGGGGGTCTTCTGGGATTTATAAGCTCATTACTCTTTGAAACATGGAATCCTGTTCCTATTTCTCATCTACTGCCCGCTTTACAATTAATTAGCTTTTTGTTTGCAACTCATACCTTAATAGCTTATCCACTTTATAATTACCTTATCTTAAAATATTCAGTGACTCTTGTTGCTTTTGGGCAACTTTCTGTTCCATTTATTGCGGCAATTTTAGGGTACTTGTTTTATGGTCAGCCAATTGGTCTTAATTTTTTTATTTCACTTTTGATACTTTCAGCTTCATTCTGGCTCTTTTATAAAGAAGAGCTGTATCTTTTGTCTAAAAAACGTAAATAAAAATTTTAAGAATATTTTATGAAAGATTTTTATGTTTTTGCTTTTACTATTTTATAGTATTGTTGCTTCTGTTTTCACTTTTGGAAAACAGTTAACTTGTTACGCTTTGCCTTTTTTTTCCATAGGAGTAAGGCTTGCTCCTGGAGGGATTATTTTTTTAGCTTATTTTTATTGTTTCAATCGAAGAAATTTTGTTTTTAAAAATTCTTATATCCCTTTAATTGCAGGCTATGCTTTAACGGCCTTTTGTATGGATATATTTAGGTTAATTGCTTTGCAATACGTTCCGGCATCAAATGCGGCACTTATTTTCTGTACAGGTCCATTAATAGCAGCATTTTTTTCTTGGCTTTTTTTACATGAAAAATTTGATAAGCATAAAATAATAGCTTTGATCATTGGAGTTGTAGGTATGTTACCTCTTTTAATGGCTGATATTAAAATTGGATCGATAGACAATTCCATTATTTTAATAGCTTATTTTGGAGTGTTACTTTCAACGTTAAGTAAAGTTTTATGTGGTATTATTTCAAAAATATTACTTGAAGAGCAGGAATGCCCGCTGTCTTTTTGCTTGGGATGGGGCATGCTGACAGGTGGAATCTTGTCTTTCATCTTTTCATTATGCTTTGAAACATGGAATCCTGTTCCTATTAATAATTTAGAGCCAGCATTACAATTGATGGCTTTTCTATTTTTTACCCATACTTTAATTGCTTATCCGCTTTACAGTTATTTAGTAACAAAGTACACGGTAACTCTGGTTACGTTTGGGCAACTTTCTGTCCCCTTTATTGCGGCAATTCTAGGTTACTTGTTTTATAATCAGCCAATTGGTCTTAATTTTTTTATTTCACTCTTAATACTTTCAGCTTCATTTTGGCTTTTCTATAAAGAAGAACTGTATCTTTTATCAGAACGGCGTTGATAGGAAAAGACTTAATAGTTTGTTATACTATAAAAAGTAAATCTTCTGTTTTAAACGTCACTAAAGGGTTTTTATGATTCAAATTTTATTACTGTATGCCTTTTTTGCATCGACTTTTACTATTGGATCAGAAGCGATTAAGCATGTTGCTCCTCTTTTTTTCACCGGTATTCGTATGATTACCTCAGGAATATTGTTACTTGCTTTTTATCGTTTTTTCCAAAATGGGTCTTTCAAGATTAAAAGGGAAGAAATAAAATGGTTTATAGTAATTTTATTGTTTCATATTTATTTTTCTTTCGGTTTAGAATATATTTCTTATAAATATTTAAGCGGCGCAAAAGTTTGTTTACTGTATAACCTTTCGCCCTTTATTACTGCCTTATTTTCTTACATTTTCTTTTATGAAAAAATGACCATTAAAAAATGGATCGGCTTTATTGTTGGATTTTTAGGGTTTTTACCAATGTTGCTTGAAGAAACTCCAATTATTGAAAATACGCTTGGTTCAATAGGTTTTGTTTCTTATGCAGAATTAATGGCTATTGGTTCGGTTATTTCTTCTTGTATTGGTTGGATTGCTATGAGAAAACTGACAACTGAACATAACCATTCATACTTTTTTGTGAATGCTTTTGGGATGTTTTTTGGCGGACTTTTAACGCTTGCTTCAGCGCCATTATTTGAAACAGCTCCAACAATGATAGCTTTGACTAATCCATCATTTTTAGTTTCATTAAGCTTATTAATTTTAATTGGTAACGTTTTTGCCTTTAATCTTTATGCCCATTTATTACATCGTTATACAGCAACTATGATTTCATTTTTTGGGTTTATAACACCTTTATTTACTGCATTTTATGATTGGGTTTGGTTTGGCACTACCGTTTCACTCAGTTTTTATTTGACCATCGCCTTTGTAACCTATGGCCTCTACTTATTTTATCAAGAAGAATTAAAACAAGGTTATATTATTCAGGATTAACTTTTTTTAGAGCTTGATAAAGAGTGTATTTATCTGATTTACCTTTGCAAAGTTCAATGGGATATTTTTGAGCATTAAGCTTCATTTTTTCAGTGAACGCTTTTGTCAAATCTATCCCTGTTCTATTGCAGAAATTGAGCAGAGTAAACGCTACATCAGCAACTTCATGTTCAACCTTTTGACGATTTTTTTCAACAATCTCAAAGCTCTCTTTGCTTTCACACCAGTAAAAAAATTCCATCAGTTCAGCCGCTTCTCCAACTATGTCCATACTGACATTTTTTGGGGTATGAAATTGTTGCCAGTCCCGTTCTTTGGTAAATTGTTCAACTAAGTCTTTAAGATTTTGTAAAGTTGTTGTGGTATCTGCCACGGGAAGTTCCTTCTTGTTTGGTTTTTAAAATTTTGGCATACTACTACTAATAGCAAATTATCGATCAAAATGAAAGAGCCCTATGAATAAGCTCCCGGATATTAAAACGCAGTTTCCAGAATGGTATCAAGAAATCATTTATCAAGCTGAGCTGGTTGACCAGTCTCCAGTTCGTGGTTGCATGGTTATTCGGCCTTATGGAAATGCAATTTGGGAAGAAATAAAGGGGATACTTGATCAAAAAATAAAAGAGAGCGGTGCTGAAAATGCAGTTTTTCCACTTTTGATTCCAGAATCTTTCTTAAAAAAAGAAGCTGACCACGTTGAAGGGTTTGCACCTGAGTTAGCTGTTGTTACTCATGCTGGCGGAAAAAAGTTAGATGAGCCGTTAGTAATCCGTCCTACTTCAGAAACTATTATTCACCACATGTTTGCGCAATGGATAAAATCTTGGCGCGATCTACCTTTAAAAATTAATCAATGGGCAAACGTTGTCCGCTGGGAAAAACGCCCAAGGGCTTTTTTAAGAACGACTGAGTTTTTTTGGCAAGAAGGGCACACTGCTCACGCAACCAAGGAAGATGCTCAAAAAACGACTGAACAAATGCTTGAAGTGTATCGTCAGATTGCACAAGATTATTTAGCAATCCCAGTTCAAACAGGACGCAAATCAGAAGGTGAAAAATTTCCTGGCGCAGAAAAAACATACACCTTTGAAGGGTTCATGCCTGACGCAAGAGCATTGCAGATGGGAACATCCCATTTACTTTCTCAAAGTTTTGCAAAAGCATTTGACATGCAATTTCAAAATAAAGAAGGACAGCTTGAATATCCATGGCTTACTAGCTGGGGTTCAACTACTCGTTTAGTTGGTGCTCTTGTTATGACTCATGGAGATCAAAAAGGATTAGTCATTCCTCCTGCCGTTGCTCCGATTCAAGTGATAATTATTCCAATTTATAAGACTGAAGAAGAACGGACACTTGTTTTAAACACAGCTGAGACTCTTAAAAAAGAATTAGAAAAAACTACTCGTATAAAAATTGATGATGACCAACAAAAGACCCCAGGAAATAAATTCTTTCACTGGGAGCTACGCGGTGTGCCAATTCGTATCGAAATTGGACCCCGTGATCTGAAAAATAATGAAGTGGTTATAGCTGACAGATTAGGCTCAAAAGCTACTGTTGCTTTAGGATCGGTTGTTGGGCTTATCCCAACGCAGCTGGAAAATCTACAGAAAGCGATGTTTGATAAAGCAAAGCAAAAGACTGAAAGCTTAATAATCGATAAAGATACGTTAGAAGCAATTAAAGCAGTCGCTGAAACCAATGTTATCAAAACCGGTTTTTGTGGGTCACGTGAATGCGAAGGGGTGTTAAAACAATACACACTTTCTATTCGCTGCTTATTATTAGAGCAGTTAACTCATAAAAATTGCTTTAATTGTCAAAAACCAAGTCAATCTGATTGTTTTATTGCTCGTTCTTATTAGTAAAAATTTTGACGAATAAAGCTTCCTATTGCTTTTATTCATTAATTTAACTATACTAATAAATATACTTTTTAGGGGTAATTTATGAACTATGCAATGATTATCAGTTTTTTAGTAATCAGTTCTTTTGCTTCTTTACAAGGTCGATCCAAAGGCGTTGTTGCTTCTTTGGCCCAGCCAGTAGCTATTTGTCAAGAAGTTGGGCTTAACTTACATGGCAAATCAACTCAGAGAGCAGCTTGCATTGTGCTTATCATGATCAGAGAGTGTTTAAAGAGTATGCAATCGCAAGCATCTAGCAACGTAAAGTCTAACTAATAATAAGAGGTCATAACTATATGAATAAGTTATTTTTTTTGTTTGTTTTTATACTAAGTTCTTTTAGTAATACATTTTGTACAAGCTTTTTAGGCAAAGGCCGCGAAAGAAAAAGTTTTGATGGAAATGAAGTAAGAAAGAAAAATGGTCTTTATACACTTCCTTTTTCTTCCGCACAAAAAATGAAATCTAGAACAGCTGAACAAAGACAAATCCACCCTGTAAGTCCTGTTTCTAGAGATCTACTGAATCTTTCTGCACTTAAAGAAGCTTTGCCAGGGCCAGAGCATAATGTTGCCGCGGCTGGCGAAAATAATAATCCTTGGATAGGTGTAAATCCTCCTAGTCAAACGCCTAAATATAGAAAGGCCAAAAGGGAAAAGCGGGAAGAACAAGACGCGCGCTTGGCACTTCTTAGAGAACAAGGACAATTTCCAGCCCCTAAAGTTTTATTCGGTTACCTTCAATAAGCTTGTTTGATTCTATAAATTAAGGTACTCTTTTTTTGAGCTATACTTACAAAAGCTATATTAAAAAAGAGTAATAATGGACAATAAAGCACTGCTTGAAAAATTTGAAAATTATCTTTTAACCGAACGTCGCGTTGCACACAATACGTTTGAGGCTTATCAGCGGGATCTTGAACAACTTGCTCATTTTTTACATGAACGGCTTGTTACTTTTGATAAAACAACTTTGCAAGACCTTAAAGATTTTTTAAAAATACTCAAAGAAGATGGTTTAAAAGCAAAAAGCATGGCTCGTAAAATATCGTGCTTTAAGACTTTCTTTTTATACCTGAATCAATATTTTGATATCAGCAATCCAGCTGAACAGTTAATAAGTCCTAAGCTTGAAAGTAAATTGCCTCAGTACCTTTCAGAGAAAGAAATTGAACTATTACTTAAAGCTGCTGATTCTGAAATTACCGCTATTGGTTTTCGTAATAAAGTAATGCTTTATTTACTCTATGTAACAGGAATGCGAATTAGTGAATTAACCCATTTAAAAGTAACGCAGCTTGATTTTTCCAGTGGCTTTATTGTCATTTCAGGAAAAGGGGGCAAAGAAAGAATGGTGCCTGTTCCACAGCATATGCTCACACTTCTTGGTAACTACCTAAATCAGGTTTACCCCTTATTAATTAATAAAGACAGCATAACAGCTACTGATTATTTATTCCCGAGTTATTATGGTAAAAAATTACAAGCACTTACTCGGCAATCTTTTTTTATGTATTTGAAAGATTTGACTATCAAAGCAGGGATTAAAAAGGAGCTCTCGCCTCATCAATTACGCCATTCTTTAGCAACGCATTTATTAAAAAAGGGTGCAAATTTGCGTTCATTACAAATGCTTTTAGGTCATGAACAACTTGCAACGGTCCAAATTTATACCCATATCGAAACCAGTCATTTACGTAAAATTTATGATGACAAACATCCACGGTCTTAAATTTTTCTTGTTCTGCTTTTTTACAACAACCTGGTGCCACGATATTTTAGAAATACATCTTTGTAACCTTTGCCCTGAGAACCTACAATTTCTACAAGAAGCTGCAACTCGTTACCCTGGCCATACATTACATATTATGGTTATTCCCAACGCTCCTTTTAAGATGGAACTGATTCCTGAACCTTCATGGTGGCAACAATTGACTACCTTTCCACAAAAAGAGGCAACTTCTTGTTTTTTTAGCTTAGCAAATGTTGGCTATTATGGCTTGAAATTTGCTTTTGGAACAAGCCTTCTTTCTTATTGTACAGTCTTGTATTGTATTTACCGAAGTTATAGCATAATCAAAAAGATCTATGGCATAGTTCAATGGTGTAATGAAACAAAAGCAGAAAATTCAGATTCATTAGAAACTATTAAATCGATGCTTTACAGAAAAAAGACTCTTATAAAGCCAAAAATTACCAAAGAAGAATTTAAAATTTTACTTGAGTATAAAAAACTTAATAACCTCCTTAAAAAATTGAACTTAAGAAGACTTTTCCCTATTGATGAAACTTTAGAAAATTATATTGAACAGCAACTTATTTTTTATGTAGACAATGCCGAATTGATGAAACTTTAGAAAATTATATTGAACAGCAACTTATTTTTTATATAGACAATGCCGAGAGTGAGCAATTACATCACCTTGTCTTATGAATGTCCTCTTGCAAGGTTTATTAGGACAAGCAATTGTAGTTTTAAGTACGATACATTTTTCTTCATGCTCTTCTTTTGAAACTTCAAATTTACCTTTACATTGTGGACAGTGATAAGGTTGATTAGGCAGTGGAAGCTCTTGACTTGTGACATGTTGAGCAGCTTGAGCAGCAGCTAATGGAAGATCTTGCGGTAAAGCAATAGCAAAATTTGTTGGGGGTTCCTGTCGGTCGATGATAACAGTATCGTTACGATTACGCCTTTTTTTAGGCGGTAACTGCTCATCAGGTAGTCCTGCTTGAGCAGCAGTTCTTTTTCCTCTTGGTTCTTCACTTGCTGTTAAAGAAAAGAGAGTGAATAAACCTATCAAAAAAATCTTTTTTTTCATCACGTTTTCTTTCTAAAAATAAGTTGCCTGAACTTTTGCTAAAAACCTTAGAGTAAGTTATTATAAAAGAGTAATTATTTCAATCAATTGTGTAGTAAAGGTTTTATTATGGCAGAAAAGTTTGTTGTAGAACAAAAACCACTTCTTTCTATTCTTTCTTCAATGCAGCCGATCTGTTCAAAAAGAACTACCCTTGATGCTACAACGTCTATTCTTTTTAATGTAGGACCAAAAGAACTCATTTTAAAAAGTACCGATTTAGAAATAAGTTTACAATCAAGTTACCTTGTCAAAGAAAGTTCATTTACAGAAAACTGTACGTTTTTAGTCAATGGGAAACGTCTTTTTGATATTGTAAAAGAACTTGATGATGTAATTACTTTTACACTGACTAAGACACAACTTTCTTTAGCTTCTGGGCCGGTAAAACTTTCTTTAAATATTAAAGATCCACAAGAGTTTCCACCGTTTCCAGAAAGAATTGAAAATTTAATGCAACTTGATGCTCCTTTTTTATTAACCTTGCTTGATAAAGTAGGATTTTTAATTCCTCAAAATAATGCTAATCCTGCACTCAATGGGTTATTTCTTGAAATCACTCAAGATCATCTTTCAATGACAACAACTGATGGTCATTGTTTAGCGCAAATTCAAACTAATCGTTATCAGCTTGATAAACCACAAAACTGGTTGTTGCCTCGTAGAGCCGTACTTGAGTTAAAAAAAATCTTAGAAAGCGCAGGACAACAAGAAGTATTTTTAGGAACTTGTTCAAGTCAAATAGTTTTTTCAGGTGATACTTTTAACTTCTTTTCAAAGTTACTGGTTAATCCGTTTCCTGAATACAAAGCAATTTTGGATAAAAAAGGCTTTGTTCCTGCAACTATTGATCGTTCTCATTTAGTAAAGACCTTACGTCGTTCTTCTTGTTTATTATCAGGACAATTTATTGCAACGACTTTTGGTTTTAAGCAAGATAGCGTTGATGTTGCAATGCACAATAAAGAAGTTGGTAAGCTCGAAGAAAAGTTATCACTGAGTGGATTTACAGGCGCTAGTCTTGATGTGAGATTTTATGCACCGTATTTGTTGAGTGGATTGAATGCTTTTTCAGATAATGAAGTTACGTTTTATCTGCAAGATTCTTCAAGACCAATAATTTTTGAAACAACAGAAAAAGATAAATATCATTTAACTTACCTTGTTATGCCTGTTTCGCCTACTAATTTACAATCATAATGGAACCTTGTCTTCAAAAGCTTGAACTTAAAAGATTTCGTTGTTTTGATCAAGCAACGTTTGATTTTGATGGCCCATTAATTTTGCTTGAAGGCATTAATGGTTCAGGTAAAACTTCTTTATTTGAAGCCTTACATTATATTTGCTATTTACGTTCTTTCAGAACAAGCTCACCTAAAGATTTAGTACAATTTGGGCAGACTGGTTTTTTTATTAAAGCGTTATTTAACAACCAAGAAATAAAGATAGGGTACAGTAATAATAAACGGCATATTAAGGTAGATCAACAAGTAATTAGCTCTTATGAACAATTACGTGAACATTATCGGATTGTCAGCGTTACAGAAGATGATTTATGTATTGTCAAAAATAGTCCTGATAAACGCAGGGATTTTCTTGATCATGCTTTGTTATTATTTAATCCAAAATTATTATCAATATTCAAAAGTTTTAAAATAATACTTGATAACCGTAATGCTTTATTGCATCAAATACATCCAAATCAGGATGAACTAGAAATATGGACTAAAAAGCTTTGGCAGCAAACAATTATTATTCAAGAGTATCGTAAAACTTTTATTGAACAGTTACAAACCATTTGTGATAAGTCTTTGCTTGAACAATGGGATGGAGCTTATCAATTGCAATTTACGTACCAACCAAAAAAAACAGACAATAGCCATGAATGGGAACTTTTTTATCAGAATTGGCAAATGAGTATACAAGGTGAAGAGCGAAGATTTAAAAGATCTTTATTTGGAGCGCATCTTGATGACTTTTCGATTACTTTTCAAAATAAGCCTGCTCGTCTTTTTTCATCTCGAGGTCAGCAAAAACTAATTGTTCTGCTGATTAAAATAGCCCAGGTTAAACTTCTTTTGGAAAAGCAGGGCAGTACCTGTTTTTTAATTGATGACTTTATGACCGATTTTGATGAAGTAAGCTTAAAAAAAATAATTTCTGTTTGTATGACTCTAAAAACCCAGCTTATTTTTACAACGCCAATTATTGATGGGATAGATTCAATACTCTTAAAAAGCTACGGAGCGGTTAAAATCGCTGTTTCAAGCAATAAAAGCGGCTTGTAATCGTATTTTAAGCTCATTACCCAAGTTGACAAGTAAATAATAAAAGTATACTATGGTAGTAATTTCTCAGCGAAAAACAAGCTAGAAATAGGAACATTTAAAAATTAAAAATAATGACTCTTGATCAATTTTTAATGATCCGTTTTACTCAAGTCAAAATAGCTTAAACAGTTTTGACTTTTTACTTAGGCTTCATTACTACTCTCCTTTTTTCCATCGCATTGATTTCGGTCAGTGCGGTGGAATTTTTTTACAGAGCAATTTTGCTCAGTTATGCTGAATAACATTAAAAAACTCTTTTATGTAAATGAGTAGTTATGAAAGCTTTTCTTGCAGGGTGTCTCTTAAGTGCTCAGCTGTATGTACCATCACTTTTGGCGGACCAGTCTTACAGAGTAATCTTTTCAGAAGCAATGACCGATAAAAATAAACCTGAACTTTTTACTCACCTTCTTTTACATGCTTTTGAAAAAACTTATGTAATCATGAAAGATAAGAAATTACTTGATACGCATCGTTATGCAAAGAAAATATCTTTTGACCAAGAACGCTTTATATTAAACGTTCCAGAATCAATCGATGCCCAAGAATTTTTTAGAATTTTTAAAACAGTAAGCAAACAAGCAGGGCCTTTTGTTAATTTTATACCATATGATAATCATGATTTACCCACCTTTGAACCGTCAGGACAACAATTATTATGGCATCATACCGTTAAAACAACAGGCTTGTATGAATTAAACAATAAAGATAAAGCTTCTTTTTATTTACCGCATCAATTTTCTCTATGGCAATTAGCTCCTAAAAAAGGCAGGGGGGCTACTATTGCTTTTATAGATACGGGATTTGCTTTACCTGAAAATGTTTGGGCAGGAAGCGGTAATGATTTATTACATACTTATAAAACTGATAAAAATTATAATTTTATTAATAACAATCCTTATTTGAAATTTATAACCTTTGTAAAAACTTTATTAAAAAATCATAAATCTTTCCATACCATTGATGTTAATCAGTTAGAAGCTGTTTGTATTAAATCAATCTATGACTATCTTGAAAACAAAAGCATCAGCCGATTAACAAGCTATTTAAATCAGCACTCTTGTCAGATAGATCAGCAAACACAAGAAGCTTTGAAAAAGCAGTTAGAACAGTTTCATCTTATTAAATTATCTGCTGGATCTAAGCATGAGAAAAAATTTTTAAAAGAATTGTTACCAATTACCATTATCGATCCTTTAAAAACAACAACTGAACTTACTCATGGATTACACGTTGCTGGAGTTGCAGCTTCAAAAGTTTCTGGAATCGCTCCAGAGGCTTCTGTTATTATGATTAAAGCTTTTGATCAAGAAGGGCATTCCACACGTAGTACAATTATTCAAGCACTGAATGCAACACTTGAGCACAGACCATTAATCATTAATATAAGTTATAAAATTTCAGATTTTATAGACCAAGCTTCTTCATATGCTGCTACTTTACAAACGCTGATCGACCTGATTCCCTATTGTGTAGCAAGCTCTGGCAATGACGGACATACTGGACTTTATGGGCAAGGTTACCCTGCTCGATTTGAAAGCGTAGCTTTTGATGTAGGAGCATTTGCGTATAATCATACTTGCAATACCTACCCTGTACCATTATTTTCACAATATGAACTTGATCAAGGTTTTTGTATAGGGCCTAAGTTTTTAGCACCTGGTTATAATATTGTCTGCTCTGATTATCAAAAAAATAGTTATATGCAGGGCACTTCAATGGCAGCGCCTATCATTTCTGGCTTTGTTGCTTTAATGCTTGCAGAGTTTCCTGATGATCAAGACTTTACACGGGAACAACTTTTAAAAGTTTGTTATAGTTCAGGAATATTTTTCGCTGATAATCATGATTGGAAAATGAAATCAGTATTTGGCGCGCTTGATTTTAGAACTGCTTTATTTATATTGCATGTATTGCGTACTTTTAAAAAACTATCTCTTAAAACTGAATCAATTTTTTTTAATCAATTTGATCAATTAGTAAGTACCATTAACAGTTTATTACAAACAATGGCTACTGAAAGAAAGAGCGCGGACCTTACAGATGTAATCTTTGCAGATCTGACTGAAGCTATAACATTTGTAGCCAATTGTTTACTTTTTATCACAAATCAGTCTACTAATAAACCTGTACAACTGAGTAGTTCATTAGTAAAGTCCATGAAAGAAAATATGAAAAAATTAGATAACCTTTTTAGTCAATATCCTCCTGTTGTCCAAACTAAGATTCAAAATGTGTTATCATCTGATAATGCATTAAAAAAATCCCATAGAATGGTCAAAAACTACCTTGGTCAATGGGAATTTGCAAAATTTTTGAATAATATGCAATGGTACGAAAAATATTGGAAACAACAAATCAGTAAAAAGGAAAAAGTACACTCATGAAACGTTATTTATTGTACCTTTGTTTTACTTTTTCATACGTATATGCTTTTGACGAGTTTTTATATCCTGTCGAAGTAATTGTGCATAATCAGAAAGAAAAACTCTGTGTTTTACGTCAAAAAAAGAATGAGCTTGAAGTGTGGCTTTGGGACCCTCAAGACGAAAGTACCGTAAAAGCATTGCTTTCATCGTTTAATCCTGCAAGTCTTACCGTGCTGCCTGATAAAAATGGATTTAGTTTTATTGATAACGATCACATCAGAATTAAATATAATGATAAACGTTTTCCTAAGTCAGTCCCACTTTATGGACCGTATGATTTGACCACTTTACATTGGATTGATAATGAAACCTTTTATTTTGCAGCAAAAGAACGGCAACATAGTAATTTGTTTCATGCAACCATAGAGGGTGATATCTTCAGATTAACTGTGAGCAATAAAAAAGATTATTATTGTCCTCAAAAAATTGATGAGACTTTATTTTTTATTGAAAAAAATAGTGATAACCAGTATTCAATTATTCAAGCAAAATATCCATCAGAAGAACTTAAACAAGCTGCCTGTTCTTTAAAAGAGCTTGATAATTTTTCAAATCAAGCCTATGAAGAGTATGAAAAGAAAAACTGTTTATACCACCAGTATCTTAATTTAGAAACTGCTCAAGTTCTTTTTACTACAGATAAAATAATTTCTTTTTTAAAAATGATAAGCCTTACCGAAGGTTTTTTTTTAGAACATCCTGAAACAATTAATAGGGATGAAAACACTATTGCTTTTAATTATTGGCATCTTATTAAAGAAGACACCCAGTGGAAAACAAACTGTTTATTTAACTTTACGATTCCGCTTTATTTAATTGTAGCACAGCGAGGCAAGAATAGACTTTATGAATCAATTCTACCACTTTTACCGTATTATGATCAAAAGTCAGCTATGCTTTATTTTGTAGATTATGCAGCAGCAAAAGATGTTTTAAACGTATTTTCTTATGCTTGTTTAACTAAAGAAAAAAAACAAAAAACCGATTGCCAATTTTTTGGTCAAAGTTATTTTACCCCTCGGGCAATTAACCAATCTTTATTTTGCGGTGGCACCCTTATAAAACAGATGCGCAACGATCTTAATCCGCATATCGAAATCGATGAGCTGGGCACGCAACATTTTAAGTTTTTCAAGCTCAACTAAAGTTTTAACATAATAATGATTATTTACGACATAATAGTCTGCAAACCTTTACCCCAAAAGCGCAATCGATACATTATTGATATTGTTACTTTCTCTAAAATTTTGTAGGTTCCAGTTACTTTCGGCATCAAGAACACCCTTTGAAAGAAATCGAGCTATCAGTCCATCAACACCACCATTTAACTCTGCGCCTCCCACTGCAACAATTTTGCCATCTGGTTGTAGAGCTACTGAATAGTATTGCTCAGAAGTATTAGGAACATTGGTAATAAAACCAGCACCATTATTAAATGTTTGATCAAGAGAACCATCAGGATTAAATCTTGCTATCAGTCCATTAGTATCATCCGTTTCTCCCACTGCAACAATTTTGCCATCTGATTGTAGAGCTACTGAACGGTAAATAGAAGAATTATTAGGTACATTGGTAATAAAACCAGCACCATTATTAAATGTTTGATCAAGAGAACCATCAGGATTAAATCTCACTATCACACCATTAGTATCATTCGTTATTCCCGCTGCAATAATTTTCTCTTGAGCATTTATGGCAACTGCGAAGTAGGCTCTAGAATTCGTAGCTCCTCTTATATTAATATAACCAGGACCACCATTCACTGAACCAGTATTAAATGTAGTAGTATCAAGTATGCCACTACTACTAAATCTCGCTATGATACCGTTACTATTATTACCTACGAGATCCAAATCCGTTTCTCCCACTACAATAATGCTACCTTGGGAGTTTATAGCGACTGCATAATAGCCAAAAGAATTTATAACTCCATCTGCATTAATATAACCAGGACCACCATTCACTGAACCAGTATTAAATGTAGTAGTATCAAGAGATCCGTCAGTGTTAAATCGTGCTATGAACCCATTATAACCCTCATTCATTAGCTCTGCTACCCCTACTACAATTATTTTATCTTGCCTATCGACTGCTACTGAATAGTAAGAAAACGAAAAGTAGTCTTCTTCTGTATTAATAAATCCAGTGTTATTAAAAGTATCATCAAGAGTCCCATCCGACTTTAAGCGTACTATGATGCCATTACTATCATTATTATTTAAATCTGTTTGACCTACTAAAATAATTCTACCTTGTGAATCTAAAGTTACTGAACGGTAAATAGAAGAATCATCAGGAAGATTGTCAATATAACCAGGTGTTCCTGCAGCATTAAAGCTTTCATCTAGTTTTCCATCAGGATTAAATCTTGCTATCAGTCCATTATTATCATCAGTTCCTCCCACTGCAACAATTTTGCCATCTGGTTGTAGAGCTACTGAATAGTAAGACGAAGAATTATTAGGAATATTGACAACATAACCTACTTTATAAAATCCTACTTGAGCAGCATTGCACAAAAAACCGATCTGTAAAAGCGCGATCAAACTATAAACAAAATATTTCATAACAATTTCCTTTTTTTAATGACAATCTTTTTATCTTCATAAAGATTAAGAAAAGAATAAGGACTAATGCAAGAATTTTCGGGGCATTAAATGCGTAGTTTGCTCATTATGTTGTTATGCTGCCAAACGCCACAGAGCGTTACGGCTAAAGCATCGGTAACGTCTGATTTTTCAGGAGCGGTAAGATTAGGGAATAGCCGCATAATAACATGGGCAACTTGTTCTTTGCTTGCACCACCAAAGCCTGTTAATGCTAACTTAACTTGTCGCGGAGCAAATTCATGCAGTTCAAGTTTATGTTGGCTAGCAAGTAAATATAAAATACCGCGTAAATAGCCCAACTTTAAAAAGTTTTGAGCATTTTTACCTAAAAAAGGGGTTTCAAGAGAAAGATGGTCAACCTGATGTACTTGAATTTTTTGATTAAAAAACTCATAAAATAGGCCTGTTCGTTCTACTAAACTTTTAGAAGGCGGTAATCGTAAATAGCCATGATCTAATAAAAAAGCTTTATTCTGTTCTTTTTTTAAAATTCCAAACCCTGCAAAAGCAAATCCTGGATCAATACCCAACATAACCATAAAAGCCTCATACTACTTTTTACTACTTTTTTAAAAATCATTTTTAATAATTTTCGTGCACATCTTCAAACTTAGTCAGTTCTTTTAAGAATGTTAAAGGAACCATACCAGTTGGACCATTACGTTGTTTTCCAATAATTAATTCTGCTCGCGCTGGTTGTTCTGTATCAGGATTATATACCACGTCTCGATACAAAAACATAATCACGTCAGCATCTTGCTCAATGGCACCCGATTCACGCAAATCAGAAAGCATTGGGCGTTTGTCCATTCGGCTGTCAACAGCACGCGAAAGCTGCGAAAGCGCAATAATAGGAAGCTGCAATTCTTTAGCCAAAGCTTTTAATGACCGTGAAATTTCTGAAACTTCTTGATGCCTATTTTCATGCCGTTTACCACTATGAAGCAGCTGCAAATAATCGATCACTAAAAATTTAACATCTGCTTGTTTTTTTAACTGCCGAGCTTTTGCTCGTAATGCCATGATATCAAGCCCTGCTGTGTCATCGATAAAAAGCTTCATTTGAGCAATTCGGGCAGCAACATTGGTCAATTCAACCCACTCATCTGAAGTAATGGTTGCGTTTCTAATATTATGATGTGCTATGGCCGATTCTGTTGATAAAAGTCGCAAAGTTAACTGCTCGGCTGACATTTCAAGTGAAAACACGCCAACAGTAACACCTTGTGCAGCCGCATGGGCTGCAATGTTTAAAGAAAGCGCGGTTTTACCCATTGAAGGCCTTGCTGCTAGAATAATTAAATCGCCTGGCTGAAACCCTGACGTCATTTTATCTAATTTATCAAAACCAGATGAGACCCCTGTTAATCCACCAGCATTACTTTTGATATCTGACAAATGTTGAAAGGTCTTTTTAAGCCAGATATTAATTTGAACAAAATTCTGATCGGTGCGTTGATTTGATATCTGAAAAATTGCTTTTTCTGCAGCATCTAAAATAGATTTGATATCATCATCATCCTGGTTGTAACAACCACCTATAATTTCTGTCGCTGAATTAATTAAAGACCTTAAAATCGATTTTTCTTTAATAATTTTTGCATGCTGCTGCAAAAGCCCTAAAGAAGGTATATCTTCTTGTAAAGAAAGCAAATACATGATGCCGCCAATTTGCTCCAAAACTCCTTTTTTCTCAAGTTCATTTTGCAAGGTAACAACATCTAGTCGTTCCATTCTATTGGCAATTGTAACAATAGCATCATAAATCAATGTGTGCGCAGGAAGATAAAAATCTTTTGCTTCTAAAATTTCAGTAATTTGTGAAAGGCCTTCATCATTTAATAAAAGAGCTCCCAAAACAGCTTTTTCAGCCTCACTACTTGATGGTAGTTTTTTACCTAAAATTTTTTCAGCAGAATTCTGACTTTTTTGAAACCTACTTTTATCAATGTACATAAAAAGCCTTTAAAGATTAGGCAGCGTCACCTTTTTCTGAAATTACTTTCAGTTGGACCTTTGGCTGAAGTTGAGAAGTAAGTTTAACCGTAATATCAAAAGTTCCTTTTTCTTTAATTACTTTATCTATTTTAATTTGGCTTTTTGCAACACTCAAGCCTTCTTGTGTAAAAAGATCTGCTATTTCGCTTGCACTGATTGAAGCGTACAACTTGCCATCATCATGCATTTTACGTTTTATCGTTAATTTGATGGTTTTAATCTTTTCAGCAAGACTTGATGTTTTTGAAGCAATAACTTCTTTATTGTTTTCACTTTTTTTTGAACGTTCTTGGTAGAAAAGTTCATTAGCTGCGGTAATTTTAACAGCCATTTTATTAGGGATTAAAAAGTTATCAGCATACCCTTCTTTAACTTTAATAATTTCCCCGGCAACACCGATACCTTTAATAGTTTTAAGTAAGTAAACTTTCATAAAAAGTCCTTCTTTGTTTTTATCGTAATAATGAATCAAAAATGATTTATTTAGTATACTGCAAAATAAAAAACTTTAAAAATTATGCAGTAACAAAAAACCCAACGAAAAAAATTTCGTTGGGTTAGGGTATCAAAAATAATTAAAGTTTATCGCCAGTATTTTTTAAATAATGTACGATTGGCATAACAAGACAAAGATTGTTTATCTTCTGCTTTCTTTTCTACTTTTAATAAAGACCACAAAGGAACTCCAAAAAAGTAATGGTAAAGATTATTGAACGCAATAAAAAGACTCTCCATAATTCATCCTTTTTGATTAAAAGGAAACCTCCATTTCCCCTGCCTCATTTAATATAATTTTACTATTTGAAAAGAAAAAAAACAAGAGTTTGATACAGAAATTTTCTAGATTTTTTTTAAATAAGCCTGGCTATTAATAAAATAAGCTCCTGACCAACTACAATAAATTATTGGTCTTTGCTCTGAAAGAGCAACAAGCTGAGCAGCTAAAAGCATGAATTGCAAATAACCAAAACCTGTAAAATAGGAATCATTGGCTATACAAATGAGTGGAATTCTTGGATACTTTCTTCTTTGCTTGTCCCAAAATAGTTCTGAACAAATAACAGGCAAAAAAGGACCTATTTGATTATGTTTTACCGGGATAGGGGAAGTTTTAGAAAATGTAAACGGCTTCTTTTTATGAAGAAAAAAGTCAAAATAAAATCCACATTGAAAAAAATAAAACGGGTTGTATTCAAAAAATGGAATGAGATGAGTCTTTTCATAACTTATTATTATGCGACTTGGATTACAAAAAATGAAGCTGTTGTAAAGTTTTTCTGCTTTTTTTGTATGCGTGCCAAAAATACACAGTGAACCTTGCAATAGATGCTGTTGTAATAAGGAAGCTCCATAATGTTCTGTATCGTTACAAAAAGGCACGCAGGATTCAGGGAAAATTAAGAGTTTATCTTGTTCTTGTGATAACTTCTGAGTCATAATGTTTAATCGTTCTTGCATCGTTGCTGTTGCTTTAAAGGTAACGCTAATTACCTTGTCAAACCAAGCTGGCAACTGTTCTGATTTATTGCTGATGAGTGAAAACAAAAATAATAACAATAAACAAATGCCAACTAATTGCCATATTTTTTTACTATACCCTTCTATTGCGACAGCACTTATGATAATAAGCGCTAAAACAACGGGCCATTTGCCAAGCATACCTATTAACTGTGCTAATACTGGTTTATAAAAAAGCGGTAATAAGACAAAGCATAAAGGAAGCCCTTCAATCCTACCAAAAGGGAACAGGAGTCCTTTATCAATCCATAAAAAATATAAAAAAGTTCCTGCTATCCAAATAAATTGTTGATAGTTTTGATGCCTTTTTTGTAGCTCTTTAAGGATTAAAAACCAAAATCCCGGGTATAAAGCACAATAGACTACAAATAAAGTGGGATACAATAAACGAAAATAACCATAACCTTGCTCAAAAACAACATAAAAAAAATCGAATGAATGGAAGGCAAAAAAAGTCAGCCCCCAGATAAAACCATAAAAAAAAGAAAGCTTCTTTTCTAAAAAAAGCCAATAAAGCGGTATTAAAAAAAGAAATAATCCATATAAAAATCCATAAAAAGAACTGGCAAAAACGAGCGCTGAAAAAAAAACAAGGAGACTTACAGATCTCCTTATACTTTTTTCAAGACGCAAAATACTTATTTCTTGCATCCGCAATCACAATCGCATAGACAAATTAAACCACATTTCGAGCAAAAATTTAAAAGGATTATCACAATAAATCTCCTTATGGAAATAAAAAGTAGATACCTTGCTCTGTGAAATTTACTGAAAGTTTTCAATCAAAAACAAGAATTCTTAAAAAGTAGTATCTTTTCATTTTTTAAAGCCTTTTGCTATCATGAAAGAGTATTACTTAAAAATTTCAGAAAGAGGATTTAAACGTGAATTCTTTATTATACCTTGTAACAGTATTTTTATTTATTAGTCCAATTTATGGTGGCATGCCTTCTATTCCTGGCTTAGGTGGGCAAGGTGCGGTGCAACAAGGCGGATTAATGAAAATGCCTTCAGAAGCTGAAATGAAAGAAATTAATGATTTTTTGGCAACCTTAAGCGAAGATGAATTAAAAGAACTGGCTAAACTTGGTGAAGAAATTATTGCAACCGCAGAAAAAGAAGGGGTTCCACTCTTTTATCCAGCTGATCCAAATGAAGTCCCTGGAAACATACCACCCTTTGAGCCGATGCAACCCACTCAGCCAATTAAAAAAACTGAGTTACCAAAACCAATTAAAAAGGTAGAGCAGTCAACACAAAAAGCTACTAAAAACATTCTTAGCAATTTAATAAAAATCATTAACGAAATTAAAAAGAAAGTGGCTACTGATCCCCTACTGACTGATTCATTCAGCAAGCTTAATGAATCAACTAATACTTTTTTGTATTATCTTAATGTAGCAACTGATACTAAAATTACTCAATATTTGGCAGATAAAGAATTTGAAACATTATATAAGCATCTAATAAAGCTTGAAAAAGAGCTTGAAGAACTTGCTCAAAATTTTGATGTACCAAATAAACACACCATGAAAATTACTCCCTATACTAAAGCAATGAAGGTTGCTGAAACAACATTAAATAAGATTATTACACTGCTAGAAAAAACATTTTCCGAGCAAAATAGTCTTAAAGAGTTTGAAAAATTGATTAAAAAATATGATCCAGAAGCTCTAAAAATTAAAAAGGAATTAGAGATACAAGAACGAGCTGCACATGAAGCAACTAAGAAAATCCCTGTAACTAATACTGGAAAATCTACCTTCATGCCATCACGTACTATGGCTGAAAATACGGTCCAATCTCCTTTTAATATTAGTAACAGCACCCAACCTTTAAAAATGCCAAATTTTTCTCAAAAACAAGAAAAACAACAAAAACCGTCTAAACAAGATAAACCATTCCAACTTGTTAAAAATCATGAGAAAAAATCAAATACTAGTCAAAAAATAAAACCAACTCTAGCTGATCTAGAAAGGAATGTTAAAACGCAATTTGACAAAGTAGAAGCATCACTAACCCCGCACAAAGAAGCAATTGTTAATTATTTTGCCAATAACTCTATCATTTGCGAAGAACCAGAATGTCTTAAGAAACCATTAAGTGATACTAATTTTGAACTTAAAAAATTAAAAAAAGCTGTAACTAAATGGCATGACTCACTTGAAAAGATTGCTCACAATAGTAGTGACTACCGTATTAAAATAAAGCCTTTGCAAGATTTTTATCAATCTGAAAAGCACAATACCCTTAAATTAGTTCATAACCATATTAAAAATTCAAGCCAAACCAGAAGAGTTTCTCTTGATGGTAATTTTAAACAGTTTAAATCTTTTATGGATGATATTGAAAAGAAATTAACTGGGAATCAAGCCTAATTATTGAACCGTAATGGTAGCCTGACATCGAGAACATAAACCATGCTCTTGATCAGTTACTTCCCATTGCCAACAACGAGGACATTTAATTCCATCGGCATGACCTGCTTTTACTAATAATACAGAGTCACTTTCTAAACAATCAGT
The DNA here is from genome assembly GCA_945882015.1 of candidate division TM6 bacterium GW2011_GWF2_32_72. Taxonomy (GTDB): domain Bacteria; phylum Babelota; class Babeliae; order Babelales; family CAIQNR01; genus CAMCVM01. The sequence continues at coordinate 33,965 of CAMCVM010000005.1, forward strand.
AAACTGCTCTAGTTCTTGATCATCAACGATATCTGTATCTATAATTTCGCATGCTGAAATAATAAAATATTCTTTTAAAAATTGTTCTTGTGTTTGTCCAGAAGCTTGAACGCTGTTAAGCAAATCAAGCAGTGGTTTGTTTTGTTCATGAGCTTTGTTCATGGCAAGTATAACCTTTGCTTCCAGTGAGTGTTTAATAATTCCATTCTGGCGCAAAGTTTCAAGTGATTTTAACACAGAAATTCGCACCTTTTGTAACGCTTGCCACATACACTCTTTTTCTTTTTTTTCAGAACCTTGCCAAACCAACGGTACATCAGCAAATTGCTGAAGATGAATTGATGTTGTTTTGTTTTTTTGATAACAATCAGAAAGTTGCTCGGCTGTAAATGACATAATAGGAGCCATTAACTTAGTTAATGCATCTAAAATAGACCAACAAACTGTTTGAGCCGATCTTCGATCTCTTCCATCAGCTTTTTGCGTATAAAGACGATCTTTAATAATATCAAGATAAAAAGAACTTAACTGGCCTGAACAATAATCTGCAAACAGATGTTGAACTGCTGTTAAATCATTATTACGATATGCTTTTTTTACCTGTTGATTAAATAATGCCAACTCTTGTAATGCATACTGATCAAACAGCAAAAGCTTTTCAACTGGCAGTGCGTCTCTTTGAATATCAAAATCATATAAATTCGAAACTAAAAATCTACACGTATTACGAACTTTGCGCAGCACTTCTTTAACGTTATCCAATAATATTTTTGAAACAACTGCGTCACTTGATAGATCAATACTGGTAGCCCAAAGACGTAAACCATCTGTTCCCATTTGTTCTATAATTTCTTGAGGTGCGGTCACATTGCCCAAAGACTTTGACATCTTATGGCCTTTTGCATCAACCGTATACCCGTGCGTTGCAATCGTTTTAAAACATGGAGCATTTTCTAACACTAAACTTGTTAACAAAGAAGATTGGAACCATGCTCGGTGCTGATCGCTTCCTTCAAGATAAATATCTGCCGGATACGCGAGTTCTTTATTATTTTTAAGTACAGAATAATGACTGACACCTGATTCAAACCAAACGTCTAAAATATCTTTTTCTTTTTCAAATTCAGTTGATTGACAAGACTGACATGCTGCATCTTTTGGTAAAAGCGTTTGCAAATCAACACTGTCCCAATACTCAATTCCAGCTTGGCCAATGCCTTGAGCTACTTTTTCTATTAATTGTGGATGAGTAAAAGCAACATTACAAGCTTTGCAAAGTGCTGCAACAATTGGCACACCCCAAACACGTTGACGAGATAAACACCATTCAAGTCTTCCTGAAACTGATGCTTTAAGTCGATTACGTGTTGCTGCAGGAATAAATTCAATAGTCTCTATTGCATCAAGCGCTTTTTGGCGCAAATCATTATGCGACAAATCACAGAACCATTGTTTAGTTGCTCTAAAAATCAGACCATTACGACAACGCCAACAATGCGGATAACTGTGCTTAATTGATTCTTTAAGGATCAATCGATTATTGTCTTGCAATAAGGTAATAATCGTCCCTAGGACATCCGTTACTTTTTGGCCAACTAATAGTTGTGGCAAAATACCTTCTTCATACTTGCCATCAGATGAAATCGGAGAAAAAATTTCAATATTATTTTGCAATCCTACAGCGTAATCATCTTGACCACATCCAGGCGCACCATGAACACAAGCTGTTCCGTCTTCTGTTGAAACAAAATCACCAGCAACAATCTTTGAAAGCTGGCCATCAATAAATGGATGGAGTGCATTACCGCCTAATAGGTCTTCTGCCATACAATGGGCTACTACTTTTTTAGGAACCGATAATTTTTGGCAAACTTTATCAGAAAGATCTTTACCTACTAATAACAGCTGGTCATTAATTTCTAAAACTTCATAGACTGTTTTAGCTTTTAAAATCACCATTTTATTCAGTGGCAATGTCCACGGCGTTGTTGTCCAGATTAAAAAATTAATCTGCTTATTAATGTTTGCAAATGCTTTTTGTTGTGTTGTTTTATCAAGCGCAAATGCAATATAAATTGAAGGATCTTTTCTTTCATGATATTCAATTTCAGCGTTTGCCAAAACAGTCTGACATGAACCACACCATGGAACTGTCTTATTGCTTCGTTCAATGTATCCGCGTTCTATAAATACACCAAATGCACGGACAATATCAGATTCATATTTTTTTGACATAGTCATATAATGATGATTCCAATTCATCACAACGCCAAGTCGTTTAAAATCTTCTTTTTGCACTTCAATCCATTTTTGCGCATACTCTCTACATTTTGTTTTAAGTTCTTTTGGATTAAGTCCAGGAAATTCAGTGGTAACTTTTAGTTCAATAGGAAGCCCATGACAATCCCAACCAGGAGTTACTGGAACATGAAAGCCTGCCATGCGATGTGATTTTGCAATAACATCTTTTAAAATTTTATTGTAAGCCGTTCCTAAATGAATGTTTCCATTTGCATACGGTGGCCCGTCATGCAAGATGTATTTTTGATTGCCGTTATTAACTTCAAAAGCTTTTTCATATAATTTTTCTTGGTTCCAACGTTCAATAATTAAAAGATCCTCAACAGCAGCATTAGACCTAATTGGAAAATCGGTCTGAGGTAAGTTTAATGTATTTTTAAAACTTATTTTTTGAGCTTCATTAAGCTCGTTTTTATGCGCCATTTTAGTACCTTTATTACTCTATTGAAGTTATTGGCAATTCACTACTATGCTCGTTTCGAGTATACTCCTTCTAAGCAATTTCTCAACAAAAAAGGTATACCATTTTATGGAAACAATATTTGAAAATAAAAAGATAGGAATCTGGGGGTTTGGGGTGGTTGGGAAAAGCGCTTTAAGCTTTTTAAGCCAATATAACTGCACCATTTCTGTCCTGGATAAGCTTGAATTAGATGAATTTCAAAAAGAATTAATCAAAGGGCATAATGCCACTTTTGTTGACCAGAGCTTATTACCCCAATTTTTGGAAATGAACGACATTATTATCCCAAGTCCGGGGATTAACCTTAAGCCATTTGACCTTTATCAAGAAAAATTTTTGTCAGAACTTGATATTTTTGCCCGTTATATCCAAAAACCAACTATTGCCATTACTGGCTCTGTGGGTAAAACGACCACAACCCATGTTTTGACCCATTTACTCAATAAGCTGGGTAAAAAGGCATTAGCTTGTGGCAATATCGGTTTTGCTCTGCTTGATGCTCTTGCCGTTCAGAATGAGTACGATATCTTGGTCCTTGAACTGTCTAGCTTTCAACTACAATACAGCACTAGATTTGCGCCAACAATTAGCTTAATTACTAATATCTACCCTAACCATCTTGATCATCATTTTGATATGGAAGAATACGTAACAGCAAAGGGGCAGTTATTAGCGCATCAAACTGAAAAAAATTTAGCGATAATGAGTATGTCTTTAATGGATACCTTTTGGTCATTTCTCGCTCAACAAAAAGTAAATTGGCTAAGCCCAGACTGGAACGTTGACATAACTCATCAATTATCCGACATAACGTGTCATGAAAACTGGCAACTAATTCTTGCAACGCTTGAATCACTTGACCTGCCAACTGAAAATATCCTTACATTATGCGCCGATTTGCCACGTCTTAACGATAGAATTGAATGTATTGGCACTTATAATGGTGCAACTTTTTACAATGATTCAAAGGCAACTATTCCTGCTTCCACATTAACCGCCCTTAATACCTTCAAAGGCAAGAGCGTAATTCTTTTTTTAGGCGGGTTGAGCAAAGGAGTTGATCGCGCTCCATTTGTAAAACAATTACAGTCAAAAGTTACAGCAGTCATTTGTTTTGGAAAAGAAGCTGAACAATTACATCAATTTTGTAATAAGGCAAAAATAATAAGTAGCAGCCATGCAACGCTTGAAGAAGCATTTGACTACTGCTTAAAAATTATAAAACCGAATGATATTGTTCTATTTTCACCAGCCGGTTCAAGTTTTGATTTATTTAAAAATTATCATGAACGGGGAAAAAGTTTTACAGCGTTGGTGAAGAATCATATGTAGAAGTAATTAGATACGCTACAGGAAGCACTATCGCAAGAAGAGTCAGCTCTCGCATTAACTCTATCAATGGCTCGCTAGATGTCCAAAAGCAAGATATATCGTCAAAGTTACAATCTTCTCCTTTAGCATCTTTCTCTCTTCTTATTTGATTCTGCTCACACTGATTCGTACTCTTTTCTACTTGCTGAGCTTGAAGTTTTCTGCCCTTAATACAATCAATATCGTGTGATGCATTGCACATCAAAAAAGAGGAGAAAACTGAAACTAAAATTGCATTTTTCATGCCAAACTCCGTGAAAAAATTAAGAATAATGGTATCTATGTGATCGATTATTATCTTTGTAATGTGTAACTGATTTGCTAGCTGCTGCTTTATCGCTCAGATATTTATAGCATATCAATACCGCTGCACAACAGACTAATAAAGGTGGACCCACAGAAACAGTAACATCAGTATGAACTTCTGTGACAGTCTGTATAGGATTGACTACTTTCACTTCAGCTGTAGATAAAACTTGACCTATAGCGCTAAAAATCGCACCTATCAATCTAACAACATATAAAGCAACTGCAGGGTCGTCACTGGTATAAACAATGACAACATCGTTACATTGGATCTGATTACTTATCAAAGAAAATGAAAGCAAACAATATAAAAATAATTTTTTCATACTATAAATCTTTATCTATTAAGCTTGTTGAAATTCCCGAATAACGTATCCAGCAAAAGCAGCAGAAGCCAATAATGAACATAATCCAACTGTGGTTTGCAACCCTTGCGAAAGTGGTCTTAAATGGGCAGATGTGTAAGCCGTACACCCTTCTTGACTAGCCGCTAATTTTTGACCTATACCAACTAAAACGTAAGTAACTCCGCCAAGTAACACACCCCCTGCAATTTCTCCTTTACAAATTTCTGAAACACTTTTCAGGCCAATTGCAAAAGCTCCAAACCCTACTGCAGATTTTACTGCTGCAAGAGTAGTTGCTCCGGTAATATTTAAACAATCCGAGATAGTAGTAGGTTTAAAAGCAGGCTCATTGTCAGCAGCATGAGATAAAAAAGAAGTAAAAAGAACTGAAGCAAAAATTACATTTTTCACGATTGAATCCCCAACGATTATAGTACATTTATTTTAATAACCAATACAAATTATACCATAAACATTGACTAGCAGGAAATTTACCAACAAGCTAAGCGAGCTCTTTTTTAAGCCAATTTGACAGTGTAAGCTTAAAAACTGTATGGTAAAACCTTAGTCAAAGGATACTTTTATGTTTATAAAAAAAAATAAGCTCCAATCTGATGTTCAAAGTTTTTTAGGCGTTACACTCACATTAATTGTAATTGGTTTTTTGTTCATTTATTCTTCAAGTTCAATTTACGCTCTTGAGCGCTTTGACACATCAAACTATTACATTCAACGTCAGCTCATTGGGCTTGGACTCAGTTTTTTTGCATTATTAATCATGCGCTTTATTTCACTTGATTTTTTAGAGATCATAACCCCCTCTTTATTTTTTGCCACTTTTGCCTTAACAGCAGGCACCCTTATTCCAGGGCTCGGAACAACCATTCATGGTTCAAGCCGTTGGCTTAATTTGGGCTTTGTTTCATTGCAGCCAAGTGAGCTTTTAAAGTTAATGTTTGTGATGTATATTGCTCGATTTCTAGCAAAAAAAGAAGGTCAGAAATTTACGTTTACTCATTCCTATTTACCCTTTTTAATTGTTATTGCAACGGTTGCTTTAATATTACTTAAACAGCCTGATTTTGGAATGGCTGTCACTCTTGCTTTAACTGCATTTATTCTGTTATTTATTGCAGGATTTCCACTCAAGCACCTACTCTTAACAGGAGCTGCCTTAATCCCTGTGATTGTATTTTTAATTTTTAAACATTCGTATCGACTCAAGCGGATTTTAACTTTTTTAGACCCGTGGCAAGATCCACAAGGTTCTGGTTTTCAGATTATTCAATCGCTGATTGCAATCGGTTCTGGAAGTTGGTTTGGCAGTGGTATTGCCAACTCAAAACAAAAGTTTTTTTACCTACCAATGCAACATACCGATTTTATCTTTTCAATCATAGCTGAAGAAACCGGGTTTGTCGGCTCATCAATTATTATTTTACTCTATGTATTATTTTTATATTTTGGGCTACGTATTGCGTGGCAACTTAAAAAAAGTTTCCATACTTTTACCACACTTGGCTTTGTCATTTTACTGACACTGCAAGCATTGATTAATATTTTTGTAGTTATAGGGCTTATTCCAACTAAAGGAATAGGTTTACCATTTATTAGTTATGGCAACTCTGCGCTGATTTGTTCATGTGCAATGGTTGGCCTTATTCTTAATATGGCAGCCCGAGAATATAAAACTCATTAAAAATGATCTAGAGAAGTCTCTTTTTCAAGCACAGTAATTTTATAATTTACACAGTAAGCAAAAAAAGCAGCAGAAAGAAAGCCTCCTGTAAGAAAATCTCTCGTTATTTCAGGATTCTGTTTTAAAAATAACACTGCTGCTATGCCATATAAGCTTGCTGCCCCTAATGTTGCAACAGTTTTCACCTTTGGGCGGTTTTGGTTATTATTTAAAAATGGATGGACTATAAAAGCATAAAAAGCGCATACTGCAGCCGGACCACATAATGTCCCTGCTACAAATTCTTGTGCGCAAACATCTGGAAGCTCAAAACTTTTTAAACCAGTACAACTGAGAATCAAAATCAGAAAAAATTTTTTAAACATGAACAAGCAACTTTATTTTAGAAAAATTATAATAAAGTACAGCTTACAAACATACATCAAAAAAGGCAACCACAAAGCTTTTTGCAAGCTTATGATTGCCTTAAAAACTATTAAAAACTTATTGTTTATTTCCAATTCATGACAAAATCGATCAACAAGCGAGTTCCTGCCCCGGTTGAACCTGATCGGTAATATGATGTATCAGGAACATCATAAGCTGCAGCTGCAATGTCAACATGAACCCATGGAGTTTGCCCAACAAAGTGGCTTAAGAAACATGCCCCATTGGTTGGGCCTGCTTTGTATTTTGTTTTGCCATCATTACAAAGGTCTGCAATATCATTTTCGACCATTTTCTTGTACCGTTCAATCATTGGCAAGCGCCAGGTTGCATCGCCAGAAGTTTCACCAGCTTGTTCAACATGATCAGCCAATGCATCATCTTGTGTTAAAACACCATTAAAGAATGGCCCGATAGCGTGAGAAACTGCACCAGTTAAGGTTGCAATATCAATCATTGCTGTTGGATTAAATTCCTTTGAAGCATAAGCAAGTGCATCAGCAAGTACTAAACGCCCTTCTGCATCTGTGTTACCTACCAAAGCGGTTTTACCATTATAAAATGTAATAATGTCGCCAGGATGATTTGCAGCGCCGCTAATCATATTTTCGGCACATGCTGCAACAGCAATTACATTCACATCAGGCTTTAACTGTGAAATTGCAACAATTGCATTAATAGCTCCTGCTGCACCAGTCATGTCTTCTTTCATGGTTTCAATATAACCGGTCGGCTTTAAATTAAGACCGCCAGAATCAAAGGTGATACCTTTTCCAACTAATGCTAATGTCGGAGCATTTTTTTTAGTTGTTTTGTACTGCATAATAATTAATTGTGAATCATGAATAGAAGCAAGGCCGACAGCTTTAATACCGCCCATTCCCATTTTTTCAATTTTTGCTTCGTCAAAGATGGTGATATCCAATCCGTGTTCTTTTGCGAGCGCTTTTGCTCGTTTTGCAAGTTCAGGAGGAGTAATTACATTTGCCGGTAAATCTGCCCAGTGACGTGTTCTATTGGTAGCTTGCCCAATAATTTCACCAACTTTAATACCTTGCATAACTATTTTTTTATCTTTTGTTTCAGCAACTAACACAAGTTCTTTAACATCAAACCCTTTAGCATTTTTGTCCGTAATAAAATCATTAAAACGGTAGGCAGCTAAAAGCGCTGTTGTTACTGTTGTTCGAGCTATAAATTCAAGATCATGTCCTGTTGTTTTTTTATCAGGTAATGCAAGCGCTAACGAATCAATTTTACGCGATTCAGCAATTCTTATCATTGAACCGATTAAACGTCTATAATCTTCTACATCTATAATGGTTTTTTTCTTACCAAGTCCCATAAAAAAAAGATGCTGAACACCTTTTGCATCTGAACCAACCACAGCAAGTGATTGTCCCATTTTACCGGTGAATTTATGATGAGCCATAAATGTTTGCAAATGAGGAAAATATGTTTTTGCTAGACTGGCAAGTTCTTTATCAAAAGAAAAATCTTCTTCTAAAAAAAATACCCAAGCCCCTACTTTTTGTTCTTTTAGTTTCTTATCACTGAACGTACACTGTATCATGACATACTCCTGCAATAAATCTTATTTATTAACTATTGCAGCGTAACACAGACATAGTTATAAGTAAAAAACAGACGAGGTTGTTTGTTGTTATAGCATCTTATTAAAAATTAAAAGCTTTACTGTAATTCTAATTGATGTCTGTTTCTCATATGAACGTTAAGATGAGATCTTTGACCAAAACGAAACCCACATACAGCACATGGAAAAGGTTTTTCACCCGTATGAGTTCTTAGATGTCTTTCAATGTTGCTTTTTCTATTTGTAGAGAAAGGACAATAAGTGCATGCATATTTTTTTTTAACTTTAACAGTCTTTTTCTGTGAACCTGGCGACCAATCAATATCATCATCTTCTTGAGGCTCACCTTCTAAACCATCTTCAGCTGGGGCAGCCGATGCTGCTGCAGGATTTGCATTACTACTGGTTGGAATTTGATCACTTTTGGCAACACCTAAGTCTAATACCAAAAGACCATCTTGTTGGTTATGTTGTCCATCATTTCCTGCCGACGCTGGTTGCTCAGGATTAGCTGCTGATGGCAGATCAAAATCAACCAAATCAAAACCATTATTACCAGCAGCTAAAATTTCTTCAAGATACGGACCGAGATTAAAAGATTCTGGTTTGCCTTCTTCAAAACTATATAGAGAACCAAAAACTACCAAAAAACTTAATACTAATTTTTTCATACCTATCTCCATTTATTCAATTATTCTTACTTATTCCTACCTATTTTATTGCACAGCTGATTGTGGCATTACATAAAGCGGTAGATTAATTTCGGCATCACTAATCATTTTAGGAGCTGTAAGTCTTAATGGTTCGTCTTGAGCAACAACAAGTCCACCTAATTGCCCTTGTATTGCTTGCATATCAGCACCACTTATAACCGCTCCGGTTGGAACTCCTGTTGCATCAAACACAAACGAACCTTCTTTGTTAACCGCTGGATAACTTATGTATTGACCTGCTTCAGCGCCGATAAATGCATCTTTTGCTGTTACTTTATACACAACAGTTTTTGTTACACTGTCATAGTACAACTGATTGATATGTCCGCTCATGGTAGTAAACAGATCAGCAACTCGTTTTAAACCTGCTGCTTTTTGTTCTTGTAATGCGGCAACTTGAGTATTGACAAGACTATTAGAAGATTTTAAAGAACTTTGCGATTGAGCAGTGCTTAATGAAACTGATTTACCAGCAGGAATTACTGCGACAGGTTGACCCAAAAGCTCTGTTGGTCGTGGCTTACCTTGTTGATAGGCAAGGTTTTGTTGTGCTGTATTATTTGCAGTAGCGGCAGTCATGGAATTAGTTAAACTGTCTTGTATTATTTTTATTTTTTTATCATAAAAATCTGTTACCTGAGCAGTAATGGTTGTTTTATAATCTGCAAACGAGCCTGTACTTCCTGGACGGCCGATTACTTGATCATTCAATTGTGTAAGCCCATTAACATTAAGGAATGGAACCAAGGTTAATACACCTTGTGAAGAAGTAACGGGCATCTTTTTAAGAGGCATATAATATTGCTTAACTAAATCTGGTTGCTCTGTTTGCGGGAACTGAAATTGATAAACATAACTAGTATTTTTATAAATAAAACCAAAATACGCAACATCATGCGGAAGCTGTGAACCAACCGCTTGAGTTGGCCACTGAGTACATGCTCCTTGCATATCTTGTCCATTACAATATAAAAGCGGCGAAATTGCTTGAACAAAGCTCATCGAAACTAGGCTATTGTTGTACCAATTATGCTTAATCGGATCAAGAGCAAAGTAACGATACATCCATATAAATCCAGTTACATCAGCTTTATTTTCAGAGTTGGCACTATTGTCTTTAAACAGGAGTGCATTATTTAATAATAAAGTACTCATTTGGCTCAACTGTGTAGCCCCTTGGGTAACATCTCGTTGGCCAAGAAATTTTAATACGGTTGGAATAATCATTGCAGATCCATCAGAATTAACTGCTTTTTTGAATACCCCTAAAGATACTGGATTTTCAGAATCTTCCACATCATACACATTCCACTGGTCAGTACTTTCTGAAAAATATGCATCAATGTATAACGGAGCTGGGTCACTTGCTTGTGTGTATCCAATATTCATCATTGCATATAATGTTTGCGATGCGATCAACCCACTTTGTTGAGCTTCTTGCAATGCTGTTGCCATATTACCAGCTGCCTGAATAGTAAGTGGTTTAGTTTCAACAGCAGCAAGATCAGGAGCCCATGACTTAATAACTACTTTTGGACTTTTTGCCTCAACTTTATAAACACCACCATCAGCTATTCCTCGTGGATTATCAGCTGTTGCTTTTGCAGGATTCAAGTAAGTAAAATTATAAATTTTTGCTGCGTCGGCAGTAGTATATTGATACATAACACCTTGATCAATTGGTCTATACTGAGCAAATCGATTGAGTGCAGAATCTGTTGTAGAAAAATGATACGGCATGAACAACGTCATTGCTTCATCTTGCCCCCATACTACTAACGGAGCTTGTGTAATAAATGTTCCATCTGTTTTTTGTGGCAAATAAGCAACTGTTTCAATAGCCATTGGTTGTCCATCAATTGAATACTCAAGGCCACTGACTAAACTTACATAATAAGGAGCACCCTTTTTAGGATTAACTTGTAATAAAATATCTGATGGAGCATGAGGAGTAAGTAAATCTTGAATTTTTACAGAAGTTCCAATACCAGTTTGTAATAATGCTGAAGCGTTTGCAATGTTATAATAAAGGTATGAAGATGTTCCATCAGCAGAGGTTAAAGCTGGACCTGAACCAATTAACTTCATCACAACCCCATCTTTACCACCGGCTAAATTTTTATCTGCATCAGCCATTGCAAGAGCTTTTCTTTCAACTGCAAACGTAATTGATTGTTTCCCCGTAGTTTGATCAATAGTAACACCATGAGCAGTTGCCATAGTTATTGCAGCTGAACCGGATAACACATTAACCGCATTAATTGTTCCAGTAAGAGACAAGGTAGAACCAACTGCGGCTTGATCTAGAGAACTTTCTTGATCAATAGCAACTGTTGTTTGCATTTGATCAGTTATTTCAAAATAAACACCTGTTGGAAATTGATTGATATAAATATCAGCTGCAGCTTGTGTTTGACCACTTGCTGTAACCGATGCAATATTAAATGCATAATACCCTACTGTTTTAAATCCTTGAGCAGAAGTTGTTGCAGCAGCAGTAGTTGGAGTTTGCCTTACATAATAATTACCATTACTGTCTTGATACATATTACCACTGTCAGAACCTGTCCCTGCAACTCTTGTTAACGTTGTTGGAAATACAAACGAAGTTTTTTTGGTATTAATCAGTTGCACTACTAATTGTTCATACGACATATCAGCAATACCTAAATCTTGAGCTTGTTGTTGCTGAATTTTTTGTACTAAATCTTTAACGTATGCCTGATTTGCCTGACTAATAGTAGACTTTAATGAGCTTTCTATACTATTTAAACTGTTACCTTCAAGAATAGTCATAATAGTTGCAGCAAATTGATCAAGTGATAACGTTCCACTTTTTGTTGCAACCAATGTGTCATACTCAATAATATGATCCTGTCCATTAACTTGCCACAACAAATCTTCGGCATGCGATCTTGTATATTTAATACCAGAAACTAAACTTACTACTGCCGTTGTTGTTAAGTCTATTGGACCACCCCATTGTAAAGCACCATCAACAGTATCTTTAACTGCTACCAAATAGTCTTTAGCAACTGCTGTAACTGGATCATCATTTTCAAAAACTTGATAGATATAATTGCCACTATTAACTTGATCTCGAGTTATAAATAACGTAAACGGTCCGAATAAATTTGGCCCATAGAAATTATTCAACCTACCTGATTGCAATACATTCAATTGCGCCTGAAGTCCTGCATTTAAAGTCATTCCTGTTGTTTTTAAAAATGCTTGTGTAACATCAGTAGGATTTATTTCGTACAATTCTTGGTATCCGTTAACAACTGGTGCAACAATTTCTTTTTTAGAACCGTCTGCCATAGTCATTGAAAGTCTGATTAACACTACTCCTGAACCAATATTAATTAATGCATTGAGTGTGCTATCTTCTGAGAAATCCGCACCTATTTGATCAAACGATTTTATTGAAAATGAAGTACCAGCTTGCACAAGCGCAATCAATGGATCTTGCCCAGCAGCTGCTTGGTTTCTTAACCCAAATTGTGCTCCAATTCCTACGTATTGGCCTAACTTTACTGATGAACCGTCAGTAAGTTTATTACTTGAATCAACAACAATTGGACCACTGACTGAATTATAGCGCGCTGCTACCCATAGACCTGAAAGTGCATGAGTAAGTCCAGGACTGCTTACAGAATATAATGATACCACTGATGGAACGTCTCCAGATTTTTTGCCCACAACTTGTCCGACTAATGACCAATTTGGTTCATTGTTAGCCGTAAAGTTATGTGGTCCTTGAGCAAGAATCATACTCCATTTATTATTTTCGTCTGCCATTAAAGCATTACGCCATGCTGCATGCACTTGCACAAATGTCCATGTTTTTTGATCTGCATTATCTTTTGGAATAGTAACAGTATGAACATTGTTCAAAACAGTTTTTAAATTTTGACTATGAGTATCTAAACTTTGAGCTTCTTGTACTGTTTTTTCTAAAGCAGCATTAACTGACGATGGCCACGGCATCCCTGTCATCTCTTGTGGTAATATTCTATATAATGGAACAGGTAATGTTTGTGGATTAGCACATTGTGTAACTTGTGGATATCCTTGGCTTAAATATTGTACTAAATCTGTTTTAGAACTGGTTGGGTTAATAATACCTGAAGAACAATAATCATATTTAAGCAACATGAAATAGAATGGCCACATTTTAATTTCAGTTTCAGGAGTTCGTTTTTGATTTAATGGATTTAAATCTGTTTCCATAAAGGCAGTTGCTAATGGTGCATTTTGTCCACCATCTTGTACTACATAACCATTAATACAGATTAAACCTGGAGTAGAACCGGTACATTGTTTTGGTTGAGCTGGAGCATCCATGCTTAAGACATTAGTACGGAATGTATTTGAAAATAATGTATACGTTCCATCATAAATTTGGCCAGTAATTAAACTGATTAAAGCTGTAACTTGTGTTGAAACTCGTCCCATTGCAGTACCACTTTGCACCGCAGCCTGCATTCCTAGTGGGACAAACATGTAATTACCTGTTGCCTGGTTAACTGTTACCGGAATTACATAATCAGGCAGCTTCATAGCTCCAACTGCACCTGACAAAGCATTGTCGATCCGATAGACATAGACACCACCACCTTTTTCAGGATCAAGTAAAGATTTTTTAGTATCAATTGACATGTCATCATCTTGTGAAGACAACTGCGCACCTTGACCTGCTTGTCCTAATAAATCAATAAGTTGAATTTTTTGTAACACATCAGAAGAAAGGTTTGATAATCTTTCTGATGCTGATTTTTCAAAAACTGCAAATACCCCGTCTCTTAAAAAGAATGGGCCATCTGCTATTTGTATATTCATAAATAATTTCATTGCTCCAAGTTGTGTTTGCAATTCAGTGCTCTTGTATTGCGCCATCAATGTTTTTAAAACTGTTTGCGCAATAGTTGTGTCAACTGATCCCTGATCATTTTTTAATGATTGACCATGACAACCAAGAGGATATGTTGCACCATTTAACAAACTCACCACATAGGCGATGTTAGGATTTACAGCCCACTGCACAACAGGTTGGTCAATTGGAGCATCTTGATTACTATTTACTTTTGCAGCATGCAAAGGAACAATTTGAAAATCTTGATCAACACATACTAAATAGTCGTGAACAAATGGATGTAAGCCCTTTTCTACTTTTGATCTAACGCATTCAGCTGCTTGCGTTGTATCACTTTCATAGATATAAATTCCTTGTCCAACTAATCTTGTATTTTTCGCAATACCCTTACTAATCAGTTGATCAGCAGGTACCCCAAGAGATTTCAAAACAGTCTGATCTGTAATATCTTTCCCTTGATGTAATGCATTAATAATTTTAGAACGCACATCAGGATTATTAATAAAAAACTCTTCGTAACTTGTAAGTAATCCTGTTACTGCTCCAATACCTTGCATTTCACGAAGTGAAAAGTTTCCAAAATTTGCCACTGACGTATCTTGTGCAAATAATGCTAAAGAACTTTGTAATAATGGCGAAATAGCTGTTGTTGCATCAGGAGCGGCGTATAAGTTTTTTAAATCAGCTTTAAACAAATCTGCTACTCCTAAATTTCCTTTTGCAGAAGTATTTACCTGCTTGTTACCTTTACCGCCAGCAGCAAGCATTCCTACTACTGCTTCTTTTTTATCAAGTCCTGCAACAAATCGGTACTCATCAGAAATAAAATCTTGTACCGATTTATCTGATGATTTTGCAGTAATAGTAACCGGCTTAAATAATGGAGTCATGCTTTCTACAACTCCTGATGAATCAATCACAGCTCCTGTGGTTAATTCCACCATTTGTGTAATTTTACCAGAACCTAAATAATCTTGCGCGAAATCACCATATTTACCAACTGATACAAAATAGCGACGTTGTTTTGCGCTATATTCACCAGGAATATCAGAATAAATAAAAATACTACTTAATGGATCTTCTTCTGAAACCAACCCATCAACAATCTTCATTTTTATACCACCAAAATTCTGTACTGATTTAAGAGTATCACGCAGTGCTTCAAGTGCTCTTGCTTCTTTAATAGCATCAACTAACATGCCAGGAATCATAAAAGCAAAGCCCATAGAAAGTTGAGACCATATCCATTCGCCAAGTGCTGCAAGCTTATCCATTACCCATTTTGTTTTACTGATATCATATTTTAAATCGGCATGCTGTTTTTGTAATGCATTGAGTTCATCTGTTTTTGTTTTAAGATTGTAAATATCTTGATCTGCTTCAGTAAGCGGTTTAGGCTTCTCACTGATCGCGTCAAGTTCAGTGTTAGGAACCTCTCTTCCTATCTTTTTCTCTAAGACCTTTATTTCTTTCTGTTTAATATTAATTTCAGACTTAACACGAGCTGTTTCCCCTTTTACTCTTTCTATGCCATCTTCTGAAGAAACTTTTGCGTAATACTCATTTTTTGCTTCTTTATATGTTGCTTTATTATCGGCTAAATCTTTTTTTGCTTGCGCATAATAATCTTCAACATCTTTAAGTTGCGTTTTTGCTTTTTCAAACTTTGCACTAGCTTCATTAAATCTTGCCTGAGCAGCTTTAACCTCTTGTTCATTAATTTCACCACGTGGGCCAGTATTGTTATTTGCAAAGTTTTGTTTTTTAATATTTAAATCTGCTTGTGCTGCGTTTTTTGCTTTTGTTGCATTCTGCAAATCTGTAGTTGCATTTTCCATCGTTTGGTCAAGTCTTGCAGACAAAGTGTCAGTTGCACCTAATAGCGGATCTTTTAAACTCGAAGCTACTGAAGCAGCTTCTGTTTTAATATTAGTATGTGTTTCTAGTTTACTATTAAGTTCATCAAGCTTAGTTTGAATACCTTTGTTAGTGTCTTCTACGGTTTTAGCACTCGTAACTTTTTTATCTAAAGCTTGCTGAAACTCATCTCGCTCTGTTTTTACTGTTTTAAGTTGATCTTCTGCAGCCTCTTTTGGCTCAGTTGGATTTTTTTGTGCATCTTTGGCAGCGCCAGCGCTCATTTCTTCTGTTTTTGGCGCAGTCTCAATCTCTGATTGTGATGGATTAACTGGGTCAGTTCCTGGATTTATAACATCAGGATTAACTGGATCAGTTGGGTTAACTAACTCTTGAGAAGCTGCATCAGCTTTTACTTGAGCTTCTTTCAGTTGAACTTGAGCTTCGCTGAGCTCAGCTTTAACTTTTTCTAGGTTTTGGTAAGCCTCACGTTGTGCTTGATTAGGCAATTTTTCTTCAATAATTCTTTCAGCTTCTTCAGGACTTTTGCCTTCAATTTCGGTATTGATTTCTTCTACCTTAGTTTCATTCAAACCAGTTTTAGTTGCTCTTGTAGTTGCAAGGTCAACTTCTTGACCAGCTTTACCCACTAAACCAGATAAACGGGATACTTCGCCTTCTAAGGCTTCAAATTCAGCTGATTGCAAACCATTAATAAATAATAACTCTGTAGAACATACGAGCGTTAAAAAAAGAATAAATTTTTGAAATAACCCCAACTTCATGGCGGCCCCCTTTTAATTAAGATCTTACTTAACTATAGGATACCGCATCAATAAAGTTATTTTCAATACTTTTTAAAAAAATATTTTCAAAATGAAATTCAAGCTCAAAGGTATTGATTTACAAAAGCAAGCATTTGAGCTCTATCCATAACATCATCTGAACGAGCTATAATTTGTTTGTTTTTAATCACCACAAAATGAGGGACCTTAGGAGCTTCATATTTTTTAACCAAATCAAAGGCAATTGAAGCATCGATTTTAACAAATAAAACCTTATCTTTAAGCTTTGTACCAACCCATTCTGCAACAGGCATCATATGCATACAAGCTGGACAAAATAAAGTGAAAAAATCAAGCACAATAAGCTCATGATCTGACTCTTTCATAATGGTATTAAGCTCAAGTTCAGAATTAGCTTGTTTAACCTTGATCATGTTTTGCAAGTATGGCTCATACAAAAAAGGTTCTAATTTTTTTTCAATATTTCCATTGTATCCAATCTCACTTAACCACCAAACAGCATCAAGACCCCCTTTTATGCCATCGCCTGCTGCTACCCCTGCTTGTTTATAACGAGGGTCAGAAACATCTCCTGCGGCAAAAACACCTGGTGCAGAAGTATATTGATTACGCTCTTTAAGCTCAATATATCCATTACCATCAAGTTTAATCTGATCTTTAAAAAGAGCGGTATTAGGGGTATGGCCAATAGCTAAAAAGACCCCTTTAACCTCTGGCCACTCTTCTTTTACTTTTGTTTTATTATTAATCGTAACAACAGAAGAAACTTTGCCGTCTGCTCCTTTAATTTCTGTTAAAGAAGTATTAAAAATAATTTTAACGTTATCACAATCTTCAAGACGTTCCAGCATACTTGGCGAAGCCTTTAATGTTTCACTTCTGACCAACATTCTTACTTCGCGAGCATAAGAAGAAAGCTCCAGTGATTCTTCAACTGCAGAATCTCCTGCTCCAACAACCACTACAACATCACCTTTATGATACGGTGCATCACAGATTGCACAGTTAGTAACACCTTTTCCCCAGTAGGTCCGCTCACCTGGAATTCCTAAAAAGCGAGCATTAGCGCCCGTTCCAATAAAAATAGCCATAGCTTGTAATGTTGTACCGTCTGATGTTACTACTTTATAAGGCCATTCACTCAGATCTACAGATTCAGCTGATTCAGAAACCATTAAAGCTCCAAAACGTGCTGCTTGCTCTTCGCAATCTTTAACAACCTCTGACCCTCTAATTTTTCTAATTCCTGGCCAGTTTTCAATATAAGAAGTTTCGGTCAATTGCCCACCTGGTTTTGCACCTTTAAGAACAACTGTTCTAATTTTAGTTCGGGCTCCATACAGTGCCGCTGCCAGAGAAGCTGGACCTGAACCTAATACTAAAAATGGAACTATATTACCTTTATTATAAGCATTTTCAATGCTAACCTCAGCCGCTTTGAAAGGCCTGCCTAAGCTTATTATCTTATAAACATCCTTATAATTACCGTACAAGAAAAAAACTAGTCCTATTAAAAATATCCCTAGAAAAAAAAATCCACCGACAGTTCTTGCAAGGCGCTTTTTAAAAATGTCCATAAATCTTGCTCCCATGCTCTCTAATCTGTTGCATAAAAAGAATTTTAAAATATCGTTGGCTAGTATAACAGAAAGAAAAAAGAAAGGTGATATTCTCTTAAAATTTCTTCAAAAGCTGCTTTGACATGGACTTGTCGATAAAGTAGAATAAAGACTCTTAAAGTGTGAGGTATAATTTTGTTTACAATAAGGTCAATTATTCATGATTAAAAATATAGCGCAAAAACTCTCTTTTTTAAAAAAAGTCTTACTATGTACTGGACTATTTTCTTTGCAGCATAGTTTTATCGCAGCAAGTATGCCTTCTTTGCTTACTCAAACACAAACCAACGCAGTAAGCTCTGAAGATAAAGCACTACAAATTCGAGTCATAACAATTCTTGACTCTTTTTCTATTTTTCTTCATAAAATTGGTACAAGAGTAATGAGTTTAAAACTTTCAGCTCAAGAACGTGATGTTGTTAAAGAATGGATTACTCAGATGAAAGAAAATCTAAAAATTCTTAAATCGAAACAATCTTTACAATTTCAATCAAAACAACTGATTCAAGCAACCCTCATGTTATCAGAAGTTGTTAAAGGAGTTGAAGAATCACTCAAGCAATCACTAAAAGCTTCTCCTGAAATTAATCATTCAGTAGTTAAGCGATCAATACAAGAAGTTACTCCAGATGAAATTGAAATTTTATTAGCTCAAACCGAATCAAGACTTAAAGGTTTTGACAAACTCATTAACAATATGAGTAAAACTACCTTTAATCGCTTTTACACGTTGGTTTCTGATAAATGGAATGCCCCTCTGTACTCATTTTCAGGACTTTCTGCGCGAGATAGCCAAAATATTTACTTCAGTTCAATTTTAAAACGATTTGTTATTTATGGAACAGGATTAGGACTGATTGTACGAAATTTACCACAACATCATATTAATGCTATTCCAAGTGACTTTATAAAAAATTGGATAGTCCAACCAATAAAAGATAGAGTTGGTGGATTCTCGTTCACAACACAAGTGACAACAGAAGACAAAAGTATTCCCGTAACACCAATAAAAGCTGATGGAAATTTATACTTTGGAAGTATTGGAAATTTTAACCAAATACTTAAAAAAGATAGTCAAGGATTACCTATTGTCACTGCTCTTAATGGTAGTCCGTTACCAGTAGTCTGGAACAATGGAAGTTATGGTATAGATATTAATTTTCTTGATAACAAAGATAAAAAGAATTTTGAAAATCTATATCTGCTACTACAGAATGGTTCAAAATTAGAAATCACACCTCTCGATCTTAAAAAAGTTATTAATAATGGGAAAATTTTTGCTTTACCTCAAGGTGGGGCTATTCAAGAAATTGCACCTGGAAAATTTATTGATTTCTCAACTAAACACACCATAATACCTACAGAAGATATATTTCAAGGAGCTGAAGAAATAGTATATTTTGATAAAAAAAGCCCTTTCTCTTATGATCATATTCCAGTTCCTGAAGAACTTATCATCGATAAAAATAAACAAGGAATTGCTATAGCAACGAGTACAACAAAAACGAGCGATCAAATTAATTCAGAAGGTTTTTTCAGTAAAATAATTGGAAACTTTAACTGGTTGACATCATTAGAAATGGCTAAAATCAGTTTTCAAATTCCAATAGCTGCTTATGTATGCGCTGCTATTCATGAGGACATACAAAACGCAGGAAAAATCCTTCCTCATCTTGGTACAAAATTACATAAAAAAATGCGCGGTGAACATAATCTACCAAGTGATGTTGACACTCCAACTCAAACATTTGATGACATTGTTGGCAGAGAAGCACATAAGAAAGCATTGCAACCATTAATTGATTTTGTAAGCTCTCCTGATGCATTTATTCAAACTGGTATAGAACTTCCTCGTGGCTGGCTGTTTTCAGGAGAACCACAAACCGGTAAAACACTTATGGTTAGAGCACTTGCTGGAGAACTTTCAAAAACTATCAAAAATGAACAAGGTATAAATAGAGATGTTAAGTTGTTTTCTATTCAAGTACATGATTTAATTAAATACGGCCTTCAAGCCTATATTGATATTCTTAAATCACAAGCTCCTTGTATTCTTTTCTGTGATGAATTTGATTTAACGGGTGCACAACGAGATAGAAACATCAACTTCTTAGCTGAATCATTACAAGCGTTAAGTGGCTACGCTACATCATCTGACCTGCAAGAATTAGTGCTTTTTGTGATCGCTACCAACTGCCCAGAAAATATTGATTATGCACTGATTAACGATGGAAGATTTGGTAAAAAACTTTATTTTGAAAATCCATATTTTAAAGATAGAAAAGACTATTTTGAAAAATACTTTAAGAATAAAGTTATTGACGTCAAAATGTTTAATTTAGATCGTATGGCACAGGAAACAGAAAATTGCTCGTATGGAACATTAAAAGTCATCGCTGATGAAATTTTAAGATCAGCTCAGACAAATAATATGCTTCCAACTCAAGTTCATGCTGATTACGCAATTGATGCTATTGTCAAAAAAATTATTCACTATGATGATGACATAAGCGCTCAAGCTACTACGATTCTTGCCGCACGGTTTGCAGCAAAAGCATTTGTAAGCGTAGTACTTGATTCTAATCAAGAATTTACCTGCGCTACTATTTTAAAAATCACTGAAGACATTAAAGAAAAGCCTATTATTAACCACTTTGCAAGCGCAGATAAAAAAGAAAAAGCTGGAATTCGTTTTGGAAAAATCTTTTGTTATCATAAAAATGATACCTATAATTTAATTTCACAAAAAGAGTTACTCAATGCTTGTAAAATCGCTGTTGCAGGGATTGAAGGACAAAAAGTTTTAGGGCTTGATTACACAGCTTATGCAGAAGATGAACAAGAAGCTTTAATGCTTGCTCGTAAAATTGTTTTAGACGGAATTGATGAAAAATACTTACCAAAAAAAGTATTACAAGAAAAGTACATGCAAGCGTACACCTTAGTGCAAGATTGTAAGCAAGAAATGCGCAAACTGTTAACTGAGCATAAAGCTGCTTATAATAAACTGGTAACGTTACTGGAGCGCCGAAAAACAATTAGAATTGATGCAATCAAAGAATGCTTTGGCAAAGATCTACCCTTAATTAAAGCTAGTTATACCGCTATGCAAGTGCCATTAATATTGACTCAAGAGCCATTATCAACACAAACAATAGAAATTGATGAAGATGATAATGATGACGAAGAGCAAGCGCTGCAAGAACAGAAAGAACTTGAACAAGCGCAAGCAGCTCATTATAAATTTTTACAAGACAATCAAGTTAAAGCCAGCAGTCAAACTGAATCAGAAACTGAGTATGCTTAATTTTTTATAAATAAGCCTGAAATAAAACTACTCTTGCCTTTTAGAGGTGCATTACCGTATCTTTAAAAAGTAAGGGTAGTATTTTTTATGGAAGGTTATTGTATGAAAAATTATACATACTTAGTCAGTTTTTTTGTCTTAGTTGGATTGCAAAGCATTCACCAATTACAAGCAGAAACAAACAATACGCAAGAAATTGAGCTTATTAAAAAAGAAGAAACTGCTTTAAATAATCTTAAAGCAGCATCTGCGCAAAAGAACGTACCGACTGTTATAAAAGTATTAAAAAATGATATTATTACTTTGGCAGAATCATACAGCGCTAAGTTTCATGAAGAGCTTGCCAATATGGTTTCTAAAGAACAAAGTAAACAAACAGCAACGCAAGGTAAAACTACAGCTGCTCTACAAAAATTAGAAAATTTTGTCAGAATCATAAGTACTTTATTAAAAGAATTGCTCAACAATCAACAGCCAGAAATTATAGTGCTCCACAATCAACTTAAACAAATTGAACAAGATGCGGCACGAGCCTTACAGATTGCTTTTGCAAGAGCTCAAGGTTGGTAGTAATTTATTACAATGCATCAATCATATCAATACGTTCTTGATAACGCCCATCTAAAAATTTTGCTTCTTGCCAAGCGGTAATCATTGCTAAAGCCATTTCAAGTGAAACAAAATCAGAGGGAATTACTAAAATATTTGCGTTATTATGTTGCCGGCTTAACACTGCTATTTCACTATTAAAAGCTAATGCTGCATAAATTCCTTTGTGTCTATTTGCAGTAATTGCCATTCCATTACCACTGCCGCACAAGAGCACCCCTTCAGCTACTTCTTTACTTTGAATCAATTGCACTACTTTATTTGCATATCCAGGAAAATCGGTGCGTTCTGCCTGATACGTTCCAACATCGGTCCATTGATAGAGCTTTAGTAACTTTTTAATTGTTTGCTTGTAGAGTAATCCTCGATGATCAGAGCCTATCGCCATCTTCTTCATCATCATGCCCTATTGCTCTTTGAGTAGTTTCTTCATCAATATTCCAAACAATTGAACCGTAATGCTTCGGACCACTTAAGTAAAGTTCAATTACTTTGGCACCTTCTAAAATATCTTTACCTTCTTGGTCTTTTCGCTCAAAACGGATTTCATAAGGCTGTTTATGTTTTGAAAGTTTTTTGCCAAAGAAATGTAAATATTCAGGAGTTAATTCAACTGATTTTGTTTCAAGAGGTAAGTAAGTTGTATCCCCTATTTTTAAATAAGCTATCCATTGTGCTGGCTTTATATTCAGTTGAATTTCGTGCGTACTTAAAACATAGAAAGTTATGAAATGCGAATTTGCTTTTAATTGACGACGTAAAAAAGTTTGCCTAACTTCTTCAGATCGTCCATGCATTTTTATATATGTGTCTGCGTACAATGTCCTAATAGCGTCTGAAAGCCAAAGCACATCAAACAAAGCAATGGTTGTAAACTCATCATAAATCTTAAGAGAACGTAAATAATGATTAATCAAGGAACGTTCTTCTTGATGCGTTTTACCTTGATCAAATGTTTTATCAGCCCAATCTTTTACTCGACCACATCCAGAAAGTATTAAAAATGACAAGACAAAAAAAGATCGAAGTGGTAACTTCATACCTATACCTCTTTGTTATATACTAATATTCAATGATAATACTTTAGACTAAAAAAAATGGCGGCACTTTACAAGGTAAATAAAATGAGTTTTAAAATTTCATGTTTTTTAGCATGGCGTTTTATCGTTGGAGTACATGATAGTCTACGCATAAGTACCGTGAGTAAAATCTGTTTTTTTT
This sequence comes from candidate division TM6 bacterium GW2011_GWF2_32_72, assembly GCA_945882015.1. Classification (GTDB taxonomy): domain Bacteria; phylum Babelota; class Babeliae; order Babelales; family CAIQNR01; genus CAMCVM01. The sequence goes on from CAMCVM010000005.1 coordinate 57,480, forward strand.
CTATTTTTATTGCAACAACCTGCTTTGCTTTACAAATTTTTGTAGCTCAAGGTTTTGATAAAGCTTTAACCGAAAAAATGCAAAGTATCTACCCTGAACTCTTACTAGAAAGCCCTCAAGGTAAATCGTTTGATTACCCCACTATTAAAAAAAAATTACTGTCCCAGTTTGATAAAAAAATTATTGCAACCAGCCCTTGCCACACTAAAAAAATAATTTTAACTGCTCCTGATTCAGAAATTCCATCAGCAGTGATACTCAAAGCAATTGACCCTGCAACAGAGTCTTTAGTTTCTTCATTACAAGAAAAACTGTTAGATAAAAAAGATTTAGGCAAAGCGTTACAAGACGATTGTATTATCATTGGAAAAGAATTAGCAGCTTTTTATGGATTTACTATTGGTGATTCTTGTACCTTACTTTTCACACAAGATGATGAACTTAAGACTTCTACAGAATCTTTTCAGTCTCTGAAAGTAACTATTGGAGCTATCATGCAAACTGGTATTATACAATACGACAAATATACGATTATATGTTCTTTACAAACAATGAATGAGTCTTTAGATGAGCCTGCCCTTACACAGATTGGTGTAAAATTAGCTACTAAGACTCAAGAAGCTCCTTTAATAGAAAAACTTGAACAAGAACTACAAGTTGAAGTTTCGTCATGGAAAACACTCTATCCTGCGCTTGTTTCGGCAAGTAATCTTGAAAAATATGTAATGTTCTTATTGCTTGCTTTAATGATTAGTATTGCAAGCACAAATATTATCGCTCTTATTTTTATGCAAATTACACAAAAAAAACGGGATATTGCACTACTTAAGCTTTTAGGAATGGACGATCAAACATTAACATTACTCTTTACATTCAGCGGAACTATCATCGTAACAGCTGCCGCATTGTGTGGCATTACCTTTGCAGTACTGATTGGAAAATTTTTACAATGGTATCCCTTTATTGAACTACCTGATGCATATTTTTGCACCCACTTACCTGTTGAAATTGAATTGAGATCAATTTTTTTAGTACTTGGCACTGTTATCAGCATCGGAACAATTGCTTCATGGTTTTCTGCACGTTCTGCTCGATTACTTAAAATTACCGATACGCTCCGTTTTGAAGGATAAAATTATGAAACAAACAAATAATCTTGCATCTGATTATGTTTCTGAATTACCTAACCTTAACTTACATAAGCAACATGTGCTTGTGCGAGTTGATTTAAATGTTACACGTAATCAAGATGGTGCAATTCGTAATGACTTCAAGCTCAAAGCAATTTTACCAACACTCCAATTAATCAAAAAAAAAGGTGGCATCATTGTATTACTTGGCCATTGCGGAAGGCCAAAAGCACAAGAAAACAATCTATCACTTGAAGCGATGGTTGCATGGTTTGAATGTAATGGATTTACTACAACATTTGTGCATACTGCTGCAGAAGGTTTAACACGTTTAAAAACACTAAAAAGCGATATAATACTGCTTGAAAATCTACGTTTTTTTAAAGAAGAAACTGAACTGAATCAATCATTTGCACAATTGCTTGCTCAATTAGGAACCTATTACGTGCAAGATGCTTTTGCAAATTTGCATCGCAATCACACGTCTATGACATTACTAGCTCAACAGTTTGCTCCTGAAAACCGCACTATTGGGCTTTTGGTTGAAAAAGAACTCAAAACTTTACGTAATTTACATAATCCTAAAAAACCGTTTATTATGATTGCAGGAGGCAACAAACCAGAAACTAAATTACCCATGATAGAACACTTAATTGATAAAATGAGTGCGTTTTTACCATGCCCTGCGCTTGTCTTTGCCTTACTCAAAGTACTGAATAAACCAATTGGCAAAACACAAATTAGTGATGCTGCTGTAAAAGCAGCTGAATCATTCTTAATAAAAGCGCATAAAAATAATCTATCTATCATATGGCCAATTGATTACTTAGTAACGACCAATACCTTTGAAAAACCATCTGGCTGCTTTGTTACCAAAGTAATCGAAGATAGTCAGGTTGGAATAGCTTTTGGACCTGAAACTGCACAATTGTTTAAACAATCTTTAAAAACAGGGCACACTATCTTTTTAAATGGCATGTCTGGCAATGCTTATTACCCTGAAACATTAGAAGGTATGCGTATTGTAATGCAAGCTTTACAAAATAGTAATGCAACCAAAATTATTTCAGGAGGCGATACCGTTGCACTTGCTCAAGAACTCGGTTTTAATGAAATGACCGCAACTTTTTTAACAGGTGGTGGTTCCACTCTTGCTTTCTTGAGTGGCCAAGTTCTTCCCGGGTTGCTTGCTTTGCGCTAATCTCTTTTCAGGTAGCCCAGATTTACGTGCTATTTTTTTCTTTTTTAAAAATTCAATGCGAGCGTAATAACGTGCCTGATCTAATTTGTAGTAAAGAAATCTATCAACTAATAAAAATAGAGCGATAAAAGCTATAATTTTTTTATTCATCACCCCTGCCTCCATAAAACTTTTTTATATAAAAATTCCTTCTTACTCAAAAGAGTATCATTGAAATATTTCTAATTGCAATAGTCTTATGTAGTTTCAAAATTTTTGATACTACATTGTCTTGATTTTTTACTTTAGTAAATGCTGATCTAGAAGGAAAAGTGACATCTTTGATTTAAAAAATAGGACAAAATCCAAAAAGATAAAGTGTGTCTTCTAAAACCTCTTCAATAATTTCACGCTCTTCTTGATCAGCTAACTCAAAAAGAAATAAGCCATGGTTATCATGTTTGATCGTTAAAATTTTGTGCAATGGCTTTTCAAATTCTAATTCACCAGCTAGATGGGAAATAAGGGTATGTTCTGATGCGCCTAATTTTTTATGGCTTCTTTTGCCAATTGACCGTACCTTGCGATTAAAAGGTGAATTTTTCATGTGCTGTGTAAATTCATCTTGAGTATTCCAGTGTTCTGGATGATGAAACATTTCTTTATGATGAAATCCCGCAAGGCCTCTTAAGATGTCAAAATCTGGATTATCAACAAAATAAGCTGCTTTTGAAAGATTAAAGCAGTGTGGGCGAGCTAAATGTTGTAATAAAAATTCTGTCATATTGTCTGCTCCGTGTATTTTTGTCATTTTATTAGGAAGACTACAAATACAACGTAACAGCTCATTTTTACGTTGTTGGTTATCTTTTTTTTTCATTTTACTTCTTTCCTGTTAAAATATACAAGATACGCGTTAGCTTTTTTGGTAGCTTATTAAGAGTAATTGTAATAATTCACTTAAGAATAAATCAAGAGTTAACTGGAATAACTGTTTACTTTTTTTTCTTATTTTTTATAAATTTTTTTATAGACATTAAAAAAATAGGCTTTCCAAGGAGTTTTTTGTGTTGAATATAGGTTTGTTTTTTATGCTTCTTTTGAATTTTTTTGGCCTGCATGAAACTTCTTGCAGAAGTCCGTTACGAAATCCTAATCCATTATGCCCACGCATAACAACCCAATGGGCAGGAAATAGCCAACAGTTCCAGTTAACTGACTGGCACCTTGAAATTAATGCGCTCTTTCACTTATATGATAAAAAACATTTTATAGAAAATCTTTTACCTACTGATACGATACATTTTCGCAATCACCATGATCAATCAATACAAGGCACCATTCTTTCAGGGCTGATTGAAGAACTACTTGCGGAAGTTAAAAAAGGCAAAAAACAGTATAAAAATTTTCATATCTTGAAAAATAGAGACTTCAATGTAAAAAAACAAGCGGGACTACTTGTTGTAAAATGTAAAGATTACCCTTTTGTAGTAAAACTTTTCATGGAAACACCTCGCAGTTTTATTCGGCCCTATAATAAAGGGTTTGAACCGATTTGCTTTTTTATTATTGGCGGAGGAGCTACGCGCCATTTTATTGGATTTACTCGCATTAAAAATCTGTTAACAATTAATGAAAGAATTAAAAAAAATAGTCACTGGTCAAAGCGAGTTGACACTCCACGCAAATGGTTCTGGTTACCAAAAGAAGAAAAAAATATCCTCCTAACTGGTTATAATATTGGCGGACATGAAAAAATTGAACTTGAATTTCCAGGGATTTATGCAATTGTTACTGATGAAATTAAAGCATCAAGAAAATTTTCTATTTTTTCTTCAGAAGACAGAGCAACTGCTATTGATTTAAGTAACTACTTATTATGCCGTATTGATCCGCATATTGAAAATTTTTTAATAGAAAAAGAAACTGATAAAATACTTTTAATTGATACGGAGCATTTCCCGTCATTAGTAGGCTTTAAAGAACGACCAAGAATTACCAGTTATACTTCTTGGTACTTACATCTTTTTACTAAATTTATTAAAAATTATTTTTGCCGCTCAAAACAAGCTCGATACGACTTACAGCGCTACCCAACCGCTCCTTTTTCAATGCCTTAAGGCTAAGACTTTATTTTTAAGTCCTTTAAGTTTATCGCCTGCCTTTTGAGCATATCTTTTTGCAGTGTGCATCCATGTAATTTCTTCTGATTTTTTATAATCGTAATAGTTCTCTAAAAGGGCAAATCGTGTTAAAAAAAGACGAACCTTGCGAGCTTGCTCGGTTGAATCATCAAGGTCAAAAATGTACGGTTCAATTTCTTTGTACCAATCCTTTTTTTCTTTCCTTAATTGTTCAAAAGCGCTAAAGCGTAAACGGCGTAAATATCGTTTTTTGCTGTTTTTACGTTTCCTACTTGTTTTTTCAAGAAACTGACTATAAAAAGAAGTAAATGCTTCTTGCTCTTGCTGAGGAACAACAAACTCTAAAAAAGAATCTAATGAATCATCCAAAATTGAATAAGCTCCTATTGAACTTATCATGAGTAGTGCAATACCTAGTATTTTTTTGTGATTATATAAAACGCTCATTCCTTACTCTCCAAGGTTTAGCGCAAAATATCTTCCTCTAGAGCTTTTAAAGTAGAACCGAACAAAGCATCTTTTTTAACTGTTTGTTCAATTTTTTCAAATGCATGTATCACCGTAGAATGATCTTTTCGCCCAAGAAATATTCCTATTTCACGCAATGATTTATCTGTCATCTTCTTCATTAAATACATAGCAATCTGACGAACTAAAGACAACTCTTTTGCTCGTGAAGTAGAACGAAGATCAGAAAGACGGTATGAATAGCGCTTACAGACTAGGTGTGTGATCTTATTAAAATCAATTGAAATTTCTTCTTTTTTTGCTTGTTGACCGGCTAGAACTTTCTGAGCAAGCTCAAGCGAAAGCGGTTGCTTTGTTAGTGAAGCGTACGCTAAAATACGAATCAATGACCCTTCAAGCTCTCTAACATTTGAATCAGCCTTATGAGCAACATACTCTGCAATTTCATCATTAAGCGTTTCGCCATGAATTGCAGCTTTCTTTTTTAAGATTGCTATTTTTGTCTCCAAAGGAGGCTTATGAATATCAGTTACCAAACCCCATTCAAGACGAGAACGTAAACGCTCAGCTAGCCCTTCAATTTGACGTGGAAAAATATCACTGGAAAATACAATTTGCTTATGAGCATCATAAAATGCATTAAAGATATGGAAAAAAGCTTCTTGTGTTTGTTCTTTACCAGAAAGAAATTGAATATCGTCAATCAATAATACATCTAAATCACGATATTTTTGCTGAAACTGATGATATTTATTAAAACGAATTGAATTAATAAACTCATTAACAAATCTGTCTGCTGTTTGATACAGTACTACTAATTTCTCTTCTCTTTCTTGCAATGCATTGCCAATAGCATGCAACAAATGTGTTTTACCTAACCCTGAGCCGCCATAAATATAAAGTGGATTGTAAAGCGTTCCTGATGCTTCTGTGACTGCATAGGCCGCAGCATATGATAAAGAATTATTAGGTCCAACAACAAACGTATCAAATCGATAAGAAGGATTAAGTTTTCCATACTGATAATGATAGCTTTTTTTAGCAACTTGAAACTGTGGCTGGTCAATTTCAACACTTTTTTGTGCCGGAATAATAGTAGTCAGTGACTGTTTTTTTTCAGACTTTTCTTCTGTTTGACATAAAAAAATAACTTTAACTTCTGAAGTATTGAGCAATCTACTTAAATGCAATTGAAAAAGAGCTGTATACTTGCTTGCAATCCATTCTTTAACAAACAAGTTAGGCGCTTTAACGTAGATAGTCTTGCAATCAATGTCCCATTGCTCTAAAGAAACAGCTTTAAGCCATGTTTCAACAACACGGCTTCCTACCTCTTCTTTTACAATTTTTAAAAAATCTTGCCAGATATCAGACAGCACCGTTATGTTTCCCGAAATAGATTGATTGTGTTGTAAAGCTAACTTATTTTTAACTTTAATTTTATTATAAAAAGAGTCTACATGACATTAAAAAACTCGGCAACTCCTTTATAAATCCCCTGAGCAAGACGCCTTTGATAGGAAGCTTTTTGTAATAATTTTGATTCTACCGCATGGGTTAAAAAACCAAGTTCTAAAAGTACTGATGGGGCTTGTGAATAACCCAATGAAATTTGTAACACTCCGTCGTCTTTTACTTTTCTGTCAACAATTGCTGGATTATCTTTTCTTGCATGCTTTAAAACATTTTTATGAATTATCTGCGCAAGTTGCTGGCTTCGAGCGCTTATATTTTGATCACCTACTTTTTGATACGCTTGATTGATTTGTAATTGTGTAGTAAACATTCCGTCTTTATGACAAAATGTTTCGATACCTGAAGCATTACTATTTGCAGCAGCATTAGTATGGATAGAAATAAGAGCATGAGCATTCTTACACTGTTGAGCCAAAGTAGTTCTTTGGTCTAATGTTAAATGCTCATCCCCTTCTCGTGTTAAACAAACCTTAAATCCTTTTTTTTTTAGAAGTTTTTCAACTTCTAATCCAATTGCAAGATTAATATCTTTTTCTTTTAAATCACCGCGCATAAAACCTGTATCTTGCCCCCCATGGCCAAAATCAAGAATAATGGTTGGTTTTTCAAGTGAGGCCACTCTTCTAATTTTATTTTCAGCGGTAACCGTATTTACTTTATTAAGCGCTTGATTATCGCAAAAAACAAACATTATCCCTTGTTCACCGGTTATTGAAGTAAATGTTTGAAATTCAAGTCCTCGTTTTTTTGGTATAAAGGTAAGCTCATACCTTAACCCCTTAACAGGCGTTTCAACCGAACGCACTCTTATACAATAATCCTTATGACATTCTTTTCTGTTTATTTCATGCACTGCTTGTTTACTTTTATCGCTCATGTTTGTGCACGGAACAAAAAAATTTAACGTAATAGGTACTTCAGAATCAATGAGTGATTGGTCGATTGCAGGTTGATCATAGCTACAAATAGGATTACCTTTGAATAAAAAAACATATTTTACTCCAAGAAGCCCATCTATATGCTCAAATACTTTAGTCATTTCACATGTTCCATGAGAACGCGCCAACACAATAGTTGGCAAAAAAAACAACAAACTACTGATAAATAACAAACTACCGATTGTTAGTTTTACCATACTTTTTCCATAAACCTTCATAGTACCCCCCAATATTTACACGTATCCACCTTTATACTTGCAGTGTAAATAAATGATTTACTAATTGTCAATAGAAAAAATTATATTGATCTTAAAAAAATAAGACCTTCAAGAATTTTACTCTTAAAAGTTAATAAATTAGTTGAGGTTTATAAGTCATTCTTTTGGAACGTTCCCAAGCTTGAATAAATTCATGAAGACCATAAAATGATAAAACTTTTTCATCTGTCTCAAAAGCAGGGTCATGACAAATAACTTCTTTTTTTTCAGCATCATATCCAATTACTACCATAAGATGGCCATGCTCATAAGGTTTTGCCGAACCGATCAGTGGACCTCTAACACTTACTACAACAGGGATTCTTTGTTGTAGTAATTCATGCAAATCTTTAAATGACGAGAGTCTTACTGGATAAAATAAAACTTTCTCATTACATAATTCATAAGCATAAGCGGTATTAAATGCCCAGTTTCCAAATGCTTTAAGTCCTGAATCATACACATGATCAGCAAATAATAAAGGATCTAAAATTCTTCCTTTTAAAGCTCCAACAACCATACTGACTGATGTTGGCGAACATAAAACAGGTGCTTGAGGGTGATTGACTAGAAATTGAGAAACTGCAGGGACAGCATTAATAACAAAAGAGGACAACCCTCTACCTTGCTCTATCCAAGGCTCTGTTTTAAATTGTGTAAAATCAGATGCTGAAATAATAAGTGCTTTCATTAAAACTAAATCATGTTTATGTGATGCTACCACTTTTACACGAAAAGCACTCGCTTTTCTTCCCCCTTCAAGTTCTAAACGGGCATGATGAAAAGTAGAACCACCAGATCGATTAAAATAAGACTGTTGTATCTGATTTCCCCAATCAACTAGATGATGATAATCATACCACTTACCAGTATGAGCATCTTGCACTTGTACATAAAAAGAAAAATGGCCTTTTTCAGGACGTTGTGCATTCCATGCAAAAATCAATTGCGTAAAAGGAGCTAAATGAGTTTGCGTATAAACAAGTTCATGCTTATTTCTATTTTCATGCATTTCTTGCTGTGTAAAAACTTGCTTATATACTTTAGTCCAGTCAAAATCTTCATTGATCTGAATAACAGCATGCAATGACATACAAAAAAAAGGTGCCCAATATAAAAGATAGTTCACATAAACCCCTTTTAGTCTTATTTATTTATTATTAATGATACCTTTATACCCTTTTATTTTGCAACCATTGATTTATAAACCCTCTTGTTACTTAAATAAAAAAGTTCAAAAATTACAAAAAGGATTAGCCATGTTTTACCTTACCTTTTTTTCTTACGTATTACTTCTGATAAAATTATCTTCTTTATCAGCAGATGCTGATGGGTTTTGCTCTGTTCCAGTTGCAGATTTAATCGGAACCCCAATGCATGTAGCCCAACAACAAAATCTGCCTATTCAACAGTATAAGGATCAACCATATGCAAATGCTAGCAATGCATCCGTTTGCACTCGACTTTCTCAATTATTGTTTAACGAGTCGGTAAAAATTCTCAAAGAAGTTGGTGATGAGCTTTATGTGGAAATTTTACATTGGTATCATATTGCTGGTAATCCACCAAAAAAACAGACAACCTATTGGACACATAAAAATAACATTACCCGTTTTGACACCTTATCACCCCTTGACCTTTCAAAAATTCCTGGGCAAATTTCTTTTTTGGAGCAAAATTTTAAAGTAGATGACATAGTAACTCTTAAAAATTTTTTCCATGATAAAAAATCGAACCTGGTTTATTCTGCCGGAACTCGTTTTGTAAAAACAAAAGAACAAAATCAAAAAAAATACTGCTCTGTGTTTGCTTTTAACCCCACAACAAAAAGCTTTTCTGTTCTCAATATTCCCAAAAAAATCTGCCTTGAAAACATTCTGAATAATCCAATAGAAAAACGTAAACTTTTTGTTCAAGTTTTAAAAGAATGGTCTAATCAAAAAGGCTTTATTCCCTACGTTTTTGGTGGAGCAAGTATTGGTATGCCATTTGATCAAAACCGATTTAAAGAAAAAAACATAAAGCATAACAATAAAAAAATAAGCTATTATAAACGTTCAACAAAAACTGAATACAAATATGGTACTGATTGCGCGCATACCATTGCACGAGCTGCCCATATTGCACAAATTCCCTTATTTATTAAAAACACCACAACGTTTAAGCAAGAACTTACGCCCCTTAAAGCTCAAGATACTATTGAAAATGGAGATATTATTGTTTGGCAAGGGCATACAGTCGTGATCAGTGATATTCAAAAAGGGTTGCTGATTGAAGCTCGAGGCTATAATCATGGATACGGCATCTTACAAGAAATCCCTTTTTCTGAGCAATTTCAAAACATTTTTTCAATGCAAGACCTTAAGGATGCTTATTTACATAAAACTCAGATCAACCGACTTGACAAAACAGGCAAGATTGTTCAAAAAATTAATGATTTACAAATAATGAAACTTCCGATTTAATACTTAATTATTAATGTAATTTTATTCCGGAGATATTTATGAATTATAAATTATTATTTTTGACAATAAGCTTATTTACCAGCCAACTTGCAGCTGAGGATACGAATTATAAAGCAGTATGTATTGTACCTATTGCAAATCTTTTTGGCAAAGGGATACATGAAAAATATCCAACACTCAATGCTGAATCTATCAAAGAGCTTTATACCTTCACTCAGTCACCGATAAATAACAGTGATTGTCTGCGAATTCATCAAATGTTATTCCATGAAATAGGTACTGTTGTAGAACAAGTTGGAAACGAAGTTCGCATTCTTATTGATAATATTTTTTATGACAACAATCTTTGGGATGGAAAGCAATCAAGTTATTGGACATTAGAAGAATACCTTGTTCCTTTAGAAACTATTGATAAAAAAGATCTTCTGCCGATTCAGCTTGATTATAAAAATCTTGAAACCTTTCAACCAGAAGAAGCTACTATTTTCACTCTCACAGAACCATTTAAAGATCAAATTACAGATATAACTTATTCAGTCAGAACTCGGTTTGTAATACTTAACGTAACAGCAGAAGTTGTTACGGTTGCACGTTACAATAATCATACAAATTTTATGGAATCAGTTGAAATACCTAAAAAATATGGAGTTATTAATAAATCGTTAAACGAAGAAGAAGCTGCTGAAAACGTATGTGGACTCTTAAAAAAGTGGGCTCAAAAACAAGAAGCGTTTGCGACTTTACTGGGCGGCTGCAGTGGTACTGCTTATGTAAAACCAGGCAAAGCAGAGTTACAAACGTACCAATGCGGTGAGCAAATAAACTTTAAAGCATATTGTAATAGCGGAATTCAAGCTCCCTATTCTGGATTTGATTGCCCTGGATTGATCATGTCGGCATGCCAAATTTTTCATATTCCTTTTTGTGCAAAAAATACAACAACTGCTCTTAGGTATTTACGTCCTCTTGACCAATCACAAGATTCGCTTGAAATTGGGGATATGATTATGGTCAAAGGATACTTAGGTATAATCGTTGATTTAGAAAAAGGCCTTATAGCAGAAGCCCGTGGTAATACGTTTCACGAAGGAACTATTCGTGTTACTCATCTAAGAAATACTTTTTTAGGAATTAACACCTATAAAGAGTTATTGAGCAAATATTTTGCCAAAGATTCGCTTACGTTAATAGATAAACAGGGAGCTGGAATTTTAACCATGCCATTTACTCTTTTAAAATTTAGTAGCATCTTTGAGCCACATACTTGGAATAGTCCACGCCATCTTTTTAATTGGTCAGTTAATTAAAGCTATCTACCAGTTTTAATGAAAGATAATGCTTTTTCAATTGGCAATGATAAAAATTGTCTTTTTTGTGTATCAAGCAAAAGCCCATAGAAATTAAAAATTCTAAAAACACCATTCCCTTCAGCCGTAGTCAATAATAATCCATCTTGACTGATTGTTACCGACCGAGCCAAAGCCGATTCTGCTTTTAATGTTTTTAAACAATTACCTGTATTGGTTTGCCATATTTTGATAGTTCCATCTTTTGAAGCTGTTACCAATAATGAAGCATCTTTATTAAATATTACAGAAAAAATTTCATCAGCATGTGCCTTAAAATTCTTAATTTTTTCACCAGTGGCAACATTCCATATTTGTAGAGAGTTGCTTTCTTTTACAGCTGCTACAAGTAAAGATGAATCAGCATTAAAATTAATTGGACCAAGACTACTGTGTTCATCAATTTCCAAAGTCCTTATAATTTTGCCTGTCTTGATATTCCACAGTGTTACAGCCCCATTACAGGAAGCAGCAAGAGATGTCGTTGCAAGTAAAAACCCATCTTGATGAAACGCCATTGATTGAGCAAAAATATTTGGATTTTTAAAGCTTTGCACACAACGACCAGTCTTACTATTCCAAATTTTAATATTCTGATCACGTGCAGCAGTTGCAATATTTTGACCATCAGGACTGAACACAACTGCGGTAATAGGATCAGTATGTCCTTGTAAAATTACAGATTTTTCTTTTTTGATATCCCATAATCTTACCGTTGCATCATCAGAACCTGTAACAAAATATTGACCATGAGAGTTCATTGCAAGTGCATTCAATGAGCCAGTATGACCTTCAAACTTTTTTACGCATTCTCTTGTTTGCACATCCCATAGCCGAGCTTGTACATCAGAAGAAATAGTTAAAAGCGACAAACCATCTGGACTCAATACCGCGGATTTAACAACCCAAGCAGAATCATATAAAGTCACTAGTGGCTGATCTTTTTGCTCCCATAATTTCTTAAGTAAAAGGTTAGATAATTTTTCATTATTTAAAGCAGATAAGAGTTCATCATTAAGAACAGATTGAGCCGATGTTTTAACTATTTTTTTCTGTAATGCATTAATTATTAATTCTTGCCAATTAAAACGTACCTGAAAATCTAAAAAATCTGCTGCTTTAAAAAGATTTACAAGTTCAAGAAGCTTACATGAATCAAGAATTTCAGTAATTTTTGCTGTTGATAATTCAATAAAAGAATCAAGTTGTTCAAAAAGCTCTAAAGTAATGTCCTCTAAATCTATTTCCTGATAATTATCTCTAGAACGACACTGGTTTAAAATTCTCTTAAAATAATTTTTACTCCACTTATCAACTACTTTTTGTTTATTACCATTAAAGAGCAGCACCATCATCTCTCTTTCTTTATTGTTTGATACTTTTTCAATTGAATAAGAATTTTGCAATAAAAAATAAGTTAAAAGTGATAGATTAAACAACAATTTTTTCATAAAAACCCTTTATTTTTTAAGAACTTTTTTAACTCTTAAAAATCCATGAAACAGTAGGCCACCTAAAATATAGGTACTGACTATCATTAAAAAAAATGGATAACTGTGCAAAAGGCACCAGATTGCCAACCCAGTTATCAATGCAATTTTTAAATAAGTTGCTGCGCGTTTCAAGGAAAGATTGTTTTTCTTAAAAGCAGGAAAACGAACGGTTGAAACCATTAAAAATGCGATTGATGCTACAAGGCCAACCAGTACATTTTCATTAAGCAATCGACCAAGCGTGCTATCCAAAACAAGTTCATGGTACAAAACAATTTGCGCAAAAAAGAATGCTGCAACCGTTGTAGGTAATCCTAAAAAAAAGAGGCTTTGATCATTTGCCGTAAGATTAAACCGTGCAAGCCTTAAAAGTCCCGCACAAAGATATAATACCAAAGCAGGAACAAATAAACCTGGGTTACCAAAACCATGAAGATACCAGCTATATAATAAAACTGCTGGCGCTAAACAAAATGAAATTGCATCACATAATGAATCAAGCTCTGAACCTAAGTCTCCTGCTGTTCCAAAAAAACGAGCCAGCCTGCCATCAATCGAATCCATTAAAGCTGCAGCCATAATAGATAAAGCCGCTGCTATAAAATTACCTTCAATGGTTTTAATAATAGACAAAAAACCAAATGATACGTTTGCAAAGGTAAATAGAAAAGGAATCAGCTCTTTTACAGAGCTTTTTGAAATTTTCATGCGCCTCCTGACATACTGCAACAAAATGCTCATTGCAGTCTTCCTAAAACAGTTTGTCCCCCGTAAACCCTTTGTCCTTCTTTTACGTCAATTACAGCATCCTGTGGTAAAAAAATCTCAATGCGAGACCCAAATTTAATCATTCCAAACAGTTTTCCTGTTTGATTGATTATGTCGCCAGGCTTTACCCAACACACAATAGTGCGAGCAATAGTGCCTGCAATTTGACGTACAAGAATAAGTTTACCTGTTTGAGTTTGCAAAAGTACATCGTTTCGCTCATTAAGCTCAGAACTTTTAGGTAAAAATGCCATTGCAAAAGCACCTTGATGATACACAACTTCTTTGATAATTCCTAATGTTGGAAGCCAATT
>CAMCVM010000006.1 GCA_945882015.1 candidate division TM6 bacterium GW2011_GWF2_32_72
AAAATGGTAAGTCTTGTTTTTATAGTCAAGACCTTCTAAGCTCAACAGTATTATAAAAAAAGGAAAAACAGTATGAAAAAAATATACTTATTGCTTTTACTTGCGCCATGCTTTGCAAAAGCAGAAATTATGACCAAAAAAACAAGCCAATCGTTTCTTTTTACTCGTCCGATTTTTAATAATATCCCTGCCTTTACCAGTCTTTGGCACGATTCATGGTTTGATAAAGAGAAAAAAAATGCACTTCACGCAAGTGTACAATATCAGCATTCTTTTAATTCAGACAAACTTAAGCAATATTTTTTAATGGAAGACCGCGATGCTCTTAAAATACGAGGAACTGCGCACGCAAACTATGCAAATCTTGATACAGACATTCGTGCACAATGGTTAGGTCTGCCTACAGATTTTGAAGGTACTTTAACCATTAAACCGGAACAGTCACAATTTTGTGTCAATATCAGTGGAAGAAGATCATTGCCTAAACTACTTAATAGCTCTTTCTTTGAAAACATGTGGCTCTTTTTTGATGCTCCTGTTGTAATAGTGCGTAATACTTTAAATTTTAAACAAGAAGCTGTTTCTGGTGCAGCAGCAGCAACGGTTGCAGTCAGAGACATTGAAACTGCGTTTAATAACAGTGACTGGAATTACCAAAAAATAAAAACTACAAAACGCTCAACAACTAACTTAGGTCACCTTCGTGTTGGATTCGGGACAACGTTTATTGCCGACGGACAAAAACTCGTTGCCACTTATTCAGCACTTTCTATCCCAACAGCAAAGACACAAAACAATCAATATATGTTCCAACCGCAAGTTGGTTTTAATGGACATTGGGCTATGGTTTGGGGCATACAAATGCAACTTCCTGTAACTCGCCAAACCGATCAAAATGCAACCTGCTTATTTTTAGAACTTGAAAATACCTGCTTAATTCGTAATGACCAGTACCGTACTTTTGATTTAAAAAACAAAGAATTCAGTAGGTTTTTATTACTGCGCCAAAAAGATCAAATAACCAATACCACAACACCCGGTGTTAACATTTTAACACAAAGCGTTCGAGCATCGGCTTATGCATTAATCGATGCTTGTGCTGGGGTTCGTTTTAATGTTGGTTATGCACAAGCAGAATTAGGATTTGGAGCATGGGGCCATAACAAAGAATCGATTCGCCTTAACAAACCCTGGAAAGAAACGTATGGTATTGCCGGAACAACAACCAATACATCCGCAAGCGCAAGTACTATAAAAACATTAGCGGCTAACGATGCTGTCTTTACACCAATAAAAGAAACCGATTTAGATTTCACTTCGGCTTCAAGTTTGGCAACAGTTGTATATCGTGCCCATGCTTCCTTGGGAGCACGTGGACGGGGTCAAGATTCAAATGCATTATTTGGATGCGGAGCATTTGTAGAAATACCGCGCAATAAAACAACTGCTTTTAGCCAATGGGGTGTATGGGTCAAAGCTGGTGGGGCCTTCTGAGCGCCTTACGCAGGCATTGCGGTAAAGGCGGTTATCACCAACCACCTTTACAATCCAGGTGCCAGGGCAAGCCCTTGGAACCCGACGCTCAGAATGTCCTATTCGCCTTTGCTGCGCACGGCTGCAAACGGCCACCGAGCTGGGTAAGTTAAATCATTATTAAAAAATATCCACCGCATGTCATCCAGAGCGAAGCGTTCCACCGTCGCCAAGACTATGGCGCACGAGCCTATGAAAGCTGAGCGTACTTGTCCGCCGTAGTTTTACTTAAAGTCCGCAGTAGTTTTAACGAAGGTGGAACGTAGGCTGGAGGGATCCAGGATGATAAAATAGAAAGACAAATCACTTTATTTTTGTTATTTTTATTGCATGAAAATTCATGTATTAAATCCACAAGAAGCGCAAAAAATTGCTGCCGGTGAAGTAGTAGAACGCCCAGCTAATATTATTAAAGAGCTGCTTGAAAACAGTTTAGATGCTGGGGCAACGCATATCACGCTCACGGTAAAAGATGGCGGCAAGACCTTTATCCAGATTATTGACAATGGTTCAGGAATGTCTCCTGATGATGCACTGATTTGTTGCCATCGACACACTACCAGTAAAATAGATTCGGTAGATCAATTAGAATCAATTACTACCTTTGGATTTCGTGGTGAAGCTTTAGCAAGTATTTGCTCTATTGCAAAGGTTACCTTAACTACCAAAACTGCTAATTCACTTGAAGGTACGCAACTTTTTATTGAACACACCAAAGTACAAACAAACCGTGTTGTAGCCTGTCAAACAGGAACAACGATAACTATCGATGATATTTTTTATAATGTTCCGGCTCGTAAAAAATTTTTAAAAAGCACGCAAACCGAATGGAACCATTGCCTTACGTTATTTAAAGCTTTTGCTTTAGAACGGCCGGATGTTCACTTTAGTTTAAAACATGATGATGCACTGATTTACCATTGCCCACCAGTCTCAACCTTACAAGAACGTATTACACAATTGTTTGAAGCGCCATTGACCACAGCAGTTATTCCACTTATTACCTATAATCAAGATGATGTAACCGTAACAGGAGCAATTACCACACAGCAGTATGCACGTTATGATAGAGGTGGCATCTTCTTTTTTGTAAATCATCGATGGATCAAAAATTACCAACTGATGCAAGCAGTTACCAAAGGGTATTTGAATATATTACCATCCGGTCGCTATCCAGCTGGGGTAATCTCTCTTACGGTTAATCCAAAAACAGTTGATATTAACGTGCACCCTAAAAAAGAAGAGGTTCAATTTTTGCATCCTAAAAAAGTTCAAGATGCAATCACCCATACCGTCAAAACAAGCCTTGAACAGAACCTTTCACAACAGCTCAAGCGACCTGTCACTTTTGCAACAACAACTGAACATTTTACGCCAACTTTTGAAAAACCTTTTTTTATAATGCCCGAAGTAGCACATAATCAATCAATGACTTATCAGACAAGCACAGCTGGCGATATCAGTAAACTGTTACCCCCTTTTGCCGAACCTTTTGATGATGCCGAGCCGTTTAGTTATTCAGATGAAAAAAAAGAGCAACAAGCGGTTGAACAGTTTGCGCATTGCATAGGGCATTACCACAATACGTATCTATTACTTGAACATAAAGATGGTCTTTTATTTGTTGACCAACATGCAGCACATGAACGAATTTTATATGAAAAATTTGGACAGAATTTCCAAAACTTAGCAAAAATTAATCTGCTCTTTCCGCTTACTTTAACGTATAACCAAGAAACAATAGAACTACTGGCAAACCATTTCGATCTTTTTAAAGAGCATGGAATTGAACTGGAACAAACCGGCAAAAATCAATTGAATATCACTGCCGTGCCGGTATTTTTAAATAATCAGCCAATCAATGAACTGATAGAAGAAACTATTGGGTTAATTAAAGAGTTACAAGGTATTAACTCTGTAGAATTTCATAAAATTATTACAGAAAAATTGCGCGCCCAAATGGCTTGTAAAGCTGCAATCAAAGCTGGTGACCATTTAACTAAAGAAACTATTGACCAACTTTTAACAGATCTTGAAGCCACCAACAATCGCTTTACCTGCCCCCATGGCAGACCAACAACCTGGCTTTTGCCCTTAAACGATATTGAACGAAAATTCAAAAGAAAACTGTAAGCTTAGTTTGTTTAAAAATAAGCTCCCCATCAATTTATTCTTGTTTTTCAAAGCTTTTTTTTGCTACATTTTTAATAAGGTTAATGGTTACAAAATAAGTTAAAAAAAAGAGGTTTTCATGAAATTTTTTAAAATAAGTTTATTATTAAGTATAGGGTTTATTAGTTTTAATACGGTACCAACAAGTGTACTTTTGGACACAGGAAATCCTGAACTAGAAAGAATGGCAATGGATGGGGTGGGCGCAACTCGAACAACAGCGATTCTTCCAGGTGTTGCAACTCCAAAAACAGCGATACTTCCTGGAATGCCAACTCCGCAAGTAATGTCAGGGATAGCACAACAAACTATGGACTTAAGACCTGCAGCAACTACCATGCAAAATGCATTAGCAATTGATACAAATCTTCAAACATTTGCTAAAAATTTACGCGAAAAAATGAGAGTTCAAATAACTACTCTTGAACAAGCTGCTGCGCAAGAGTGTGTTAAAGCATTCGCTGATTACATTGTCAAAAACTACGGTCAAATGATTGCAAAAGCGCTCGTTAATCAGATGTTCCCATCAGCTTCAAAAGTGGCTACTCCTTCAGCCTCAGAAAGAACAACGGCTCAAACATTACTCAATACGTTAACTGTAACACTTGGCCAAGGAATGAAAGATGATATAGTTGCAGAACTTAAAAATAGATTCTACGCAAACCCTATGCAGATGTTGCGTTCAAAATAAATAAGTTAAAAAAAGGAGTTTATAATGAAGAATTTAAAAAAAATAATGTTTGGTCTTAGCTTACTTCTAGTTTCAGGTGCTTTTGCAGAATCTTTAGCAGAAAAAGTAGTTACTAAAATTGTAGAAAACGAAAAGAAAAAAATTGAAGAAGAAATTAGACAAGAAACAACAAAAGTTAACAAAGAAACAAGTCAAACATGGGCGGCATGGTTAATAAGCATGCTTGGTCTTGATAGAGCAGAAGAAGTTGCTAAAGTAATTGATTTTGCTTCTACAGAAGCAAAAAAAGAAATTAGTCCCGCAGCTGCAAAAAAAGAGGCTGAAGAAAAGAAAAAAAATAAATAATATTATTTAAATAAAGAGAGTGTAGTATGAATTCCATTAAAAAAGTGTTGGTTGTAATAGTATCATTACACACTCTTTTTGTCTCTTTTTCAATGCATGCGGCCCAAGCAGCAGAAAATGCTCAAGGATTACAGAAACTCCGAGCAACAAAAGTACAAAGAATAAAAACTAGGGAAGTATTAAAAGAGCTCTACGATGAGCCAGAAGGCTTTTTAAGTGCTTGCGCAACACTACTTTTAAAAACAGCTCGTACTGAAGAACGAGCCCAAGCACTAATCAATTTATGTAAGTTATTAAAAGAAAATCCTTACATGAATTTGCAGCCTCTTTTTACTCTTCTTGAAAGCACTGATACTGATACGTTAAAAAGAATCTTTAGTAAGCTTTCTGAATAACCATAAATTAAACAGTTATATAAAACTAATTTTTTAAAACTATTACTGCTTCCCTTTTTAATACTTTTAAAAAATTAGTTTTATTTTAATTGTTTATAGACAGAAATCATACCAAGTAGCATTAATGGAGCTGTCAAAGCTGAAGCTACAAACTGAGAAAATCCTTGAACTGGAATAAATAGAGCAACTTTTGCTAATAAAAACACAGCAAGAAGATTAAAAATCGCTACAAAAAAAGATATTGCGATAAAAAATCCTACAATACGGCCTAAATTCCCTGCTACAATTGCTTTACTTGCACCAAGAATCTCTAAAACCCCTTGTGATTTATCTACAAGGCAGATTTGAATAAATGCAAAATGCACCATATAAACCATAAAGATCATAGCTAAAAGAGTCGCTATAAAAAACAGTACTGATTCTGGCAGTGCAAACCAATGCAATAAAGTCAATCCACCCATGATTGCCAAAGCAAACCCAATTGTCATAGCAATAAGTGTTAATGTCGCACCCATAAAAATGAGGTAATCCGAAGGGGTAGAAATAAAATTCTGTAAACTTATTGTCCCTTTAGTTGCTGATTGAAAGCAAACTCTTACAAAACCAAGATGCAGATAAGTCAATAAAAGCAACATTAAAAGACCCATATAATTGCCTTTTAATGGATTATGTTTTTCACCTAATGCTTTTGCATAAGTTTTTACTGCTTCCCATGCTCCTTGAGCAGTTGGCTGGCTTTTCGCTGCTTCTTTAAGAGCTGCAACTTCTTCAAGATGCTTATGAGTGTTGTAATCAATCAATATACCTACAGAAGCAATTGCACCTGCAACAATAAAAAATATGAAATTTTGACGATACTGTTTTACTGTGTCTGCAAGTGCAAGATGTATAGAAAGTGACTTTGCCATAGATTCTCTCCTTATAAAAAATAACGTAAAAAGGGAAGCAATAGAAATTTATAACTTTCTTACTATTTAAAGCTCATTACAAAGACTTTTCAGAAGAACAAATAAAGAAGGTTTCCCCATAAGTTGTAATCCATAATTAATCATCACAATTGATGTGGTTGCTAAAAATAACGTAAAGAGCCCGATAATGAATGTTAGTAGCGTAACTCCAAGAACAATGGTACACAGGCCAAGAATTTTATTGATTTTCTGATCCATAAAATTTCCTTAAAATAAAACTCAATTATAAGAACTGTCCTTAGTAAACCTTAAAAAAATAGCTTTGGTCAATAAAAAAGTTGTATTTCAAAAAGACAACCCTTACACTAAAAAATAATATAAATAACTATAATAGGCTAATGCTCTATGAAAAAATTAATTATTGGTTGGCGAGAATGGTGTTCTCTTGAGAAACTCGGGATCAATCGTATTGAATTTAAGACTGACACAGGAGCAACTTTGTCTGCACTGCATGCAACCCATATCACCACATTCTTTAAAGATGCTGTTGAATATGTTCAGTTTGTAACGCAACCACTTAAAAAAAAAGATAGCCATTATATTACCTGTGTTGAACCTATTATTAAAAGAAAAGTTGTAACAAGTTCAAATGGCATGAAAGAAAAACGGATTGTAATTAGAACAATATTGACATTAGCAGGAAGAACCTGGCCTATTGATATCACCTTAACTAATCGAACAAAAATGACGTATCGAATGCTTTTAGGAAGACAAGCTATGAAACAAATTTTAATTAACCCGAAAAAATCATTCTTTCTAGGAAAATTACCAATCTCTTAACTCAAAGGTATTACTGTGAAAATTGTTTTGCTTGCAAGCAATCCAGAGCTTTTTTCTAATAAACGAATTATGCAAGCTGCAAAAGCTCGCGGCCATGAAATAGATTTTATCAATATAGAACATTGCTACATGAATATTTCTTCAGACAAACGGGAAATTCATTACCAAAAAGGTAAAATCTTAACTGAAGTTGATGCTGTTATCCCTCGACTAAAACCTGCAATGACCTTTTACGGCAATGCAGTACTGCGTCAATTTGATTTAATGGGAGCATATTGTTTAAATAAACCAATAGCAATTAGCCGGTCCCGTGACAAATTACAAGCACTGCAAATTCTTTCAAAATATGGGATTGATATTCCAACCACTGGCTTTGCCCATTCGCCACAAACCACTAAAGATTTAATCAAAATGGTTGGAGGAGCTCCTTTAATTATTAAATTACTTGAAGGCACACAAGGTCTTGGTGTGGTGCTTGCCGAAACACAAAAAGCAAGTGAAAGCGTTATCAGAGCATTTAAATTGCTCAAAGCAAATATTTTAGTACAAGAATTTGTCAAAGAATCAGCAGGTACAGATTTGCGCTGTTTTGTAGTCGGAGACAAAGTAGTTGCGGCGGTAGAACGTCGTTCTTCTGATGGAGACTTTAGAGCAAATGTCCATTTAGGTGGAACTGCACATGTAACAAAAATTTCTGCACAAGAACGTAAAATTGCAATTAAAGCTGCAAAAGCAATGGGTCTTGAAGTTGCAGGGGTTGATATTTTACGTTCAAACACCGGACCTAAAGTGTTAGAAGTTAACTCTTCGCCAGGCATTGAAGGTATTGAAAAAGCAACAAAAATTGATATTGCAAGTTTAATGATTGAGCATGTGGAAAAAGAATTTGAAACACATTCTAAAAAAAAGTAACTCATGTTTAAAAAAGAGTGATTGCACTACGCTTTCAGAAATTGCTCTTGCTAACCGCAAACTTCTGCAAGACATCATGAAAAAATATGGTTTTACCGTTTTAAAAAGTGAATGGTGGCATTTTGACTATGAAAATGTTTTTGACTACCCAGTACTTGATGTCAGTTTTGAAGAACTTGCATTGATTGGGTAAATAATACTATAGCAATTTACACAAAGTATTATGCATTATATGTCGGTAAAGAGGAGCTAAATTACAAATCGAACGCCCACTCATATATCGATGTCTTGCATAACAATTAAGCATTCTTATTACATTGAAAGCAAAAGAAGTTTGTACATGATCTGACCCAAATCTTATTGATGCAAGAATAGGAATCAAACCTTGAAGATATTCTGGTTCCAAATTTCTATCAAGAAGTTGAGGATAATAAGTATAAAGAATTTCTTCTATGATAGGCACAACAAGACAAGATCTTATTATTGAAGATTGTGGTTCAGGCCCTACTCTTACATCTCCTAACGCCATTTCACCTAACATATAAGTTGCTAATCCATAACAAGTCAATCTTGCCCCGGCAGCTAGCTGTGATCCAAAAGTGTCATGCTGTGTAACTTTGCCAAAACCAAAATCCGATTTAACCGTATCCAAAACATATCGTGGAGCTTGTTGTACTGATTGCAAAGCAGTTTGGCGTGGAGCAAAACCCTCATCAAAACATTCTGAAGATTTTATAATCTGATTTTGAGCGATAAAAAAAATTAAACATAACAATAATTTTTTAAACATAAGGCTCTCTATATTTTAAAAATGCTTCTTCATCAGATAACAGCTCTATAGGAATAAAAGCTTTTGACGTTTCAATTTCCTGATTTTTTGTAAGATTGATAACAGAGTCAAACCTTATATGCGTTACATCAGAGGTACTAGCTAAAAAATTATAAACCCCATGCGCAATAAAGGGAAAAATAGTTACAATTCCATTCTGACTTAAATATTTATGATTTAAATAACAACCAAGAGCCATTGTTCCTCTGATAGCAAAAGTGCTTTTTTGATGAATTGCTCCAAATGTTACTGCTGCTAGAATTGGAATAATTTCACTATAGCCTCCAATAAAAGGCGCTGTTAATCGTCTTAATAGCTCAGGATAGTAGGTAAAAAAAGGTTCTTCAATAAGAGGAGCAATAATAGTTTTGTTAAAGAGCTTAGAATCAAATTTTGGAATTTTTCTTAACCATGATGCTTTGTAACATAACTTTATGCAATACCTGTCTCCTGCTATTTCAATTTCAATTTCATGGGGAATATAATCAGCTTTGATTAATTTTACCGTTAGCCACGTCGTAAAAGCATCATAACAAGCACGCCTACTGGCCGCCATCAATTGTCTTATTAATCGATGCGGAACTACATTTGGAACAAGAGAAAGATCTGAAGCTACCGTTTGAGCTACGTAACCACCTGCTCTTAAAGCAAGCACTCCCGCTTGTCGCACAAACTCCATTGATATCGATTCAGTTGCCTGAGTTTGTGTCATGACAAGCAAAACGCAAACTAATAATTTTTTAAACATAAGAGACACCCCATTTGCGCCAAGGCTTGGCCGACTAACACCCATTGATAAGAATAATAACCAGATGCAAGAGTACTTTAAATGGGCAGCTGTGTCAAAAGGGATAAAGTTTAAGCTTATCGATCAATTAATTTTTTAATTTCTTTGGCTAACTCTTCAGAACTTTTTTGTTCCACTTGCAGCTCAAGATCATACTTAAGAGTGCTATAAACCGTATCATAATGGCTTCTTGCATGACCTACAGGAGAAGTTGCTCTTTCTTTTTCCCGTTGCTCAAGCGTTGCAAGGGGAATTTTTACAGCAATATAATAAGTTTTAATACCTGCTAATTTTTGTTGCAAATCTTCAAGCCATTCTGGTTTGTAAGCAATATAATCCACAATCACATTGCACCCTGCCTGAGCATACCCAGCAATTGCACTATTCATACCATAGGCTACTTTTTCACCCTGAATTCCTGTATAAAGAGTTACTACGTTATGATTGTCTTTATCTTGGGTTGTTGTGACCCAACGAATTTCATTTGGACTTTGCCAGCGTGCCAGTTCAGACATTTCAATATCAGGCATTGGTTTATCAAAAAGATTATCTATCCCTACTTTAATCCATAAATCAGGTGCCATAATTTTTTGAAAAGCTTTTTGCAAAGAGCTTTTTCCTGAAGCGGACGGTCCATTTAAAACAATTACTGTTCCAGCTTTTTGCGGTTGCTCTACATATTTTTTTATCGCAAAAGCCGTTCCTATAATCAGAACTAATACTATTATTATTTCTTTAAGCATTTTTTTCTTTCATTTTTTTAAGATTTTCAATCCGATTTTCTTCTGTTGGATGATCTGCAAATAATGTTCTTAAGAAAGCTCTAAAAAGATTAATTGCATTTTCATTGTCACTATCACTATTTTCCAATAATTTTCGTTCTTGTAAAGCTGCAATTGCCGCATCGAGATTTCCAGTTACTTTCAGTCCAAATTCATCTGCAAAATATTCACCTTGTCGGGAAAGATATTGCACAGCAGCTAAACCCGCAACAAGTAATCCTGCCATTTTACACGTTCTTAATAAAATGTACGGCGAACGATTAACAAGCCCATAGGCACCATGTCCTACTGTTACCCCTGCTGCAGCTGCCAAAGCTAACCCAGGAAGTATCCCTGTTGCCCATAAGCGTGGATCATTAACATGTCCTAATTCGTGACACAGAATAAATTTAAGTTCTTCTGCAGACAATCTTTGCCGATTAATTACCGCATCGCTAAAAACGATTATATGCTTAATGCCATCTGAGCTAACTTCAATCCGAGTTGCTCCTATCAATTTTTTTTCATTGTTAATAACTTCAATAGTAAAGTTTTTTGATAGCTCCTTAAAATCTTTTGATGCAAAAAATGGAATCAATTCAGGATACTCTTTTTCAATGTCTGGATGACACAACAAAGCGTGAGTAATAAAAAACAGAGAAAGTGTAAACTTTTTCAACATAGTTTTTGTCCATTGGGGGCTTTAAGGCAATAAGCTTTTCATGCTAGAGATAATAGCTCAAGTATAATACAAGAGTACTTACAGTACCAGATAAAAAACTGCCCCATGCGACATCAACAAAAGTCATAATCCAAGGCCAATCTTTTAAAGTTGCTTGATTGGTTAAATCATATGCTGCATAAGCAGTAAAGCCTAAAAATGCACCTCTTAAAAAAGTTTGTGTTAAAGAGAGTTGATAATTTTTTGCATCAAGTACAACAAAGAATATCAGGGCTATGGGATAGATAAGATAAAAAAGAACTGCTGGCAAGTACGAAACCTGTAAAGCCATAAGATGGCCTATTTGTTCTAAATAAAAATTCTTTGCAAAAAAAATAATCCAAGGAACATCTATAAGAGATAAAAAAAATAATGATAAAAAATACAATTTTAGTAAAAAAACATAACTCATTCTTTCCCCTTTGTTATTATAAAAATAATACTTAACATAAAAAGATAGTTTTTCTAAAAGATATATTATTTAAAAATAAATGAGAAAATGCTTTAAATATACTATCATTACCAGCTGTAGCCTTGGCGTAAGCTGGCGTCCCCAAGGAGATTTGAACTCCTGTCTTCACCGTGAAAGGGTGACGTCCTGGACCGGGCTAGACGATGGGGACATATAAATCAAAGATAAGAAGGAATTACAGTTTACATTAATTGAGAACTTAATCCAGGTTTTTGCTTATTTTTCACCATATTTTCCGGTTACAGAAAACTGGTGAGCCGCGTTGGATTCGAAC
Source organism: candidate division TM6 bacterium GW2011_GWF2_32_72 (assembly GCA_945882015.1). Taxonomy (GTDB): domain Bacteria; phylum Babelota; class Babeliae; order Babelales; family CAIQNR01; genus CAMCVM01. The sequence goes on from CAMCVM010000006.1 coordinate 11,641, forward strand.
CAACGACCCACAGCTTAAAAGGCTGTTGCTCTACCGACTGAGCTAGCGGCTCGCTGAATAATTCAAAAACGTTATTCTAAGGTATAAATTAAGACGTTTTTTGTCAAGCAAGAAAAAATAATTTACTTACATTACAATAAATTAAAAGTCCCAAGATATCAATCAATGTAGTTAAAAAAGGCCCGGCTGAATAGGCTGGATCGATATTAAGCCGCTTTAAAACAACCGGAATCACGCTTCCAATCGACATAGACACAATAACAATAGAACTTAAAGCAAGGCTTACCACAAGGCTGCCTAAAATATTACCGCTGGTTACATAAACACGAGAAAAAGCCGTTATCCCCAAAATAAAAGCCATTGAAAAAGCAAGCAAGAGCTCTCTTTTAAAGAATCTTCTCATATTACTTTTATTAATTTCCCCTGAAGCCATCCCCTGAATAATAATAGCAGAAGTTTGACTACTTGCGTTGCCACCAGTACTAATCAGCATAGTCGTAAAAAGCATTAAAAAACCAGTTAATAGATCTTGATAATGCATCATAATAGAGCTAGAAAGGGATTGGGCAAGTAATAAAATAATCAATATATAACTGCGCTGATAGAGTAATTTAAAAAAAGGCATTTCAAAATAAGTACCCTTTACCGGTTCCATTGCAGACATACGATAAACGTCTTCAGACGCTTCTTCTTCAAGAACATCAATAACGGTTGAGCTGGGAATAATGCCTAAAAAATAATGATCTTTGCCCACAACCGGAGCGATGGTTAAATTGTAATGGACCATTTTTTTAGCAATTTGTTCCTGATCTTCATCAGCAAGGATAATAAATTCATTATCTTGCATAAATTCTTTAATGCGGGTTAACGGCTTTTGAAGCACTAGATCTTCTAATTTAATAAAGCCAACCAACTGTTTTTTGTCATTAATAATAAAAATGCGCTGGTGCAAGTCTCGTTTGACATCCAAACGCTGAATAAGTTCAATTCCCTTTTTAACCGAGAAATCTTCATGCAGCGCCAAAACTTCGGTATCCATAATCCCGCCGGCAGATTCTGGATCAAATTTTAAAAGTGAAAGAACCGCTTCACGGTCTTTTTTATGTAATAAATCAAGGTATTTTTTTAAATCATCATCTGAAAGATTTTCAAATAAATCGGTCATTTGATCAGTAGTTAAACAGTTAAGGGCATCAATACGGCTCATATCATTGAGTAAATCTAATGCTATAACCTGCATGCCTTCAGAAAGCTCTGCAAAAATGGCACATAATTTTTCACGGGGTAAGTTTTCTAAGATTTGCTTAAAATCTTCTTTTCGCAGCTCTGTAAGAAATTTTGCAATATCAGCAGGATGTAATTCTATAAAACTTTCCCACAAAAATTTACCTAATGGTGCTTCTTGCTTTTTTAAAGCTTCTAAATTTTGTCGAACCTCTTTTAAGAGCTTTTCTGGATTCATAACAAGCTCCCCCATATGTAATGAAGTTAACAATACAATTTTGACCCCTTAAATCTATCTCTTTTTAGGATACCTAACAAAACTAAATTCCTCAACAACTCCTTTCTATTTGACTTTTATCCCTAGACATTTACCCTTGAACTAGGGATTTTTAACACTTTCACCTGATATGGAAAACAATTTGTCAACTACGCAAGGTATCATTAAGCCAGGAACCGTGTTCCATTTGATTGCTCCAGAAACAGGGGTGCGCCTTGACAACCTTTTGTCAGAGCAGTTTACCGATTATTCGCGCAGCTTTTTTAAAACACTGGTTGAACAAAAACTGATTCTGGTCAATGGAATTGTTGCAAAAAAAGCAGGCTTTGCCTTAAAAGAAGGTGACAAAATAACGGTTTCATTCCCTGGTCAAAGAATAGAAAAACGGTATGACCAAGCCGAACTTGATGCTTTAGGTATTGAAATTATTTTTGAACATAAAGATTTTTTAGTCATTTATAAACCAGCTGGCGTTTTGGTCCATCCACCTTCTAATAAAAGTGAAACTATTTGCTTAACCGACTGGATTGTTGGTTCTTATAAAGATATTGAATTTGTTGGAGCTACAACACGTCCTGGAATTGTTCACCGTTTAGATAAAGATACATCAGGGCTTTTGCTGGTTGCCCTTAATAATGCTGCACACGCAAAACTTTCTGATTTATTTAAAAATCGCACCATCTCAAAAACATATCTTGCTGTTGTAAAAGGTCACCCTGAACCAGAAGGAACTATTGATTTTCCTATTGGAAGACATCAAACATTACGCAACAGAATGACACTGCGTCAAGATGGCCGCCCTGCATTAACTCATTACAAAGTGCTTACATATTTTGAAGATTGTGCATTAGTGCAAGTAAAACCAGTAACGGGAAGAACGCACCAAATTCGTTTACATTTTGCACAAAAAGGACATCCTTTACTTGGTGATGTTTTATATGGAACAACTTCAAAACAGATCAAACGCCATGCACTGCACGCGCACAAAATTAGTTTTGAATATGAAGGCAAGCCCTATTCTTTTGAAAAAGAAGCTCCAGAAGATTTTGTAAAACTATTGGACCAATTAAAAAAATTCTAAATTAAATTTGCCTTTTAAGCCTAAATTAAGTAATATGCGTTCAGGCTAAGAAGGAATCGTGGTAGTGAAGCATTTCTTTTCTTAGCTATTTCTGTCTTTACCTTTTTTTATTTTTTTATCTGCGTAACATACCGAGCCATTTTTCCTGTTGCCAGCTTTTTAGCAATATGATCAGGAATATCATAAGGCTCTTCTTGATCTTGATGTTCTTGTCGTGTTCTTTTTCGTTTTGTCTGTGGTTTTGTAGGGGATAAAATCAACCGATCACATTTTCCAATCAAATCATGAAATTGCCGTGCATATTGAGCAATAATTTCAGATTTATTTCTCACGGTAAAATTTTCTGCATTACTAAATAACCCACTTTGTGTAAAATTCATTGATCCAGAAACAACGACATCTCCAACTTTGGGCACATTCTTAAAAATCAGAAATTTATTATGCATCAATGGAGCAAAGCGTGTGCCATCAAATAAAAAGATTGGAACCCCTGCTCTGGGTAAAAACAAAAAATTTCCTGTATTACTCAGTGCTCCATTATCAATCACTAATTGAATCTCTATTCCTTTTTTGTGAGCAGCGATTAGTGCTTCAATAATTGTTTTTTGACTTAATAAATAAAGAGCACCATGAATTTTCTGAGCTGATAGTATCAGTGCTATAATTATTGATTCTATCGTTTCACCTTGGCCTGGACAGAAAAAAACTTTATCAACCTCATCTGAACCTTTTTTAATGAGGAAGTTTTCAATAACAGCTTCTTGAGTAAAAGCTGCAGGTTGAATCGGCACATATAAAAAAAGAAAAGATGCGAGCAAAGAAATCTTACTCACACCTTTTGTCCCGCACTTCATATGCCCCCTCACCCTTACTTAATTTAAGTTCATCAATCACTGTATGGCAAGGTTTAAGAGTAAATCAATATTTTTTAAAATTTAAATCGCATTTCTACTTCTGCCCCTAAATCGGAACGTTCATCCTTGATTGCCTTAAAACTTATTTCGTCTGAAGCTAAATATTCAAATTCAATCCGAGTATCTTCTGATAAACTAAAATTCTTTTGCAATTTTGCATGAAGCTGTTCATTAACATCAATTTCTATTGCGCCTCTAAAACCTCCTCTGCCTGTTTGATCGATAAAACTAGGGATAAAGCGAATATTTTTCAAAGGACTTAACCATGTGTCAGCAATACGATTATGAGCAGGCCCAAAAATAAATGATTCAATATTGCGCATAACCAAAGTAGGAACAAGGACATTTAAAGACTCATCAAGTGATCCGGTAAACAATAAAGAAATAATTTGTTCTTCACTTAAAGCAGGAACAGAACTTACGGTAATATGTGGATCTTGTAGCGTACCGCTTACCAATAAGGTTACTCCGTATCGTTTTAAAGTTCCTTGAGCAAGTAACTGAACAAAAGGATCGTCAACCGTTTGTGTTGGTAAAAATTTAACTTCGGCACGGGTAATATATAATGGCTTATAAGGAAAATAAATTTGCCCACCTAATAATCGTAATTTTCCTGAAAACTGAAAAATGCTTTGAAAATTTTCAAGGGTTAAATCGATAACAGCGCGAGATTCAATTTGAGGAGTTTTAATGTGCAATGGTTTTTCGGTCATGACCGTACATGTAATTTTAACTTTTTCTGGATCAAATAATGTAGTTGGTAAAAAAGATTGAGTAACTGCTTGTTGACCTGTTACAGAAAAAGGGTTTTCTTTTAACTGCCCCCGCTCAAGCACTAATAATGCTTCTATTACATAGGGCTCTGTTCCTTTTTTTTGGAGCAAACAAGAACCTGATGTAACGGCCAAAAAGATATCTTTCCAATTTAAAAAACATTTTTTAAAGGTAATAGGAATATGCATAAAGGTAAGATTGTAAGCATCGTCATAATCAATACGCGCTTTAGAAAACCCTACAAACCCTTTATGTAATTTTATTAAAAAATCTTCAAATAAAATTGTGCGCTGGCTGCTGTCAAAGGTGCAATTTCCCGTAATTACTGAAATAAAATTATAGGTTTCAGGTAGTTCAATGGTGCTATTATGTGTTTCAAGATGAGTCTTGAAAAGAGCATCTTTGCATGTTCCTGTTATATGGAAAGACCCTTGTCCTGAAACATTATATTCAAAATAATGCTGTAACAGTTTTTGAATCAACTCATATGAAATATCAGCTTCTATAATTTCATGTTCTGGCGATTGTAATTTCCAAGAAAGTAATTGAGTGTTTGCTGCATTAGAACAGCTGATGAACAACGGTTTTAAAAAAGGAATCAATTGCAGTTGGCTTGAATAAGTATAAACATCAATCATTCCATCTGCGACTAATAATCCAGAAGCATTGTATGACCCTTTGGTCGTAAACGGTATTGATACATCTGTTTTAGAATTATGAACTGTTATAGCTGAGTCAAAGCTTGCTAACTGTGCTTTATGATCATACTTACCGACAAAAGAACCTTTGTATGCAGGAATTTGCCAAGCAGTATTAAAGCCTAATGGCCAGTTGGTATGGTTAGTAAGATTAATTTCAAACTGTTGGGTAGGAAGATCGAAAGACCATGGGCCTGAAAAAAAACCTTCATTTTTATGCACTTCGAGTAATCCTCTAACAAGAGCTGTATCTTTTACAAATGAAAGCTTTACCTTTTCAAAAGCATGCCCTGCATACCCAAGATCTTGACTCACTAATTGCCCAGAAATTTTATCAATTGAACTGGTTACAAAATCTATAACACAGCTACCTCTTAAATCTTTACTTAACTGTTCAAGGCCAAAAAAAGTTGCAAAATACGTAGCAGGAATAACAATTTGGGCTTGGCACAAAACTTGATCATGCCAGGTAAGCGTTAAAGGATTAACTTCAAAAGACCGGTCTTGATTATATGCTTTACAAATTGCTTGCTGCTCTGTCCATATCCCTTCGCATCTAATATCTTGTTTTGATTGCTCAAGCCCTTCTAACTTCATGGTTAAATCAGTATTAATCTGAAATTCTGTTTTTTGATTAACCTGAATTGTTCCTTGAAAAGAACCAAGCATTTTTGAAAGCAACAACCTATGACCCACAACAACTGAACCATCGGTCACATAAAAACGAATTTTAAAAAGATCTGCAACTGCATTGCACTGGCCATTACACGTTACCCAAGTCCCTGCAAACAAAGGGTCATCAATCTTAGTCTGTGCCTGCTGCAGCGTAATACTATGCAAAATAATGGGCAATGACTCTTGCGAGCTATAGATTATTTTTTTAAGACTTTCTATCAGCGTCAACGAGTTATTGGTAATACCTGACTTTGCATGTAATTTTTTACAGTTAATATTGATATAAAACTTTTTTGTGTACCATAATAAAAACCATGAAAAATTAACCAGACAGCTTTCTGCCCTGAAACTCCAATGCTCTGTTGTATCAACCGGAACGCATACTACATTTTCTATCACAATTTGGGCACGCAAGAGATCAAGAGACTTTACCGTGCCTTGAAAAGTAATGTGCAATCTTTTATGTAGTTGCTCTTTTAATTGAGCATGCACAAAATTAATAAATCCTTGGTCATGCTGCACATACAGCAAAGTAGCATAAACCCCTAGACCAAGAGCAAAAATAATTTTTAAAAAAAATCTGCTCCCTCTCATAGTAGGTGCCTATTGCACAACCGTATCGTAAAGGGTTGCAACTGAAAGTACTTCTTCAACACTGGTTAGTCCTTGTTCTATTTTTGCAATACCATCTTGAATCAATAAGTCCATGCCATCTTTGGTTGCTTGTTTTCTGATAACTGTTGTTGATGATCGTTCCATAGTTAATCGAGAAACTTCATCGGACATTAACATAATTTCAAAAAGCGGCAATCTTCCTTTATACCCAAGAGAACTACAAGCATCACATCCTTGCGCTTTGTAAAAAGTAGGGATCTTACTTTTGCTTGAAATTCTCATTCCCAACATTGCAAGTTGCTCTGGAGCAGGTTCATATGCTTGTTTACATAAAGGGCATAACTTCCTTACCAATCGTTGAGCAATCACTCCTACAATTGAAGATGAAATTAAAAATGGCTCAACTCCCATATCAATCAAACGAGTAATAGAAGCAGGAGCGCTATTAGTATGTAATGTAGTCAAAACTAAGTGGCCCGTCAAAGCCGCTTGAATAGCAATTTGCGCAGTTTCATGATCTCGTGTTTCCCCAATCATGATAATATCAGGGTCTTGTCGCAAAATAGAACGCAAAGCAGCTGCAAAGGTAAGGCCTGCTTTTACGTTTACTTGAACTTGGGCAATCCCGGCCATTTGGTACTCAACCGGATCTTCTACCGTAATAACGTTAACCGTTGGAGTACTTAATTTATTTAAAATTGAATACAAAGTGGTTGTTTTACCAGACCCTGTCGGACCAGTTACTAAAATAATACCATTCGGTTTTGCTGTAATGCTATCAATTTTTTCCTTATCCCGGGGTGAAAAACCCATCGTTTCTAAGCTTGCAAAACTACGGTCTTTATTTAAAAGCCGCATAACCACATTTTCACCAAACTTAACCGGTAAGACCGAAACACGAATATCATAATCTGTTTCTGCAACTTTAATTTCAATTCTTCCATCTTGGGGCTGACGCTTTTCTGCGATGTTTAAATTTGCCATAATTTTAAGACGAGAAATTAAAGCACCTTGGGCTCGCTTTGGCGGTGTCATCACTGTGTGCATAATACCATCAATACGATAACGAACACGCACCTCTTTTTCTTGTGGCCCGATATGAATATCAGATGCTTCCATCTTAACTGCTTGAAACAAAATATAGTTAACTAATTTAATGATGGGCGCATCATTGGCCGCATCCATAATATCTTTTTCATCAATCTCTCCAAAAGAAAGGTCTGACATATCCCCTTCTTCTTCAAGATCTTCAATCATTTGCCCACTTTCAAGCGGATAGAAATGATTTAACGCATCAATAATGACTTTACGTGTTGCAATAACCACTTTGGTACTATGATCAAAAATCATATCAAGCTCATCAAGCGGCTGAAATTCCATTGGATTTGCTGTTGCAATAACAATCTCATTTGATTGCTTTAAGGGAATAACCCCATTTTCTCTTAAAAATTTCAAAGGAATTCTAGACAATACTTTTGGATCGGCCAGAATATCATCAATTTTTTCAAGATAGACAAGGCCCAGTTCTTGAGCATATACCTGGGCAATTACTCCATCTTCTAGTATTTTATTATCAATAAGATACTGCTCTAAAGAAATTTTTATTTTTTGAGCACCTTCTTGTGCTTCTTTAAGCTTATCTTCGGTAATAAATTTTTTATTGACCAGTAATTGACCTATCGATTTTTTTATCATTGCTTTCTCCGCAAGATCATTTTACGCTGCTTTTTAAAACCTATCTTCTTTGTTGTATCAAAAGATAACAGGGTACGTCCATCATTGAAAAATTAAGGCTTACTTGCCCCCCTGATACCAATATGATACTCTTTGATCTATAAGTCTTCAAGGCATTTGCTCGTATGATTTGCAAAACCCACAAGGGGAAATTATGAAAAAAAATGTGACCATCTATGCGTTAATGATAACTTCCGGACTCATCTGCTCTTTTATTCCATTGATAGCAAAATCAAAAAAAATAGTTGAAGCTCCATCTTTAGAATATCAAAAACTTTCCTTTTCTGCTCCTATTGTATTTGATAAAGAAACGCTTAAAGCAGAAGCTCTTAATAACCCACACAGAAATGTTGTTAGAAATGCAACTAAGGCAGAACGTAAACAGATCAGAAAAGATTTTGAAACATTAGTGCATCATAAAGATGCCAAGTCACTTTCGGTTGAAGCATTACGTCAAGCTGTCGATTTCTGTTTACAACTTGAGTGGAATGAAAAAGCATTACTCTATTTACAAGAACTATTACAAAGAACAAAAGATGCTTTACTGATTGAATCTCTCAAACTTGAAATTGCTGATCTTTTGTTCCAGATGGGTAATTTAATAAAAGCAGAAGAAGCTTTTGATGAATATTTGGACCTCTATCCTGGTTCACATTATGCAGAATATGCTCATTATAAAAAAACCATCTGTCTTTTTTACCAAACACTTAAAACAGATCAGGATCAAGGCCCAACTAAAAAGGCAATACAACTTGCAGAAAGTTACCTTGAAAAAGGACTTGCGTATAAACAGTATCGCAATCAAATGAGTGATATTCGTAAACAGTGTCAATTAATGCTTTTTGAGAACGAAAAAACTGTTTTTGATTTTTATATGAAACGGAAAAGTTATGGTGCTGCAAACGGTCGATTAGCTTACTTAAAACAGCAATACTTACAAGAATTGCCTCATCTTGAACCAACTATTGTTCAATTAGAGTGCAAACTTGCTCAAGCACAAGGCAATACGCAAGTCTACCAAGAACGACTTGCATATTTTAACCAAAAGTTCCCTGAATATAATAAAACAGTTAAAGTTGCTCAAAAGTCTTCTAAAAGTTACGCAACCAAATTCTAATGAAACACGCTTCAATAACAACTAAGACCATTGGTAATGAAGGCGAATTATTAGTTGCTGTTTGGCTTATTAACCAAGGGTTTACCTTACTTGCAAGAAATTTTTCCGCTGCTCAAGGTGAAATTGATATTATTGCAACAAAAGAAAATGTTGTTGCATTTATTGAAGTTAAAACACGACAATCAATACACTTTCCATTATCTCAAGTAGTAACTCCCTCTAAACAACTTAAAATTATTAAAACTGCAAAAATCTATTTAATGCGTAATCAGTTTGTTGATTCCATCTATCGATTTGATGTAGCATTGGTAAATAAAGAACAAGGCTCTCTTGAATATATTGAAAATGCATTTCAAGGTGCTTAATTCGGGAAATTGTTACCCAGATTGTCATTCTGACCATAACGCGCGTGTTCGTTGTAGTTTTAACGTAGACTGAAGGATCCAGGACGAGTATGAAATTCTTACAATCAAATTTTTTTAAACGAGCTCTGACCTTTTTATGTGGTATTAGCCTTTTAACAATATTGTACACGAATGCACCAGAGGCATTGATCTTCCTGTTTATCGGAGTCTTTGTATGGATTAGCGCTCTTGAACTACCACGTTTACTTTCTGTCAAAACCATCTGGTACTTTGTTGCATTATGTTTCTATCTAGGCTTACCGTTCTATTTGCTCCTGAGCCTTTATCAAAATCCAATAACACAATCTCTTGTCTTATGGTCTTTTGGTATCACGATTGTGCATGATGCTGCAGCATATGTAATAGGAAAACTTTTTGGAAAGCATCTTTTAGCCCCCACACTTTCTCCTAAAAAAACATGGCAGGGATGCGCTGGTGGCTTTGTGGCACTTTTACTGTTTATGACATACACCACAAACTTTGTACTACCATTGTTATTCTTTGTCACCTTGATCTTAAGTTTTTTATGCGTAACCGGCGATCTGTTTGAGTCATGGCTTAAGAGAAACGCTGGAATTAAAGACTCAGGCAATGTATTGCCTGGTCACGGAGGTTTACTTGATAGAATAGATGCAGTATTATTTGTCATACCGTTTGTTTATTATTATCAAGAACTTTTTCTTAAGGCATTATTTTAATCAATAACAACCTTAATATAAAGGTCTCTTGATTTTTCTTTTATTTACTCTATAATTCAAATAGAATTATATATGTTTCATAATGGAGATTATCATGAAAAAGTTTTTATTATTAAGTTTATTAAGTGTATCATTCGTATTGCAAGCTAGTGAAAACAGACCGTCACTTCCTGAAGTTAGGGATTTTGCGGCAATGATTACGCTCTTAGAGATAGCAGCCCAGCCGAGCCAATCCTCTAGCCAACCCACTTCCGTTACAGGAAATCAATTTACTGCACCAATACAATCAACATCTGGCGCAGGTAAAAGATTAAAAAAACGACATGAATATGTAAAAATTTGGAGATGTAGCAAATGCGATAAAGAAGTTTTTGGCGGGCAAAAAGATGCTATCGCTAAACATAGAAATAGTGGATGCCAAAAAAATCATTTTAGATGTGATAGTTTAGGTCTTAAAGATGCTCGTAGTATATGTCCTTTAAAACATGCTGATTTAGAAAAATTTAATGCGCATCTACAAAAAATACATCCTGGACATAAATTTGATTCACAAGAAGCGTATGATCAAGCAGTAGCTGAATATAACGGAAATGCCTAAATTATCGGTTGATTAAAACAGAAACTGCTTGAATCTGTTTAACAGTTTCTTGGGTTCCTTTTACCATATCCTTGATTACAACGGTGCCATCTTGTTGTTCTTGTTCGCCTAAGATAAGACAATAAGCGGCACCTTTTTTGTGCGCTTTGCTCATCATCGTTTTAACTGACCCTTGGCACAAAACTTCTGTTTGCAAGCCTGCTTTAATCAATGTGTCAGCAAGCAAAAGTGCTAAACTGTGTTGCCCTTCAAAAGGAATAATAACATGCAATGCCGGTTCTTGTGGTAACGGTAACTTGTTACTGATCATTTCCAACAACAATAGCAGTCTATCAAAACCAATGGCTGCTCCAATTGATGGTTGATCAACTTTGCCCCCAATTTGAGAAACTAAACTGTCGTAACGACCGCCGCCACAAAAAGCACTTTGCGCACCCAAATCTGGTGAAACAAACTCAAAAACTGTTTTATTATAATAATCAAGACCACGAACAAGTCGCGGATTGACTACAAACGAAACTGACAATAATTTCAGTTGCTCTTGTAAGGTTTTCCATTCCTGCTGCGATTCTTGTTCTAAACAATCAAGTAATTGTGGAGCTTTGGTGTAGATGTTTTGACATACTGGGGTTTTGCAATCAAACACACGTAAAATATTAGCTTCTTTACGTTTTAAACAGGTTGCACACAAATCAGTTTGCTTGTCTAAAAATAATTTTAAGGTTGCTTTAAAATGTGCCCGTTCTTGACTGGTTCCTAAAAAATTAATATGTAAAGCATAATTATCGAGATTAAACTGAGTTAAAAAAAGACGGTCAAGCATCGCTATAATTTGAGCATCTTGCGTCAATGAAGCAGCGCCGATACATTCTATGTTAAATTGATAAAATTGACGATACCGCCCTTTTTGAGGCCTTTCATAACGAAACATCGGCCCAAATGAAAAAACCTTCCATGGCACTTGGTCAATTGAACCTTCAAGAAATGCTCGAATAGTTGCAGCCGTTGCTTCAGGGCGTAATGCAATTGATTCTTCCCCTTGTTCAACCGAAGAAGAAGTCACCACAAACATTTCTTTAGATACCACATCTGTTTCTAAACCTAATGAGCGTTTAAAAAGTTCAACCGGTTCTAAAACAGGTGTTTCTATCTGTTTAAAATGATAAAGTGCTACATAATGTTTAATGGTTTGTAATGCAAAATTAAATAATTTTAAATCTAAAATGTCACGAGTTCCTCGAACACGGCTAATCATAATAGGCCTTTTTTAATAAGAATTTTAGCTATTTTTTAGCAGTATAGCATAAAAAGAAAGTAACGAAAAAAACAAATGCGATGAAAAAATATTCATGTTAAAATTTTAAGCCTCAAAAAAATAATTGCATTTTTGTAACTATTGCTGCTAAATTTAAAAATAGCCATTTTATCCACAACAAAAAAAGAATTTTTAAAGGAGAAAGAACAATGAACAGATCCTTATCGCTACTGTTTCTATTATGCGGCGCAGGGGCAATGCGTGCAAATGACGTTTCTGGTATTTCATATTTTAACGTCAGACCGGTTCAATCGCACCCAATGCAACAAAACCTTTTAGTAGACCAAGCAACTGACACTGGCCGGGTGCTTCGTATGAAAGGCATTCAAGCTACTGCATTTTTTGGGCAATCAACTGCAGCTGAAGAACTGGGTAAATATTTTGGTATTGGCGGAAAATCTGAAATGACCGTAAAAGAAACTGAAATAGCAGCAGATGGCCCTACAGGAGAACTGACTCAAGACATTCTATCACTCAATTTCAACTTAAATACAAATGCTGGCGGGTTTCACTCAACTATTAAATTCCGCCCACAACAAACATTTGGCGGTGTAGGGCTTTCTGCAAGAATGCATTTTAGAGACTGTTATTGGTTAATGGTAGAAGCTCCAATTGTGCATGTTAAAAATAATATGCACTTAACCGAAACCATTATTAATAATGGCGGCGGGGTTACTGGAGGAGCAGGACTTAACAATTTCACATCGGCAACCACGATGAAAGATGCATTTAAACAAGCCGGTATGTTGTATGGAAAAATTGATGGCGCGCAAACTGCAACTGGTCTTGCTGATTTAACCATTAAATTTGGGTATGACAATCCATTTTTAAACAGAAAAGATCTGTTTATGAATATGTTTGTCGGAGTAGTACTGCCAACCGGTAATAAACCAAAAGCGGTTTACATGTTTGAACCAATTTATGGTAACGGCGGACATGCTGCATTTATGATGGGTTCTCACGGAGAAGTTGATTTAGGTAAATTCAAACAAGGTAAATTGTGGTTAAGCTGGAACGCACATACACAATACTTATTTGAAAACACACAAAAACGTTCTTTTGATTTAAAACATAATGGACCATGGTCACGTTATCTTTCTATGTTTGAAACACAAGCAAAAAGAACTGCTGCAGGCGTTACTAATGCCACATGGGGTATCAATTTATTAACACAAGATGCAAAAGTAACTCCTGGTTACAGCGGAACATTTGACACTATGATTTCTTACATGGGTTCAAAATATTACGGCGGTGCTGGATATTCAACCTTTGTTCGTCAAGCAGAAAAAGTTGAACTTGCAAAAGCATGGCAATATACCGAAAGTTGCATTACAGCTTATGATCAAGCAGGTGATGATATTAATAGATTCAGAACAATTGGAACAACATTTATTGATTTAGAAGAAAACGATCTTGCAACATTATTACCTATTGGTGAAATTGATATCAATTTAAATTCAGCAGCTCACCCAAGCTCAGTTTCTCATATGGTTCACGCAAATTTTGGCTATCATAACCAAGCAAGAAGCTATCCTTTTATTGTAGAAAGTGGAGCTTCTTATGAATTTTCTCGCCAAAATACTGCAATGAGCCGCTGGGCAGTCTGGGCTAATGTAAGAATATCGTTCTAAAATTAAAAATTTAGGGACTTAAAAAAGGAGTTTCTTATGAAATCATTATTACAAAAAAGCATGGTACTTGCGTTAAGCGCATTACTTGTATCTGAAACTGCTCAAGCTGGAGCACCTCAACCTCTTAATCCACGAGCAGTGGGCCAAAGAAAAGATGCAGTGGAAAAAGCACTTGCAGCTTATAACCTTGCTCAACCTGACCTTAGAGCATTACCACAAATTATAGCTGATGCGCAAAGCATTAGAGATGCATATTCTCAAAAAGAATGGAAAGGCTTGACGGCTGATTTCTATACCAAAACTGGTGTAAATCTTGAAGCTAATCCTGCTGCAATGGTTAATGCATTAAGAACATTGATTCAAACATTGGGACTTAATGGTAATACAATTGTCGATCAGTTAGCAAGACAAACTTTGCAAAATGCACAAGATTTTCAAGCAGCATGGCAAGCATTTTTAGCTCTTGGTGGTAATGGTAGTTTATTCCCAAATGCGCAACAACAAGCTAGCGGACTTTTAGGAATAACAATTGCAGATCTTCAAAGAATAAGATCTAGCAGAGGAGAAGAAGTAAGAGAGTTGCAGAATCTGGTACAACGCATACAAAATGATCTTACAGGAACTCAATTCGATCGGGATGCTTTAGCAAAAGATCTTAAAATTATGCAGGAAAGACTTGCAACAAGCTTAAGAAAAACTGATAAAGATAGATCAGATTCAGATCAAGACGTGCAGACTTTAAGAAATCAAATTAAAGATCTACAAAGAAAACTTGACTTGAAAGAAGATGTTTTAAATATTGCACGAGACAAAAGAGCTGAAGCAGAACAACAACTTGCACAATTACAACAACAACTTGCCGAAAATCAAAAAACTATTCAGATGAGAACAGGAGAAAGAGATTCTTTAAAAAGAGATGTTGCTGCGCAAAAAAAACAACTTGATGCTTGCCTTGCAAAAGATTCTTCTGGTCTAAACAAAGCAACGCAAGAACAGATTGCACAATTACAACAACAACTTGCTCAAGCACAAACAACAAATGGACAAGTAAATGCCGCAAATGCACAATTACAACAAGAACATACAGAACTCCGTACTGCATTAGAGGGAACAACTAAGCATATTGCAGAATTAACAGCTCAATTACGAGCACTACAAGATGAAAATACGCAATTGAGAAATGCCAGGCAAGGCAAATAGCGAAGATGATCAAGGTGCGGCAGCTGCTGCACCGGCTGACCCAAAAAGTGACCTGACTGTTGCAAAAGTTGATGGTCAAGGCAATGTTATTACTCCTGCTGGAGTTCTAACATTGCGTGATCAAAGCCAGTTGACTTTACCAATAATTGCAAACAATCATGCTCCAGAGGCTCAACAATTGGTAATTGACTTACAATATCTTGTACATGCATTACAAAATGCTCCAAAAGGGCAGCCGATTCCTCTTGATCCATCTCGATTTAATTTTAACAAAGAAGCATTTGATGTTTTATTACGAGGTTTAAATCTGGATGACCCTACACAACAACTTGCATTGCAAGATAGACAACAGCTTCCAAATTTGCCTATTGTTTTACGTAATACTTTAGCAGTGGATCAAGGTGGGCATAATATAACACTTTTACTGCAATTTATAGCGACCTTAATGCAAAATCAGGGACCTATAAATCTGATTAATACAGGCACAGCCATTGAAGCTCAAAATCAAAGCGGACGAAAAATCATAGTACTTCCTTTAGAAGTTCTTAATGCAATGAGACCGCTTACAGGAGCGCTGCAAAATGAAAAGCCTCTTGCATTAAACGTTGCTGTGCAAAATGCTTGCGCTGCTTTAGCAGATTTGACTCATAATGCTGTTCTCGCTGTCAACTATCAACCATGTACACACCTTGCACAAGCTGTTCAAGCAAATCCAATGCTTCCAGTAGCTTTATTTGTTATTCCTATGCCAATTATACAATCTCTTGCTGCTTTACAGCCAGGTCAACAACAAGAAGTTTATCAGTTTACTCCAGAATTAAGAGCAAGCTTATTAGCACAACTTAATATAAATGCAGTTTTACCAGCAGAACAACAGATAGCACAATTACAAAACCTTGCTAATCTTGTTAGAAAATATGCAGCAAGCAAACCGCAACAAGAACAACTTACTGCATTATTAGGTAGTGCTGATCGACAAGCTCTTGCTGTAATTCCATCAATAGCTGGTGGCGCAAACCAAGAAACTAATGAACAACGTCTATGGATAGCAGCTGTTTTTCTTGATGCTTTGGCTGCTCAACTAGCTAAACCGGAAGTTCCGCTCTCATTCTTTGTAATAAGAAATGCTCAGGGTCTATTTGATTATGGCTATGCTTCTGCCAATAGTAGACCTGCTGCTATTATGTTACAAGAAGGCATTTTTCATGCTATAAGTCGAAACCAGATTAGATCATTAACTGATGAACAAGCAAAGCTGTTAGATTCGATAGGTAAGATGCCAAGGCAAGCTCTTGGTCAATCAACATCATCAGCTGGAAAACCTCAACAACCAGCGCCTCAACAAGGACAACCAGGATGGGGAGCTTGGTTTTACAATAATATAGCAACACAAAGACTTTTAACCGAACTCCTTAGACGGCTTTAAAACTAAGGCTTAAAATAAAAAGACCCTGGAAATTCCGGGGTCTTTTTATTTTAAGCTAAAAAATTACGACTTTAAGCTACAGATCATATTTCTCTTGATTTTTAACCCCTCTTTTTTATATGCTTAATACTGTGTTAAAACATCTATAATTACTGACAGCCTTATTAAATGGAGGCACTTATGAAGCAATTGAATAATGTACTACGTTTTTTATTAACAATGCTTGTAGCAATAGGTTGTGTAACTGTTGCTGCTAAAGTTAAACCGGTTCGCGACATGAAAAGTGTAGACAAGTATGTTTCGCCAGATAATCTTGTAACCGTTATGGCTGCTTATACCCAACCTGATAAACCACCTAAAGATTTACTCCGACAAGTACGAGAAGCTGAACGGGCTCTACGTGATATTTGTGAACATAAAGCGCACCGAAAAATTTCTATGGAATGCATTAAAGTAAATCTTTTTAAAGTCTCAACAGTAGCTGACGAATATAATCTTAAAAAAGATCCAGAAACACTCTTTATTCTTTTGTTTAAAAAGGGAAGATTAGTTACCAAAATCCCTGTTACATTAAACGAAGCTGATCGTGACTTTATTTACAAAACTATTAAAGAAGGTATTGAAGAACATTTAGGCGAATTTATTGATCAAAAGTTAGATGAGCTTAATGAACTTGAAGCCGATATTGCCCGGGCGCGCGCTGCTGCTCCGCAATACATTGTTGACCCTTATTATAATTCATTCTGGGATTATGCATATCACGGTTATTATAATTCTTATCATAGACCTTATCCTTACGGAGCTGGATTTGGATGGTACTTTGGACGGTAAACAACCTTAAAATTACTACCATTTGCCTATTTTTAAAGATACTCTAAACTTAAACTAGAATTTAAACAATCTCGTTAAATGGAGTATTTTATGAAAAAATTATTATTAGTTCTTATTACTTGCTTTGCAATTACACAAAATCTTAAAAGTGCTTTTTTAGTAGCTGGGTTCCAAGCTTTAAAAGGTAAAGTTTCTGGACGTTTTCCAACACAAGCGCCAAAAAATATTGTAGCTGCTGTAAAAGAAGTAATTGCAAAAGATAAAGAAGTTTTAGCACAAAAAGCGGCTGAACGCCAAGCTGTTATGGATAGACAAACAGCTATGGAAAATCTTCCAGTTAAACCTTCAAAAAATAGAATAGCTTTACATCATAACCCTTCTGAAAGATCAACAGCTGCTGTTGTAATGCTTAGAAGATTTGGTGCAAAATATCCACGAAAATAAAAGTTAAAAGACTTTTTTTAAATATAAAAGAGGAATGAAATAATTTTCATTCCTCTTTTATGTAAGTTGCTTAAAATTATTTTATTGCCCGCAGCACTTTTTATATTTTTTGCCAGAACCACAAGAACAGTCATCATTGCGTCCAACTTTTGATTCATCTCGACGTCGTGGTTCAAGTGGCTCCGCTTGCCCTGCTGATTGGAAAGCAATTTCTTCAAGCTCCTGCTCTCGTCTTTGTTCAAGTGCTTGCGCATCAAAGTTTTCAAGATTCAAGCGGAATACATGATGCACAATTTCCCAACGGATCTGTTGCATCATTTCTTTAAACATGCCAAATGCTTCTTTTTTGTATTCAATTAAAGGATTTTTTTGCCCCCAGCTGCGTAAATTAATACCTTCTTTTAAATGATCCAGGTTGAGCATATGTTGCTTCCAAGCCTGATCAATTGTTTCTAGCATTAACCATTTTTCTGCTTGAGCCATTTGCTCTTTATTGTGCGCTGTTCTTAATAATGCATACTGTTCTAAAATAAAGTTAGCGCTATCTTTTTCAAATTCGTTTACATTGGTCACATTAAATTGCTGACTTTTAAAAAATGCTTTATCTATATGAGTCATTTTTGACAAAACATCAAAAACCGTTTCAGCAATCTCTGGAGTTACATTAAGTTCATATGCATGAGCAGCAAAAGCATCTTGAACTCCTGCAAGTATCATATCTCTGACTAACTCAAAAATCTGCTCTGAACCTTCAAGGACATTTCGACGATATTGATAAATAACTTTACGATGTTGATTCATTACATCGTCATATTCAAGCAAATGTTTACGGATTTCGAAATTATGTTTTTCAACTTTTTCTTGAGAATGTTCAATCGTTTTTGAAACAAAAGAAGATTCAATTGTTTCGTCTTCTGTCATACCCCAACTTTGCATTCTTTCTTTGAGTTGATCACCAGCAAATATACGAATTAATTGATCTTCTAAAGAAATATAAAAACGGGATTCGCCAACGTCACCTTGTCGACCTGCACGCCCTCGCAACTGATTATCAATTCGACGACTTTCATGTCGCTCTGTACCTAAAATATAAAGACCGCCAGCTGTTAATGAATCTGCCGCTAATTTAATATCAGTACCACGACCAGCCATGTTAGTTGCAATGGTAATGTGACCTGGTTGCCCTGCTTTTTCAACAATTTCAGCTTCTCGTTCATGCTGCTTTGCGTTCAAAACTTCATGCATAATGCCTTCTTGGCGCAAAACAAGACTTAATCGTTCTGAAGTTTCAATAGCAATCGTACCAATTAATACTGGCTGTTTTTTTGCATACCGTTCTTTAATGTCTTTCACAATTGCTTTGAATTTTGCTTTTTCGGTCAAAAAGATAATGTCTGGTTTATCTTGCCGAACCATCGCCTTATTAGTTGGAATAGCTATAACATCTAATTTATAAATATTATGAAACTCTTCTGCTTCTGTCTGAGCAGTACCGGTCATACCAGCAAGTTTGGTATATAATCTGAAAAAATTTTGTAAGGTAATAGAAGCAAGTGTTTGGCTTTCTCGTTCAACTTGAACACCTTCTTTTGCTTCAAGAGACTGATGCAATCCATCACTGTAACGTCTACCTGGCAAAATACGGCCAGTAAATTCATCAACAATTAATACTTGATTGTCTTTAACTACGTAATCAACATCCCGTTTAAAAAGAGCATGTGCTTTAAGCGCTTGAGTAACGTGATGTAAAATATTAATATTTTCAAGTGCATACATATTTTCAATGTTAAAAAATGCTTCTACTTTGTCGTTTCCTGATTCAGTTAATAAAACAGAGCGCTGTTTTTCATCAACTTCATAATCTTGGTCTTTGTGTAAATTTTTAATTGCATCGCGTGCTTTTGCATACAGATTACTACCTTCATCTGAGCCACCAGAAATGATTAATGGTGTTCGAGCTTCATCAATTAAAATTGAATCAACTTCGTCAACAATGGCAAAATTTAAATCGCGCTGCACATAATCTTCAAGACGGAACTTCATATTATCACGTAGATAATCAAACCCTAGTTCATTATTGGTAGCATACACAATGTCTGCTTGATACACTTTTTTACGTTCTGCATCATGCATTGAGTTTTGCAAACAAGCAACAGTTAGTCCTAGAAATTCAAAAATAGGAGCCATCCATTGCGCGTCACGACGAGCTAAGTAATCGTTAACCGTAACTAAAAAAGCAGTTTTACCTTCTAAGGCATTTAAATACAAAGCCAATGTTGCAGTTAAAGTTTTGCCTTCACCGGTCTTCATTTCAGCAATTCTACCTTGATGCATCACAATACCACCAATTAACTGTACATCGTAATGGCGTTGTCCTAATTTTCTATATGAAGCTTCTCTGACCGTTGCAAAAGCTTCTGGTAAAATATCGTCAAGTGTTTTACCTTCGCTTAATTGTTTGCGAAGTTTATTGGTTTGATGTGCAAGATCAGCATCAGAAAGAGCTTTTATTGAAGATTCAAAACTATTAATTGCTTGAATAAGTGGCTGAATTTTTTTAAGTTCGCGGTCATTACTGGTACCTAATATTTTTGCTATTAAAGAGGTAATCATCTATTTTATTCCCTTATTCTAAGTAAGTAATAACAAGAACGTTTATACTTTATTTTATTCATTAAAAAGATAGTTTACTCCACACTTACTACTATTTCAACGAAACAGATGTAATATTTCTCAATTGAGTGCCGTTCTGGCCCCGATAAGAGCAATAACCAGGAGTACAGATTGTACAGCGCTGTGCTTGGAAATTGAATACCTCTGGACTTATTCCCATTGCCTGAAGCGTTAACTGGTTATAATAAGTAACATCAAAATAGATTTTATGGTTTCTCTCTATTAATGACTTTTGCGCAAACGGATCTTGAGCTAAAGCCAGACTAAATGGTTGCTGAACTTCATAACAGCAGACTAATGCTGATGGTCCAAAAAAAACCTTTATATTTGAAAGCTCAGATCCAAATTGATCAGACATTGCCATAACTGTTTTTTGAGCAATCTTATTAACAGTTCCTTTCCAGCCAGCATGTGCAATTGCTATAACTTGCTTTTTTTTATCAATAAAAACTATGGGTAAGCAGTCTGCTGTTAAAACAGCCAAGGCTACCTGTTTGCAATCTGTTACTAAAAAATCTGCCTCTTGGCTGCGCAACAGTAATTGTGAAAGATCAGTTGATGGTTTTATACAGTACCCATTTGTGCCATGGACCTGATGCATCATAACACATGCCTTAAAACCCAACCGCTCTTGTAATGTTTTATATGGTTCTTGCATTAATACAGTTTCTGCAGTCACGTCACCCAATGTTTCAGGATCTATAGCGCTTGTTCTGTCGCCCCAAAAAATAGTTTCCATAGTTTACTCTCACAAACCTTCTTGCTACGATAGAGTATATACTTACATTCAACAGGGAGTTATTCTACTATGTCATATTATTACTTGTTAGTTTTTTGTTTTTTATCTGCAGACATTACTATTTACTGCAATAATACAGATAAGACTTCTTTAGCAAAACCTTTTTTATGTGGTGCAGCAACTGCAACAGCTTTACTGGTAATAGCAATCAAATCTAAGAGAGGATTGCCAAAACTTTCTACGTTATTTCAATTTAATCGCAATAAAGAAGTCTTACATACCCTTGAAAAAGACATGCAAACCATAAAACAACAACTTGCTACTATAGAAACTAAGCAACAACAACAAGGCACTACACTGACTGAGCTTGTTAAAAAAACTGGTGACCTTGAAATGAAAGTAACTGATATTAGAAGAGATACCCACTTTACTGCTCAAGTACTGCAAGCTGCGCTTGAAAATAATAAAGGGATGATGGACAGGCTTCTTGTCTGGTTTAAAGGGAACAAGCTGATTGGACAAAAAGCTGAACAGAAAAAAATAGAATAAAAAAGGGACGATTAATTTCGTCCCCTTTTTTATTACTTGAGTTGATCTTTATTGTGGTCCACGCCCCTGCTGATTTGATTGATTTCCAAATCTGTGTTTATTTTTTTTGTTATGTTTTTTGTAGAAATTCCCTTGAAAATGATTGTTTGGTTGTGGTTGCTGTGCTTGTTGAGTTTGCTGATTTTGAGATTGAGTTTCGGTGTGTCTTTGAACTTGTGGTTGCTGTGCTGCTTGTTGTTTACGCATAAACGTTGGAACATCCAAATCTTTTAAATGAATAATGTTTGAACCAAGTTCATTGGTTTGATGGCGCTCAAAATGCATTACTTCTTCTGATTCATCTTCTTGAAATGCCTCTTGGTTGTTAGTATGAACAACAGGTGCAGCTTGTAAAGGTACTTGACTATGGCATGCTACTGGTGCAACTTGTTGAGCAACCACTGGTTGAGGCTGCGCAACGTATTGTACTTTTTCTACGTGTGGGGCAATAGCTTCAACAACTGGTTGTGGTGCAGCTTGCACAATGACTTCTTTTTCTGGTAAAGGCATTGCTCCTGCTGGAATCTCTTTTACAAGGGTTGTCCCTTGTATTTTAAGTTCGGCTGTTTTTCCAGTAAATCCTGTAGCAATAACTGTTACCGCTACTTCATCACCCAATGAATCATCAATAACTGAACCTAAAATGATATTTGCATCCGCATCAACTTGATCATAAATAACTGAAGCTGCTGCGCTAATTTCGTGAAGGCCAAGACCAGCGTTACCACTGATATTTAAAAGCACACCACGAGCTCCAGCAATTGACATATTTTCAAGTAATGGTGATGAAATTGCTGCAATTGCCGCTTTACGTGCTCTGTCTGGGCCAGAAGCTCTACCGGTACCCATAACAGCAAGGCCTTTGTCTTTCATAATTTCTCTGACATCTGCAAAGTCAACGTTAATATGACCAGCTCGTGTAATAATATCAGAAACACCTTTAACTGATTGGTTTAATACTTCATTGATCATCTCAAAGCCTTGAATCATGGAAACTTTATCATCAACCACTTCAAGTAGTTTTTGATTAGGAACAACTAATAATGTATCAGCATATTTTTTAACTTCTTCAATAGCTTTATCAGCAGAAGCTGCTCGTTTTCTTCCTTCAAAATCAAAGGGGCGAGTAACAACCACAATGGTCAAAATATTTTTTTCTTTTAAGGCTTTGGCGATAACCGGCAAGGCTCCTGAACCAGTTCCACCGCCTCCGCCTGCTGTAAGAAAGACAATATCTGCGCCTTCTAATGCAGCAATTACTTTATCAAGATCTTCTTCAGCCGCTCGTTTTCCAATTTCTGGATTTGCTCCGGCACCAAGTCCTTTAGTAGATTTTTGACCTATTTGAATCACATGGTCTGCTTTTGAAAGTTGTAACGCCTGTGAATCGGTATTAATTGCATAAAATTCAATACCTTTGTAATCAGATTGAACCATGCGATTAATGGTATTACCTCCGGCACCGCCAACTCCAACAACTTTAATTGAAGCTACAGGAATATGTTGTCCTTGTAATGCTTCTTCTCGTGCCAGCTCAATCATTGTAATGCTCCTTTATTAAGACTTTAAAAAAAGTCTGATACCCATGACTTCATCCGTATTAAAAGGCCCGACATGCCTCTTTTATCTTGATCATCAAAATTAAATGAATGCTGTTGATGTGTTGCATGTAATAAAAGACCATATCCTGTTGCATAAATAGGACTTTGCAGCATACTTGAAACGTCATGAATATGTGCTGGTCTTCCAATTCTTACTGGAATTTGAAAAATATCTTGTGCAACTTCTTGTAAACCATCAAGAAGTGCTCCGCCACCGGTAATAACTAATCCAGAAACCAATAAATGCTCTAGATTACGATGTAAAATTTCTTCATGAACCAAAGAAAGCAGTTCTTGTGCTCTTGGTTCAAGAATTGAAACTAATTGGCTTTGATGTACCATTCTGGTTTTACCCCCTTGGACCATCTCAACTTCTATCTCCTTATCTTGTTGTAGCAAACTAGAACACGCCAGTCCATATTCTCGTTTTATTCGCTCTGCATCACTGACTGTAGTGCGTAATCCGATAGCCAAATCATTGGTAAAATGATTACCTGCAATTGGAACAACCATGGTATGTCTAATGCTTCCTTTTTGATAAATTGCTAAATCTGCTGTTCCGCCTCCAATATCAAGCATTGCAACTCCGAGTTCCCGTTCATCATCATTTAACACTGCTTGTGCCGAAGCAAGTTGCTCAAGAACAACATCTTGCACTTTAACTTCTGCCATTTGGCAACATTTTACTAAATCTTGGACCGAAGCAAACGAACCGGTAATAATGTGCACTTGCACCTCAAGTCGAATGCCATGCATACCTAGTGGGTCTGACAATCGCTCTTGCCCGTCTAAGCTGAAATATTGCGGCAAAACATGTAATACTTTTTGACCTTCTGCTAAAGGTATCGCTTTTGCTGCTGCGATAACCGCATTAATATCTTCTTGCCTTACTTGGCCATGTTCAAGTGGTACTGCGCCGTACGCATTGCGCGATTGAATATGCGCACCAGAAATCCCAACCGTTGCCGATTCAACTACCACATCAGCCATCATTTGCGCTTCATTAACTGCTTTTTTGATTGATCTTGCTGCTTTTGCAATATCAACCACCACCCCTTTACGCAAACCTTCAGAGGGAACTTTGCCAATCCCTAAAATCTCAACCTGTCCTTCTTCAAGTTTATGACCAATCAGTACGCAAATTTTGGTAGTTCCAACGTCAATAGCTGTCAAAATTTTGTTAGTAAATACTCTTTTCATACCCGCTCCCCCTTTTGATTAAAAAGAATTATTTGATTTTTAAATCTAACATCAAACCACCAGGCCTGTTTTTTCCCTGGCACTGTTTTTATCTTCTCTTTAAGCACCTGACAATGTTTTATTAAATCTTGCGAAAATACTGTTTGGTCAGATGCCAAAATAACATACTGGTTTTGTTTATCTTGTAATTCAATATGTGTAGGGTCATGCCATGTCACATGATAATCTTTACAAAGCTGTTGAGCATAGCGACTCATAAACCGACGAAATGGTAAACTAACTGCTCCCTCTTCTTGTTTAACGCTCACCATTGGAACTAAAGCTAAGCACTCTGCTGTAAAGAGATTACTTTCAACAATGTTGCCCGCTTTAGTTAACAATTTTGCATGATTAAGAATGACAACTGGATCTTGAGCTGTCATTGAAACACTGATGTTTTTATCAGGAAATGTAAAAATTTTAACACTCTCAACAACGCAAAATTGATCTTTTATAATCTCAGCTAAAAGATAAGACGGCGTAGAAATTTTTTGTTGCTCTTCTAAAAAATTATTTATTGCCGTACGAAAAAGAACCGAAAACCGCTGATCAAAATGGGCTTTGATTTTATGACAGGCAAAAAGACTCTTTTTTTTTTGCTGAGTAAAAAAAAAGTATGCTGTAGTAGTTATTATACAAAACATGACCATTATCTTGAACTTCATACTACCCCTTAAAAAGTGTCCCCTCTTATTAAGATCTACTTTTTTTAAGGCAAAAGAGTCAATGATTCAGTCATTGAGTTAGATGCTCTCTGCTATTTTTGCTGGTATGCAATCATAAATAAAACAATCCCTGCTGCAACAGAAGCATTGTAAGAAACATCTTTAACCTGCTGTGGCAAAGTAATGACCGTTCCTGCTTTTAGAGCTTCTGGGCTTACCCCTTTACCTTCGCTACCAATAATAACGCACAAAGGCTTTTGATACTTTAAGGTAGTTGCATCTTGTTTTGCCCCAAGTGCTGTTACATAAACGGCATAACCTGATTCTTTTAATAATTGTAAAGCATGAGCAACAGAAGAAGCTTGAAAAATTGGCATTCTTTCGGCAAGACCGGCTGAAGCTTTTAAAGCAGCGCCACTTAATGGAGCAGCTTGGCGCGTACAAATAATAATTCCATTAACCCCGGTACAATAAGCAGTTCTGATAATTGCACCAAAATTGCGAACATCTTGCACCCCATCAAGTAATACTAAAAATGGTTCTTTTGATGGATTAAAAAATGATTTACGAAAAGCAAACGGAGCTACTAAAGCAACAACACCTTGATGGTCAGTAGTACCTGCTTTATGACTCAACTGCTCTCTACTTAAATGGTGCACAGTAACCGGGTATTTTGGTAAAAAAGCTGCAATTTCTTTCCACACTTTTGGTTCTGGTTTTAAGGTATAAAGCTCTAAAACTTTACGTTGCTTTGCCTTAAGCAGTTCTAATAACGGATGCACTCCGTAAATAATTTCGCCAACGTGTGTAACCGGTTTTCTTTTGATCATAAAATCCTTTAAATCATTATTTTAAAAGAGAGTATACCATATTTTTTGGACCATTGCGCACTTTTTGCTATACTGCACTCTACTTTTTAAAAAAGTTACTACAAAAAGGAATAACAGTGTTTTTACTTGAAGGCAATATGGGAGCAGGCAAATCAACATTACTCAAACTTATTGCTCAGCACGCCCCAGAACTCACGATAGTTTTTGAACCTGTTACTGCTTGGCACAGCGATAATCAGAATCAATCAATCTTGACCCACTTTTACCAAGATCAAAATCGTTGGGCTTATACTATGGAAAAAGCTGCCTTACTAACACGGGTAAAAGAGTACCTTAAAGAACAACAAGATCCTACAAAGCCTAAAATTATGGAACGTTCTTTATATTCTGGCTATTACTGTTTTGCAAGAAATGGCTATTTACAAGGAACTTTATCAGATATTGAATGGAATATTTACAACAATTGGTTCAATTTTCTTGTCACATCAAAATGCAAAAAACCATCAGGTTTTATTTATTTATACACAACCCCAGAAACTTGCTACACAAGAATGCACAAAAGAAAAAGAGCTGGTGAAGATATTGTCCCTCTTGCATACCTGATCCAGATTCATCAAGCTCATGAAAATTTTTTAAGACATAAAGATATTATGGCTGAACTTAAAACAGTGCCTGTCTTAGAACTTGATGGAACACAAGATTTTTCTAATAATTCTGAACGTATTGCCGACTTTATTCAAAAAATAAGAACCTTTATTCAAGCTCACCAGGCTCATCCCCCTTTTGAGTTACATTCACCAAAAAAATCAAGCCTTTTACAAGCCTAAATAAGCTCAAAACAACGATTACTGGCTTAAGCTTAAACATGACCCCTTTTGACAGTCCAACAGCTATGAATTATTCTTAATTGTAATAAATAAGAGGTTTTATTAAATGGAATGTTTTGGAGGTTATTATGTCTTATATAAAAATGATAATTATGGCACTTACGTGTGTCATTTTTCAAGATGCAATACAAGCTACTTTGCCTGTAAGAGCAGGACTGAGTTATGTAAAAAGAGCAGGAGCAAGAAATCCAAATTATTTTTTAAATCCTATTATCAACAAACAAAGAATTGGAAGATTGCCGATTCCTGAAGGCGTTACACTGCATCCTCTTGATACCGTAACAACACCAACAGCTTCAAGTAGCTCAGTTGTTACCACTACAGAGGAATCATCCTCAGCTAAAAAGGTTATTTTTTCACTGCTAGATCAACATAAAAAAATCTTAGTAGATCTTGCAGTAGTTGTTGCTTCATTAAATTTAGATGGTGTAGATCTTACAGATTTATTAGCTATTAAAGATGCTTTTAGAAACAACCCTCTTTTACCAACAGCGTTATCTATAAAACTACAAACTATTATAGCAAAACAAGAAAGCCTTACTTTAAGGTCTAAATTTTTAAGAACTCAACAAAGCTTTAATGACGCTAAAACATTAAAATAAATCAGGGAGATATTATGTTTAAATTAAAAAAAATCATACTTTTTGCATTGGTAAGTTGTTTGACACAATCAACATACACCATGCAACGCGCAAGAGGATTTATTCAAAGACAACGTGTCGTAGCACAAGCTATGAAACCATTTGCAAAAGAAACAGCACGTAATTTAACTGCAAGTTATTTAGTCACACAACAAATTGTAAGTACTCGAGCTGAAGGCATCGTGTTGCTTGACATTTTAAAAATGCAAGCACAAATAGCCGCTACAAAAATGAAAATCTTTCTATGGGGGAAAAATTAATGAAGAAATTATTATTTACAATAGCAATCTGCGCATCTTTTTTTAAAACACACACTGCTTTAAAACAAGTTACTCGTTTAGTAACTCCAGCAAGACATGCTTTAGTAACCTACCAATCAAAACCATCAACTGTGTCTAAGATTTATAGAAATCCAGTTACTGATTTTGTCAAGGAAATGATCAGCCTAAGGGCTACACAAGAAGCATTTATAGAAAGCGCAAGAAATCTTAGAGTAGCAGTTGAAGAAGCTGCAAATGCTTATAGACAGCAAAGACTTTTAAGTAACGCACGAATTGAAGAACTCAAAGGATTTAAAGCTGCAAATGATACTGTTCAAAAATGTGGCAGATGGGCTACAAATGCCTTTGCTGGAATTATTGGATTTTTAACAGTAAAAAATGCTTTTCAAGAAAAGAATTAAGAGTTCATAAAGAACTAATAGTTAAAATAAAAAAGAGCCAAAAACTTTGGCTCTTTTTTATGTGAGTTTATAAATACGATGTTTGCCAACTTTAAGAACCATGCCCGATTGCCAGGTAATTAAAGCTTTAAAGTCAGAAACTGTTATTCCATCAATTTCAATTGCTTTTGATTCAATTAAACGTTTTACTTCTGATGAAGAAGTAACTGCATTAATTGTTTTAAGCAAATCAACAATCCATAAAGGGTTAGCTGTACCGGCAGGCAACGCAACTTCTTGCGCTTGTGATAAGTCTTTTTTCTGGAACAACGACTCAAATTGCTGTTGTGCACTGTCAGCTTCTTGTGCTGACCAGAACAGAGCAACAATAGCGTGCGCTATTTCTTTTTTGAGATTCATTGGATGCTCTTTTTGTTCAAAAACAGCCAATTTCCGTTGCGTAAGAACTTCATCTGACCATAACAACAATACTTTTGCATAACGCCACATTAACTCATCTGAAATTGACATTAATTTACCAAATGCTTGCTCTGCTTTTTCAGTAAGCCCAATATAATTATTCAGCGATTTAGACATCTTTTGCACGCCGTCAAGACCTTCAATTAACGGTGTGGTAAGAATCACTTGTGGCTCTTGGGCATATTGTTCTTGTAGCAATCTACCCATTAATAAATTAAAGGTTTGATCAGTCCCGCCTAATTCAATGTCTGCTGCAAGTTCAACTGAATCATACCCTTGCATTAACGGATACAGCAGTTCATGGAAACTAATTGGCTGATTCTGTTTTAATCGATTTGCAAAATCTTCCCGTTCAATTAAACGAGCAACAGTAACTTTTGCACACAATCCTACAAAATCTCGTGCTGTTAGTTTATCAAGCCACTCAGAATTATAACGAATTTCTACTTTTTTTGAGTCAAGAATACGACCTACTTGTTCAAAATATGTTTGAGTATTTTTTGCAATAGCTTCTTTTGAAAGTGGCGGCCTTGTTTTTGATTTACCTGTTGGGTCACCGATTGCAGCGGTAAAGTCCCCAATTAAGAAAATAATTTTGTGCCCTAAATCTTGGAACTGTTTTAATTTTTTAAGTACCACAGCGTGACCAAGATGCAAATCAGGTGATGTTGGGTCCATTCCCAGTTTAATAACAAGTTTTTTACCAGAAGCCAATTTTTTTGCTAATTCATTTTCTGGTAATGCTGCAACCACACCTTGCATGAGCATATTTAAATCTTTATTCATTTTTTCACCTACCCTATAATGCCTATGCAATATGCTAAAATATATGCAATTAATGTTACAAAATTAATAATAGAATCCTGCACTACATAAATTAAAACATACAATAATAACAACGGCCCAAACAACATAATCATGTCTGCATACTCATTATCTTGTAATGCATTTTCAAAAAAATAAAAGTACATAAAATGAAAACAGTTAATAATCAATCCAAACGCGGACATAAGGGTTGCCATTAAAAAGAACGTCATTAAAAACCAAGTAGCAATCATACCTAATGTAGAAATATGAGGAGTGACAAGTTCAACGTTATGTAATGTCATTGCACGATTAAGTAAAAACAAAGCTTGTGCTCCGTGCAAAGCAATCAATCCAAAAAATGCAATAATTGCTATGATAATTGCTGCAAAACTATCTGAAAAATAAACTGCCGCAAGCTTAAAACCTCTGTACCTACCCTGTATTACAACTGGATTAATAGGAATATAACGACCCAATCCAAATGGCATATAAAGATGAATTACCTGTAACCACACAATTAAAACAATCCAAATTCTACTGACATGAGCAAATGGATTTAAAGTCAAAAAACCAAAAGATTCAGGGGTATTGTCTCCCATTTTTTCAGCTACTAAAGCCCTTGTGTAACCTATAAGGGAAGAGCAAATAAAATAGGTAAACAATACAGAAACCATACTAATCAGAAGCTCAACGCCTTTTATTGTCATAAAATACCTCTTATTTAAGCTCCCTCTTTTTAAAAAGTGTAATTTTATTTAAACAAAGGGTCAAATCAAGGGATCTCTTTGACCAAAAAACTCTTTAAAGGTACCCTAGAAAAGTACAAAGTGCTTTTACAAAGAGGATACAAAAACGGTTATGGATACTCAATACGATCAAAAAAGGTTTGATGCGCAAGCTCAAGCCCAGTGGCAGAAAGAAAGAACTTTTACCTTTAATCCTGAACATCAGGGCCCTTTATTCAGTATTGACACTCCTCCGCCCACCGTTTCTGGTTCTTTGCATATTGGGCACATGTTTTCTTATACCCAAACTGACATTATTGCTCACTACAAACGCATGAGTGGTTTTAATGTTTTGTATCCGTTTGGCTTTGATGACAATGGCCTTGCAACCGAACGATTTGTTGAAAAAAAGCATTCAGTGACCGGTTACTCCATGAAACGCTCTGAATTTATCAAACTGTGTTTAGAGCAATCACAACAATCGGCACAAGAATTTACACATCTGTGGCAACGAATGGGAATTTCTGCCGATTTTAGTAATACCTATTCAACTATTGCACCTTTGGCCCAAAAAATTTCTCAAGCTTCTTTTTTAGCATTGCAAAAAAAGGGGCACATTTACCGCAAAGAAGAGCCTGCTTTGTACTGTACAACCTGCTGCACCTCTGTTGCTCAGGCTGAACTTGATGATATCGAAATGCCGTCCCATTTTAATGATATTGCATTTCATGCGCAAGATGGTTCTGAACTTATTGTTGCAACAACTCGTCCTGAACTACTGTATTCTTGTGTAGCACTCTTTTTTCACCCGGATGATCCACGTTACACGCATCTTAAAAATCAAACTGCAACGGTGCCTTTGGCCGGATATCAAGTTCCTATTTTAACCGACACATTAGTTGAACCAACCAAAGGAACAGGGTTGGTTATGTGTTGTACCTTTGGGGACAAAAATGATATTGCCTGGTTTAAAAATTACAATTTACCGTATCGTCAATCAGTTGGTTTTGATGGCAAATGGAAACCAGAAACGGGTGAACTTGCTGGTCTACGTGTTACAGCCGCTCGACAAAAAACAATTGAATTGTTGCAAGCAGCTGGTGCACTCAAAAACCAACGTGCAATCACCCATCCAGTTAACGTACACGAACGCTGCAAAAAACCAATTGAATATGTTGTTTTAAAACAATGGTTCTTAAATATTTTAGACAATAAACAAAACTTTTTAGACCAAGCTGACAAAGTGAGCTGGTATCCTTCGTTTATGAAATCTCGTTACCGTGATTGGGTTGAACATTTACAATGGGACTGGTGCTTAAGTCGACAACGTTTTTATGGCATCCCGTTTCCGGTTTGGCATTGTCTTGATTGTAAAAAGATTATTCTTGCAACTGATGACATGTTGCCAATTGATCCGCAAGAAACCGCTTATAATAAACCGTGCCCGGATTGTTCAAGTACCAACATTAAAGGCGACACTGATGTTATGGATACCTGGAACACTTCATCATTAACTCCGTATATTTGTTCTCAATTAATGCATCCAACAGAAGGCAATCCTTTTAATTCAAAATTTTTAAAAGAATTTTTACCCATGTCAATGCGACCTCAAGCGCATGATATTATTCGAACTTGGGCTTTTTACACGATCATTAAAGGATATTTACATGATGGAACGGTGCCTTGGAAAGAGATCGTTATTTCAGGACACGTGTTAAGTTCTGACCGCGATAAAATTTCAAAATCACAAGGCAATAACCCACTGGAACCAGAAAAATTATTGGCTCAATATCCCGCTGATGCAATTCGCTATTGGACTGCCTCGGGCTCGCTTGGACAAGATGTAGCGTTTTCAGAAAATCAATTAAAAATCGGTTTAAAGTTACAAACTAAATTATGGAATGCTTTACGTTTTGTAAAAGAACATATTCAAAACGTAAAACCTGTACAACCTGAACAACTTGGCACACTTAATCAGTGGATTGTGCATCAAGCAAGTAGCACTTTTGTAAAATATCAAGAATGCCTTGAACGACACGAATTTGGCCATGCCCTGCAAGCAGTTGAACGGTTCTTTTGGCAAGATTTTTGTGATAACTATTTAGAATTAGTCAAAGACCAATTATTCAATTCTAGTAATTATACCGCTGAAACGGTCGCTGCAACACAGTGGACATTGCACCATGTGGGACTTCGTCTTTTACAATGTTTTGCGCCCTATATGCCACACATTACAGAAATTATGTACCAACAGGTATTTAACAAAACAGATTCTATCCATTTAACACAATTTAAAGATGCGCAAACAGAACACACATACCCTGAAAGTGTTAAAACGGTTGAGTTACTGATTAAGATTGTCGCAGCTATTCGTCGACTTAAAACAGAGCAACAACTTTCACTCAAAGTACCTTTAACTACTTTAACAATTTATTCGGTTGATCAAGCGATTTTAAAAGCACTAGTTCCTCATGAACAGCTACTAAAGGGCATTACCAAAGCTGAACTTATTTTGTATGCTTCAGGCGATAGTAAAAAATCTCAATTACAGCATATTAACGAATTATGGTCTGCTCAGCTTGACCTTGATCATCTCAATAAGGAAGCATAATCATGATCACCATTAAAAACAGTCAACGAACCATTGAAGTTGACACACAAAAACTTGAACAAAGCGCTCAAACTATTCTAAAAGAGTTGGGGTATGAAGGGTATGATTTGGGCATCTGGTTAACCACTAATAAAACAATTCACAGCTATAACAAGACCTATCGAAAAAAAGACAAACCAACCGACATTCTGTCGTTCCCGTATCATCAACTGGAACCGGGCGAAAAAATTAAACCGCTTGATGATGAAGACAAAAATGTGGGTGATTTGATTATCTCGCTTGAATTTGTGCAAGGGGTACTGCCACTTTATGATGTCACCCTTCAAGAACGCCTTAACACATTACTGATTCATGGAATCTGCCATTTGCTTGGCTATTCACATTATGATGAAGAAAATGATAAAATTATGAGCAAGCTTGAAAAAAAATTAGCAAAAAAATTAGAAGCTTAGTATTCATTCTTAAAAAAAAGAGAAGGCACAGGTATGAAGTTACGATTAATCTTTAGTGGTATTTTATTAAGTTTATGTGGATATAGTTTTGGGGCTAATAGTAATCTTATTCAATTTCCTGGAAAAGAATTTGCCAATCTTATACGTGTTTCTGATTATCTTCAAGCTGCTAAAGTTGTAGGACGGAAGCCTAATGGTGACCTTCATATCCATTGCTTGAACAAAATATCAGATAACCATTTTCAATGGTTAAAAAAAAAGGGGCTGGCATAGTTAAGTAAAAAAAACTATGCTGGAAACATGTTAAAAAGAAAAAGAAAAATAACTAAAAAACAAATAGATAAATTGATAGAGCACTTTGTGGCTGGAACAACTGCAAGAACAGCAGCAGAGCTGGTAGGAGT
>CAMCVM010000007.1 GCA_945882015.1 candidate division TM6 bacterium GW2011_GWF2_32_72
TTTTCTTTACAGTTTTTACAATGCTCTGAGATTCAAGAAAGAGCAGGTGTTCGATATTATGATCCTGAAGATGATAACCAAAATTTGAATGATTATAAAAGATTGTTTCCAAATCCATATGATGAAAGAAATTATTTTACTCAGCAAGAGCCAGGTTTTTTAACCATAGAAGATTGGTTTCATCAAATTATTGAAGAAAGTGGACAAAAAGACTTAACTTCTGAGCAGAGATTTTTGATGATTATGAGAAGGGTTATTAATCCAACTGAAGAAGGCATGGAAAAAGATCGTGAAGCATATATACAAAGTCTTGAACCTTATGATCAAGAGCTTGGTCCAGAATATTATGAAGAAAAAGAATGGATAAGGCAGCTTAGAAGCATTGTTTCTGGGACTGTAGATGATCAATTAAATGATGCTGATTCAAGTGATGATGATTCAAGTGATGATGAAGAGGATGAGTATCATTTTGATATGAGTCTTAACCAATGGGAGTGCAGGCAAGAAGAAAATGCAAGATTAGAAAAAACTAATCCAACCAAAAGAAGAAAAGTCCATAAAAGTAGAAGAGAAAATCTTGCATTACTAAAACGTGCAATCGATAATTAAGTAACATAAAAAAAGGGGCTGAATTTCAGCCCCTTTTTTGTTATTTCAATAATTCTAAATAAATACTGTAACTTGCCCAGTTAATGTAAAGTGAAAAGACTAATGTTGCAAAGACTGGCAATTTTACTGGTTTGAAGTTTAAGGTTGTAAAAGCAAGGTTACAAATCGTAAGCGTCATTAATAATGGATATAAGGTATTAATAAGTGGCTCAGCATATTTGAGTAACGCTTCAATTCCACTGCATGAAACAATAAAAGTTAATAAGATAATAAGAGATAATGATTTAAAGTAATTAATTTTATGGTGCATGATATCGCGTTGAACATATTCTGCAAGAACAATTGCCAGTGCTGTAATGGTTGAAAAACAGGCCATTGCAACAGCGGTTGCAGTAATTAATGCGCCGCTTTGTCCTAAAATTTTAAAAGAGATAATACTAAAGAGTTCAGCAATGTTAATTGATTCTAAACCAACACCATGATAAGCACCTAAAAGTGCTAAACCAATATAAACAATTGCCAATAAAAAACATCCAATAAGGCCAGCTTTTAAACCAGTTTTTGAAAGTTCTTTAATATCGTAGTTGCTTTCGTGTTTCATATTTGATTTTAAAATACTTAACACAATTGAACCAAAGAAAATTGTTCCAAGAAGATCAAGATGGCCATACCCTAATTTTGCTTGATGCATAAAAATATCTGATGCATCTGCTGATTGAACAATCAATGCTTGCGGATTTAAAAGACCTTTAATCACAATAATGGTGAGAGAAATAAGTAATAGAGGGCTGATTAAGTGACCTAATAGATCAATAATCTTGCTTTCTTTATAGGTTGCTAAAAAAGTTAAGGTGCAAAAAATTACACTAAACATAATTCCTGTAATTGCATCAGGCAAAAATGGTTTAAGCATCGTATAGCAGACAGTTACGTTACGGGACATTACATAAAAAGGTCCCAGTACTGCCATGCAGAAAGCGATCAGTAATCTTCCTGGAATAGTTCCAATTCTTGCAAAAAATTGATGGTAGTTTCCATTAAAGTGAATGATTGCAATAAGTCCAACAACAGGAATCAATACAGCTGTCAGTAAAAAACCAATAATTCCAGACAAAAACATGTCCCCTGAATTAAGTCCCACTTTGATTGGGTACATTAAATTTCCTGCTCCAAAAAGCATTGAAAAAATAGCAAGCCCAGCTGTTACTGCAGTTGATCGTAAAAAATGCGTCATAATAATCCCTAATTGAGGTTTTTAATGATAGTTTATTGTTGATAAGAACTATTGAGAATAAACTTTTTTTATAATTTGAGCAAGAAAGTCAGCGGGAATTAATTGCAATTAAGCTGGTTTTAGCGGTAAACTAAAGAAATTGTTTCAGGTTTATGTGAAGGTAAAAGTATGGATTATGTAAGACGTTTTGCAACATTGGGGCTTCAAGATATCGCTCTTGTTGGGGGTAAAAATGCTTCATTAGGGCAAATGATACAAGATTTGAAAAATAAGAATATTGCTGTTCCTGATGGTTTTGCCATAACTGCCAAGGCTTATTGGTTGCATATCCAAGAAAATAATCTACAAGCTACGTTATATAAAACCTTAAAACCTTTAAAAAAAGGGGTTTCATTACAGACAATTCAAAGAGCGGGCAAAAAGGCTCGAGATTTAATTAAAAAAGCGCCATTGCCTAAAGTTTTACAAAATCAAATTATTCAAGCATATCAAGAATTT
Source organism: candidate division TM6 bacterium GW2011_GWF2_32_72 (assembly GCA_945882015.1). Classification (GTDB taxonomy): domain Bacteria; phylum Babelota; class Babeliae; order Babelales; family CAIQNR01; genus CAMCVM01. The sequence goes on from CAMCVM010000007.1 coordinate 2,342, forward strand.
TGTGAGCTTTTAGGCCGTAAAAATGTTTCAGTTGCAGTCCGTTCTTCGGCAACGGCTGAAGATTTGCCCGATGCATCATTTGCAGGGCAGCAGGATACATTTTTAAATATCACGGGTACTCAAGCATTACTTGAAGCATGTCGCAACAGTATGGCTTCTTTATTTACTGACCGTGCTATTGCTTATCGAATTGAAAAAGGGTTTGACCATTTTGCGGTAGGACTTTCTGTGGGTGTCCAACAGATGGTTCGTTCTGATAAGGCAACAGCAGGTGTTATGTTTACCGTTGATACCGAAACTGGCTTTAAAGATGTTGTGGTGATCAATGCTGCTTATGGCCTTGGCGAATCGGTAGTTAAAGGTGACGTTGTCCCTGATGAATTCCATGTATTTAAAACCACCTTTGAACAAGGCAAAAAGCCACTGATTAGAAAAAATTGTGGCTCAAAAGAAATTGAACGTATTTTTGGTACGGGTAAAAATCCGGTTGCCATTAAAAAAGTTTCTACAAAACGTGCTTTACAGTATTGCTTAACCGATGAACAAGTATTCCAGTTAACTGGTTACGGCCTAACCATTGAAAAACATTATTCAGCGCTTAAAGGCAGCTGGTGCCCGATGGATATTGAATGGGCTCAAGATGGCATTGATGGAAAATTATATATTGTCCAAGCTCGACCTGAAACGATTCATGCATCAAAAGTGATAGGGCATGAACTTAAAAATTATAGCGTTGCCGGAACTGAAAAAGCAAAAGTTTTAGCAACAGGGCAAAGCATCGGTCAATCGGCGGTGACAGGCAGAGTACGCATTATTAAAAGCCCGCGCGAAATTCAAAAAGTTAAAGTTGGTGACATTATTGTAACGCGCATGACCGATCCTGATTGGGTACCAGTTATGAAAAAAGCGGCAGCGATTGTTACAGAAAGTGGTGGTAGAACCTGCCATGCTGCAATTGTCAGCCGTGAGTTAGGAATTCCAGCCATTGTTGGTGCTCATGAAGTACTTAAAAAACTTAAAGATGGAGCCATGGTAACCGTTGATTGTTCACAAGGGTCAGCAGGTATTATTTATGCCGGTATATTGCCGATTTCAGTAAAAACAGTTGCATTAAAAACACTTAAAAAAGTACCGGTTTCGGTGCTGGTTAATATTGCAGCTCCAGATAGAGCATACCAAGTGTCACAACTTCCAGTTGATGGTGTTGGACTTGCTCGTCTTGAATTTATTATTACTAACCAAGTTCAAGTTCACCCAATGGCTTGTGTTAAAAATAATAAGATCAAAGATGCAGCTTTAAAAAAACAGGTAGCGCACTTAAGTGCTGGATACAAAAATTCAGAAGAGTTTTTTATTGCTAATGTTGCACAAGGTATGGCAACGATTGCTGCTGCGTTTTATCCGCGACCAGTGTTAGTTCGTTTTTCTGATTTTAAAAGTAATGAATACCGTAATCTAATTGGCGGTTCTTATTTTGAACCGGTTGAAGAAAATCCTATGATAGGGCTTCGTGGCGCGTCGCGTTATCAGCATCCATTATACGCTCCAGCCTTTGAACTTGAATGTAAAGCAGTTGCGTATGCGCGTGATCAAATGGGTCTGACTAATATTAACGTGATGATCCCGTTTGTCAGAACAGTTACAGAAGCTGAAAAAGTAGTTGAACTTTTAAAGCACAATGGCCTTGTTTCCGGTCAAAAAGGCTTACAAATTTATATGATGTGTGAAATTCCTTCAAATGTTATTTTGATTAAAGAATTTGCGCAATTATTTGATGCGTTTTCAATTGGCTCAAATGATTTAACACAAACAACACTTTCTATTGATCGTGATTCAGGGTTACTCGCTTCAATTTTTGATGAGCGTGACCCTGCAGTAAAATATATGCTTAAAACTGCCATAGAAGGTGCGCACAAAGCTGGCAAAAAGATTGGTATTTGTGGACAAGCTCCTTCAGATTATCCTGAAATAGCTTCATTTTTAATTGAACATAACATCGATTCACTTTCCTTAAACCCTGATTCGGTAATCCCATTTTTATTACGTTATAGTGCTTGAAAGGAAAACCATGAATAAAAAAATTACAGCCGCAATGCTTTTAGTGTTAATCCAAAGTTCAATCTATAGTGCTCAACCTAAAGAAGATTTTGATTGGATGCAAGTCGGACGTGCCGCTGGTGGTGAACTAGAAGTAACAGAGGTGACGGCATGCCAGCCAACTCAAGATAAAGGAACCAGTACCGTAAGTGATCAACCAAAAGGTTCAGAAGGATTTTCAGTAGGGTTTTGCGCAGTAGTAGCTAATCTATTAGAAGAAGGTCTTGCATTTCTTAAAGATCAGGCATATGGGAATCATCCATTTGGACAGCAGGATCCAGCATCAACAGAAAAGAATAAGTAATCTATTTGGGCTAAAACGGTTTTTTTTCAATAACCTTGTGACCGCAAGATCGGCAGGTTCCATCAGGAGCTCTGTTTGCAGTACATGGACAATTGCAATCAGCCTTTGTAATACTATGAGTTGTAATAACCCCCGTTTGAGGGTCTTTAATGTGACTCGTAAAACAGTTATCAGATCCATTGAGTAACAGCACTAAACTCAAACAGGCGATTAAGAAAAATCTATAATTCATGGTTGCACCTTTTGGTTTATTGTTTGCGCAGCTATTACCGAAGCAAGTGGATTATTTTGATTTGATTGATTTGAACCGTTTCCCATTTCCCCTGTGACGTTTTTACCTTCATTTCCCCCAGCTTGTTCAGATGGATTTTGTTTGCTGCTTTCTGGTTTAAAACAAGTTGGACAACCTATTATAAATGTTTGCGCAATTAACGCAACGATTAAACTATATATTACAATTTTTATAACCTTCATTTCCCCTCTCCTTTGTAAGTTTTTTTTCATCTTACATTGTTAAGTATAAAATAGGTCAGTTTCAAATTGCAATATTTTTTTTAGGACATTAAAAAAATGCTTTTAAGTCCCCTTAAAAAAAGATTTTCTTGGTAAAAACTTAAAGCGTGTGTTCAATATTTTTCACTTGATTAAACATAAACGAATCAGCTGTACCTAAATCTTCTAAAAATCTTTTAATGTGCGGTGCATACTGTGGATTTTGAAAAGATGTTCCAATAATTGCTTTAATCCAGCCAATAGGGGTGCTGATATCATAGCGAGTACCTTGAATTTTGTAAGCAAATACTTTTTCATTATTTTGCATCATCGTATTGATTGCATCGCTTAATAAAAGCTCTTCGCCAACGCTATAGGTCATCATTTGTTCAAGTGAGGCAAAAATTTTGTGTGAAAGGACAAAACGACCAACAACTGCAAGATTTGAAGGAGCATCTTTTTGATGGGGTTTTTCGCAAATGCTTGAAACTTGAAATAAATTTGGAGTGATCTGTTTTTTTATATCAATAATAGGATACAGTGGAATACACTCACTTGGGACTTCTTGAATAGCAATAACGCTTGCTTTTTCTTGTCTTGCCACGCGAATAATTTGGTCAAGTCCAGCATTTTTTCCGGTAATGATATCGTCAGGTAGCATAACACCAAAATATTCTTTCTGAATTGAATGGCGAGCTAACCAAAGCGCATGTCCAAGGCCTAGCATTTCTGCCTGGCGAACATACGTAAAGTCTGCAGCTCGAATCATTTTTTCAATATCGCTTAATAAGCTTTCTTTAGAAATATCTTTTAAAAAGGTAGCAAGCTCAGGACTTGTATCAAAGTAGTCCTCAATGCTATATTTTGATCTGCTGGTAACAATAAAAAAATTTTTGATATTTGAGTTAATGCCTTCATCAACTATGTAATGGATAGCAGGTTTACTACCAAGAGGAAGCATCTCTTTGGGTATGGTTTTTGTGTATGGTAAAAATCGACTTCCTATACCAGCGGCAGGTATTATTACTTTGCTTATATCCATACTACTCCTTTTCAGGGTTCAATAGCCTTTTTTAAAACTGTTCTAAAAATTCTTTTTGTCCATTGTGTAGCAGCCTAATATCATTGATTGAATATTTAAGCATAATCAGTCGAGTCAAACCAAAACCAAAGGCAAATCCTGAATAACGTGTTGGGTCAATACCCCCATGTTTTAACACATTTGGATGAACAAGGCCGCCACCTACCAGTTCAATCCAACATGATTGTTTACAGGTAGAGCATCCATTACTGCAAAAAGGGCATGACATATCAATTTCAAGACCAGGTTCAACAAAAGGGAAATAGCCAGGACGAGCGCGGATTTTTAAATTCTTTTTCTCAAAAAATTTCTCAAAAAAAAGTCTCATAGTTGCCAATAAATTTGAAAGCGAAATAGTTTCACCAACAACAAGCCCTTCAAATTGTCGAAACATATAATCATGGCTGGCATCAGTTGCTTCATTGCGATAGACTTTTCCTGTACAAATAACAGCAAATGGGGGCTTTCTTTTCTGCATGGTACGCACTTGAACATTTGATGTTTGTGTACGTAAAACCATGTTTGGAATGTTTAAAAAGAAAGTATCTTGCATATCACGGGCTGGATGATTTTTGCCGATATTTAAACTTTCAAAGTTGTAAAATTCAGTTTCTACTTCAGGGCCATCAGCAATTGAATACCCCATGCTCAAAAAAATATTTTCAATTTTTTCGGTTGCTTGGGTGTATAAATGTAAGCTTCCAGTACTTTTTAAAGGACTGTATGAGGTAATATCAAAATCTTTGTTACGTGCTTCTTGTTGTTCAAATGCTTGGGCGATTAATGCCTCTTTTTTGAGTAAATAAGTATCTTCAGCGCTTTGTTTAAGTTGATTTAAAGCAGGCCCGATAATGCGTTTTTCGTCAGTAGAAAGATCTTTTAATAACGGCATCAGCTGCGCAATTTCACCTTTTCTTCCTAAAAATTGGATGCGAACCAATTCAAGGTTTTCAAGGGTTGTACTATCTTTGATTGCCTGCTGATAGGCTTGATCTATTCGTTCTATTTTGAGAGTAAGTTGTTTCATAGTCCAATCAAAAGGCTTAAAAAATGCTTAAAAAGAATACAAAGTAATGGTACCAAAGTTCAAAAAACTTAGCAATTTCAAGTTTATTTGTTGACAAAAGAGTTGAAAACGGTACCATTTACAATACATTCTTTTTCAAGATTAATTGCCGGGGTAGCTCAGTGGTAGAGCATGTGCCTGAAGAGCACAGTGTCGATGGTTCGATTCCGTCTCCCGGCACCATTTTTTTTAAATTCTTTCATTCTCTTGTTTATTGTATTATCTTAAGCCAAAAAGGTTTGAGAGCTTTAGTAATAAAAAGGTAAGCACATGAAAGACAAATTAGTTGAAACCCGGCAGTTTACGCAAGGATTTGGACAGATCCGTCAAGTAAAAGAAAATGATACATTAACTTCTAATGTTGCCTGGTTCAAGCTTGCTGAATTTATCAGACGGGGTGAAAAAGAACGAGCTTTAAGTTTATATCGATTATTAACCCACTCTTTGCCAGATAAGTCATTTTTAAAAAAATTAGAAGCAGATATTTGGTTTGTCTTTGATATCCAGCAGGCCCAACTATTGTACGAGCATGCCGCAAATCTTTATAAGCAGGATGGTAAAATAATGCAGTCTTTGCTTATTTTTGAAAAACTTGCTTACCAATTCCCAAAAAATTTCCAATATCAACAAACAATTATTGAGTTTTGCAAAGAGTTACAGTTATTTGAAAAAATGTTGCTGTGGCAACTTGAACATTGCACATTACTCCTTGAGCAAGGGTCTCTGGAAAAAGCAAAAAATATTTTTATCACTTTAGAGCACCAACTTAAAGATGCTCAAATATTTCTTTTTCATCGCTTATTTGTTATTGCAGCATTAAAAAACCAGTATGCTGAGCAAAAAACAATAGAGCAATCACTCTATAAAGCGATTGATGGATTGCTTAGAACAGGTGCTCAACAAGAAACGCAGCAATTTTTATCTACCGTGCAAGGCCTTAATAGTTTGTGGCATAAAGATGCAATTGTTTATCTTGAAAAGCAGACCTGAAAGTAATAACTATATTCGTTTATATTTACTGCGACGTTGTTGAGTCTCTAGACTAATACTTGCTTCTAGCTGGTCTCTTGTATATTCGGTTTTAAATTCTTCTAATTGATTCAATAAACTTTTTGGGGCTGGCATAGTTAAGTAAAAAAAACTATGCTGGAAACATGTTAAAAAGAAAAAGAAAAATAACTAAAAAACAAATAGATAAATTGATAGAGCACTTTGTGGCTGGAACAACTGCAAGAACAGCAGCAGAGCTGGTAGGAGTTAATAGAAATACAGCTACAAAAGAGTTTCTTAGGCTTAGAAAGATTATAAGTCAAAATATAGAAGATAGCTCCCCTTTTGAGGGAGAAATCGAAGTAGATGAATCATACTTCGGAGGAAGACGTAAAGGGAAAAGAGGGCGTGGCGCGTCAGGTAAAACCCCTGTCTTTGGACTCCTGAAGAGAAAAGGCAGAGTCTATACTAAAGTAATTCATAACGCTAAAGCAGAAACATTAATTCCCATTATAGAAGAAAGAGTTGTGCCTGATAGTATTGTTTATACTGATACTTTCAGAAGCTATAATGCATTAGATGTAGGCAATTTTAAGCATGAGAGAATTAATCACAGTAAGTTATTTGCAGATAAAAGAAATCACATAAACGGAATAGAAAATTTTTGGAATCAAGCTAAGCGGCATATGCGCAAATTTAATGGGGTTCCAAAACAACATTTTTATCTCTATATTAAAGAGTGTGAATGGCGGTTTAATTTTGGATCAGCTCGAAAACTATTGAAAGTGCTGAAGCAGTGGGCAAAGTCAGAGAATAAATAATCTCTTAACTATGCCAGCCCCATAAGTTAATATTTCCCTCTACCTTTTGATCGGCTTCTTATTATTGGAATGCCTGGTGCAGATACTGTGGATGAATTGAACTGTGCAGAAGGCAATCTAAGCTGTATTGTTCCTGGTTCATTTAATCTATTGAATCGACTAACTGAGCTTTATCTTTATCATAACAACTTAAGATCTATCGCTCCAGGTGCATTTGCTCCCCTGCTTCACTTAACCCATCTTGATCTTCGTGAAAATCCAGAATTAAACCTTAATCAACCTGATAACTTAGCAGCTATTAAAATTGAGCACCCTGAATGGTTTACTGCGCCTTACATTAAAAGAAATTTAAAGGGTCTGTCTGAAACCTGTTAAATTATTGGCTTGAGCTTATTCAGTTTTAAGCCAGACCTTAAAGGTGCTCATATTTTTAAAATAAAGGTATATAAGCTTTCAAAAAGCCTTTTGACAGGTATTTTAGATGAGTTATACTATCAATAACTAATTATTATTTTTATAATTTTATGGAGGCTTATTATGAATAAGTATTTCTTATTGTTAATTACAAGTTTTGCATCTTTATCTTTAAATTCTGCTGAAGGTCAATTACGTGAAAAACCTGAATGGACTTTTATAGAAAAAGGAACAGTCACAGGTAGTAAACAATTCGGAGCACGTATATTAGCCGATCAAGAATGGTATATATTCGAAGGAAAAGATGGATCACATTATTTTGTTCAACATAAGGAAGGTGGTAAAGATCTAGCTACAGGTAAAGATACTCGTGTAAATGGAACAGTAGTTATGATAACAAAGCCTGATGGCCAAGAAGTTATTATGCAGAATTCTAATGATAGCTTAAAGACTTTCTCACCCTTTGACACAATGAGATATCTAAATTTCTGTAGAAGAAATAACCAAAAATTTCCAGTTGTAGCAGCGAATAAATAAATTAATTTTTTCTTAATAAGAATTTTAAGGATGATGTATGAAAAATAAATTTCCTATTTTTATACATCATCCTTATTTAATTTATCTTGATGCTGCTGCAACAACTCAGCGGCCACAAGTTGTTTTAGACGCAATGGATGCGTATTACACGCAGTACAATGCAAACACTGGTCGCGGAGTGTATCAATTAGCCGAAACTGCAACACAAAAAATTGAAGATGTCAGGAATCAGGTTGCTCAATATATTGGTGCGGCTGATGCATCTGAAATTGTATTTACTCATGGAACCACAACAAGTATTAATCTTGTTGGTCAAAGCTGGGCTTTAAAGAATATTAAGCCAGGCGATGAAATCCTGGTGACCGGTTATGAGCATCATGCAAATTTTATTGTGTGGCAGCAATTATGCAAGCAAATCGGCGCTTCTTTTAAAGTTATTCCTGTCGATCAATCAGGTCAACTTCTTATTAATTCCATTTCTGATTGGGTAACCCCAAAAACAAAACTAGTTGCAATAACGCATGTTTCAAATGCGCTTGGTTTTACCAATCCATATCTTAACCAATTAATAACGGCGGCGAATCAGGTTGGCTCAAGAGTACTTATTGATGGAGCTCAGGCTGTTAAATCTATGTCGATAGATGTTCAAAGATTAGAATGCGATTTTTATGCATTTTCTGGCCATAAAATGTACGGACCAACAGGGGTTGGCGTTTTGTATGTTAAAAAATCGGTACAACATGAAATGGCGCCATCTGTTTTTGGTGGCGGATCGGTTAATTCTGTGACAGCTACAGAAACTGTGTTTTTACCTTTTCCTTATGGGTATGAACCAGGAACATTACCAATTGCAGAAATTATTGGACTTGGTGCAGCAATTACATTTATTCAGTCAATTGGCCTTAAAACTTTACAAAAACATACCAACCAGTTGATTAATCAATTGCTGGATGGCTTACATCAGTTTAAGCAAATCAAAATTTTAGGATCACAAGAACTTTTACGAGCAACCGGAACATTGGTTAGTTTTACTATTCAGGGTATTCATCCACATGATGTTGCAGCATTTTTAGATACACATAACATCTGCGTCAGAGCGGGTCACCATTGTGCTCAGCCATTGGCTCAATTTATGGGCTATGATGCATCAATTCGAATTTCTTTTGGCATCTATAACGACAAACAAGATGTGGAAAAGCTTATTCAGGTACTCAAAGAATTATTTAAAAGTAATCTTTTATAAAGCGCCGTGTAATTGTAAATCTTGGCGAACTTGTTCAAGATTAAGATTTTGGCACAAAATACCTTTGCAAATTCCAACTTGCTCAGCAGCTTTTAAATTGATCTGTTTATCATCAATAAAAATACAGCGTTCAGCGTTAAGACGATGTTTTTCAAGTAAATGATTAAAAATGCGAGGATCAGGTTTTTTTATCCCAATGGTATCGGCAAGAATAACATCATCAAATAGTTCAAACATTGCAGCAGTTTGTGGGTCGTATTGTAAAAATTCATAGAGTTCTTTTGTCCAATTTGAAACAACAAAAAGGCGATGGCCTTGTTTGATGCAATCATGTAACAATTTAATAATAAAGGGAAAATTGATAGGTTTTAAAGCAAGTACTGCGCCAGGATTTCCTGTTGAGTCACCAACATGACTGCTAAAAAGCACCCCACTTAAATCAAAAATAATATTCATATTTTTTATAGGATAGGTATCAGTTGTGGCAATCAGACTGACCAAAGATTGTTTATGTGTCATCGTATTCATTACAGACTTACTCCCCCTTGAGTAGTTTATGAACAATAGTTTCTTTAAAAAGCGATAGAAATAAGTATATCAAATTCTTGAAAAAAGGCAATAAATTTCATATTGAAACATTAAATGAGCTGGGAGCTTATTTTTTACTTTTTTTTGAGTTTCTTGTTTGATAGGTTTTGCATCCCTAAAATTATTGTTTTTGCTTTGTCAAAATTTTGTTTTTCAACATGAATTGCGGTGATTTTTTTAGAACTTTGTTCGATATTTTCTTTTTGGTCATCAATAAAAAAGCAGGTAGCAGGGTCAGCGATTACTCCTAGTTCTTTCAGTCGTTTTTCAAGATGATCAAATGCAGATGGTTCTGGTTTTACATGCCCAACATGTCCAGAAATAATTAAATGCGCATCAGGAATTTGACTAAAAATATGGGGGAATTTCTTTTTAAGTTCAGCAAATGATTGAGGGCCATAATTTGAAAAAATAAGAACAGTATGACCATTTTTAATGCATTCTTGTAAAAGCTCAACCCCTGCTTTAACTTCTTCTTGTAGAGAGATTAATAATTCATGGTCAAACATCATCCGTGCAACTTTTTTGCACAATTCTTGTTCTCGCGAACTGCAAAAATGATTTTTGTTTTTTTCAATTGCTTCATTCACAAATTCTAAAGCTTGGCTTTCAGTGATTTTACCTTTAAGCACCTGGCAGAACAAGAATGGCAAGCAATCACCAAAATGATCACACACAGTGGTGTTTTTTTCTGTTGAAAGTAAATCAATTAATTTATAGACAACTGGGCGTAAATTATGGGGAGATCTCCAGTCGAAAAAGCTATAAGCAGCCAATGATTTTGACCCTAATACATTAAGTGCAGTGTTAATATTGGTGGTGATTAAAATACCTCCAATATCAAAAATAATAACTTTTTGAGCAGATTGTTTTTTAGGTACTTCATCTGCTTGTAATGAAAAAAAATGCCTTGAAAAAGGTAATGTAGCCAAGATAAGCGAAACGAACAAAATTACTTTTTTAAAACGACTATTTTGCATTTCTTATAACCTCTTTTTTACGGTATACAAAGGCTTTCTGCCTTGAGTTATAATTCTAGCAAAATAGTCAAAAAGGGCAAGGGTAGAGGTTTTTAAGCTTATTCTGTTACTATCAAGTCATTAAAGCCATGTTCATTAAGCCATTGGCTCGGAATCTGTTCAAATTCAGTAACAGCTCCAAAGCCTAATCGGCGTCGCAAACTATGCTGATTGTATTGAATAATTGCATGAGCTTGCCGTTCAATAGTTTTTGGAATCGCTTCTTGAGCTTGAGCAATCATAGCAGTTCTTTCATGTTCTGGAAGACGATTAAGTAATTGAGCAAGTACCAGTTGTTGGCCTCGGACTTCTTTTAAAACAGTACTTATAATAGTAGCAAGATTTGCATGGTCACCAGAAACTTTTGTGACTTGGGGTAAAGCGTCTTTAAGTTCTTGAGTAATGGTTACCGCTTGATGAATTGTATCTTGAAAATTTTGGTTACTTGTTTTCAGCTGATTGACTAAAATTTGCATTTGATCAAGTTCGGTTAAAGCTCGCTGTAAATCAGTTCTAAAAGAGCTGATAATTCTCATTTCTCTGCCCATCCACCAATAAACTCCTCCAGCAAAGGCAGCGCCGCCTCCTGCTGCAGCAAGTAATAACGTAGGGTCAAAAGGACTACGAGTGTTTTGACGAAAAGTATACAAAGCTACAGTGCCAACTAAAGAACCAAGTGGAGCAATACGTAAAGCCCCTTGACGTATTGGATCCTTTGGAATTAGTTGTTTAGAGGCATGAGCTTGATTGGCTAGTTTTAAAAGATTATTAACATCGTCACAAAGTGGTGCACAATTCGTCTCAGTTACTGCTGTTTTAGTTTTTAGATAGGTACTTAAATTATCATGAGTAACGGTTACGTCTAATTGATCAGCACAAAAAAGAGAACTGTTATTTAAGCAAAACAGTAATAAAAGATATTTATGAGTATACATATTCAGGTCCTTATCAGTAGTTAATAATGTTGCAATACCATAAAATGAGGTATACTTAAAAAAAGAAATTTTATGCAAGAGGCAATACCTATGTCAGATCAAAAGCTGTATCATGATGCATTATTGGATCATTATAAATATCCCCATAACAAGCTGCTGTTAGCGAATCCTGATTGCCAGGCAACCATTTTTAATCCGTTATGTGGGGACCAGGTAACGATGCAAGCAATGATTGATAACGGCAGTATAAAAAGCTGTCATTTTGATGGCAAAGGTTGTGTGATTAGTTTAGCAGCTGCTTCATTGTTAGCAAAAGCTGTTGAGGGTATGAAGCTTGACGATGTTGTAAAATTGCAAAAAGATTTTATGCTTGCTTTAGTTAAGCTTGAACTAGGGCCAACAAGATTACGTTGTGCATTATTAGCTCTTGAGGCTTTACAAAAAGGAATAGTAGATGTTGCACAAGGCAAAGTTGCTCCAAGAACTTGAAGCAGTTTCAACGCAACTTTTTTTAGATCTTTCTCCCCAAATTAAAATAGCATATCAAACGTGGCAACAGATGGTTGCTGATACTGAATTATCTTCTAAAATTGCTGCTTGCCAAATGCCGTGGCCGTTGCCGTTGTGGCAAGGGAAGCTTGATGCTACCTTTACTTATAAGTCTTATGACAAACCTTATCAACTACTTTCGGTTGATGGTTCGCAAGTTTATCCAGATAAACATCAAGGGACCAGTTGTTTTTTAATTAATATAGGTACCGTTGAGTTACAATATGGTACCGGTAAAAAGGGCATAGTTTTACAATCAACCCCCCGTGTTTTTACTGATTTATCTCAAGAATTAGCAATAGAACAAGCAAGTTCAGCAGATCTGGTTAATGCAAAGCGTGAAGAGTTAGAATTGCAAACTGGTCTTGAATATGCTTTGCAGCTTCAGCAATCAGCGTTTCCTGTATTATTTTTGTTTGATGGGTCATTAATTTTTTGGCATTTAGCTTCAAAAGAACAACAACTTAAGCAACATTTCTTAAACAAATACATGAAGATTTTGCAAGCATGTGCCGATAATAAAATGTGGATTGCTGGGTATATTAGTTTACCTAAAAGCAAAGATTTAATTGCTTTAGCAAGAACGGTGTTGTGTAATTTTAATTCGGCAAGTAAAGCGTATGAAGTAATTGGAAATTTAACCGATACGGCTTTAACTCATTTTTTTTTAAAAGTTGGAGAGCGTACCACTGTTTTTAAAAGTCAAAGTCCTATTGTGCAATCATATCCAGCTGAAGTTGCTCCTTATTTTTTTTATTTTAATATTGGGGCAGAAACAGTTCGCATTGAAGTTCCTTATTACTTAGCAAAAGATGAGGAAGCACTTTCTGGGATGTGCAGTTTAATTTTAGATCAAGTGCAAAAAGGGCGCGGTTTTCCTGTCAGTCTTGCCGAAGCCCATGAACAAGCTGTAGTCAAGGGTCCAGATCGTGAATTTTTTTATTATTTAATTGAAAAATTAGGTATAGCACAAAACAAGTCTTTAACTTTATCTCAAAAAAGTAAAAAAAAGCGTTCAGTTGTTGTTTAGTAAGAAAAAAAGTATACCTATAATATAGAGGATATAGCTAAATTATAAAACTACTTACAAGTAGAGGATTGAGTGAGATTTTTTTATAAAGTTATCTATGTATTGCTTCTTATTTTTTTGTTAGGGTTTATTTTTGAATACAGTATGATTTTTTTTTATAATAAAAATATTCATCAATACTTTTACCCTTCTTATTATTTGTATAATTTTCCTGAAAAATTTTTTCCCTGTAAAAAGAAATATCTTTTAAATTATCAAAAATCAGTCTCTGATGGTTACAAATTAATGAAAACTAAGAAAGTTGTAATTGCTGGCTTAGTTCGTGATTCTATAGGTGTTTTGCTGTCTACTATTGCTAAAATTGAAGCTACCGGTAATTGTTTTAAAGAATATCAAGTAGTTGTATTTGAAAATGACAGTAAAGATGGTTCTCGTGAACTGCTTAAAACATGGAGTCGTAAAAATCAAGCAGTACATCTTTTAGAATGCCAAGGGGTCACTGATTGTAGATTGAACGAGCTGAAAATGTATAACTATGGGCCAAGAAGCTTCAATAGAATGGAAAAGATGGCATTATTTAGGAACCAATATTTAAGATTTATTCAAGAAAAATATGCTGATTTTGATTATGTATTGATTATAGATTTTGATTTACAAGGTCCGTGGAGTAATGATGGGATAGCTCATAGTATTGCACAAAAAAATTGGGATGGTATTTTTGCTTATGGACTTCATTCTTTATTAGGAAGCTTTGGTCTTGTTTATATGATGTACGATGGTCTTGCGTATGTTCATAAATATCATAAATACGACAGTCCTAAAAATATTTTTAAAAATTATTTTTACATGAACTTTATAGATTTATATGCATCGGCCAAAGGTTCACCGCTTGTGCCAGTTAAATCGTCTTTTTCAGGGCTCGCTCTTTATAAATTGCAAAGCTTATTAGGCGGTGAATATAATGCAAAATGGCCTTGTGAGCATATAGGTCTTCATGAAAAAATGGCTCAAAAAGGACATGATAAATTTTTTATTAATCCAAGCCTTCTTTTACTCAGCGGACATCAAGGGCCCCAGAATCTTTTAAAAATGTTTTGGTAATTGTTATCCGAAAATCTTTTTAAATAATCCCGTTACAAAGCCTTCACTATCTTTTGCATCTGTGCCTACAAGATCAGAATAATCAGACAATAACTGCTTAGCTTCGGCAGATATTTTTTTAGGGATATGGCATTGTGTAATAATGACTAAATTACCACGAACTTTATTACGTAGTTTTTCAAATCCTTTGCCTGCAATAATAATCTTTTCTCCAACTGGGCAGCCTTTAGGGATCTTGACTACTTCTTTTGACCCGTCAATACTTTCAATTTCAGCCTGTCCGCCAAGAACAAGTTGAGGATAGGTTAACATCAAGGTACATACCAAATCATCTTCAATACGTTTAAATTTGGTGTCAGCAAGAACACGAATTTTAATAAACAGGTTTCCAGCTGGTCCACCAAAAATTCCTGCATCACCTTTTGAAGGAACCCGTAATTCTGCGTCATTAAAAATACCAGCAGGGATATTAAGTGTGAATTTGTCATACTCTAAAACGCGAGATTGACCCTTACAAGGCTTGCAAGGCGATGGAATAGTAAAGCCGTTTCCACCACAGGCAGCACATGCTTGTGCAACTGCAAAAAAACCATGCTGTACATTCACTTGTCCCATGCCTTTACAACGGCTACAAGTTTGATAAGAAGTCCCTTGAGCAGTTCCTTTGTGGTCACATTCTTTGCAAGGAACAAAACGGTAATAACCGATTTCTTCTTTTTTACCTAAAAAAGCATCTTTTAATGAGATGCTAATTTTTTCAGCTTTATCATGACCTTGTTGAGGTGCTGGTTCACTTCGTTTTTTACCACGAGTATTGTGTTGCGGACCTCCGCCAAAAATATCACCAAATTGAGAAAAAATATCACCAAAATTTGCAAAAATATCATTCATGTCCATACCGTGATGTCCGCCACCTGAAGACATGTCTTGGAATCTATCATGTCCAACTTGATCATACTGTTGACGTTTTGCGTCATCAGATAAGACTTCATAAGCTTGAGCTGCTTCTTTGAATTTTTCTTCAGAAACTTTATCCCCAGGATTTCTGTCTGGGTGGTATTGCATAGCAAGTTTACGATAAGCTTTTTTGACTTCGTCTTTGGTAGCGCTTTTTGGTACGCCTAATATTTTATAATAATCTTTGCTCATGTTTTACAATTTTAGCTAAAAAGGTTGATAATAAAAGCTATTATAGTATAGAAATCATCAAAAGACTATACCAGTGAGCTACTGAAATTATCATCCGGAGGGTCAGTGCCCAAGATTATATTTAGGCTATATTCCGAGTGAGCCTATTGCGACGATTACTGCGTAGATTAGCAGCAAGCATAGAAATCCGTAAATTTTCTTTTTGAGCTACCAGTTTAAGTTGATGGGGCAAGGTATCAGGAATAAGGTCAAAGTAACCAGCTTTAAGTATTTTTTCTAGGCCATTTGGCACAGTTAAAACAAGACAAAAGGTTGTTGTAGGTTGCAGGTATTCTTTTTGATTAAATCGTAATTGTAAAGTCTGTTTTGATTCAATCCATCTACCATCACAGATTAATGACTCATCGAGTGGAATAAAATCACGATCAGGCTCTTTTTTATATAATGACCCTACTAAATTTTTAACCCTTGGGCCATGCCAAGCTAAATCAATTTCATCAAGTGCTATAAATTCTTTGTCTCTGCGTTTAAATATAAAGGTTGTAGTTAAAATCCATCGAGCTTGAAATGTTTTATCTCGTTCACAGGTGTCTAAATCCTTCCATTCTTGATTAATAAAAAGCTGGCAAGCAGGTTTTTTTTCTGATTTTGCAGTGAGTATAGAAACTGGTGTAAACATCATGAAGAAGAGCATTATTAGATTCATCGCCTCTCCTTTTAAACTATGGACAAAAAATCATTTTTTAAAGTTGCGCTTAACGTATCATACTTATGAGTTCAATGCGTACAGTTTTATGATTAAAATGTTGTGGAACAGGTGGAAATGGACTTGCCTGATCAACTGCTTGAAGGATCAATGCATCAGCAGGGGCGTAACCAGATGAGCTGGTTATTGATCTTGAAAGCACTTTGCCTTGCTGGTCAATAATTACAAATAATGCAGCATTTTTTAACTGTTTGCCTGATTGTATGTAACTTGAAAATTTTTCAGGCCCACCATAAAATGCAAAAACTTGATTGATGTGCGTTAAAAATTGATTAAAAAAACTGTAATATTTCATGTCTCCTTGCACTACAACCAGTTGGTCTGAACTGCCAGATTGATTTCCTTCTGTTTTGTTATTGTAGTGGGGCATTGTTTTAAAAAGATCGGCAAGTTCAAGTTGACGTCTTCTTATATGACTGGCATCAGCAGATTCTTTTTTTTCAGAATGCTCAATTGGAGCTTCAGACACTTTAAAAAAACCAGTTTCTGAAAGTACACTTATCGTGTTTGTAGATTTTTTTTTCTGAGTTTCTTCTTCTTTTTTTAAACTCTTTTTTTCAGTAACAGGCTGTTTTTTTACTTCAGGTTTTTGTAAAGGTTCAGGTGGCAAATTTTCTAGAAAAGGGTTGCTTTTTGTTGTAGCAGGTTGATCTTTTAAAGGGTTTTTTTCTGTGGCAGAAGCTACTAGTTTAGTAGGGGGTAATGCTTGTGATTGAGGTGTGTTTGCATAATATAATACAACAGGAGCTGGTAATGGAGTTGGTTGTGTTGTATTTGCAAAAGCAAGGGGAGTAGGTTTGGTAGCCTTTTTTTTCTGAAAAGTAAACATATGTTCAGGTGTTAAGGAAATGAAAATTATTCCAATTATAAAAAGATGTATTATAAAAGAAGCAATAAGGGGTAAAGCATAATCTGAAAAACGTTGTACCATAGAAATTCCTTTTTTAAGATATCTGTAAAAGTATACCTTAAAAAAGGAATTTATTTCTATAAGATTGTAAGTCTGCTATTGCGGAATTTCTAAAGTGTAAATATTTCCAGTTTTTATGTTTCTAAGAGTATGATATATTGCAGTCTTAATTCTTTTGTGTATTTTTTAAACCTGCTTGTAAATTTTAATGTATCTTCTTTTTAGCTGATGGGTATTGTTATTTTATAGGTATTGTTATTCGAAAAATCAGTTATTGTGTAAATGGTATTTTTCTTAGATTTTGTCAGCTGTGATTCTACATTAAATTGACCAACATGTTCAAATACATCATTACTTGCGGCAGCTTGATCCATTAAAGCTTGAGAGTCAGCTGATTGAGCAGTATCAGCTTTTTGATGTTTACTTTTGACGTTGATTACTTTAGATCCCTTGCTTTTTGAAATCCAAAAGGTTTTTTTAAACCCTTATTGTGAGCTTATAATTAATTGAGCTCTATGTTTCTTTTTTATAATAGACCATTGAATGTTTACTCTATGAGTAGCTCCATCAGGCCTTTTTAGAAACCTTAAAATTTCACTTAGAAAAGGAGTGGTAAGGGTGAATGAGCTTTTGTGGTAATAAAGCCATGCAATTATAACACGTTTTTGTAAAGCTTGATTAAGCTTAAAGAATTTTTTGAGATCAAGAACTGTTCCATCAAAAACAGTTACAAAAGCTTCTTGTGTTAACTCTGTTAAGAGGGTTTCAGTTTCTTGTAATGCTTCAATAGCGTTAATGATTTTTTGTTCTGCGCGTGCGTCGCATTCCGTTAAAGCAGGAACTAATGTAAGCCTGATTCTGTTACGCAAAAAATCATAAGAATCGTTAGTGGCATCATACATAGATGGCAAATTGTGCGTTTTAAGGTATTCTAAAATGGCAGTCTTTGAAGTTTTAAGCAGCGGTCGAATATACAGTCCATCAGTCTCTTTCATGCAACCAAGTCCAGTAACAGTAGTGCCACGAATCAGACGAATAAAAAATGTTTCAATCTGGTCTTGTTGATGATGCCCCAAAGCAATCGCTTGTGCATTGTGTTCTTGGGCAACTATTGTAAAAAAGTGACGACGTAATGCGCGCCCGATTGCTTCTTTTGAGCCATTGTCTTTTGGTCTAAAATCAAGTTCAGAAGCTTTTTTAGTTACAAGAGGAATCTGTAATGTTCCACACAATTGTTTGCAAAATTCAACATCTTCATGTGCATTCGTGCGCCATTCATGATTTAAATGTGCAGCAATTACTTTGATGTTTAATCTGTCTTTGTGCATTGCCAAATAATGGAGCAAGCAGACAGAATCAGGACCTCCTGAAAGGCCTACCACAACTGTGGTATTTGGTTGTAAAAGAGAAGTGTTAAAAGTTAGTAGTAACATAAATAACCATCAATTTTATAGATTTCCTGACGAGTGACTTGATAAGCAGTAACTCTACCAGTTGCTTTGAATGTATACGGATTACGATTTTCTATAGATAAGGTTACTTCCGCGTCTCTCTTGCATATAAAGGAGGAAGCTAGGACGTTAGCAGCGATCATAAGTGTATGTTCAGTATCGGTACCAGTATCAGCATTAGGCATAATGGAGCTAACCTTAATTACTTTTGCGAATGGATTTTCTATAATAACGTTACAATATTCAGATGCCCTTATAAAATCACTAAAAAGGAGCATAAAAAATACTAAGTGTTTTTTCATAATAAGAGCCTTTTAATTGTTAATAATTAATGTCTTTCCAGGATTCATTTTAATAACGCGAGTGATTCCGGTATCAGTATTTTTTAATATAACTTGTTTTCCTGGCTCAAATTTTTCATATGAATTGGGATCTATATATACAACTTCATCTTGATAATAAACTTCAAAATGATATTTAGTAGTGTTAAACAAAGTGAATGGTCGGGGCTTTCCATCTATTGAAAGCACAGCAACAATAAATGTGAAAAATAATAAGTGTTGTTTCATGAACTAAATTTTTTAATGCCACTTTCATTTTTTACCGTAAAAGTCTTATCTGCAGCTGTGACTGCAAAAAATTAATCATTACCATAAAAGATAAAAGTGGCTTATGTATAAATTGTTATACGTCTAAGTTTCGTGCAAAACGGCCATTCTTTTCAATAAACTCTTTTCTTCCGCCAACGTCGTCACCCATCAAGGTTGAAAACCATGAATCTGCTTCAAGTGCATCTTCAATAGTTACTTGCAAGAATGAACGGGTATCAGGATCCATAGAAGTTTCCCATAATTGCTCAGGGTTCATTTCCCCCAAACCTTTGTAACGTTGTATGTGCATATAAGGCTTACTAATTGCAGCAATTGCAGCGATTAATTTTTGCAGCCCAGCTCCAGTAATTGCACGGTTCTTTTCTTTTACTTGTAATTTCCATTGGCCAGCAGTGCTTTCAAGCGGTTCAAGCAAATTCAGAACGTGTGGAACGTCAGCTGATGTGAAAAAGTCCGCTTTTACTTCCCATGTTTTATTTAAAATCTGGAAATCAAACCATGCTTTACCAGGTGTGCCATCTGCTGCTGCTTCGCCTTGGCGCAAGGTGACTGTGTAATTTTTAAAGAAAGCTTTCAGCTGTTGCAGTGTAGTTTCGTGTGTTTGGTCTTTAGCAAATGGATGTGTCTTTAAAAAGATTAACAGCTTGTGACCTTGTGCATCATTTAATTTGAACGTGATACATAAACGATCAAGTGCAGTTTCATATTTTGCAATATCAGTTAATAACTGTACCCATTCTTTTTCATGCATTTCTTTGTCATTGGTTTCAAACAATAATTGTTCTTTTGCCCAATCAAATAAGAAAATACGAAACGCTATTTCATCTTTAAGGTACTGTTCTTTTTTACCAATTTTTGCTTTATACAATGGTGGTTGAGCAATATATAAGTATCCGTTTTCAATGACCGGTGTTAAATATCTAAAAAAGAAAGTAAGCAGTAATGTTCTGATATGTGAACCATCAACGTCTGCGTCTGTCATTAAAATAATTTTGTGATACCGCGCTTTAGTTACATCAAATTCTTCACCAACTCCACAACCAACTGCAGATAGTAATGCTTTGATTTCATCATTAGAAAGCATTTTGTCAAGCCGTGCTTTTTCAACGTTTAAGATTTTACCTTTTAGTGGTAAAATCGCTTGATTTGCTCGGTCACGACCTTGCTTTGCTGAACCGCCTGCAGAATCACCTTCTACAATAAATAGTTCTGTTTCGGCAGGATTTTCATTTGCGCAATCAGCAAGTTTACCAGGTAATACCATGGTATCAAGAACGGTTTTACGCCGTGTTAATTCACGTGCTTTTTTTGCAGCTTCACGAGCTCGTTGTGCAAGCTCTGCTTTTTGAATGATTTTTTTAAATACCGCAGGGTTTTCTTCAAAGTAGGTGTCAAATGCTGCAAATGCCCATGAGTCAACAATACCTTTGACGTCGCTGTTGCCCAATTTGTTTTTGGTTTGACCTTCAAATTGTGGCTCAGGGACTTTCATATTGATAACAACAACAAGCCCTTCACGAGTATCTTCACTCGAAAGTGAACCTTCTTTAATCAGTCCCATTGATTGGCCACGTTTGTTACAAACTTTTGTTAACGCAGATTTAAAACCTGCAACATGTGTTCCGCCTTCTGTGGTGTTAATGTTATTTACAAAAGAATATAGCAGTTCTGTGTAGCCTTCATTATATTGCATTGCAAGTTCAAGAACATATTGGTCATCTTCTTTATGCACATAAATAATTTTAGGAAAAATTGGATTCTTTTTTGCGTTGATGTCTTCAACAAAAGAAACAATACCGCCTTCAAAAAAGAAATCATGTTCTTTGTCATTCAATTCATCAACAATTTTTATTGAAAGACCTTTGTTTAAGAATGCAAGCTCTCTTAAACGTTTTGAAAGAGTGTCAAAACTAAAGTTGGTATCTTGAAAAATAGTGTCATCTGGGTAAAAGCGAACATAAGTTCCACGTTTTTCAGTTTTACCAATAATGTGTAGTGAATCCACCGGTTTACCAATGCCATAGGTTTGAGCATGGATGTTGCCGTCTTTATAGATTTCTAAATACAATTTTTTAGAAAGAGCGTTGACTACAGAAATACCAACACCATGAAGCCCACCAGAAAACTTGTAAGAATCTTTATCAAATTTACCACCAGCATGCAGTTTTGTGAGCACAACTTCTGCTGCAGAAATTTTTTCTGTCGGATGAATATCGGTAGGAATTCCGCGACCATTGTCTTCAACAGAACATGATCCGTCGGTATGCAGTATTACTTTTATTTTTGAACAATGACCGCCTAACGCTTCGTCAACTGAGTTATCAACAACTTCATAGACCAGATGATGTAATCCCTGCAAACTGGTAGAACCAATGTACATGCCAGGACGTTTTCTGACAGCTTCAAGGCCTTCCATGACTTTAATGGATTTGGCACCGTATTCTTGTTCTTTTTTGTCTTGCTCTTTGGACATACATGGCTCCCTTTGGGGGTCTTACCTGATTATTTATTACAGCTGACCACTTGGTTTTGATTTTCAATTCCGTTATGCTTAAAGACTACCGTAAGATTCATATTTTTTCAAAAAACTTACATTTATACCATAAGTAATGCTTGTTTACTTTCTTATGTTGTAAAAAAAAAGAGGGAAAAATGGCAAGATTTGAATATGAGCAATTTATGGATAAAGCACTTGCTCAAGCACAAAAAGCATTTGAAACTAAAGAAGTCCCTATTGGAGCAGTCATTACTAATCCTTCAGGAATCATTATAGCAGCAGGGTACAATCAAGTAGAATCTCAAAAAAGCCAAACTGCTCACGCTGAACTGCTTGCTTTGCGTTCTGCTTCACAAAACTTAGGCGATTGGCGCCTTGATGGTTGCATTTTATATGTAACGCTTGAGCCCTGCACAATGTGTTATGCTGCTATTCAATTAAGTCGTATTAAGCATATTGTCTATGGTGCACAGTCTCCGGTATTTGGCTATAAAAAAGATCAAGATTGTTTTATAAAGCCTTTTGATACTCAAATAACTATTATTGGTGGAATTAAGGCAGACCAATGTGCGCGACTTTTACAATTGTTTTTTCAAACGCAGCGATTATAAAAAAAGATCTTTTTATTAATTTGCAAAGATTTTCTCAGCTGCTATACTCTTTCGCCTTGACAACAATAATTTTATTTCAGTATAACCATAAGCAAACTCTTTTAAATATAAAAAGTTTAGATATTACAGCACTTAAGCCTATAAGGAAAAAAGGTGAGGTCAAAAAAAGATTTAAGCGAGATTGAATCGCAATTGTTAGCGCGAAAACAGGAACTTGAAGCTGAGATTCAACAATTATACCAAGAAAAATCAGATGACGGACAAGTGCAAGATCCAGGCGATCAAGCAATGTCAGCTATTTTTGAAAGTCTTAAAAATTCATTACAAAATAATGAACTTGAAGAATATCGTATGATTAACCAGGCACTTGAGCAAATTAAAAAAGGTGCTTATGGAATTTGTGTTGAATGTAGTGAGCTGATTTCATCAAAACGACTAGAGTCATATCCAAATGCTGCTCGTTGCGTGGTATGCCAAGAAGCGTTTGAAGAAAAAAATAAAAAATTAGATTGGTAAAAAGAGCTTTAATTGCTTGAGTTACTCGCATATTATTATAAACTTATAGTGATTATGCCGATGTAGCTCAGTTGGTAGAGCGATTGATTCGTAATCAGTAGGTCGTCGGTTCAAATCCGATCATCGGCTCCAGAAATAGCAATAAACGTAAAAATTGATGCGTATATGAATAAAAATAAGCTAAACAATCTCTTGGTAAAACTTCAAGCCCTGATTGAATTGACAAATAAAGGCTGTGTGGTAGGCTTATCGAACATACTATCAGTTGGGTAACCTTTAAAAATCTGTGGATTAAATAAATTATGATTAAGGCAAAAACAAGCTTAACAAAGACAGCAAGCAAAAAAGTTGTTGCTAAAAAAGCTGCTCCTAAAAATGCTGGACCTAAGCCAGCTGCAAAAGAAATAACACCAAGTAAATCAGAATCAGTAAAAGTTATCTCTCAAGGGCAAGATGTAAAAAGAGTGACAACAGCTCCAAGACTTGCTAAAGGGACTAAGGTAGTAAGTACAGATATTAATGGTGTTGGTCGTCGTAAATCATCAGTTGCTCGTGTATGGCTAAGCCGTGGAACAGGCACATTAGAAATTAATGGTAGAACGCTTGAAACCTATTTTAATACACTTGCAAACCGTTCAGATGCAGTAAAAGCATTAGAGCTTTGCGGAATGCAAAAAGCATATCAGTTAAAAATTAATGTCCAAGGCGGTGGGCCATGTTCACAAGCTGGCGCAGTACGTTTGGGAATCGCTCGTGCTTTAGTAAAGCATAATGAAGCGTTTAAAGAAGTTTTGAGAAAAGGTGGTCTTTTGACTGTTGACGCTCGCGTCAAAGAACGTAAAAAGCCAGGTCAAGCTGGAGCTCGTCGCAAATTCCAATTTGTGAAACGATAAAAGTTTATTTGATAAGATTGTTAAAAAGCCTCCTTTATGGGGGCTTTTTTCTTTTAAAGGGGTACTGAAAATGTGTGGAGTTGTTGGGTTTGTTAGTAAGCATGGCCTTGCGCAAAAAAATGTTTTACGCGGTCTTTCTTGTCTTGAATATCGGGGATACGATTCAACCGGTTTTGCATGCATTGATCAACAGTCAAGATTGCACATTCAAAAAGTAGTAGGTTCGCTCAATAACTTGATACCAGCTCTTGAGGCAAAAAGCATAGATGGCACGATTGCAATTGGCCATACTCGTTGGGCTACTCATGGAATGGCAACGTTAGAAAACGCTCATCCGCATACCGATTGTGGTCAATCTCTTGCTTTGATACATAACGGGATTATAGAAAACCATCAAATTTTAAGAAAACAGCTACAGCAACAAGGTCATACGTTTACTTCTGAATCAGATTCAGAAGTAATAGCGCATCTTGCAGAAACATTCATTCAAGAGCAATTAAGGCCATCAGCAATTTTACAAAAACTTTCAGAAACGTTGCAAGGTGCTTATGCCTACATTATTCTTTCACAAAACTTTCCGAACCAATTATTGATAGCGCGTAATCGTTCGCCGCTGTGTTTGGCAATTGGTAAAGATGGAATTTTCGTTGCATCTGATCCACTGGCATTTCCAGAGCAGGTTGATCAAATGCTGTTTTTGCCTGACAAAAGCTATGCGGTTGTGACTCATAATGAGTATCAGATTTTTGATTTTGTAGGCAACCTTTTGGATGTGCAGCTTGAAAAAGCTGACAAACTAGTTGTTGTGTCCGGTAAAGGTGACTATGAACATTACATGCTTAAAGAAATTTTTGAGCAAAAACAGGCTATTTTAAGAACATTGTATGAATACAAATCAGGTCAAACTATTCAAGAACGTTTAGGTCTTTCAACGCAAGCAATTAAAGAACTTGAAGAAATTACCATAGTTGGTTGTGGTACATCGTTTCATGCAGGTTTAATTGGTCAATTTTTTTTAGAATCGATTGCTCAAGTTGCAACAACGGTTCAACTAGGTTCTGAGTTTAGACATAAAACTTTTTTACCACGTAAAAAAAGTGTCTGTATTGCTATTTCTCAATCAGGCCAAACAGCTGACACGTTAGAAGCAGTTGAGTTGGTAAAACAACATAAAGTACCTGTAGTTGCTTTGACCAACGTTGCACAAAGTAGCTTGGCGCGAGAAAGTAACGGTTTATTGGTAACGCAAGCAGGCCCTGAAATAGCGGTTGCTTCTACCAAAGCATTTAGTACGCAAGTTGCAACACTCTATTGGTTAGCTCATCAAATAGCCTTGGTAAAGGGATTGATTGATAATACAAGTATGCTACAAGTAGAACAAGATTTAGAAGCAGTTGCAAGTATGCTTGAAGCTAATATAGCAGTACATAAAGATTCAATCGTGGCTGATCTTGATTTGTATGTTTCCTTTAAAAATTATATTTTTTTAGGGCGACATGTTACGTATCCATTTGCCCTTGAAGCAGCATTAAAATTAAAAGAAATTTCTTATATTTTTTCTCAAGCATATTCTGCCGGAGAGTTAAAACATGGCCCGCTGGCTTTAGTTGATGCTACCGTTCCGGTAATCTTATTTTCACACCCTGATGAGTCTATTTATAAAAAAATAGTGGCCAATGCCCAAGAAGTAAAAGCCCGAAAAGGTTTTTTAATCGTTTTTGCCTGCCAGGGGCAAGAGGAATTGCTGGAACTTGCTGATAAAAGCTTTATAATGCAAACAGGTCCTGCTTTGCTTTCCCCATTAGCTATGACGGGCGTAATGCAGTTTTTCTGCTATGTTTTAGCTAAAAAAATGGGTAGATCAATTGATAAGCCCCGAAATTTAGCAAAATCGGTAACGGTTGAGTAGCTTTTTATGCTTAAAAAATCTAATTTGTACTTTCTGTAATTTTGCAGTAAGATAGTATGGAAGGTGATACTGTGGGAATTGGTATCGCTAAGACTCAGTTAGGCTGTTCAAACAGCTATGTTAAGGAATCGGTTATATGAAAATATACGTAGGCAATTTGAGCTATGGAATGTCAGAAGACCTTCTTCGTAAGAAATTCGAAGAATTTGGACCTGTTGTTTCTGTAAGCATCATTAAGGATCGTGAAACAGGGCGTTCAAAAGGTTTTGGTTTTGTAGAAATGCAAGATTCAAACTCAGGTAACAGTGCTATCGCTCAATTGAATGGCGTGGATTTCGAAGGCCGTCGCATGACTGTCAACGAAGCTCGTCCTCGTCCTGAACGTTCTAGTGGATCATCTCGCTACTAAGCGTTTGAGAGACTTACGTTAAGTGCTGAATTTAAAACCCGTTGTTAAAGACGGGTTTTTCTTTTAGTGTCAATTTTAACAAGATTATCTAAGAATTACTTGAGCATGAGATTTTTTTAGTTCACTTAAACTGTCGCTTTGTTTATTTTTATGAGGCGGATTGTTTTGGGTAAGGAATAATAAAAAAAGTAATAATAAAGAGCACCAAACAATACGTGAAAGTCTCTGCCTATATCTTTGTTTCATTAAGATCCTTTATGAAAATATAGTAGGCAGATTAGTATTGCAATTTTAAGGTCTAAAGTCAAAAAGACCTTTTACAGAGGTATTTCTTGAGCCTCAAGTGTTGTATCAATAGTATAGTGCTGCTTTAAAAAGCTTAACATTTTTTCATGGGTGTTTAGTTTTTCGCTACATGTTTTTTTACCCAGATGGAACAGTTCAATCAGATTAATAGCATTTTGAATGTAATAATCTTGTGCGACCATTTCTTTACGTTTTTCTTTCCAGGTTTTTTCTGTTGCAACTTCAGGAGTATTTTTAGTAGCATCAGGAGCTTCTTTTTTATGCGGGTCAATTGTTTTCCTGAGCGATTTTTCTTTTCCGTACGTTGAAGTTACCCATTTTACGGTCTCAGAAGGTCGTGTTAACAATTCAAACTTAAAATCAGGAGTAACCCCTTTTCCTTGAATGCAAATATCATACGGTAAATAATAAAGGCCTGTAGTGAGTTTTACAGCACTTTCATTACTGATTGGAATAACCTCTTGCACTGAACCTTTTCCAAATGTTTCATCGCCAACAATAAAGACAGAAATAAGATTTTTTTTAAGTGCATAAACTTGTAATACTCCAGCAAGAATTTCACTTGCTGAAGCGGTATAGTTATTGACTAGAATCATAATTGGCATGTTTTGAGCAAGTGTAAGTGGTTTGCGTTGTGTGCTCCATTGACCAACTACTTTTCCACTTCTTTCTTTAATAGAAACAACAGGGGTTCCTTTTGGTAAAAAAAGACCAGCAATATCAATAGCGCTGTCAAATAATCCACCAGTATTATTGCGTAAGTCTATAATGATCCCATTACTTTTGTTTTCAATTGCTTGAGCAATTATTTTTTCGATGTTTTGTGCTGATTTTTCGCTAAAAATAGCAAGAAGGACATAATGAATTTTATATGTTGGGAAATAATATGCTAATGCCATTTCATCTTTAACAATATCTCTAATCACATCAAAAGATAACGGTTCAGGGTATTGTGCCCGTAATACTTTAAGAGTGACTTGAGTATTTTTTTCACCTTTAAGTTTTGACATAATTTCATCAATATCAAGTCCTTTAACCGGTTCATCATTAATTTGTATAATTTTGTCCCCAGCTTTGATGCCAGCTTTTTCAGCAGGGCCACCCAAAACAGTTTCTATAACGGGGAAAAACTCTTCTTCTTTTTTTTTGTCACCAGGAAGTACAATTCCAATTCCAAAAAATTCACCACTCATTTTTTCCTGCAATTGCTTGCAAGCTTCGGGTTTTAAATATTGTGAATGCGGATCGTTTTCTCCTGCAAATGCTTCAATAACTCTTACCATTGCATCTTTAGGATTTATTTTTTGATAATAACGAGCTTCAAAAATATTAATCACTTGCCCTAACGTATTGAGCCATGAATCATATTGCGCTGCTTTTTCTTGATCGATTTTTGCTTGCATAACAGTATGCATTATTGCTACTGTTATTAAAAAATATTTATGCTTCATTGAATTGTCCCCTTTTTAGCCTAACCCTTAACAATAAGAGTAACCTTGAACTACTGAATAAATAAAGTTTTTTAAAAAAAGGAATGCGCAATGATGATAACAAAACGATTTTTGTTACGATTTTTTTTTGGATGTGAGGTTATTTTCTTTATCCTTTTACACTGTTTTGGTAGTCAAGGATTGCCTGTTTTTATGCGACTTAAAAAAGAAAATAGGCAACTTGCTTTTGAAATTACTGTTTTAGAGTCAGCTATAAAAGAGCTAGAAAAGACTGCTATTGCTTTTAAAACGAACCCTTTTTATAAGGAAAAAATTGCTCGTGAAGTGCTGCATATGGCAAAAAAATATGAACAAGTGTATCTGATTGGGTAAGCATTTTTGTGATTTAATTGACACCTATTTTTGATCAGAGTAGCATTGGCAGTAATTTTTTAGATACAACAATTTCTTATTGGAGTTTTTATGTATAGCCTGCCAAGAATGCCATATGAATATGGAGCTCTTGAACCGTATATTGAAGCGCAGATCATGGAACTGCATCACGCAAAGCATCAGCAAGCTTATGTTAATGGACTTAATACAGCGCTTGAAAAGCATCCAGCGCTTTTTGATAAACCATTAGTTGAGCTTTTGAAGAATTTAGATGCAATCCCAGAAGATATTCGTACAGCTGTGCGTAACCACGGTGGCGGCGTTTTAAATCATACAGATTTTTGGAATGCAATGGCTCCAAAAGGGGGTGGACTGCCAAAAGGGCCACTGGCGGAGTTACTTAAAAGACAGTTTGAAAGCTTTGATAATTTTAAGCAACTATTTGAAGCTGCAGCAAAAAATCGTTTTGGTAGCGGTTGGGCATGGCTTTCAATTGATACCAAAGGCGACTTGGTTATCAGTTCAACTGCCAACCAAGATACCCCCCATTCAATAGGCCATATCCCCGTTTTAGGGCTTGACGTTTGGGAACATGCCTACTATTTACAATATTTTAATCGAAGGCCAGACTATATTACTGCCTGGTGGAATATAGTAAACTGGAACAAAGCTCAAGAAATTATCGAAACTACTCTTTAAGTAAGGTAAGAAAATGTTCTATCTATTTTTAATAGGTATCTTTTTTTTAACACAGCAAGGTATCAAAGGTGCTTTAGATCTTCCTCATGTGCCTGAACCTGAAATTATGCCTTATGTGCGTTCTGAGAAAGAACTTGCCCAAGCAAAAAAAGAATTAGAAGTTTTAGCAGGACTATGGGTAAGATATTCTCAAACAGCATATGAAGAAGATACAAAAAGAACTAAGGGATTCTTCTCTTTTTCAAAAAAGAAAAAAAAACCAACAGAAAATGATCTATGGTTGCTTCAGGTAGCATGTCAATACAAAAAATTACGAGAAAAATATCCAGAATTGCCTGAGAATGAAGCTATACAATTTTTTATAGATAACTCAACGGTAAATGGGCCTATAAAAGATTTTCTATTTGATAATCCTGACTCACCCGCAACTGTTACAAGAGAATCTGATGGAGCCTATCATGCTGCTGTTTATTGGAGAGGTTACTATCCCGTTTATGTTGAAAAAATCACGATTGATCCACAAACCGGCATAGCTATAGTTTCATATGATAAAGGCCTTGATACGGGTGAACAATCAAAATCTAGAAGAGGTCGTTCAAATACTAACCCTGCTCCTGTTGAGCCTGTAACAAGACCAAATCGTGCCGAAAGAGGCTTAAGCTTACCTACTCATCCAGCAGGGTATAAACCATTTAGAGAATTGCCAAAAGCTGAATCTGGTTATGTAAGTCAGCAATCAGTTGCGCATTCGCCTACTGGAACAAAAAGCATTTTTTTCGCAGAAGTTTGATAAAAGTGTATACTAAAGACTTTAAGGTAGTTTAAATACAGTTTTTATAACAATTGAGTCTTTTTTATGGAAAACAAAAATTTGCAATCAGATACTTTGGTTTCTGCTTCTCAAGAACATGAAATTAGAATAGAAAAAGTAAAAGCTTTGCGAGCTATGGGTATTGAACCATGGCCAGCTAAAAAGGCAGTTACCGCAACCGCACAACAAGTGGTTGATGAATTTCAAGGGGTAGAAAAACAGTATGCAATTGCAGGAAGACTGGTTGCTATTAGAGGGCATGGAAAAACAACTTTTGCTAAATTGCAAGATCGTTCAGGACAAATTCAAGTCTATTTTAAAGAAGATGTACTTGGGCAAAAAGCATTTGAGCTTTTTAAAGATTATATTGACCTTGGTGATATAGTCTGGGTTAAAGGAACTTCTTTTGTAACTAAAACAGGTGAAACTACTTTAAAAGTTGATGAGTTTACCTTGCTGAGTAAATGCTTGCATCCGCTTCCTGAAAAGTTTCATGGGCTGACTGATATTGAAACAAAATACCGACAACGTTACCTTGATTTGATTAGTAATGCAGAAAGCCGTAATAAATTTTTGATTCGTTCAAAAATGATTAGCGCTATCCGTTCTTATTTAGAAAAAGCTGAATTTATTGAAGTTGAAACGCCGATGTTGCATCCAATTCCAGGTGGAGCAGTTGCTCGTCCTTTTGTAACACATCACAATGCTTTGCACACGGAACTCTTTTTACGAATTGCACCTGAACTGTATTTAAAACGCTTAGTTGTTGGTGGCTTTGAACGAGTGTACGAAATTAATCGTAACTTCAGAAATGAAGGTATCTCAACGCGACACAATCCTGAATTTACCATGCTTGAATTTTATATGGCTCATGAAGATTACCATTATACCATGAATTTGGTGGAAGATTTATTCAAGCATGTTATTAACCAAGCATGTGGTAATTTAGTAATTCCGTTTGGTGATCATATGTTAGATTTTTCAAAACCATTTGAAAGAATTAATGCACATGATGCAATTATGAAATATGCCAATATTCCAGCTCCAGAACTGACACCGAAAACTATCGATGCAACACTTCAAAAATATCAAGTTAAGCCTGCAGTGACAGAAGTTTCATACGCTCAAAAATTATTTATGTTATTTGAAGAAGTTGCTGAACATAAAATGATTCAGCCAACCTTTTTAATTGATTTTCCGGTTGAAGTTTCTCCACTTGCAAAACGGGATCCAGAAAATCCTGAATTTGTAGCTCGCTTTGAGCTGTTTGTTGGTGGCATGGAGCTTGCTAATTGTTTTAATGAGTTAAATGAACCGTTCGATCAAAAAGAGCGCTTTTTAGAGCAAGCAAGAACACACGAAGCAGGCGATGAAGAAGCGATGCATTTTGATCAAGATTTTATTACAGCAATTGAATATGGATTACCTCCAACAGTTGGTTGTGGAATAGGAATTGATAGGTTAAGTATGTTATTAACTAATACTACTTCAATCAAAGATGTTA
Source organism: candidate division TM6 bacterium GW2011_GWF2_32_72 (assembly GCA_945882015.1). Classification (GTDB taxonomy): domain Bacteria; phylum Babelota; class Babeliae; order Babelales; family CAIQNR01; genus CAMCVM01. The sequence continues at coordinate 33,474 of CAMCVM010000007.1, forward strand.
TTTTATTTCCAACGCTGAAAAGAAAATAGAAACTCTAGCTTTTAATAATATCTATGGCCTATGCTTTTGATTAAGGGGACTTAAAAAAAAAGGGTGGGCCATATGTTTAAAAATAGAATTCATTTTTCTTTTATTTTATTACTTTTTATCAGTGCCAATAATAAAAGCGCATTTGAAAATCCAATAGTAATCAATCAACCATCGCAAAAACCAGTTGTTATTAAAGAACCTGAAAAAAAATCTACGGTAACAAACATTGCAAAAACTACTGCTTCTACAATAGCAGCACCTTTTCAGGCTGTTTATGGTTTAATGAGTGATGCAACAAGTTACTTTTTGAGTATGATAAGAAATGGAATTGACACGACAAGAACATTAAATGTTGGAATTGCCCGTTATCGCGATACTCTTAAAACTTCTTATTTTGTAAAAGCTGATTTTAATGGTTTTGATCGGGATAAAAACGCATTAAATAGTTCGCCAACAGGAGCAAGTGCTTTATTAAGCGATTTGTTTCAAGGGCATAAAAATCAAGTTGCACAGGTCAGAATGGATGCAGGATTATGTGAAGCTGAACAGCGTTTTATTGAGCAAAGAATGCAATATGTAGCGCAGCAGTTTCCTATAATTTATCAAGGTGATATTTTTAAAAAGGCTGCTGAACAGAATAAAATTCCACGTATTGCAGTATGCGCAAGTGGTGGTGGTTTTCGAGCAATGATGGCAACCGCAGGATTAATTAAAGCCCTTGAGAGCACCAAAATTATTGATTCAGTAGTATTTATGTCGGTACTTTCTGGTTCAACATGGGTAACTGTTCCACGCGCCATGGGTAAACCAATACAAGCATTAATTGATGGCTATTTAAAATATGCAAAGTTACCTTTAACGGTAAGCCCTGCAGCTCTTAATGATATGGTTAAGAAGAATCCGCAGATGATGCCTCGCGCTTGGGAAACTAAAGATTGTTTATTTCCTGAAGAACAAGAAATCAGAAATAATATCAATCGCAAATTTTATAATGATCAGCCAATTGATGCTATGGATATCTATGGTGCTTTAATAGCGCATATGGTTCTTTCTCCTTACGATGATCCTGAAATTATTCAAAAATACCCGAACGAAAATGCAATTTCAATACAAGAAACTCGTCAAAGAGTCTTATATTCTCAAGCAGCGATTAATTTAGAGGGGCAAGATTGTGGAGAGTTCCCCTTGCCTATTGCAACAGCAGTTTCACCAATTACCGGATACTTTAATCCATCACGCCAGAAGGCAACTAAAAGTAAGATGCAATGGTTTGAGTTTACCCCATACGAAGTAGGTGTTAGATATTATGATAGTAAGAATCAGCTTTTGGGCGCTTTTGTTCCAACCTGGTCATTAGGTCGTCGATTTGAGCCTGTCTATGAAAAACAATCAGGAATTATGGCTACATTAGGACTTACCAGAGGCAAGTTAGCTAAAGTAGTAAGCACGGACAATATTTCAGAATATCCACTCAGTTATTTTTTAGGTATCTGGGGATCTGCTTTTGCTTTTTCTATGAAAGATTTAATTCGTATTTTAGGGTTTGATTATGTGCTTACTGGTACAAATCCTTTAAGCCCAGACACTATTCTTAAAAATATTATTTCTTTGATGGTAACAGCTTTTGCTCCAATTACTTCACTGTTTTCTAATGTGCGGCTTTTTCCTGCTTCGGTTCATAATTTTATGATGGCCTTGCCAGATACCAGTCAATCAGAAAGAACCTTAACATTTGTTGACGCAGGCATTGATTTTAATTTGCCTCTTCCGCCTTTGTTGCAAAAAGATCGTGCGATTGACTTGATTATTGTGCTTGATGCTTCAAGTCCTGTCTTTAAAAAAGATAAAAATGGTAGATTTTCTATACCAGGATTGCAGGAAGCAGAAATTTGGGCAAAAACACAATCCATTCCATTCCCTCAAATTGCTGGTTCTGCAGCTCTTGCAAAAGCAACAGACATTGATGCAAAAAGTAGAGCAAGTTCACCGGTTACAGTTTTTCCTGGGACCAATGGCGCTCCAACCATTATTTTTGTTGCGTTAATTGACAATAAAGCAAGCGATAATACTCAATTTAAAATGGAAAAATGTTACGAAGACCATTGCAATACCTTTAATTTTCAATATTCTCCAGAAAGTGTTAAAGGAGTAGTTAATCATGTTGAGCAAACTATTCTTAATAACCTTCAATTAATTAAAGAAGCAATAGAGAAAGTTACAGCCCAAAAACTTGCAGCTCTTTGACCTTCTTAAAGGTGCGTGATAAGCTGTGCCACACAGATAATTCAAGAGTTAGGGCTTTTACGCATGGATAAACAATTGGTACAAGGTGCTCGTTACGCTTGGCAGATGCCAGATTCAGATTATAATCAGGCTTTGTCGCTTGCTGCAACCTATAATCTTTCTGTTCCATTATGTCATACTTTATTAAATCGTGGCATGAAAGATCACCAAACAATTGATGCCTATTTATTCAGTGATAAAGACAGAGACATTGCTTGCGCTTCATTATTAAAAGATGCACAGAAAGCTGTTGATAGAATTAATCAAGCAATTAATAAGCAAGAAAAAATTTTAATCTTTGGTGATTACGATGTTGATGGTATTACCTCATCATCATTAATGATGGCTTGTTTATTACCCCTTGGTGCTCAAGTTAATTTTTATTTGCCGCATCGTGTTAAGGATGGGTACGGCCTTTCTACCAAAATTGTTCAACGTGCAGCAGACAATGGGTATAAAGTTATTATTACCGTTGATAATGGAACGACTGCTTTTGAGCCAGCAATTCTGGCACGTCAATTAGGGGTTGATCTTATTATTACCGACCATCATAGACCACATGACACCGTTCCTGATGCATTTGCATTAGTTAATCCCCATCAACATGATTGTAACTATCCTTTTAAAGAGCTTGCTGGAGTAGGGGTTACTTTTAAAGTAGTTTCGTTATTGTATCAACAACGTAATTTACCGTTACCAGAAAAAGCATATGAACTTTTATTGCTTGGTACTATCGCGGACGTTGTCCCATTAACTGGTGAAAACCGCTTTTGGGTTCGTCATGGTTTGCAATGGGTTAATAAGTTTTCTAGTCTTTCTCTAGATGTTTTAAAACTAAATGGTAAAGTAACGCAATCTTTATTGACTGCAACTGACGTTGGTTTTAAAATTGCACCACAGATTAATGCTTTAGGTCGTCTTGAAGATCCTCGCCAAGGTGTTGCTTTTTTATTAGGCAGTGAACAAAAAGAGACAGAACGAATCGGTTCTGTGTTGTTGCATTTAAATCAAACACGCAAAGAGGTTGAACGCGTTATTTTTGAAGATGTCCAACAATTGATTGAATCAGGTAAAATAAATTTAAAAGAAGAACAGATAATTTTAGCAGCAAGTTCAAATTGGCCACCCGGTGTGATTGGTTTGGTTGCATCCCGTTTAGTCGGACAGTATAGCCGTCCTGTTTTGTTGTTTCATTTAACCAGCTCAGGCAAAGCAAAAGGATCGTGCCGTTCTATTGAACCGTTTAATATGTTTCATGCATTGCAAGAAGCAGGCGATTTATTAGATCAATTTGGAGGTCATGCTATGGCTGCGGGACTTGCATTGGACATTAAAAATTTACCTCGACTTAAAGAGTTGCTTGAAGCACGAGCACGTGTTTATTTAAAACCAGAAGATTTGGTAAGTAAACTGGTGCTTGATGCAAAGATTACGATGCAAGATGTTAATAAGCAGTTGGTGCATGATATGCACTTATTTGAACCATTTGGAGCGCAAAATTCAGAACCAAAATTTGTGATGCAGGGGGTAAGTCTTGTTCAAAAACCACAAATGCTCAAAGACGTGCATCTTAAATGTTTAGTGTTTGCCGATGGAATTATTAAGCCTTTAATCTTTTTTAATCGACCAGATTTATTTGAGCCATTATTGTTGCAAGAAGAAAAGCCATTTGATATTGCTGTCCAAATTACTCAAAATTCATGGCAAGGTAAAACGAACATAGAACTGCTTGGGCTTGATGCAGCAGGTGTAAAAAAGGAATAAGATGATTATTACGATTGACGGTCCAACAGCAAGCGGCAAATCAACCGTTGCTTATCAATTAGCGCAAAAATTAGGATTTTATTATTTGCCAACAGGCTGGCTTTATCGAGCAGTCTCGTACCTTTTGGTTAAAAAATGCGGGTATACTGAAGCAACTTTGAATAACCCAACTGAACAGGATCTTTCATACTGTTTGAATCCAGAAAAACTAGTCTATCATTATGATACTCAAAAAGGTGGCGTACTGTATTTTGAAAATCAAGATATTACGCCATTGTTAAAAGATTATATGGTTGACCGATATGTAGCTGTTATTAGTCCAATTGTAATGGTACGGCAGATGGTTGTAGAAACTCAGCGTGCATTTGCAAAAGAACATGATAGTGTGATTGAAGGGCGCGATAGTGGTTCTGTTGTGTTTCCACATGCCGATTATAAATTTTATTTAACCGCATCATTAGCTGTCAGAGCACAACGTTGGATTAAGGATCAAAAAAAACGGGGACATGATTTTTCACAAAGCCAGGCTGAACAAGAAATTGTAAGTCGTGATCAAAAAGATATGGAGCGTTCACATTCTCCACTTACAATTCCTGAAGGTGCCATTATTATTGATAACAGCACCTTGAATTTGCAAGAAACAATTGCAAAGATGATGAGTTATATTGATTAAGCTACAACTTCTCTATCAAAATCTGCCCATGGAGCTAATTCTGAAAGATCTTGATAAGCATGTTTTTTAGATTCTTTTTTAGGCTCTTTTTTTGATGTTTCTTTTGCTTTTTTATCAGCTACAACTTCTTTGGTATAAGGACTTTTTTCTGTAGCTTTACCTGTTTTTTTAGATGCTGTTGGTGTTGCTTTTTTTTCACAGGTCATTTCATCGCAAGCACAGCCTGCAAGTAATAATAATCCGCTACCGATAAGTATGATTGGCAATAGTTTCTTCATAGAAATTCCTTTTTTAAATGGTTACTGTATACAGATAGACTTACTATAAAAATAGATTTGGTAAAAGATCAAGTTAATTCTTATTATTGAAAGATAATTTACAAAAAACTATGTATTATTTTTTGTATTAAGGTACCTTAAAGAAAATTTAAAAAAGGATTAGAAATAATGCAATATATTTTTGTAACAGGTGGAGTTTTTAGTTCAATAGGAAAAGGAGTTGTTGCAGGTTCAATTGGTAAAATCTTGCAACAACGTGGTCTATCTGTCGCCATTCAAAAATTAGACCCTTATATTAATGTTGACCCTGGAACGCTTTCACCATATCAGCATGGTGAAGTTTTTGTAACGGACGATGGTGCTGAAACAGATTTAGATTTAGGCCATTACGAAAGATTTTTAGATATTAAATTTAAAAAATCATGTAGCGTTACTGCAGGTCAAATTTATGCTTCGGTGATTGACAGAGAACGCAAAGGTGAATTTTTAGGTAGAACCATTCAAGTTATTCCTCATATTACCCAAGCAATTAAATGTGCTATTGAACGTGCAGCAGTTGAAATGGAGTGTGATGTTTTAATTGTAGAAGTTGGTGGAACAGTCGGTGATGTTGAAAGTGCACCGTTTATAGAAGCGATTCGTCAAATGCGTTTTGATTATGGGCATAAAAATACGTTGTTTGTTCATTTAACCTGGCTGCCTTATTTAAAAGCAACAGCAGAACTGAAAACAAAACCATCACAGCATTCTTTAAAAGAATTGCGTTCATTAGGAATTATTCCTGATATTATTATTGCTCGAGCAGATCATTCGATTGAAAAAAGTTTATGTAACAAAATTGCGCAGTTTGCAAGTGTACCAGAGCGACAAATTTTTCCTTTAGAAACCGATGTTAACCCATATCGTGCTCCCTTGCATCTTGAACAAAGTGGTATAGCAGATTATTTAATTAAACATCTTGAGCTTGCCGATCGTGTTAAAACTCCCGATTGGTCTTTGTGGACTGCTCTTGTAAAAGATATGGAGCTTTCGTTTGATCAAGAAATTACTATTGCATTAGTAGGCAAATATATTGAACTGCAAGATGCTTACTTAAGTGTAAAAGAAGCGTTAACGCATGCAGCACGTAGTAATAAAGTCCGCCTTGCTATTAAATGGATAGACTCGGAACAGGTAAGCCAAGAAAATGTGAAAGAATTGCTTGCTGATTGTCAGGGTATTGTAGTTCCAGGCGGTTTTGGTGATCGTGCTGTAGAAGGTAAGATTATTGCAGCGCAATGGGCACGAGAACATAAAATTCCGTATCTTGGGCTCTGTTTAGGTATGCAGGTTATGTGTATTGAGCTCGCTCGTGCTTTTATTGACAAAACAGCGCATTCACTTGAATGTAATCAAACAACACAGACGCCGATTGTAACCTTAATGGATCAGCAAAAAAATATAACAGATAAAGGTGGGACTATGCGTTTGGGAATTTATCCCTGCCGTTTGTTGCCAGGCAGTAAAGCTGCGTTTGCTTATGGAACGCAAGATCTGGTACAAGAGCGGCATCGGCATCGTTTTGAATTTAATAATAGTTATCGAGCTGCAATGGAGCAAGCTGGGCTTGTTATTTCAGGACAGTCTCCAGATGGTTCTTTAGTTGAAATTGTAGAACTGAAAGACCATCCTTTTATGGTTGCAAGTCAGTTCCATCCAGAATTTTTGTCTCGACCAGGCAAACCGCACCCATTATTTAAAGCATTTGTAGCGGCAATCGTATAATCAGTACTTGCTTTTTGAAAATTGAGCCTGTTATTTTAAATAAGAGGCTCATATTTTTTGATAAAAAAAGAATCAGTAAACCACTGAGCATAAAATCCTTTAAATAGTGCAAAGGTGATTATTGTGAAGATTATGTATAGTGCTATTTTTTTAATTTATTATCCTTTATTTTCAATGATAACCGATCAATCCCGTTTGCCGGAGATAACGCTTTTGAGAGTTTATGGTAAACATTTGCCATCAGAACAATTAGGTGATCTGTATAAGCAAGCTTCTTCAAACCCTAAACAGTTTAAAGAAGAAGTTTTAGCGAAATTAACAGCATTAATTGTTGATTCAAAAGCAGCTCAATATTCAGCTATAAAATTGTCTGCAGAGCAACAAATAATAAATAGAGAAAAATGTAAAGCCTCTATAGAGGACTTTATAAGAAAGCAAAAGTCAACTCAAGATGAATTTATAGAACAACAAAGGCTGTCTCAAGAAATTGAAGAGCAAAGAAAAAAAGATTTAATAAGACAACAAGAAAAAAAGCACCAAGCTCAGATTAGTATTATTAATGCCGCCCATACACAAGAACTTAATGATATGACAGTCAAGTATATTAGAATTATGGATAGGCTTGTGGTATGTAATCAAGTAATTGAGTCAAGACTTGAAAATCAGATAAGTCAGCTGAAGGCTGAAATTGAAAGATTAAAAAAAGAATCGGATCAGCTTCAAGCAATGCTTATTGATGAAAGAGAAGTATCGGAAAAAAGATATCAATTAGAGCAAGAAGCGCGAGCAATACTCAAAAATAAAATTGCAGAAAAAAAATTAGCCTATGAAAATGAATATAAATGTCCTATTTGTTTGAATCCAATAAAAGAGGCTAGGGTTTCAAGTAATTGCAATCATAATTTTCATCTGTTTTGTATTAACTGTTCAAAAAGCCTTAGGGATCGAAAAGCTGCTTGCCCAGTTTGCAGACAACCTCATTTTAGTGTGTTTAGGCAAGTTGTAGAAACGCCACTTTGTGCATTTGATGATATAGAATAAAAAAGGACCCCGAAGGGCCCTTAAAAATTACTTTGAATCTTGAACGATTTCTTTAGTTTTTTTTGTCTCAGTTTTTGTAACTGCA
>CAMCVM010000008.1 GCA_945882015.1 candidate division TM6 bacterium GW2011_GWF2_32_72
ATCCATACCATACAAAGATAAACTACTTAATAAGAGCACAATAATACGTAACGATTTCATAAGAGAGCCTTCTCTTTACGAATCAATCAAGCCAAGTTGCTTACAATAGGTAAGCAGCGCTTTGTGATTTCTATGGTTATACAAAATACCAGCCGCCCATGGTTTTGGGGCAACATAACTTATTCCTTTTTTTCTAGCTTTTCTTTTGGCTCGAGCAATACCTGTTTTTGTTGGAAGTCGATCTAACGTGTCGTCAATCATAATTGCCTGATCGGGTGTGCATCCAGCATTATTAAGGGCTAATTGATAGGTTTGCCCTTTTGGTTTAAAATCTGGATAGATGTTGATAGGTAAGCTATTAATACTATTTTTTTCAAAATACATAAAAATTTCAGAAAACTTATTTGAATCTATCATCATTTGCAAACTGGTTGCGCCAATGTTTGAAAATAGATGCAAAGTGCACCCACTCTCTTTAAGTTTTTTAAGCAGTTCTGGCATATGTGGGTTTACGTAAAAAATATCATTCATAAAGTGCAGTAATGATTGACTTAAGTCTTGGTAGCCTATGTTGCCAATCATAGTAAAATAAGTTTCATTAACTTTATGAGCACCTTCGTTATTTGGCAGAGTGAACAATAAATTCAGTTCACGGTAAAAGGCTTTATCAAAAACTAACCGAAAGGTTTGGCCTGGATGAGCACAAAGAATAGTTTTTATAAAGCGAGTAATAACTGTTGGTGGGCAAACTCTTACAACCAAAACACCATGCAAATCAAAAAAAATATGTGGCTTTTCTTTTTTAAATAGATCTTTTAATACATTAATTGAATGAGTTGTCTCTAAAAAAGTACGGCGATAAGAGCGCGCACGCGCAGCACTTTCATGAACTGTTGAGCAAATAAGTATTAAGGTGAAAATTGCTATCTTGATAGTAATCCTAAGCTTTGTAACTGTTTTACTGCTTGGTTATGATTATCTGTATTATACACTATTGCAGCTGCAGCACAATGTTTTGGTGGTGAATAGACAATTTTTTTACCGGTTGCTTTTGCTTGAGCATAGTCAACCGCTTTTTGTGTATAGCCATTTTCTTGTTTGTCATCAATAACCAGTACTTGGTCAGCTGTGCAGCCTGCTTTTTGACAAGCTTTATCAAATGCTTGAGCTTCTGGTTTGAACGCTTGTGTTGTTTCTATAAGATTAGGGGCTGGAAAATATTGCTTTAAAAATGGAAATTTAGTGCGAGCATCTTGCTCTGTTTTTGGGCCAATGTTTGAAAATAAATGTAAGGTAATATTGCTGTTTTTAAGCTCTTTAAGTAGTTCAGTCATCTGTTGATTTTGTGTAAAAATATTATTGGCATATTCGATTAATGCTTGCCCTAATTCTGGATAACCAAGTTCGATTATTGCGTCAAAATATATTTCAGTAATTTTATGTTTGCCACGATTGTTCGGTAGATGTAATAAGCTATGTAATGCTTGATAAAAACCCCGATTACAAAGAATTGCTATTACTTGACGTGGATGTTGCCATACAATTTCTTTAAAAAATCTTTTAGTCATGGCAATTTTAGATTCTTTTAAGGCTAAAACGCCATGAAAATCAAAAAATATATGCTTAATTGGCTGCGGGTCTGCTTGAGTAGACCCATAAGTACTTGAAAGTGTAAAAAGAGACATAAAGATCAAATTTTTTAAATTTTTCACAATAACCCCACGTTATTTACTAAGATTTAAGCCCTATGGGTAGTATAGCAAAGTTTGGTCTTTAAATAAAACGGCTACTTTTTCTATTTTTACTTCTAATATCACAATCTTTAATTTACTTTATGCGCGCCTTACACAGGCGTTGTGGCAAAGCGGGGTTACCGCCAACCCCCTTTGCCATCCGGGCGCCAGGGATAAATCCCTTGGAACCCTTTGCAAATTATAATTCCCTCCGGTTCGCGCTCGCCTTTGCTACGCACGGCTGCACGTCTGAAGATAATTTGCGCTAAAGTACTTAACTTAATTAATAATGATACGGCTTTATCAGCTTAGTTGAACGGAAGTCCCGAAGGATCTGCAGTGAATATAAGCGTGGGGTTTTAAGGGGTTTACCCCTAATGTTTGGATTCCAAAGGTGGTTAACACGAACCGCCTTTGGCCCGTGCCCCGGGTAGGGGTCACAGAAATAATTGATGAAAATTAAATGTTAGTAGTTAAAATTTATAAAAAAAGAAGAACTATCTTTTAAGTAAAAGTTCATTCAAATCAATTTCATCATATCCTTCAATGATAAGATGAGCTTCTTCTAAATGCTTTCTGTTTTTACCCGTATTAATACCAATACAAAACATGCCAGCATCAACAGCAGCTTTAATTCCATGCGTTGAGTCTTCAATAGCTATACAATCTTTTGGATCAACATGTAGTTGTTGTGCCGCATAAAGATAAAGGTCAGGAAACGGTTTATGGCGGTAATTAACATGGGTGATATTATAAATATGATGCTTGAAAAATTGTTCAAGTTTTAGTTTTTTGAGTGTTGCTGCAAGGGTGTAATCGTCAGCATTGGTTGCAATTGCAACTTTGAGGTTTTTTGCTTGAACTTTTTTGAAAAATTCTTTAAATCCATCAATAAAATGAACTTGTTGTTCATAAAGTACCAATGCTCTATTTTGTTTTGCTTCAATTAAATCTTCAACTTCATGCTCAAGTTCCATAACTTCTTTAATAATGCTGCAACTTGCATGAAGGGCTAAACCTTTCAGTTCTTTTTGTAGAATGGCTAGCTTTTCTGGAGTGAGTATTCCTCCTGCTGCAATAATGATATCTTGTGTTGCTTGGTCCCAAATATGGTTAGAATCTACGATAGTTCCATCCATATCAAAAATGATTGCTTTGTAGTTCATGAAATTACTCCTTGTTCTGATCTTGTAAGCTATTGTCCAAAATTTTCTTATTTGGTATATCATACTAAGTCAGTTATATTCCTCACCCTTGCAATAAGGATAATCTATTATGAAGTTCCAAAGCAAACATATTTCAGCTTTCTGCCTTACAGCTTTGTCAGTCTCTCTTTTTTTTGTGCTACGTTTTGTAAAGATTTTTTCAATTGTCGGAAATTGCGCTGCTTTTTTTAGATGTTCCGATATGGTCACACCATTAATTGGAAACGCAGGGTTGCCATCTCTTGGTATTATCTTTGCATTACGATTTGCCTTAAAAGTTTTGTTTTATGGAACTTCGTTATCAGGATTATTATACCAGCTTCCTGGGCTGTTTGCATCTGCTTATTGGGCTTTAGATAATAAACTACTTGCTTTAGTCGTGCCATTTGTCTGTATGGTTGCTTTTTTGATGCATCCGACCGGTTTTGCCGCAGCACCGTATATGCTTTATTGGTTTATTCCTATGACGTTGTACTTTGTGCGTTCAAAAACTATTTTTATGCATAGTTTATCAAGCACGTTTATTGCTCATGCTGTCGGGTCTGTTGTGTGGATTTATTTGCACCCAATGTCGCCAGCATTTTGGTTGGGATTAATCCCGGTTGTTGCTGTTGAACGACTTATGTTTGCTTCTGGCATGACTTTTGTTTATCATGTAAGTGTATTTGCAAAAAAGTTTTTTTTACAACAACAAAATTTCAAAAAATTTTCAAAGGTTATTGTACATGATTAAGCATCTGGCGGTGGTAATGGATGGCAATCGTCGATGGGCTCGTAAAAATAAAATGGAAGCGCTTTTTGGCCACAGTAAAGGTGGCGTAGCTGCTGCAAAAAAAACCATAGAATTTTGTCTTGAAAACGGTATTAAGTATTTGTCTTTATATACTTTTTCGCTTGAAAACTTTAAACGTTCTGATTTAGAAAAAAAGTTCTTATTTGATCTGTTAATGGAAGTTTGTACTACTGATGTAGATCAACTAATTCATCAGGGTATTCGTGTTCGTTTTATTGGGGACTGGTCATTGTTTCCTCAAGATGTTGCAATCAGTTGTAAACGGTTAGAACAACAGACTGAATCAGGGGCACGTTTAAATCTGAATATTTTGTTTTGTTACGGAGCACGTCAAGAAATTATTGCAGCAGTTAAAACATTATTTGATCAGGTGCAATTGGGCAAAATTGATAAAAAAGAACTTACTTTAAAAAACTTTGAAGATTGTTTGTGGACTGCTCACGTTCCCGAACCTGAACTGATTATCAGAACAGGTGGCGGTCAACGATTAAGTAATTTTTTATTGTATCAAGCCGCTTACAGTGAATTCTGTTTTTTAGATTGTTTGTGGCCAGAAATTACCAAAGATCATTTGGTCAAAGCGCTTAACGATTTTAATCAAACACAGCGAAATTTTGGAATATGAAAAAAATTTGCATACTTGGTTCAGGAGCATTTGGTACAGCTATTGCAACCGTATTGACTCATAATCAGTATGATGTAATGCTTTGGGCAAGAGAGCCAGAGGTAGCAGCAGAAATTAATCAATTACACACTAATGCTACTTTTTTACCAGGTATTACACTTTCAGAAAAAATTACTGCAACCGATAATCTTGCTCTTGCAGTTGGAAGCGCAGATTATATTTTTATAGCAGTTCCTGTTGCTTATATCCGTTCTGTTTTAGGCCAAGCAAAACAATCAATAAAATCTAATACTCTTATTGTACTTTTAAGCAAAGGTATTGAGCAGACAACTTTATTGCTGCCTACTGAAATAGTAAAAAGTGTACTTGGCCAAAACCATAAAACTGTTGTAGTTGCCGGTCCAAGTTTTGCGCAAGAACTTGCTCAAAGATCTTTAACTGGACTTGTTATTGCAGGACCTGATGATCAAATAATCAAGCAAGTCAGAGATATAATGCAGAATGAGTTTTTAGTTATGCAACCATCATACGATATGCTTGGAGTGCAATTATGTGGTGCGGTTAAAAATGCAATCGCATTAGGCAGTGCACTACTTGATGGGGCAGGTTATAGCAGTAATACTCAATCATTATTTTTAGTCAAAGTTTTAACAGAGTTGCGGCAGTTACTTTTGATGGTGGAATCTTTTGAAGAATTAGATCGATTAGTCAGTATGGGTCCTAGTTACCCAGACACTTTTCAAGGATTTGCTGGTATTGGTGACATTATGTTAACCACTTATTCACCAACAAGTCGCAATGTAAAAGTTGGAAAACTTATTGGCCAAGGGCAATCAATTGAAGCAATACTAGAATCGGTACCGTTTGTGCCAGAAAGTATTAACAGTGCAGCTGCTTTAGAACAGTTAATTAAGCAACAAGGTTTTGATCTGCCAATACTTCTGTCGCTCAATAAAGTAATACACAATAAAATGGTCATTAAAGACTGGGTAAATTATTTTAAGTGATTTTTTTAAAAAGAGATAAATTTACTGCCCATTATTTTTCAAGAGATTCAATATCTTTTCTAATATCTGATAAAGTTTTCATAAAACTTTGAATTGCTGCTTTTCTATTCCTGCCTATAGAACGATAAAAATCATTAGTCCTATCGTTGTTAGCACGGATAGAGTTCCTGTATTCAGCCAGCACTTGACCGTTATTAGTCCTCATATAGATAATTGAGACACTAAAACCAGAAAAACGATCAGATTCTGTTACAAAGATTTGTTTTCTTGTGTCATCAAATTCTTTTAAGAGAGCAGTTATTGCTTCTGTTGTAGGTCTAGTTTGGGAGAAATCTACAAGAGTCATTCCACCGCTGTATGAAAATTTTAGATTCACCGTAAGATCATCGTTACTAGCAGAGTTAAGTTTATAAGTGAGATTTAAAAAACTCATTAAAAAGAACAAATAAAATTTATTAGTATTTTGCATATTAATCTTTCTTTATTTTTTAAGAGATTTAAGATCTTCGATTATTTTTTGTACGGTATTTTTAAATTCTTTAACTTGTTGTTTTATTTCATCATCACTTTTTAGGCCACCACTTTCATATGAGTGTTTTCTGATAAAGTATTCAATTTTCTTATTATTTCTACTATCATCATCATTTCTTCTAGAGTATCTTATAGAAATATCAAAGCCGTTTTTGACTGTAGAAAGAGACATATTATTCTTATACTCACTTAGAGCAGCTATTTGTTCGTTGATTTGTTTATCATTAGGGGAAGATATATTAAAACCTGAAATTGTTCTATCATAACTTTCAATCGATAAGCGAATATCGGTTCTCCCCTTTTCAGCGTTAAAGCTAGAAAAGCAATTAAGCAAAAGTATTATAAAAAATAGATTCTTAATATTTTGCATACTGATCCTTTTAGTTATAAATTGTATTAATGTATTATAATTTCTTTTTGCATATGATTGCAACAGTTTCTTTAAAAATAATTAATAATAAAATTGTTTAAGCTTATCTTTTTTAAACAGATTTAAGGTCTTCAATTATATTGTTTATAGTTCTTATAAAATATTCTATGTCTTTATAAATAGGCTTAAGAAGCAGTTTCTGAAAGAGTCTCAAGATATCCAATTATTTTTGCTACTTTTTTTTTAAAATCTTCAATTGATTGTTGTCCTTGTTTGGTTGCTTGGTCTTTGCGGTGCCCAATTATACCATTGTCATAGTTTTTTCCATTTTTACAGTATATAACACCAAAATAAACTCTGTTATATTCTGGCATACTTGCGCAAACTGTTTCAGCTCGCAGCTTCTGAATAAGTTCTTCCAGAGCTTTTTTAGTAGGATTTTGTTGCAGGAAACCAATACGAGTAGTATATCCTCTTGTAAATTCTACGAAGATACTATCGGTTAGATTATAAGCGGCATCAAGTTTGTAAGGAAAGGTTAAAAAGAGTGCTAAGAAGATTAGGGTATAGAGATTTTTAATGTTTTTCATATATTTAAAAAATAGAATAATCATATTGTATAATTTTTATCGAGAAAGATTTTCAATAATTTTTTGTACGCATTCATTAAAAGATTTTATTTGTTCTTTTGTGCGATTGTTAGGGAGTATCGTAGAATTGTAATAAGTGCTTTTTCCTGTTTCTGTACTACCTCTATCGTAGATAACATGAATTTGGAAAGCGCTACTGGTACCAAGTTCTTTATAAAGATTTTCGAGTGTTGTATTTAAACCTGTTATAATATCTGCTAATTCTTGTTTGCTAGGATTTGTCTTTTGAATTAAAAGTTGAGTTCTCCATTTTGCTGCAATTTCTAGAAAAAAACTTTCACCTGAATAAATTTCTTGCGCCATACCTACTAAAAGCAATAAAGATACAAAGCGATACATAGTTTTTCCTTTTTTGGGTTACTTTTATAAGAATTATACAGCTATACCATTTTTAATTGAATCAAAAGATTTTCTTTTACGCTAATCAATGCTCCTGGAAGTGGTCGCTGTTCTTTAACAATACACTGACTGCAATGGTGATCTGTTGGCATGCAAGTTTGATGAAATACTGTAGGCTCGATCTGGTAAGGCGCTAAAAACTGTTGAATGGTTTCAAGTGAAAGTCCAATAAAGTTTGGCATAATAACAGGGTTTTTATTGGTTTTTGCTGCATAGTAAAGAATCATTCCCTGTTGATTCAGGTTTTGATTTGGCTGCGGTATTTGAGCAAGGCAACTTAACGGAGGTTGCGTGCTGTTAAAAAAAAAGAGTTGATAGGTAATATTATTATCTTTGAGCCATTCTATCATCTGATGGTAAGGCTTACTCAAGCAGTCAGGAGTTTGTGTTGCACGTGTTTGTTTTGAAGTTACCAAAAAAACAGTTTGATAAGGTTTAATCATTTGTCCGGCAGTAGGCATTTGTTCTACAATGATACCTTCTGGTTTGTGAGTATCTTCTTTTTGATTAATCAGTCGAATATTAATTTTATCTGGGCCAAGCAGCGTTAGTGCCTCAAGAGCCGATTTGTCAATTAAGTGGGGCATTACAAGAGTTTTAGGTTTGTAAAACAGGTGTAATGAATAATAACCTAATAAGAAACAGATAAAAGGAATCATCCAGAAAAGTTTTTGTAGCTGCACGGTTAGACTTTTATTATTCATGGTTTTTGAGTCTTGTAAAAATTGATTAATCACAGTAGAACGATAAGCCGGATTCTGTCCTTGTCAGGCTTTGCAGCATAATAAGTGGCAACCATGTATCTTCAGCGACATACCCGCATGTTTAAACCGGAACAAATAACCGTACATGCCTATTTTGTCTTGCTCCAAGTGGGGTTTGCCCTACAACACTATTACTAATATTGTCTGTGCGCTCTTACCGCACATTTTCACCCTTACCTTTTTTTTACATTAAAGGCGGTTATTTTCTGTGGCACTTTCCATAAACTCACGTTTTCCCTGATTGTCATTGATACGCAATGTTTTCAGGGCACTTTATTTGTTAGGAGTCCGGACTTTCCTCTCATAACCAAGGTTACAAGCGATTGCCTTGTTCTACTGTGAAAAACCATTTCAAAGAAATATATAATACACTCAGGTTACCACCAATTAGGTATAATGTATAGGGCTCATAGGCAACGGGGATAAGCTTAAAAAAGTATAAAAAAGCTGTTTGCAGCAGTAGGTATAAGATAAGCCAAATAAGTGCAGTAATTTTTTTTGAGGCAAGGTAATAACTGGCAGTTGGTAAAAACAGAAAAAGAAGCATGCTATAGCAATAAGTAAGTCCAAAAAGGTCAAATGCTATAAAAGATTCTAGCCCTAAGCAAAGGCAGGCAAGATAAAAAAAGGGGAACTTTTTTTGATATAAAAATGTTGCTAATGCATAGCAATAAACAGCACATAAAAGTGGAGCTCCTGTTTGACTGATAACGCCAATGTCTGCCATAAAAAAGAGGAATAAGAGTATGCAATTGGCTAAAAAATTTTTAATAATCATTGATCTTTTCATTCTGCTCAGAATTACCGTGTTAAAGTAGCAACTTCAATTTCAATGTGCTACCTTATACAGGCAAATCATAAAAGTAAATAAGTATCGATAAATAGGTTATTCAAGTAAGGTTTTTTGTGTTTCAAATCAGCAACAAACAGCATTGGTTTATTTTTTTTAAAGTAACCGGCATCACTCTTTTTTGTACAATTGCTTTTTTATTGGGCATGTTTGCTTTTATTGGAAATCGTTTTTTAGTCGATTTTTCTGCACTTGAACAGTATCAACCGGGAAGACCTTCTGTTGTATTAGATATGCAAGGTAACCAATGGTGTACGTTTCAGTTAGATCGTAGAAATCCAGTTGCGCTTGCTACTATTGCTCCTTGCGTTATTCATGCATTTATTGCAGCAGAGGATTGGAAATTTTTTGAGCATTCAGGAATTTCTTTTCGTGCTATTGTCCGTTCTACGTTAGTTAATCTGTATCATCGTAAAATTGTTCAGGGCGCAAGTACCATTACACAGCAGCTGGTTAAATTATTATTCTTTGATTCAAAACGAACATTTAAAAGAAAAATTAAAGAACAACTGTATGCATTATTGGTAGAGCGTCAGTTTACTAAAGAACAAATTTTAGAAACTTATTTAAACCATGTTTATTTTGGGTGTGGTATTTATGGAGTAGAAGCTGCAGCACAAAGATTTTTTAACTGTTCAATTTGTGACGTAACGGTAGAACAAGCAGCAGTGTTAGCAGCAACGGTTCGTTCTCCGGGAAATTATTGCCCCTTACTTTTTCCACTTTCTGCTTTTGATAGGCGCAATGTTATTTTACATCAAATGGCAAAACGATCTTTTATTGATCAGCAAAGCTGGAAAACAGCAAAACTTAAACCATTAGAACTTGCACCACAAGAACAAAGCATTTATGGCTTGCATTTTAAAGAAACAGTGCGTAAACAACTAGAAGAACTTTTTACCAAACAGCAACTGTATTCAGGTGGTTTAACCATTAAAACAACCGTTGATCAAGAAGCGCAAAAAAAAGCAGAACAAGCTTTTAAAAATCATTGCACTAAACTTAAAACAGAAATAGGCAAGGACATTGATGGTGCTTTAATGAGTATTGATGTCAAAACAGGAGCAATTAAAGCATTAGTTGGCGGGTACTCTTTTGAGCAATCACCATTTAATAGAGCAACCCAGGCATATCGTCAACAAGGGTCTGTTTTTAAACCAATTTTATATACTACGGCACTTCTTGAAGGGTTTAGTTTATTAGACAGAGCAATTGATGAGCCGCTAACGGTTAAGCAAGATAATCAAGTTTGGCAACCTAAGAATTATAATAAACAGTATGAAGGTTCAATGACCTTGGCCCGTGCTTTGTCGTATTCTAATAATATTATTTCTGCAAAATTGATTTTGGCATTAGGTCCACAAAAAGTTGTTGATTGCGCGCAGAAATTTCACTTTAAAGGGCCGCTTCTACCTTACCCAGCATTATCTTTGGGCTGTGTTGACAGTACCGTGTATGAAGTAGCTGGAGCATTTAATGTGTTTGCAAATGATGGCATGTATGTAAAACCATATTGTATAGAATGGGTTAAAGATTTTTCAGGGCAAAAAGTTTATCGACAGGTTGTAAAGCCTGAGGTGTTACTTGACCGATTGGTGGTACATAAAATTGCTCAAGTGTTAAGTTTTGGACTTGAAAGAAAGCGATCTCATGAAAAAGAATGGATCGATTCAGCGGCAATTAATAAAACAGGAACAACCAATGATTCAAGAACCTGTTGGTTTGCAGGCTCTACTCCTGAATTGACTACCGTTGTGTATATTGGGTTTGATGACAATAGGCCGATGGGGCAAACAATATTTCCTGTTTATACAGCGTATCCTATCTGGTTGCAGTACCACAAAGGCATGAAGACACAGAAAAAAGAGTTTAATTTTGATCCATCATTAACACCGATGCTTTTTAATATCAGAACAGGTAAAAGAGCTTTTGATGATTCAGGTGAGGATGTTTTTACCCTTTTAGTTTAAAAATTGCTCTTTGTTGACTCCTTAATTTCTTTTTCAGTAGATCTAAAGAAGAAATTAAGGAGTAGCTATGAAAAATCATTATCGTTTAATTGTTCTGCTTATAATTGCCACCAATTATCTTTTAGCTGATGATAGTTTAGATAATTTAAAAAACACGGTGACAGGTATTGGTGATCAATTTAAAGCATTTGGAAAAGGGTTAGCTGAAAGTTTTGGGATGAATCCTCCAGGGTATTATTATAGCTTTAGAATGTTTAATAATACCAACAGTATTATAGAAGCAGAGGCTCGACGTATTAAGACCTATCAAGGTGTTTTTATCAAACAAGATTCTATCGAACAATGGTCACTCAATCCAACGGAAGAAAGTGGTCCAACTCGCTTTAAGGGTATTAATTTATATTTAGAAGTAGTAGCACGTGCCAATGGGAGTGAAGTTTTTTCAGATTCTATTGTTGATCAAATGGCTGATTATAAAACCAGTACTCCTGCGGTTGTTTTTTATAATATCTATGAAAGTGCTGCAGGAATACATGGCGAATCTTTAGGGACATCAAAAACAACCAGCGATACTTTTTTAGGATCGATTTATAATACATTACAAGTATCGCAAACCATGACATTTTTATTTGCTGATGAAACTTTTACCGTCACGTTAGACCCACAATCTTATAATTTTTTAAGTTCAAATAACAAAATTCCTCATTCAATTCGTCCTTTGCAGGGATTAAGAACTTTTGATTTTGGTGCGGCAGGTAAAATTGCTGTTTCTGCACAAGGTCTTGCAACTGGTCAGCTTAAAGATGGAACAATGCAGAATGTTGAAGCTGATTTATATCACTATGAAATTATTGGTACAGACCAGACACCAAAAGTGATTACTGCTGGATTTAATCCTGGTAATTTTAGTCAACCTTTAACACAGCGTTTGCGTACCATTACTCCTGTTGCTTGTTTAATATGGAACAAAGCACCTGATCAAATTGTGTCCGAAGATGGTTTTGTTGCTGTTACCTTACCAAATTCTACAACATGGGTTGCGTATAGTACTCCAGGTTGGTCTAACACTACCATGGCAGTTACCAATACTGTTATGGCAAAGGTTCCAGTGGGCAAGGCATTACAATTTTATTGTGTTCGTCCATTAATTGATACTCCAAATTACTTAACAACTGATGAAATGATAAAATTACAAAATTTAGAACCAACAAAAACATTTGGTACAGAAACAACGCTGCAAACATTAGGAGTCAATCTTGCTCCGATTGATATTTTTAAAAGTATCAAAGAACAAGCTCCAAAAACTCCAAAAGCTCCTTTGTATATTGTTTCAATTGATACCACCGATGACGCAAAAGCAAAAACATTTTTACAAAATCTTTTACAAGGCAAAATTCCTTTACCTGCAGTACCTTCATTAAGTTCAAGCACGTTGGCTCAAGATGTTACACAGTCGCTTGCTACCCAACTTTCTACAACATTAGGACAGTTAAAAGATCCAGCTTCTGGTATGACAGGGTATTTATTACTGTACGACTGTTTTGTTCCGTATGGTAATGGTGCTGGCCCTTATTTTTATACCATTGAACCACTTTTAAAATTAATCGCACCGATATTTTCTGAGCTTGCTCCTTTTATTAATAAATCATTGTATGAAACTGATGATGGAGCAAAAGCAGTTAAAGCTGTTATTGGACAATGGATAACTACAGCATCAACCCAAATAGACAGGACTGCAGCAATTAAATCAGTACATGATCTTGTACTTACCTATTTGACAACACATGGAGTGGATGCACTGTTTGAAAAAAAATCAGATGGCTCTCTTGATAAAACAAAACTAAGTTGGATGGGTAATATGGGTCTTAATAAAGTAGTAAGCGGACCAACAGGAGTAGTCAACGCTCCGGTTCAATACAAAAGTGGTATGAGTCATTTTGTTTATAGCAATAGCGCAATACCTTCTCTTATTGATCCAGTTACTCAAAAAGAAGTTGGTTGGAACCCTTTACAGGTGATTGATCTTAAAGGCAATCAAGTTAAAAACTTACCGTATTAACTCACTAAGGCTTTAACTGGCAATGATTTTCTGTAGCAAGGTAGGGTCAGCTTTAAAATCTTCTTGCAGCAAGGTAGAAAAAAGATGCGGGTACTGTTTTTCAAATGAACGCGCATTATGCACTTGATGATCATTAGTTTTTGTTTCCAGTGGCACGGTAATGCATCGTTTTTTAAAGTACACTGTTTCAAAGAGCGATCCTGCTCCAGCTCTACAAATAACTACATCAGCGGCAGGGTATAAGGTTTCAAGATGATTATGAAATTGAAACACATAGGCTTTCATGCCTAAATTTTTGTACTGTTGTTTAATTGCTTCAACATCGTTATTACCTATTTGATGTATCACTTGCCAATCTTGCGCGGTTTGACATGCTTTTAAAAAAAGTTCATTGAGTGTTTGTGATCCTTGTGAACCTCCAAGCACCAATAATGTTTTATTAGTTTTATTAAAATGTAATGTTTGAAGAATCAGTTCACGAGTTGGTTTTTTACCTTTGTACTGTGGTTTTAAAGGGTAAGGACTAACAATTGAATTGCCATAATTTACATAATTATTTGTTTCTGGGAAACAGATTCTTACAATTGATACAAAACGAGCCAAAAATCGAGTTGCTTTTCCAGGGACACAGTTAAGTTCAAAGAGTTCAACTCTAATACCTAATAATCGAGCAACTAAACAAACGGGAATGCTTATGTAGCCACCAGTGCTGATAATTAAAGAGGGTTTATGCTTTATTAAGTAATAAAAGCTCATCATCGTTGAGCCAAATAGTTGCATGATAAAAAGAGGAATTTTAAACCACTCTTTTTTCAAAGGAACATTGTCTAAAGGTAAAGCAACTTTTTTAGAGATATAATCGATATTTTTCAGTAAAGAGCGGTCAAGTTCAGTCGGCGCGTGAAAAAATAAAACTTCTGTTTCAGGTTCAATTTCACGAAATTTTTCAGCATAACTTAAGCAAGGAATGATATGACCACCGGAACGTCCAGCAACACAGCAAATAATTTTTTTCATTGTGATACTTTCTGATAATGACAACGACTTAAAAAATTATGAAGCGCTTGTTTAAGCTCTTCATCTTTAATTTTTGTTAAAGCATACTGTTCTTTATGAGAAAGGCAAATAGGTTGTAAGGTTACTGCTTTTGTGCTGGGTGTTTTGACTGCATCATGCGTTTTAAAAACAGTTGGCGTGACATGTTTAAACCGTAATTGTTTAATATAAGGCCCCCCTAGGTGGTCGTTAATACTTTTTTTTAAAACATGAGATAGTAGATACAGTTCTTGTAACCAACTTGATTGGTAAACTCCAATAAACAAAGTATCTTCTGCGATTTTTTCAATCCGCATTTTATCATGTAGTGTGCCAGCAATAGTTGGCCATTCAGTTAAAAGGGTAAGTTTCCAATTTTGTTCTTGGAAAAAAACATGCAAAATATTTTTTACTGACGTTGCCATAAATTACCCCTGTATTCAAACGTCATTTTACTTTACTGTATGGACTTAAAAAACACAAAAAGATTATTGTTCTTTTTTTAAAAACAGATTTTTCCAAAAAAGCTTAGCACTTCCTGGGCATGGTGGGTGTTCAAGTGCCTCTTTTAAAATAGTTACCATATGCAGCGTTGCGTTTTTATCTTGGTCATTATTAAGATTGATCGCTTTTTTGTGAGCAGCAATCCAATAAGTAAGTAGATCATCAACATACATCATGCATTGTTCTTCAGTTAAGGTGCATTTTGAAACTTCTTGTGTAAATGCAACCGGGTCACTATTAAAACGCATAAAATAAGCAATTAATGCAGGAACTTCTTGGGCAGCACGGGTCGGTGAAAAATTTTTCTGAACGCAACGGGAAGCGATGGTAGGTAAAATTTGTGCTTGCCGTTCGGTTAAAAAAATAAAATGATAACCATGTGGTGGCTCTTCAATCAGCTTAAGCAAGCGGTTTGCGCACGCACTGGTTAAAAGATCGGCTTTGGTAATAATAAAAAAAAATGAATCAGATGGGTCTAGCCCCAGCATTGTTTTTTCAAAAATGATCGCAATGTCTTCAAGCGTGTACCGTTTTTCTGGCTTGAGCCATAAAACAGCATGATGCTGCTTTTCTTGAATTTGACTGCATATAATACAGGTAGTGCACTGGTTATGTAAGCAGAATTTTTGTTGTAAAAGAGTAATAGTTGCGTGCTCAACCTGCTGGTCAGACCCTACAAAAAGATAGGCTGGGGTTTGATTATTGTGCATAAACAGCGTGCGCCTTAATTTTTTCTGTAACAATAGTGATTGCATGTTCAGCCAATTCTTCTTTGCTCATTTGTGCATCAAGTGTTACCACATTGTCTCGTGGGGCAACAAGGGCATCAAACCCTTCTGTCAGGCGATGCATTAATGCGGTTTCTTGCTCAATTGCATTCAGTGGGATATTACGTGCTTTCATGCGTTGGTAGGCAACCGCTGCAGGTAATTGTAAATATAATACTAGGTCAGGATTGCGCCCATTCATAGCCCAATCATTAATCATTTGTAAGGTGTTGAGATCTAAAGATCTACCATAACCTTGATACACCAATGACGAGTCTGCCATCCGGTCAGAAATAACAATTCCACCCGCTTGTAAATGGGGTAAAACTACTTGATTAAAATGCTGTGCGCGGTCAGTAGCAAACAATAAAAATTCAGCCTTATCACACACCGGTACTTCTTTATGAAGTAAGGTATGGCGCAAGAGTTTTCCCAGTTCGGTTGCTCCAGGCTCTTTGGTTGTAATAAGCTTATAAGTAGTTGAAAATGCTTGTGCAAGTGCGGCACAAAGTGTGGTTTTACCTGTTCCATCAATGCCTTCAAGAGCAATCAAAAAGCCATTGGTTATAGTTTTCATAAATGTACTTTCAAAAGCTGATTTATATGTAATTAAAGACAGTATAGCGTTCTCTTTGATAAAATAGAACTATCAAAAAATTGTTGGTTTCTCTTAAATTAAAATAAGCTCTTAAAAAAGAGTTGCTTTTTATAAAGGGTTTGAGTAGACTTACCTCTGTCGTTACAAGTAATGTAAAGATGTTTTATTTTGATAACCTCCATTTCCCCTATCCGACGTTCTGCCGGATGGGGGAATATTTTTATAAGAGAGTATGTCAACTTGAAAAAAAAACTATTTGAACCACCTTTTTTGCCTCATAAAAAAGGCTCCACGTATTATAACTATTTTCCTGAAGATAATGGTCAAACTGAACAACCAGAATCATTATTGCGCAGTATGAAAATGTACCTTTTAAGTCATCTTAAAGGTAAAAAAGCTGGGCAAGAAGTGCATGCTTGGATAGATTCTTATTCAGGAAAAGATTGTTCTGATGAGCTTGTCATTACTTGGCTTGGTCATGCTACCATGCTGATTCAGATAGCAAACCTGAATATTTTAACTGACCCTATTATTAAGAGTCCTTCTTTACTGTACAAAAGAATTTTACCGTTTGGCTGTCAGCTTGAAAATCTACCAAAAATAGATATTGTGCTTTTGTCGCATAATCATCGTGACCATATGGATAGTCCTACGCTTAAGGCGTTGCATACTAAAGACAAGCCTTTATTTTTGGTTCCTGAAGGCAATAAAAAGTGGTTTTTGTCAGCCGGAATTGAAAATGTTCAAGAGTTTTCATGGTGGCAAACCTGGCAAGCCGGTTCGGTTGATTTTACTTTTGTTCCTGCTTGGCATTGGTCGCAACGGGGGCTTTTTGATCACAATAAGACCTTATGGGGCGGCTGGATAATTCAGAGCAAGCAAGATACTGTTTACTTTGCTGGAGACACTGCTTATAACAAGTATTATTTTAATACTATTAAAAGTTGTTTTCCTGCTATTGATGTAGCAATTTTACCGATTGGTCCTTGCGACCCTGACGAATTAATGCGTCGGTCTCATATGAGTGCCCAAGATGCAGGTAATGCATTTCTTGATTCTGGTGCGACCTCTTTTATACCAATGCACTGGGGTACTTTTTATTTTGGGACTGATTTATTTCATACCCCGATTGAACGGCTTACAACGTGGTGGAATCAATCTCAGGTTTTACTTGAGGGTAAGTATCTGTTTGCGTGTAAAGTGGGGCAGCAATTTCATCTTGAGCACCATAAAAGTTCTTACTCAAATAGGCACGACCAGAATCGCTAAACATCAAAACAACCACATCATCTTTGGTTAAAGTATTTATTTTTTGGAAAAGTCCTGCTGCAACAGCGCCGCTACTTGGCCCAACTAATAGTCCATACTGCTGTGCAAGTGGTGATAAAATTGAAAGACCTTCTTGGTCTGTGACTGTTAAAACTTCATCAATCACGTTATAATCAATGACATCAGAACTGAAATCAATACCAATCCCTTCTATTTTATAAGGTTTTGGATTGCCTTGTGTTGCCCTGAATGAATTTGCAGCATCAAGTGCAAAAATTTTAACAGATGAATTTTGTTCTTTTAAATAGCGACCAACTCCGCTGACTGTGCCGCCTGTGCCGGAGCCTGCAAAAAAATGAGTCACTGTTCCGTGAGTTTGTTCCCAAATTTCTGGCCCTAATAAGGTGTAATGTGCATCACGGTTGACTTCATTGTAATATTGATTCGGCATAAATGAGTTAGGAGTTTCTTGTGCAAGTTTATAAGCAACGTTATGATAACTTTCTGGGTCGGTAATCAGTTCTGTTGATTTGCACATAATGATCTGTGCACCGTATGCTTGCAAGGTTTGCAATTTTTCTTTACTGCATTTTTGTGTCACAGTAATAATAACTTTGTAGCCTTTTGCAGCACCAATCATAGCAAGAGCAATTCCATGATTTCCAGATGAAGCATCAATCAAAGTTCCACCCGGTTTGAGCTTCCCTTCTTTTTCAGCTTTTTCAACCATATATAAAGCAGACCTATCTTTTACGCTTCCACCTGGGTTTAGATACTCAAGTTTTGCTAAAACAGTCGCGGGTGTGTCAAATGGAATTTGAATCAGAGGTGTGTTTCCAACAGCTTTTAATACAGATGGATACTGCATATATATCCTTTTTTAAACTAATTATACAAAGTTGCTCTCAGTGTAACATGGCAAATAGTTAAAGTGAATCAAGCTCATCTAGAAATAGGGCCCCAGACAATTTCACATTGAGGATTAGTTTTAGAAAGCGCTTGTTCTAAATTTTTCCGTGATTCTGGATCTTTGGAGATTGGGTTATTTTCTAAAATAAGAAGACGTAAATCTTTAAGATTTTTAAATGCATCAGCATCAATTTTTTTTATGTCGCATTCACCTAAATATAATTTTTCGATAGATGAAAGTCCTTGAAAATCATTTGCAGAAATTGTGTTTACAAAGTTCCCAGTTAATGAGAGAGATCTAGTCTCTTTTGGAATAAGAGTACTAATACCTTCAAAATTTTCTAAACAAAGTCTTAAATGGCAATAAGCAGTAGTACTTAATAAAGCTTCTTGCAATAAATGTTCACGTAAACCAGAAAATCTAAAATCTTCAGGCCTAAAACGTACACAATGATACATCTTTTGAAAATGTGTTTCTGGGAAAAGGCTATAACTAAATTCACCAGGGCTTACATAATGCTTCTCCCAATTTCTTGGGCCACAATATGCAGATGGATTTCCAGATTGCTTCATCCAAAGTTCTGCTACGGCAGCTCTTACGGCTGCTTTTTTGGAAGAACCGTTTTGTGTAGTTGCTTGTATAGTTATTGTAAAAACAAATAATGCATAAAATAAAAAGTTCATACTATCTTGTCCTTTGCTGTTTTTTGTAATGATAAAGGTATTATAAAGAAAAAATACGTATTAACAAATAATACATTATGCAAAAATAAGCCCGAACGAAATAATTAAAGCATAGATTGAACAGGTTTCTATTAATACCTGAGCAAATAAACTGGTGCGCAATAAAAGATTATAATGTTCTGGTTTAGAGCTAATCTGTTCGCATGCTTTTGCAGCAACCCTGCCTGAAGCTATTCCAACACCTAAAGTACCTAATCCCATGCAAAGTCCGCTTGAAAACAGCGCTGAACTTTTAATAAAATCCATACCCTGAACAGGATTGATTTGCAAAATAATCAGCGCCACCAAGAGTGAAAAAATTAAGGGCGACTCAATTAATGCTTCGCTAATTAACGTAAATGACAAAAGGCGTGAATAAGCTTGTGGATTAACTCCCATTCCTTTGCACACTTCTTTTGAAAACAGGGCAAGGCCAATTGATGGTCCAATGCTGCCAATTCCAATTGAAAGTCCGGAGCCAATTAATCGAAAAGAATCATAGATTGTTTGAACACTGGTCAACTGATTTTTAATAAATAGTCCAATAATAAAACCAAAAATAATAGGAGTTTGCATTAACGATTGTGTTAATAACATTAAGCTTTGAATTTTTTGTCCGTAAAATGGTTGGCGAGCAACAGCACGACAGGCATATTGAGCAGGCAAGCATGCAATAAGACCAATAATTGCTCCAGAAATGCACAGTGCAAGGCCGATTGCACATTCAGCAAGGTAAACAGCGTCTTGAGTTGCTAAAGCAGTTTCAATCGGTTTTAACAGCATTAACGACATAGTCAAACCAATAATAGCTGCTGTTTCAATGAGTGCCATACCTAAAATAAAAGTTTTTGAAATTTCTGCACGAGCGTGTGGTTGTGTATCAAGTGCTTCAAGTGCTACCAAGCTGGTCAGTCCTTGTCCAAGGCCAACTCCAAGAGCAGTTAATGCAACTGTTAATGCAACTGTGCCAAAATGTAAAAGATGGAATGTTTCCATGGTTATTCCTCGTGAGCTATCTCAGTTGAAAGGTAGGTAAGTGAAAGCATAGCAAATACAAATGCTTGTATAAAACCTTCAAAAATACCAAAAAAGGTATAAATCAAAATACTGGTAAAAGCTCCTAAAACAGGTATAAAAGTAAGAGCCCAATGAGTAGGCATACTACCAACAGCATTCATAAAAATTTTGGTAATAACCGACCCACCTAAAAGATTTCCAAAAAGTCTAAATGATATTGAAATAATAGAAGCAATTTTTCCTACTACATGTAAGGGAAACATCAAGAAAAATGGCTGAAAATATTCAGCAAGGTATCCTTTAATGCCATGTTTTTTAATTGCATAATAAGTTGTGTAAAAAAAACCTATTAACCCCAAGGCAAGGGTTGTGTTTAAATCATTGGTAGGTTCTTCAAAAAAGGGAATTAAGGCAATAGTGTTACAATATAAAATGAAAATAAACAATGTTGTAATAAAGCTAAAATGAATGTAATAAAAGCGACCACCTAATGTTTGTGTGCATAAATCAATAAATGCTTTAAAAAAGCTCGTAAAAAAGAAAACGCCTAGTTTTTTGTTATTTTTTAAACAATAATTGGCAATACCAGTTGTTATTAACAGAGCAATAAAAACTGCCCAAGTGGCAATTACTGTTTGTACATTTAAGCTAAAAAACCAATGTGTAATAGACCAGTGTTCGAGCAATGGCCACGAACTTCGTTCACTTAAAAAACTAAAATCATTCATAATTAAGCGGCCTTTTTCTTGATAATCATTATCCAGAAGCTCACCAGGAAAGATGCTAAAACCAGTATAATGCTGACTTGCTGGCTTGACAAGATATAGCACCATAAGGTCCCAATAAGTAGGATTCGTAACGATGCAAGAAGAAAAGCACCAAAGAATTTTTTTCGGCCAAGATTTTTAAAACGGGATTTGCTGGTTATCTGCCCAGCGTTGATCTGTTTAAAAAAAGAACAACCATAGACCGTACCAGCAACTGCCCCTAAAAAAATTGAGACTAAAAAGATAAAAAAAGTCATAGTATCGCGTAAAAACGTATAAAATTATTTTTTACTATTTTTAGTATTCCAATACTCTTGTAAAATTTCATTTGAACCAGTAATAACAACTAAACCATTACGATCATTAATCAATTTTTTTGCAGCTTCAAAAGCTTCTTTAAATGAACTGGTCATACGAGGTTTAATTTTTACATCTTTAAACGCATTTTGTACTGCTTGAGCATCTTCTAATGGATTATTACCAGCTTTTTGTTTAAGCGGGCAAATAATGACATGGCCAGTAATTTTTTTAAAGAAATAACGAACCTGTTTTGCAAAAAGTTCAGTATTTAAAGTTGTAGTGTCACAGCCAAATACAAAAGCAATATTTTTCAAAGGTTTTTGATAATGGAGTAATTTGATTCCCAATAATAAGTTTTCAAAGGCATCAATATTGTTTGCGTTGTCAAGTAAGAGAGTTGGTTTTTCTTTATCAAGTATTTGAAAACGACCAGGAAGTTCATTGAAAATTTCTTTCCAAAATTGTTCAAGTGTTTTTTTCGGATTAATTTCAAGCTCTTTTTTTGCTTGGGTTGTTGGTCTACCACGTTGTCCAGGCTTGTGAATCAATAAACTTTCTTGAGCAATAACTTCTTCTTTTTTTGTGTAAAAATTAATAAATAAATATGCGATACGTTCTGCTAAAGCAGCACAGCGGCCATGTAATTGTTCAAATGGATACGGTAATGCAACCAGCTTTCTAATAGGCATAGCCCATTGTGCTCCCACTTGTTTTGCATAGTCTGCCATAGCTTTTAAATTTGTTTTATTTTGATCAGCAGAAACTAAATGACTATTTTTAGGAATGAACGCAAGATAATTATGAATAATTTCTGTGCTGCAAGGTTCTGTAATAAACGCTTTATTATTAATCAGTCTTGTTAATGCCGTAATAGTTGGAGTACAAATTGAAACAGCATCAAAAGCAGTGATGCTTTCTGCTTCAAAAAGAGCAACATCAACATTTTGTGTAATAAAATAGTTGATAGCCATTTGTGTTAAAATTTCTCTGCTGGTAACATTAATTGATGCAGCTTGGGCAGTAGTAATGACTTCATTTGCAAGATCAGTAAATGCTTTTTGAGAAATAGTTTCTGTATCAGTACTGATTCTTTCATTATAGGTTAAAATGTGAGGATTAATAAATATCCCAACAGTCAACCCTTCTTTTTTTAAGAGTTTTGCTGCAAAATGTGCAGTCAAACTTTTTCCATTGGTTCCTGCGATCAAAATAGCGTTAATTGTTTTTGCATTATTATTAAACTGTTTATTTAATGCTTTCATACGCTCAAGAGATTTATTATCAGAAGGCAGAGCCCAGTGAGTATCTAAAAATTCAATGATTTCTTGATACGTTTTTTGCTTGCTTGTTGCAAGATTAACCGATTCTTTTGAAGCTACTTGTTTATTTATGCTCATGATTGTTCCTTTTATTGATAAACCATACCCATTTTATGCTTCATTGCTTAATTTGAGTTTAAAACCACTTTTTTTGGTCATAAAGTATAGTTTATGCTACTGCAGGATATTGTCAAATTGATAATAATTAAAACATTATGAAACCCTTTTTTTTAATGTTTTATTTTGAAATTAATTGAAATAAAACAGAAATAAGCTTAATTTTTTTTAAATTAATAAATTTAAGGTAATTGTAAGAAATTATTTTTTCTTCAAAACCTCTTGTGGTTTTCAGTTAGAAATTTTTAAAAATAAGCTTTTTTTAATTTTTTAGTAAAACCCTTGTTTTTAGGGGTTAATTTAAAGTAATATAATAAATAAGGTTATCTATAAAAAATGGAGAAAATTATGAGAAAATTATTCTATTATATGATTGTTATTATTTTATTGAGTCAAAATTATAAGGTTCAGGCTGCTGATGCTAATCCTTCGAAGCCTAAAGATGCCATTGGATTCTTTATGTTCGATTCGTATGTGGAAGAATCTTCAAAAGAAGAAAGAGAAAGAATTGCACACTACGCACAGGTTTTGAGCAAAACATTAAATAAAATTGATCGATTAAAATTTAGAGAATTAGTTCGGACAGCGAAAACCAAAGAAAAAATAATAACATTACTCAATACTTACAATCCAGATACAGCAATTCCAGGTGTTTTTTATGCATTCATGAACATGGCAGGTCCAACAGTGAAACATAAATTTTATAAAACTAAGGAATATCTTAAGGAATATTTTAATGAAAATCCGGAATTTAATTTAGGTATAACAGATTCTGAAGGAGATACTGTTGCTCATACTGCTGCACTAATGGGATATTATGAAGTAATACAATTTTTAGAAGAAATCGGAAGAGAAGATTTATTCAGTGCTGTTAATCTCGAAGGTGAAACTCCTTTAATGGTAATCTTCTCAAATAATAAAGATTTTTCAAAATCGCATGTTGATATCATCAATTTATTACTGAAATATGAAGGTGCAAATATAAATAAAAAATATCAAAATGGAAATTCGATGCTTCATATTATCGCTTCTTCTGAAGATATAAAACCAGAAATTTTAAAAAATTTTCTACAAAGGGAAGATATTATAGAAAGAAATCCAATTTTTAAGAATGTTACTCCTTTAATGGGTTTAATTAGGTTTTATCCCAGCTCCAGAGAAAAATTAAATATCTTCCTAGAAAATGCACAAAAAAATGATTTTATAAATCTAGCATTAACAGAATCAGATCCTTTTGAATACGCTATTCTTAACAATAATATTAGTATTCCATTATTAAAAAAAATAATGGAGAAAGGTGATATTAATATTGCAACTTATAGATCTCCTCGAGGAATGAATCCATTACAGATAGCTATTAATGCTCTTGATGAAGATAAAATTAAATTTTTTATACAATCTGGGCTTTCTATCTCTGATAAATTTTATAAGAGCGATGATTTTGATGAAGGTACTCCTATTTTTATTTATTTAAATCGTTTGTTAGATTTAGAAAAAAAAGAAAAATCTTTACCACTAAATTCAGCAAAAATTATTCTAACTTTATTAGGTCAGGAAAATCCTAAGAATATAATTGATAATTCTTTTAATGGTTTCAATGTTAATTTATTTCATATATTAATGAATTTAAAAGATGAAAGATTTGTAAATCAACATTTAGAAATATTACTACGCTATAGTCCTGATAATCGATTATTTAATATGCAGGAAATAATACCTACAGATAAAAATAAATTGCTTGGCGATACCCCTTTAATGATAGCAATCAGGAACAGATATTTTTCATCAGTTGAAAAATTGTTACCCTTATCAGATTTAAGATTAATCAACGCAGAAGGTGATACTTATTTAATGCTGGCAGCAAAATTTTACGATGAAAAAATTTATAACCTGATTTTTTCTGAATTTAAAAAAAGACCTTATATGTTAGAAATCGAAAATAATAATGGTCAAACGTATCAAGAACTTATTCCTGATTATATAAGAAAAGGAAAAGCATTAATAAGGGAAGAATACAGAGCTATTATTGCAAGAAATCTTCAATTAGCAAAACAAATCAGCGAAATTGAAAAACAAGAAGAACTTGAAAAAAGAGCAGCTGCTGATAGAGCTGAGCAAAAATCGGTAAAAGCAGATACTCTTGATCAATCTGCGTCTGCAGCAGAAGTGCCACAAACAAAAACTAATGACTCGCGTTTTATAATAAAAAGAACAAAAAAGTTAAAAAAATGGAATGATGTATCAAAAATAAAAGATCAGAAAAATAGAATGAGTTATGCTGAAGATATTCTTAAAGTAGACGGCTATTTAGAAGATCCCTTAACTGAATCAGATCCTATTAGAAAAACACGTGCTCAATTTTATCAAGATTTGATTGCAAAAGGAAAATCTAAAGAAGAGGCTGTTGATCAAATTATTTTTGGGCACGCAGTTCCTTTTATTATTACCCAGATTATTTTAGAAGAATATCTGCTAACTACACCTATGTTTGGATCTGACCAGTTTGAGATTACAAATATTCCGATTATTTATACAAAAAATGGAATAATCTATCAAGGAACTTATGAAGTATATGGCTATATTTCTTCAGATAATAGAGTTTCTATTTATCATGAACTATTGCGTGAAATGAATAAGATAGGCGAAATATCTGGTACAAGTTCTCCAGAAGAAGAGCAGTTTAGTTGGTTAGGTAGATTTACTCATAATCAAGAAAAACAATCAGATAGGATTAAACATATTATATATGATCAACTTACACAAAATTCTTATGAGTTTGATATTAAAAAATAAGGTTTATAAGGGATTAATGAATAAAACCCTTGTTTTTAGCAGTTAATTTAAAGTAATATAATAAATAAGGTTATGTATAAAAAATGGAGAATCTCATGAAAAAGAAAAACTTTGCTATTGTATTGTTATTGAGCCTTGCAGTTATTAATAAAGTGCAATCAATGTATGATTATGATTATCCATACCTTGATCGTCAAGCAAATTTTGATCCTTTAGTCGAGCAAGCAGATCAATTTACACAAGCACAAGAAGAAGAACTGAACAATCTTTTACCTCTATTGAAACAATCAGTTATAGATAATGATATAGATCAAGCAAGCAGAATTTTAAATCTTATGCATCAGAATCGGATTTCTATAAGTGAACCTCTTGATTCAGAAGGAAATACTGCTCTTATGTTAGCAGCTTTAGCTAGAAATTTGATGATGGTTCAACTCTTGATTTTTAATTATTACCCAACTGACCAAGATGTACAAAATGTTTTAGATCGTCTTAATCAAGGGCAGCGATTCCCAAATGATGAAAATCTTATCAGAACGTTAACAAATTATCGTGATGGAATTTATGAATAAAAAATGGAGAAGATTATGAAAAAATATGTTTATAGTTTGTTACTTTTGACAGCTTTAAGTAGTCAATTACAATCAATGGATTTTGATTTTACAGAAATTGATGCCAACGAGCAGGAAGCAATGAATAATTGGCTCACTTCTCTTAACCAAGCAATAGCTAACAATCAGAATGAGGATGCTCTTTTTATTATTAACCACCCGAGTCGAAATTTTTCCCTTAATGAAAAAGTTGATGCTCAAGGGAATACTTTACTTATGGTGGCGGTGTTGCATCATAATTTTGTTATAGTACAAGCACTTATTCAACTTGGTGTGGATAAAAATTTAACCAATAATAAAGGTCAAACAGCTTTAGATTTGGCTCATATGCATATTCAAAATAGTGATCGAACAATTATAAAATATTTAACAAAAAGTGGTGCTAGAAGATCACAAGCATAACGTTTAGAACTGAGAATAAATGGAGAAGATTATGAAGAAATATGTTTATAGTTTGTTACTTTTAACAGCTTTTAGTAGTCAATTAGAATCTATGGATGCAGCTTATTGGCTAGGTGGTGGACAAGAAGTCCTTAATGCAATAGGAGCACAAGAACAAGATTTATTAGAAAACTGGCAAAATAACTATAGAGAGGCTATTAATAATCAAGATATTGATGGAGCTATGGATAGTATAGCTTTCTTTTTAGATAGAATTGATGATCAAGCACAAATTGCAGAAGTTATGAGCTCTATTGATAATTCTCCTTTGATATTAGCAATACAAGCAGATATGCGACCTCTTGTAAATTATATAATTGGACATCTTAATTTTATTGCTTTACCAGAGGCTGCAAATTATCTACAGACTGCTTTAGAGAGTGCACATGAGAACAATTATGGATTCACTCAGGATTTAGACAATGCTTTAGCTCTTGTGAGCTAATAGAGCTTTACAAGATGAGTAGTTTTAGTTCGATTAAGAGCAGTAACTAAAAACTTCAAGACATTTAATGATTGAAAACATGTGCGCAATATGAATGAGGGCTGCACACACTAGAAATGTTCCAAACGGTAATTGGAACGTGCGTGCTTTTTGTCCATACATAAGTAATAAAGCAATCCCAAATAATGATCCGGTAATTGAGCCGATTAATAATGTTTGCCAACATCCAATTGGGCCTAGAAATGCACCAATAAAAATTAAGAGATCAATATCTCCTTGTCCTAAACTTTCTTGTCCTGTCCAACGGTATGCCAATCGTGCAGTCAATCCTAAAGTTATCAATCCGAGCAAGGCGCCAATAACACTTTCAAGCGGGGTAATCAGCAGTAGTCCACTTTGTGCTGCAAGCCAACCAAGCGGTGCTAAAAATAACGTGACAAACCGAGAAATTAATAAGGTTTGTGCATCGGTATGGGCAGTTATCCATAATGCTAAACAGAACAAAAGATAAGTGCTTTGTGTTGCATAATCAAGATAATTGATTGCAGGGAAAAAAAAATAAAAAAAAGAGCACGAAAGTGCAAAAAGAACCAATGCAACAGGATGCAAAAAACGATACGTAATTTTTTCTAAAGATAATAAAAAAGCAGCAAGAATGTGTGCAACCGAAGCGCAGAATAAGGCGACAGCAAAGCTTGTAAAAGCTTGAATCACAAATCGCCTTTGCGTTTTAAATCTTCTAAAAGCTCTTCGACACGATTAGTTTTTTCTTGTGCAGCATCAAATTTAAAAGTAATGTCAGGAGTATAACGGCCATTAATTTCTTTAGCGAGCGCAGCGCGCAATGATGGCTTATACAATTTGAGTCGATTTAATTTTTCATTAAATTCTTCAACACCACCAATAGTTGCAAAAAAAACATAACAATGACCTTTGTCAGGAGAAAGCATTACTCGATTAATGCAAAAACCTCGCAACAAAGCATCATCTAATGTTACTTGAAGAAACAGATTTGAAATAGTTCGTAAAAAAAGAGCTTCTTTTTGAGAACGTTTAATATCACTGACTCGTTTATTGTTCATTATTAATCTAAAACATTAAACAAGTTTTTGAGTGAGCATGCGCATATAATTTTGCTTCATAGCGCGCATTAAGCGTTTACGGCGTTTTTGTGTAGGTGGCTCAAAGTAGACTACGCGTTTCATATCACGCACTACACCTTCACGTTCAATCTTCTTTTTAAGTTGTCTTAAAGAACGTTCAACGTTTCCTGTTACGCCAATTTCGATGTTTGACTTTTTTGCCATGCGGGTTTCAACTTCCTTTCAGTTGATTCTAAAGTAATTACGCTTTTGTTATATAATACCCATTTGAGCTCAAAATGTCCAATCTTTTATTAAGCTTAAATACGTCTTTTCTCTTAAAATGTTCCAGCTAAAGTAACTGCAAGGGTATTAGTTTTATATGCTCCACGACGAACAAGTGGTGCTTGCCACGTAAATCCAGCCTTCATATACGGTGAAAAATCATAGTTAAACCCAATGTTCATTGCTTGAACAGCCCACTTTGTATGGTCTTCAAGCACGTGTGGTTTAAATGCTGTATCAGGGGTTAGTAACTTAACCGTATCTTTAGAGTGAGAGGTATAGATATATTCAGTATAAAAAGAGAGTTTTTCCATGAAATGGTAAGCATTGAGTGCGCAGGTAAAGAACCATGTTTTTCCTGGGGCATAGCTTACATCAGTTTTAAAGGGGAAAACGCCTCGTTGCCGTTCATCATTGGGTACATACATACCAGAAATGTCTCGTTTAAAAAAATGTGAAGCGCCTGCTTGCCAGGTAAATTCAATCGTTTCATAAAAGTCCATGCTTAAGCCTGTTGCAATACTGACACCATTATGTTTGTTATTCCCAAAGGGAATTGAAAATGCTTTTGTCTGGTCTTTTTCTTTGCCAATACCAACAATGCCTGTCACTTTAAAAAAAGGAGTCATGATAAACTGTGACCATTCATGATCACGATTGAATTCATCATCAGATTGGTCATATAAGCCTGGTTTATTAATGGCAAAATTATGTCTCCAGATTAAAGAAAGCAACACGTCTTCGGGCCCGGTTGCATGGAAATCTTGGATATTTAAACCCATTTGTTCAAAAATTAATTCATGCGGGTCCATTAACCAGTTTGCAATAGTTGCTCTGTCAGCAACAAGATCAGCAGGTGCTGCGGTGCTTCCATAAATATCTTGAACTGGGATAGCGGTGGTATAAACAAGTGGATCACCTTGATCAAGAAACTTAGTATGCGTTTGTTTAATATCAGCAATACCAGTTTGAACCTGCAGAACAATATCAGAAAAAATACGAACAGAAAAATCAAACCGAGCGCCCATTTTAATGTAGCGCAATGGGATTGAAAAATGGCCTAAATGGTCATTAACATCTGAATAGTTTTCGTGGCTTAATAATTGCCCATCTTGATAGGTTTGTCCTGCAGCAGCTGTTAATAATGCCGGTAGTGTGTGACCTGTTGGAACGGTTCCATAGGTTAATCCAACCATATTCCAGCGGCCATGAATGTCACCAGCTGGGCATTCAACTTTGTCTTGATCCCGTCCAAGGGTTGCCTTTTGACCAAAAGCAGTTGCGCAAAAGCGCATTCTTTCAGGCATTGGATGATGCGTCATCCCTTTAATTGCTGCTTTACGTTGTTCATTTAAAAAATCAAATGGATACAATGTCGCATGTAATGGATAAAAGTCGTGTTGTGTAATCGTGGCAGCTGTTGAATAAATACGAGTTTGATAAGCAAAAATCACTAAAATAAGATAGCTATAAAGCTGTTTTTTCATAATACAATCCTTTTTTCTAACTCAATTGGATTTTAGTTATAGCATCTCATTCTTATCTGCGTCAAATAATTACAGACTTGCCACAATTCCGTTAATAGAAAAGTAGAAAATCAGCATTGCTGTTGCAATACCAGCAATGGTTATATAATTTTGCCCCGATTTCCATTCAGAAGGAATAAATAAAAGCGTTATCATAGAAAGTGTATAGGCTGCTAATAAACAGATTGCAGTGCAATAAAAAAACATTTCATTACTAAAAATCTGGAAACTGGTAAAAATCGAGACCCCAATTAATAGGGTTGCTGTTTTTTGATTTAAAATATTATTGGCCAAAAGTTTTTGTGCGGATTTGCAACGCAATTTTTTAGTAAACGATAACAGTAATGACCCAGAAGCCCAGATCATGGAATGCAAAGTTCCTAAAATTGCAGAAATACTTGAAAAATGAATACACTCTAAAATCCACTGACTTTTAAAAACATGTGATAAAGGTATTGCAACTGGACCAGGATACTGTAAAAAAAGTGGTAATGGTACAGCAAGTACTAATGCGGCTACAAATGCTAGGTAAAGTCCTGCTACAGCAAACAATGAGTACGTTAGAGCTCGCGGTAAGTTTTGTTCTGGGTCTTTAATTACATTAAATAAAGATGCAGATGCTTCAAAGCCAAAAAATGAAAAAGCAATAACACGGGTTGCTTTAAAAACACTGATCGGCCCACCAGGTAAAAAAGGAGTTAAGTTTGCAGGGTTTGCTTTAAACAGACACATTACTGTTGTTATAACTAAAGGAAAAACAGTAAAAGCAATCAAAATTTGTTGCCCCAAAGACGAAAGTGAAACTCCCATAATATTTAACACTGTTAAAATAATCAGCGTTGCAATTCCAAGATGATGTTCAGAAGTGTAAGGAGCGTAATGGATCAAGTGTTGTCCTGCTGAATGAGCTAATAATCCCATTGCAATAAACATTCCTACTAAATAAAGTCCATTAGCAAGTAGTCCAATTGAGTGCCCCCCCCATTGACGCGCATACGTATAGAATGAACCTTCCTGTGGAAATAATTGTGCAACACGAGCAAATGATTGTGCCATAAACCATACAGAAACAGCAGTAAATAAAAAAGAAAGAATAACCGCAGGCCCAACATCGCCAGCTAATGCACTTGAAATGGTAAAGATTCCAGCTCCAATCATAGCGTTCATGCCAACAATCGTAGCGGTTAAAACTCCAATTTTCTCCGAATTATTTCCAGCCATTAAGATCCTTTTTTTAAAGGTAATTTAAAGTTTCAAAGTTTTGAGTATACCAATAAAAAGAAGGATTAAGAAATTTTGATAGAAATGCTAATTTTTAGTAAATTGTTACTATAACAGATAAGGAAAAACAATGAATTCATGTCATTATATTGGAAAAATTCAAAGAGAACGAGCTTGGTTGCTTTCTTCAGTCATGCGGGGCACAGAGCATATTGCTTTTGACCGTTGCTTTGATAAGCAGCAGGGACTTTATGAATTTTTTGTGCCTCAAGACACTGAATCTATTTTTCTTGAAACCATGGGTTATTTGGCAAAAGAAGGTGTTTTATTGTCGCTTGAAAAAAGCTGTCAAAGGTTCTGAGTTAATGATGGAATCAAGGTCTTAATCATGAAAAAATATGCATATCTCTGGTTTTTACTGTTAAGTTTTTTTAGTTTTATTAAATCTGCTCAAGACGGTGAACCACCAGCAAAAAGAATGAAAGAATACTCTCCTTCTATTGAGATTAAACTTATTAATGCTGTTTGTAAGGGCGACTTACAAGGGGTAAAAGAACTTCTGGGCCAAGGCGCTTCTATTTTTTACATAGGCGTCTTTGGGAACTCTCTTTTAAGTGATTCAGCAAGTCTTGGAAATGAGGAAGTCCTTTCATATTTAATCGATAATGGTCTTGGATCTTGTGTGGATCACCCAAATAATAGAAATGTTACACCACTTATGTTTGCAGCTCAAAATGGTCATTTAGAAATAGTTAAACGGCTCTTGCGTGCAGGTGCTTTAATAGATTTAAAAGATGCAAAAAACTTTACCGCTTTATCTTTGGCAGTATTCTATGACTATCCTCTTATTGTTGAAAAACTTTTAAACTGTGGAGCATCAGTAGACATTCCGTGTGAAGAAGGTTTTACACCATTAATGACAGCGATTAAAAAATCAGACGATGTTATGACTGAATTACTTTTAAACGCTGGTGCAAAAGTAAATATACAAAATAAATATGGCTTTACTCCATTAATGCTTGCAGCTGAAAATGGAGATTATGAAATGGTTAAAAAATGTTTAAACCGTCTTGAGAATGGAATAAATTTACAGACTCAAAAAGGTCAAACAGCACTTTATATTGCAGCTAAAAGAGGTGATAAATCTACTGTTGCATTATTGTTAGAACACGGTGCACGTGCATCTTTACCTCGAATTGAAAATCGTTTCGATACACCTATTACTGTAGCAGCTGCAAAGGGTCATCTTTCTGTTATAAGAGCTATCGAGGATTATTATCTTAATAAAAAAGGCATTCCGACGCTTTTTGCTATACCGGGGGCTCTTGAAGGAATGTACAAGGCTTATGATGGAAAAATCGGGCCTGTTGTTTTTTATTTAGCAAAAAAATATAAAGAAACAGGGGGTAACCTTCCAGGGTATATTCAGCGACTTATTGAAAGAGCAGATCAAGGGCTTAATTTTTTTTGGAACTAAAGAAAATCTTATTTTTTACAGTGCAAAAGGCGATCTTGCTCAGGTACAAAAACTTTTAAAGAAAGTGATCCCTTTAACAACGACAAAAAATATGGGTTCTTCATTAAAGAATAGCTTTCTTATTAAAAAATAGCTCAATTAAGCTTATTAATAAATAATTATTGTTTTTTAGGTCTTTATTGAGGTAATCTAAAAATAGGTTTAATTAATAAAAATGGAGTAGGTCATGAAAAAAATTAAGGGGCTGGCATAGTTAAGTAAAAAAAACTATGCTGGAAACATGTTAAAAAGAAAAAGAAAAATAACTAAAAAACAAATAGATAAATTGATAGAGCACTTTGTGGCTGGAACAACTGCAAGAACAGCAGCAGAGCTGGTAGGA
>CAMCVM010000009.1 GCA_945882015.1 candidate division TM6 bacterium GW2011_GWF2_32_72
ATCATGTTACAATTAGAAATATATAAGCTTAGATCATTGAAATATAATAAAAATTCTGGGGGCGCACCGGTTTTGACGTGTTGTTGGGGTCCAGGAGTGCATGTCGAGCTTTGATTAGATGCTCGTAAAAAAAATAATCAAAACAATAAATGCAACACCTAATCGTGTTGAATATAATACTCTAGCTTTTGCTTAAGTAGTATATTCCTAGTTGGTTAAACGTGCCTATCAGTTTGACTAACTCGTATAATAAAGATGGGACTTTCAAGTGAGGTTTTTTAGATACGTAGCTTGTTCGTATACCTATCTGACTTATAGCAATTCTTTTTGTTCTTGAGGAGGCTATAAGAACTTTCAAGAAATAAGCATGTAGTACTTTTGTTCTGCTGCAGTGCGGACATGGGTTCGATTCCCATCGCCTCCACCAGTTTTGTCTTTTTCAGCTACGCCTGGCACAGCAAGTCTTTTATAGGCAGGCAGTTTATATTTTTATTATATTTATCTTTCCATTTTCTTCTTTGCTCTCTTGTCTTTATGGTATACTTGTATAAAAAGTAACGCCATAACAATGGAGCTTACGTATGGAACAAACTCAAACAAATATTCAATCGCTTGAAAAACAGCTGCAAACAGATTTTCACAAAGGTTTAACAACTGTTCAAGTCAAAGAAAGAATCGCAAAAGATGGGCTGAACAAGGTCAAGAAAAAACTTGGACACTCTTTTTTCTTTATTTTTTTAGAACAATTTAATAATCCACTTACTTATTTATTGCTTGGTTCAGGCGGGCTGCTTTTTTTTGTAGGCAGTACTTTTGATGCTTATATTATTTTTGGAATTTTATTATTAAATGCTGTTATAGGTTCTTTGCAAGAAATCCGTATAGGTTTAATTTTTGATAGATTGCAAAAATTTAAAAAACTAGAAACAGTAGTTATGCGTGACGGAGCGCGCAAAGTTGTTGATAGCTCCATGTTAGTTGTTGGCGATATTATTGTCTTGCAACAAGGTGAAAAAATTCCAGCTGACGCAGTTGTTATCCAAGCATTTAATGGGACAGTTGATCAAGCAATTTTAACTGGAGAATCGCAAGCAATCGGTAAAAAAGAAGGCGACACGTTGCTTTCTGGTTCGTATGTGCTTTCTGGCTACATTACCGCTGTTGTGACCGCTACAGGAAAGCGCACTCGATTAGGCCATATTGAACAAACGATTGAAACTGTTTCAACTGATATGCCCTTACAAAATGATTTATCTGAATTATTAGATTTTGTCCTTAAAGTTATTATTGGTATCTGTCTTTCATTGTTGATGATTGGCATGTTTATGGGTAAGCCATTTTCAGAATTACTTGCAGCATTACTTGCTTTATTTATCTGTGTTGTTCCGCAAGGTTTACCAGTTATTATGACCGTTGTGTTGGTTTCTGGTGCGTATCATATGGGACGGCGTAAAATTTTTGCAAAGCGATTACAAGCAGTTGAAGCGTTAGGCAGAGCAGACATTCTTTTACTTGATAAAACAGGAACGTTAACGCGCAATGAATTAATGGTCACCCAAATCGCAACGGGAACTGAGCAATTTCGGGTAACTGGATCAGGGTACGCTCTTGAAGGAAAAGTGTTAAGTGGACAAACAGCAGTAACCTACCAAACAGCATCGCAAGAGCTTCGATACATGATTCAGGCTGCGGTATTATTAAATCGTTCAGAAGTTTCTTATAATCATGTAACGCAAACGCATACTATTAAAGGCAGTCCAATTGAAGCAGCGCTG
Source organism: candidate division TM6 bacterium GW2011_GWF2_32_72 (assembly GCA_945882015.1). Classification (GTDB taxonomy): domain Bacteria; phylum Babelota; class Babeliae; order Babelales; family CAIQNR01; genus CAMCVM01. The sequence continues at coordinate 1,776 of CAMCVM010000009.1, forward strand.
AATGTTTTAAGTAAAAAAATGGAAATCAAACAAGAAGCATTGTTTGCTGACTTTTTGTGTATCAATGAAATTCCATTTACTGCTGCGTCTCAAATTCATATCGCTATTTTTAAACACCAAGAACAAGAAATAGTTTTTACTCTGGGTTCTCCGGAAGCTGTTATCAAATATTGCAAACAAGTAACACAAGGACAAAAAGAGCAATTACAGATAATGCTTGAAAAAGGATTACGTGTGATTGCTGTTGCGGTATCAGACCAATTAATAGGTTTTTTTGGATTGCAAGATACATTAAGAACACAAGCGCCTGCTATTATTAAAGAAATGCAAGCGGCGGGTGTTAAAATTATGATGGCAACAGGAGACAATAAAGATACTGCATTCCATTTAGCTCAAGAGGCAGGCATTATTGAGCATGACAATCAAGTGATTGATGGTCCAGACTTTAGACAAAAAAGTAAAGAGCAATTATTAGAATTATTACCAACAACCGCAGTATTTGCCAGAATGTTGCCAGAAGATAAATTCCAATTGGTGCAGTTATTGCAACAGCAGGGATACATTGTAGCGATGGTTGGAGATGGTGTTAATGATGCCCCAGCTTTGGCTGCAGCAAATCTTGGAATTGTTATGGGTTCTTCTGGTGCAGACATTGCAAAAGAAGCTTCAGATATTATTTTGCTTGATGATTCGTTTGAAAGTATTTTAGTTGGCCTTGAACAAGGCAGACATATTTTTAGTTCTTTTAAGCGAGTAATTTTCTATTTCTTCACAACCAATTTTTCTGAGGTAATGATTATGCTGTGCGCTTTTGCAGCGAATTTACCATTACCCTTAGTTGCTTCACAAATCTTATGGCTTAACTTAGTGACAGATGGATTTTTTGATTTTTCATTAGCTATGGAACCGTATCAGAAAGGGCTTTTGCGCCCACACTGGTCCGGTAATGGTAAAAGTTTAATTACCAAAGATTTGTTGATTAAGATTATTATGCAAGCAACATTGATTACCGCTGTTACATTTCTATTCTTTTTGTATCAATACCAAGCTGATCTTGTTTTGGCGCGAACTGTTGTTATGGTTACCTTGACTACCTGCTATTGGTTTTTGGCTATAAGTAGTCGTTCATCAGAGCTTTGTTTATTTGAAATTGGGTTATTTTCAAACAGATGGCTCTTAGTTTCTTTAACCATTATTCCTTTGTTTTTAATGACAATTTTGTATACTTCGTGGGGCAATCTTGTTTTTCAAACGGTACCGCTTTCATGGTATCAGTGGGGATTAATCTTGATAATAGGTCTTTCTCTTTTTTGTATGCAAGAGATAAAAAAGTACTTCTTGAGAGCTTATTGACGATAGATCTTAAACAGGGTAGTCTAAACTTTATCTTTTGAAAAAAATAAATTGTTGTTACAAAAACTATGAAAGGTTTATGTATGATGTTTTCAAATCGTTTTTTTGCAATCGCACTGTTAGTTTCTTTTGGCGGATTGTTTGCAGCAAAAGTAGAAAATGCTAATAACACAGGAGTTGTTGCTTCAACAGGGGCTAAATCAGATATCTGTGTTGTTGATATGGAAAAATTATTGGCAGACCTTCAAAAAGAAATGCAAGCATTGCAAGAAAAAGAAAGCACAAATTTCCAAAAAGAAATGGAAGCTTCAAACAAAAAACGTGAAGCTTTAACTGCTAAAAAAGCAGACATGAACGAAGCAGAATTTAATAAGCAAATGGCAGCAATTGACACAGAAATTCAAGGTAAAGCACAAGCAGCACAAGCTCGTATGCAAAAAGCACAACAAGATGCACAAGCTCGCGCAGAAGCAATCGTTGCAGACCTTAAAACTTTCGCACAAAAAGAAGGCATAAAAGTATTACTGCCAGCTCAAGGTGTATTGTACTTTGATGCTGCATGTGATGTAACTACAAAAGCTGTTGCACATGTTAAAGCAAAAAAACCAGCTGCTACAACTAACAAAAAATAAATGTAGCGACTCGTTTTAGCAAAGAGATTTAATGGCTGGTGGATTGTTCCATCGGCCATTTTTTTTGAAAGTAAAATGATTATGGAAAAACCAGGAACTTTAAAAGTATTAATTGGTTTGGGCAACCCAGGCTCACAGTATCAGTACACCCGGCACAATATTGGATTTCGTGTACTTGATGCTTTAGTAGATGAGCAGAATGCACAATGGCACAAAAAAGATAAACTTGAATATGCAGAAGTTATCATCAATAGTCACAAAATAATGCTGATTAAACCGCAAACTTTTATGAACAACTCTGGTGAAATAGTTCCCTTTTTGCAAAAAAAAGGCATCAGACCTGAAGAGATGTTAGTTGTGCATGATGAGCTTGAAAAGCCGTTTGGTTCTTTAACCCTTAAATATGGCGGAAGCCACAAAGGGCATAACGGACTGCGTTCTTTAATGGCACATTGCAGCGGCGATTTCTGGCGCCTGCGGTTTGGGATTGCAAGACCAGAAGATAAAGCACAGGTTTCTGACTATGTTTTAGCTAAATTTACCCAAAGCAATGATGAGCTTAATAACCTTATTCAAAAAGCAGTCGATATCCTTAAAAAACTAGCTGAATAAGAAACTTAATAGTTAAAGTTCTAATAATTCAATAACTTCTTGCGGGTACACAATAATGGTTTTTAAATCAGCGACAGTTACCCATGCAAGGCTAAACTGGTTTTCTGGGCAACTTACTTCTTTTTCAGGACCACCAAGTTCAGGATTTCCAGAAAATTCTGTGCATAAGTAATAGAGCCCTAGACTCCCAATTTCTTTCTCAGGAACCATTCCTAAACATTTACCCAGAATACCATCTAAATTGGTTTCTTCTTTTAGTTCACGCAATGCAGTTTGTTCAGGCGTTTCACCAGCTTCTGGCCTGCCGCCTAAAAAAGAATAGTAAGCTTTACCGTTTTTAACACGGTGCATTAACAATACTTTGTCGTCTTTGATAACAACAACGCCAACTCTGTAATAGGTCATGCAATACTTTCTGTGCAAACGGTTTCAAGGTTTCCGCTGACAATCGGTCCGCCACCTTGCAGTGTTCCCGTTTTGCCGCCACCTTTTAATCCAAACCTTTGTAGTTTTTCAGTCAAAAGTTTGAAATTGACCGATTGTTCAAATTGTTTTGAGATGCTGACAAAAAAGACCGATTTGTCTACGTTATTACTTACTAAGCAATAAAGGCCCGGTTGTTTTTCTGAGAGCAGCGTAGCGATATCTTTCAGCTCATCGGCGGTATAATTTTCAACGAGCAGGGATAAAAATGGAACGTTATTGAACGTTTTTATTTTTTGGCCCCATGACACCAACTGAGCTTTTAAATTTTCTTTCTTAGCCAATTTTAATGCTTTTTCAAGTTCGTTAAGTTGTTCGGTTTGTTTTTCAACCGTGGTTACCACTTGCTCAGGTTTTACTTTAAATTTTTGACTTAAAGTTTTGACAGCATTGAAGTTTTCTTGCATTAAAGTTAATGCACATGGACCGGTTGAGGCAAAAATTCTACGGTTTCCTGCTGAAAGAGCAGTCACTTCGGTAATTTTAAAGATACCAATTGCACCTGTTGCAGGTACGTGTGTTCCACCGCACAGTTCTGCAGAAAAACCAGGGACATCAACCACGCGTACTTTTTCTGGATTATATTTTTCTCCAAAGATAGCGATCACGCCACGGTCAATCGCTTTTTTGTACGTTGTTTCAAAAACTTCAACGTCGATATTTTCTCTAATTTTTTCATTGACTCGATTTTCAATCAATCGAATTTGTTCAGGGTCTAAATTTTTATGATAGGTAAAATCAAAACGTAAATATTCAGGGGTTACAACTGAACCTGATTGTTTAACTTGTTTGCCCAAAAGCTCAATTAATGCAGCCTGAAGTAAGTGTGTTGCAGTATGATTATTCATAGTCATTGCACGAATGACGCGGTCAACTTCCTGGAGCACTGTATCGCCAATGCTTATTTTTGTAGGAGCGGTAATGCGTGCCGCAATCGCTTGGCCATTATTCAGTTTTTGTAGTCCTTCAAGTGGTGCTTGTTTACCGTCAATAGTCAGTGTACCCGTGTCATCAACTTGACCACCGGTTGCAGCAAAAAAGGGAGTTGTTTCTGTTATAATTGAGCAAACTGCTCCAGCGAGAACTGACTCAACTGGTTGTTCATTGACTAAGATTGCGATAATTTTTGACGGAGCACTTGTTTGCTCGTAGCCGACAAATTCAGTGGTAATTGATGCATCAAGTTCTACCGTTTTCTTGGTAGACTTCATCTTTTTACCAGATAGCTGTCGTTGTGTTTCCATGGATTCTTCAAACGCTTCTTTGTCCACGTTAAATCCGTTTTCTTGGCTTGCAAGAATAGTCACTTCAAGGGGAAAGCCATAGGTGTCATACAGTTTAAATGCTTGTTCACCGGTTATCAATTGAGTCTTTGATTCTTTTTTAAAGAATGTTTCTAAAATTGCTTGCCCACGGATTAAGTTTTGCGCAAACTGTTCAATTTCGTAGTGCAACAATTCAACAATTAACGCCTGATTGGTCACTAGTTCTGGATAGACAGTGCCCATATCTTTGATAAATTTTTGAGCTAATTGTGGAAATATATTTTTAGTAGTTAATTTTTGAGTGAATAATGCTGCCCGACGAATAATTTTACGCAGTACATAGCCACGTCCTTCATTTGAAGGGGTTCCGCCGTCAGCAATAATTAATGATGAAGACCTGACATGATCCCCCAGTACATGGAAAGCAGCTTTAATGTTTTCATTTGAATCAGCATAACTTACGCCAGTTAAACGTTCTGTTTCTGCAATTAAACTAGTAAACAGATCAGTTTGAAAGACAGAATCTTTGCCTTGTAAAATGCAAGCAAGCCGTTCAAGTCCCATTCCCGTATCAACCCCCGTTTGTTTCAGCGGAATTAATTGGCCATCTTCTTGTTGATTAAATTGCATGAATACCAGGTTCCAGATTTCAAGCAGTTTTCCTGCTTCAAAATCATCATAGGTTGGCGCTTTGCGTCGTTCTTGTGTTGAGCGCAAATCGATATAAATTTCGGTACATGGACCGCATGGACCCGTGTCACCCATTTGCCAGAAGTTGTCTTTTTTATCAAAACGCATAATGCGCTCTTTTGGAACACCAATCATGGTATGCCATAAGTCAAACGCTTCTTGGTCTTCTTTGTAAACAGACACATACATGTCTGAGGGAGAAATTTTGTATCCATTGGTCAGCAGGTCCCAAGCAAAACTAATAGCTTCTTTTTTAAAGTAGTCGCCAAACGAGAAATTACCCATCATTTCAAAGAAGGTAAGGTGCCGTTTGGTAAATCCTACGTTATCAAGGTCGTTATGTTTTCCGCCTGCTCTGACGCATTTTTGGATAGTTGTGGCAGTTTTATACGATTGTTTTTGGGTGCCTAAAAAGAGATCTTTAAATTGGTTCATGCCCGCGTTGGTAAATAACAGTGTCGGGTCCTGGGCAGGGATCAAGCTTGAGCTGCTTATTTTTTCATGACCGTGTTTAACAAAAAAATCAAAAAATTTCTTACGAATTTCTAAAGAGTTCATCGGCACATTCCCATTATAACGTAAAATGACTGCTACTGGTGTGAGTGTACCATAAAAAGAAAGGCAAGACGATAGAGGGTTTATAAACCAAAAAAAGAGCCCCGGTTAAGGAGCTCTTTTTAAATTCTAAGTTAATCAGAAATGTGTATTACTTAGTGGTAACAAACACATAACCACCGTAAACCATAGCGCCTACTGTTAGTTTGCGAAGGTAACTTTTAGTAGAGTCTGACAAAGGGAACAGCAGAGAGCTTGTTCTTGTCTGAATTGGTGTAGGGAAAAGTAATGCAACACCCTCGTTTCCTCTTTGTCTAGCTTGATCATCTGCAAGAGCTCTCACCGCTTGGGCGTTATTTAAAGATGCAGCGATTATGTTATTTGCAGCAGCTACATAAGTTCTTTGAGCAGCTTCTTTTTGTTGGTTTGTTGCATCAACCCTACTAAGTGTATTTGTTAAAGTAGTATTTGCTGCATCTATTGCTGCAATATGTCTTTCTATATCATTAATTTGATTCTGAGCAAGATGATTAACGAGATTGTTTAATTTTAAGCAAACGTTTCTTAACTCATTATGTAAAATAACTCTAAGCCTATTTAATTGCATCACAATAGGAGCGGTATTTTGGCCAGCAGCAAAGGTAGCTACCTGTATTCTTTGAATATCTGCGATAACGTTTCTTGGATTAGCCTCTTCCATTAAAGTTCTTTCTCTTGGCATGGTATTTTCAATAGTTGGCGTTGTCCATACAGTATTATATATTTTATTATAAACAGCTGTTACTGCTGGCTCTACAAGAGCTCCAGCAATCATACAACCAGCAAAAGGCACAAGATCGACCTTAAGGTTTTTTGCTTGTTCAAAAGCTTTTGTTGCGTATTGCTTAAACCCTAGTCTTTGAATCTGTTCAACAATAGATTCTTTGATAACTGGCTGAGGAATTGCGGCAGCAAATTTTGCTGCTTCAAGTCTAATTTGATTAAGTACTTGGCTGCCAGCTTCGCTAACAGTCTTTGCAGCAACTCGCCCAGATTGATTGATAGCTTGAACAGCAGCATTGCCTGCTGCTTGAATAGCATCTATTTGACTGAGAGCTTTTTCTCCCCAGACAAACCCACCAAATTCATAAATTTCTGCTTGTGTATTTACTAAAGACCCTAATGCGATAAGTGCTAAAAATTGTTTTTTCATAATAACCTCCATGATTAGAACAATTTAGATTCTTTTAAAATACCTCTTTTGAGGTGATTTACAGTATCGCACAGATCAAAAAAAGCCTCAAAAGCCCTCTGTTTTAAGCTCAGCAAAGTAAGGCTTAAGCTCGGTAAACATGTTAACCATATCAATCGAAATTTGCTTGGTATCAGCAATAATAGGCATAAAATTGGTGTCGCCAGTCCAGCGGGGCACAATATGGGTATGCATATGGTCAGGAATGCCGGCTCCAGAAGCTTTGCCAAGATTTATCCCAACATTAGTTCCGTGATTTTTAAGTACTTTGTTAAGAATCGTAATTGAGCTTTGTGTTAATTCTATCAATTCATGACATGCTTTTTGTGAAAGTGCATTGAGTGTATCAATATGTTCAAACGGCACAATTAAAAGGTGTCCGGCATTATACGGGTATTTATTCATGATAATGTAATGATAGTTATGACGACTTAACAGTAAAGATTGATCATCGTTATTGTCTTTTGGTTGTGTGCAAAAAACGCATTGATCAGAGCTATTGGCTGTGCTTTTTGTGTAAGGAGCGCGCCAAGGGGCGTAAAGAATGTCCATTATTTTTTCCTTATTAAAATTTTTCAGTAATCAAATATCAATCTATACATTAAGGAGGTTATCGCCAACCCCCTTAATAATCCGGGCGTCCAGCCGTCGCCAGGGCTATGGCGGACACGGCCAGGGAACAAGCTCTTGGAATTCTAAACGCCTGTGTCCAAAGAAGCTGAAAGCGAAGGTGGATCTGATTCATTTCTGGCCCTTTATTAAATCGATTACAATTTAATACGGTTGCATCCACTCAACAGAGCTAATACGGAGCTATCATAATTAATGAAAGAAAGACTTTAGAATAGATTGTTTTCAGATTAAAAACTTACTCAGGAAAATAGTATCATAATACTATTTACTTTACTGTTTCTCAGAGCTACTTTTTCGATTTATTGTAGCGCAACATGTGCCGCATACAATAAGGTCTTCTTTTATATGAGGGTCTACATTCAAGACTCTTTTGCCATCTAGAGCTAAATTTTCTGAAATAAAAGGTCGTTCATCGTAGACTGTTATCTCTGGTAAGTCAGTAGAGTGATTAAAAGTAACCAAACAGGGACCGCAAAAGAAAATGCGTTTCTTATTTGTTCCATCAAAAGTACAGCACAATCTTAATGGGCATCTAGTAGGGCCATTACTCACAATAAAAGGAGCACATACACACAAGCCTTGCTGATCTTTTTTGCTATAAATATTCATCGTAGAAATACTGGTTCCAGGAACAAAAACCGGTCCCGGTTGAGTAGTTATTAAAGGCTTTTTTTGTTCCTCGTAAGCACCTTGTAAAGATTCACAAAATCCAAAAACGCATAAAAATAATCCAAGTAAAATAAATAGCATAAGATAACTCCCATTAAAAAGTTTAACCTGACCTATATAATAGTAGAATTAATCACAATGGCTGTCAAAAGCTATTTGCCTTAAGAGAAATATAAAAATTTCTGTTACGCAAGGGTCGCTTATTTTTCTTGCCAATCTAATGAGATATGCTAATTTTATTGTCAAAGAGGTCATGTAATCTGTTCAATAGTTTAAGTTTAACAAGTCAGAGCTGTTATTGAAAAAGGGTCAGCATGAAAAAAGTATGTATTGTTGGATTAGGGTATGTGGGATTGCCAACTGCTTTGTTAGCTGCGCGAGCAGGATTAAAAGTTGTTGGAATTGATACTGATCAAGCACGAGTCGATTTGATTAATACCTGCTCATTAAGTTTTGAAGAACCCGAAGTTCTGGAAAACTTGCATGAAGTATGTGGTGCCCAAAATTTTTATGCAACAACAACGTACGAACAAGCTGATTATTTTTTAATTTCTGTTCCTGTTTTAGTAAAGCAAGATGCATTTGATCTTTCTGCTTTAACTGATGTGGCAGTGCATATTGCAGATGTTATCAAAAAAGGTGACACCGTTATTCTAGAATCAACCGTTCCGGTTGGCACAACCAAATCATTAGCCGATGTTATTGCTCAAGAATCAGGGTTGCAAGCAGGGCACGATTTTTTTATAGCTTATTGCTCAGAAAGAATTTTACCGGGTAATATTTTTCAAGAGCTTAAAGTTAACGAACGTATTATTGGTGGACTTGAACAAAACTCTACTCAAAAAGCTGCAGAATTTTATAAATATTTTGTCAGCGGTGACCTTTATTTAACCGACTCATCAACTGCTGAAATGGTAAAACTTGTCGAAACAAGTTTTTATGATAATAAAAGCGCATTTGCAGAACAAGTTGCTGGTATGGCCGAGCAAGCAGGTCTTAATCCTTATGAAGTGATTGAACTTGCAAATAAACATCCTCGCGTTTCTATTGATCAACCTTCTTGTGGGGTTGGCGGGCATAGTTTACCGATTGAGCCTTGGTTTTTGATTAAATCTTTTTTGCAAAAAAGTCAGCTTTTGCAAGCAGCGCGGATGGTTAATGAACAAAGAATTGAACAAGTTTTACAAAAAATTATTGAAGAAGTTTTGGCTTTTAAAGAACGTAGTACAAAACCATGCACTGTTTTATTACTTGGTTTAACGTATAAGGCCGATGTTTACGATCTTAAAAAATCAGCTGCATGTTTTATTGCTCAAAGGCTTGCTGTTTATCAGGGGGTTAATCTTTTAGTGTGTGACCCACATGTTTCAAAAAGTAGATTACAAGAGCCGCTTAAAGATAAAATGATTTCTTTATTTGGTGGAATTGATCAAGCAGATCTTATTGTTGGGCTTGTGGCTCATACTCAATTTAAAACAATTGATAAACGATTACTGCAACCGAAAAAAACTCTTGATTTTTGTGGAATCTTTTTTGAGCCAAAGCAAGAATCTATTGAACAAGAGCAGTTTTTTTGGCCAGCAAATGCTTATGCTTTTGAATCATCTTTGATAAAACATAAAAAAGAGATTGCAAGTAAGGAAAAATCATGAGGCAACTGTTTATCGATAAAGGTTCTTTAATTATTCAAAAAGTGGCTCAACCTAAACTTGATGAGCATTCTGTGCTTGTTTCGGTTCATTATTCTTTTATTAGTTCAGGAACAGAAACCGCTATTATAGCTCAAGCAAACGACAGGTCGTTACTGGTTAATATTCCTCAAAAAGTAAAAATAGCATTATCTTCTTTAGCGCAGCATGGTTTTTATGGCACTAAAGCTCTTTTGCAAGATGCTTCAAAAAATAAGTTACAATCATTAGGTTTTTCTTGTTCAGGAAGGGTAATAGCAGTTGGTTCAAAAGTCACCGGATTTAAAATGGGTGATTTTGTAGCATGTGCTGGAGCTGATTTTGCACAACATGCAGATATTGTATGTGTTCCAGAAAATTTAGTGGTTACTGTTTCTCATCCAGATAAACTCAAACAAGCAAGCATTACCGCATTAGGAGCTATTGCATTACAAGCAGTAAGAAGAGCTCAACTGCAAATTTCAGAAATTGTTTGCGTTCAAGGTCTTGGGCTTTTGGGGCAATTAACTGCGCAACTTGCAAAAGCAGCAGGGTGTACTGTTGTAGGAATCGACATTTTGCCTGATCGTTTAGTTTTGGCAAAAGAGTTAGGAATAGATTACGCATTTGAAGCTGGATATCAAAACTTACAAAAGAGCATTGATTTTTTAACGCATCACAAAGGAGTTGATTGCACTATCATAACAGCTTCAAGCAGCTCTGACAGTCTTGTGCAGCAAGCTATGGAACTTACTCGCAAAAAAGGCAAAGTAGTGGTAGTTGGCGATGTAGGTTTAAAATTAGAGCGAACTCCTTTTTATCAAAAAGAGATCGATTTTTTAATTTCTTGTTCATATGGTCCAGGTGCATATGATGTTGATTATGAATATCACGCAAAAGATTATCCTTACGATTATGTTCGTTGGACAGAAAAACGGAACATGCAAGCAGTTATTGATTTAATTATGGGAAAAAAACTATTAGTTGATCGCTTGATTACTCAAGAAGTTCCGGTGACGCAAGCAATGCAAGGGTATAATGCACTGCACAAAAAAGAAGCATTAGGGGTAGTTTTAACCTATTTGCCAAAAAATGATTTTGAATTTATTCCAGCAGCAAAAGATCTTTCTTTCAAATCGGTTACGTCTTTTGTTCCTGCAAAAAAAGGATCAATAAAAGTTGGAGTTGCAGGGGTTGACACTACACTGAAAACAAAATTGTTACCAATTGTTGCTCAGTTACCAGGAGTAGCAATTAGCGCCGTTTCAGACTCAAATAGTGCTTTGGCACAAAATATTGCTCGTATGTATGGCGCAACAAAAACTACTATGAACCAGCTTCAATTGGAGAGTAACAGTTCAGTTGACGTTTTAATGATTGGAACATCTTCTTATACCCCAGAAGAAGTGATGCATCTGCTATCGTCTGGAAAAGCATTATTATTAGAAAAACCGGTTATTAAAACCTTTGAACAATTTGAACAGCTGAGCAAATTTTTAAAACATAATCCAAAAGTTCCTTTATGTATCGATTATAACCGTTCATGTGCTCCTTTTATGCAAAAAATTAAATGGGAAACGGTTAATAGAACATCTCCTTTAATGATTACCTATAGAATGAATGTTGCAAGAGCAAGTCAGGACCCTTTTTCTAAAAATACAGGTGCAGGTAATATTATTGAACAGGCATGCCACATTTTTGATCTTTTCTATTTTTTAACCGATTCAAATCCTCGGTCTGTTTCGGTTGAGGCGTTACGTTCTTTACATGATGATCTTTTTCCTACCGATAATTTTTCTGTGCAAATAAGTTTTGATGACGGTTCTTTATGTTCTTTGTTGTACACTTCAATTGGCAACCAAGAACTGGGCAGAGAACGCATGGAACTCTTTTTTGATGGTAAATCAATTATTATGGATGACTTTTTAAGTTTGACAGGATACGGAATTTCGCGTGCATTTAATGAAACTGTTTTTGTTCAGGATAAGGGACATAAAAATTTAGTTACTCAATTTTTTGAATCCTTAAAAAAAGAACAGTATCAACCGATCATGAATGTTGATCGTATTAATACTGTTACAAAACTTACCCTTATTGTTGACCAGTTGGTTTGCAAAGGGGGCGGGGAACAATCACTGTAATTATTTTAGTTCAGGGTAAACCGGAAATTTTGTACACAAATCTTTAACAGCAATGCTAATTGCTTCAAGTTCGGTTTGGTTTTCATAATTACTTAATGCTTTATCAATTAAATCAACTACCTCTTTTGCTTCTTGTTCTTTAAAGCCACGGGTAGTAATTGCAGGAGTTCCAATACGAATACCGCTGGTTATCATCGGTTTTTCAGGGTCAAAAGGAATACAATTTTTATTAAGGGTAATACCTGCTTGCATTAATACTGTTTCAGCAACTTTGCCTGTTAGTCCTTTTGAACGCAAATCAATAATCATTAAATGATTATCTGTGCCTCCTGATACAACGCGATATCCTTTTGTGGCAAAAGCATTGGCCATTGTTTGCGCATTTTGAATAACTTGTTTTTGATACGCTACAAAAGAATCGTCAAGTGCTTCCTTAAAAGCAACAGCTTTTGCCGCAATGTGATGCATTAATGGGCCACCTTGAATTCCGGGCATTACAGCTTTGTCAATTGCAGCGGCATATTCTTTTTTACAAATAATAATGCCACCACGTGGCCCGCGTAATGTTTTGTGTGTAGTACTGGTTACAATGTCAGCATACTCAAAAGGAGCAGGGTGTTGTTCTGCTGCAATTAAACCTGCAATATGTGCCATATCAATTAACAATTTTGCCCCAACTTCATCAGCAATCTTTTTAAAAGGTTTAAAATCAATAATTCTTGAATAAGCAGATGCGCCGGCAATAATCAATTTTGGCTTGTGTTCTTGAGCAAGTTCCCGAATTTTTCCATAATCTAAGCATTCAGTGTTTTTATCAACGGTGTAATTGAATGGTTTGTAAAAAACTCCTGAATAATTGATTTTGTATCCATGGGTTAAATGTCCCCCTGCAGCTAGATCCATTCCTAGGATTGCGTCGCCAGGTTGCAGAATTGCAAAATATGCCGCCATATTTGCCTGTGCCCCAGAGTGCGGTTGAACATTTGCATGATACCGTTCTGGGTCAAGCTTGAAAAGCTTTAAAAGTCGTTCTTGTGCTAAGATTTCTGCAGTATCAACAAACTCGCATCCGCCATAATAGCGACGATTTGGATACCCTTCAGCGTATTTGTTGGTCATAACTGACCCGGTTGTTTGCATGACATGGACAGAGGTGTAATTTTCTGAGGCGATTAAATCAAGGGTGTATTCAATCCGGCCAAGCTCATTATTAAGCGCTTGTGCTATTGCCGGGTCATATTGAGCAAGTGAAATAATTTTCATAAAAATCCTCTTTTTGGTTTTTCAACATATACTATTTTAAGCTCTTATCAAAGAACCTTATTTTTTAGGTGTAAAGAGAATTGCTTTTCTTTTAAAGACCTTTATACTTAAAAATACCCTATTTTAATCTATTATTTAACCTAAGGAGTTGTGCGTGATTTCAGCTACAGAATTAAGAAAAGGCACTAAAATTTTAGTTCGAGATGAACCGCATATTGTTCTTGATTTTCAGCACAATAAAATGGGCAGAGGTGGCGCACTTGTTCGTGCAAAGCTTAAAAATCTTATCACAGGTTCAACGTTTGAAGAAAACTTTCGATCAGGTGAAAAATTTGCTAATCCTCAGTTAGAGCGCCGAGATATGCAATATCTTTATGAACAAGACGGGCTTTATCAATTTATGGATCAGCAATCTTATGATCAGGTTGCTTTAAATAAAGATACCCTAGAAGATGTTCTTGGTTATTTAAAAGAGCAAGAAATTTATCAAATGCTCTATTTTAAAGAGCGTCCAATTGGAGTAACAGCTCCATTATTTATGAATTTAAAAGTTCAAGACACTCCGCCTGGCGTTAAAGGCGACACTGCACAAGGTGGCGGTAATAAGCCGGCTACGCTTGAAACAGGTTTGGTGGTACATGTGCCATTGTTTATTAACGAAGGTGACATCATCAAGGTTGACACGCGTGATGCTAGTTATATCGAGAGGATATAAGCAGCATGATAAATGGAGAACGTCCACGTCGCGAGGTGCGATCATTAATTTTTCATCTTTTATATGCAGCAGATTCTTTTGGGTATGATGTTTCAGTGCAAGCCTTAATTCATCAATTTAATGATGGATTTGAAATGGACATTGAGCCTCAAGGTGAAATTGCTGCAACAGTTGCTGCTATTATTGCAAAACGCAAAGAGCTGGACGAATTTTTAGTTCCTTTGTTTGCAAATTGGCGCTTAGAGCGAATCGGTTGTTGCACTCATTTAATTTTGTATATGGCTTCATGGGAGCTGCTTGAAACTGACACTCCTTCAACTATTGTGATTAATGAAGCAATTGAACTTGCAAAAGCATTTTCAGAAAAAGATGCTTACAAATTTATCAACGGCGTTTTAGATCAAGCGGTTAAAAAACTTGGCAAAGAAGATAAAGAATAATTTTTTATCTTGAGTTCTAACCAGCATTATATCTCTAAATAAGAAGCTTCTTGCAATTCTCTTGCAATTCGTCGTATCTCTTCTTCTTCGATAGCTTTTTGGGCCAATGCTTTAAGTTCATTTATAATGCGTTGTATCTCTTCTTCTTTTCTTGCAGCTTCTTCAGCCAGTACTTGTTGTTGAGCAATCTGAGAAGATTCGTTATCTAAGATTGTGTAATCTCCCCGGCATCTTTTGTCTGTGCTTCTAGCTTTGTGGCCAATAAGTTCATCTTCTAATCTAAATTTATTTCTACAACTACATTCGTATTTGTGATCAGGTAATGTTACTTCTGGATGCCGTCTTTGAATATGTTTATATTTTGAAGGAAGTACTGTGAAAGTATCGCCGCAATATTGACACTGTAAGCCTTTGAATTTATCGTGAGTTCTTGAAAGATTTGCTGTTGTATGACTTTGCATATGACGAGTTAGATTACTCATTTTTGAGAAAACTTTACCGCATATCAAACAAGTGGTGTTTTTTTCAGAACCACTTGATTGCGGTTGCTCAGAACTCTGTTCTGCGCTCACTAATAATTGGTTTGAGCTTAATAACAGACTTAACAATAAAAATAATTTCTTCATAATAACCTCCATATAATTAATAACCTTTTATAACTGTTATTATACTGATTTTAGAGTGTAAAATTCAAGACTATTTTTTTATAAGCTTACTATTTAAAATAATAAGCTCCATCAACAAAATCTCTTGTTTTTGCTCCCCTTTTTTTGGTACCTTAAGAGTAGTAAATAAAAGTTTTATTTAATTCTAAAAGGAGGATTATATGAAGAAACAATTATTGTTAGGTTTAGTAGGTTTATTGTCAGTAGCAACTATGTCAGCAGAAAATGGTATATTAGCAACAACAAGTGAATTGTTTGCAAATGATGTAACTAAACAATGGAAAGAAGAACTTTACAAAGAAGAAGGTAAGCAGCCAACTCATAAATTAACTGAAGCACGTTGCGGCATGTATTGCAAAGAGCAAAGAAAAAAAGATGGCTGGAGAGGGATGAGTGATGAATTTGGACATAAAGTTGATTTAAAAGCAGATAAACTTACTTGCTCTTGTACTTATTCTGGAAAGGCAAGAAAAAAATAAAGTAGTTTTATTTTTTATAATGCAGTGCTCTTGCTGTCACTTGATGGTAAGCTGTGCTGCATTAGTCTTTTTAAAATGACTCAAATGAATAGTCAAAGTCTTGTAAAAGCTTCTTTTCACTTTTGTGTTTAAAGATTGCTTTGTCCCCACTTACTAAAAAAGTAACTCGTTTTTTATTCGCTTCAGGCGCGCTTGTAAAGCGTAAAGCCGCTTCTTGGTCAGCGCAGACAAGTTGCAAATATGGAGCAAGTTCTTTAATACGTTCTTTTAGAAAAGCATAGTGCGTGCACCCTAAAATAAGAGTATCAGCTTTGGCTCTCATAATTGGGGTAAGGTAGTCTTGCAAGGTTCTGTTAATCTCTTGTTCTGTGCTGTGTTCATTTTCAATAAGCGGAACCAGCAATGGGCATGCTTGTTCAATAACAGTTATGTCCGGCTTTAAACGATGTAATAATGTTTTGTGCACGCCGCTTTTAATCGTTGCGGCAGTTGCAAAGACGCCAATACTATTATTCTTTGTAATGTTGCAAGCAGCAGTAATTGTGGGAAATAACATATCAATAAACGTAACGTGTGGATAAGCCTTTTGCAAAGTAGGCAATGTTGTTGCAGAAGAAGTGTGACATGCGACTACAATGGTAGTAATGCCTTGCTGTAAAAAGAGTTGCGTGACTACGTGTCCACGTTCAATTAAGACTTCGGGACTTTTTTCGCCATAGGGTAAATATGCAGTGTCGGCAACATACACAAAATCAGTATAACAAGATTGCAAAAGAACTTTCAAAATAGAAAGCCCTCCAATTCCTGAATCAAAAATACCAATTTTTTCTTGTTGCATTACAGCTCACTTATAATTTAAGTCATCCAGATGACTTAAGTCTGCTATTCATGATATTATTTGTCAAAAAAAAGAGCCGATGTTAAACAGTTCATTTTTAAATTACTTAACAAATTTATACTACACACAAAAGCGGATCTTGTTTAATAACATCCGCATTACGTTTATTAAATTGATACTGTGCAATAAGGGCAGGATTGGTAAGACAATATTCTATGATAGCGGCTTCTCGACCAGATAATCCTTGAGCGATTTCTTCTATAACTCCAGACTTTAATGTTTCTACAAATAGGTCAATTTTTTTATCACTTCCGCTCAGAAATTCTTTCCAAGAAAGTGGCTTTTTGTATTCATCATTAAGGGCTTTAACTTTTTTGAGCAGCCTTAAGTAGTCTTCTGCACAAATGCCTGAAACTGGCTTTTTATTGTATTTAAGAAATTCTTGTGCGGTTTCAAAAGCTTCCTCTTTTCCTGGACTGAAAAAAAACTCATAAGCGCTAAAAATTGGAGAAAGGTTTTTTAATGGGCTATTTTTGACATTGAGGTCAGCAGTTATTGTTTTGATCTCCTCTAAAACAGATTGATTAGATTCCTTAACTGGGTTTAAAGGCTCTCCTATTACTATTGATATTTCTTGATCATCAAGGCCCATACTCTCTTTTGCAGCGAGTAAAAGACCTTTGCTAAGTGCAATCCGCTTTGCCAATTCCCTTAGATTATGATTTGGTTGATTAATTCCAGGAGCTAATCTTTGATGTAGTTTTGCTCGTTCAATTAGTGTTCTCATCCACTGGGTTACTTTTGGGGCATTGTTAGAGTGACCATTAATAGAGACAATATTTGAAATTGAGATACTTAAAAAAAATAGTAATGCTTGTTTTTTCATAAGATTCCTTATAATTAAGCAATAAAAAAGGAAGCTACACATGACATGTAACTCCCTTTTTTATTTTTGATTCTATAAATTGAACTTTATTATAAAATTTCTTTTATAATAAAATACTCTTAATGGCTACAGCAAGATTGCTCTTCTGGTTCTGCAAAAAAGAAATCGATTTCTCTTTCTGCAGCAGCAGCTGAATCAGATCCATGAGTAGCATTTTCACCTTTTGAAGCACCAAACAATTTTCTAATTGTTCCTTCTTCTGCTTCTGCTGGGTTAGTTGCGCCCATCAATTTGCGCCAATCAGCAATCGCGTTTTCTTTTTCAAGCACCATAACAGTTACAGGACCTGAAATCATGAATTCAACTAATTCACCAAAGAAACCACGGTCTTTATGTTCAGCATAAAACGCTTGAGCATCTCTTTTTGAAAGATGCATTGTTTCTTGTTCAACAATAGTAAAACCATGTTTTTTGATATGGCTAATGATGTCTTTTGCGTGTCCTGCTGCCATTGCATCAGGTTTGATAATTGCAAGTGTATGTTCGATCATTTTATTTTTCATCCTTATCGTCGCGAGCTGCATGTTTTTCAAGTTCAAGTTGGAACTGACTTTTTGCTTTTGAAGGTTGTTCAGCTGGCTGATGATGTGCTTGTTGCTGTTGTGGTTGATTGACTGGAGCAGCTTTTGGTTGCGCAACAGAAGCAGGCTTTGCAGCTCGTGTTTCTTGTTGTGTGATTTCACCAGAAAGCTTAGTGCTTAACCCTAACTTGCGTTCTTCTCTGCTTGCTTTAATAACTCTAAATTGACGCTTTTCTCCGACTTTAAACAAGTCTTCAATTTTTTCGTCAGCTTTCTTTTCGCTTTGTAGTTCAGAGATATGAACAAGGCCTTCAATGCCAGAAGCTAAACGAACAAACATTCCAAAATTGGTAATCTTTGAGATTTCGCCATCAATAATTTGGCCAACTTTGTATTGTTCTTCGATAGTTTCCCAAGGATCTTTATCCAGTTGTTTAATACCAAGAGAGATCTTCTTGTTTTCAACATCAACGCCAAGAACCATTGCTTGAATAGCTTGGTCTTTTTTGAATAGGCTACCTGGATGTTCCACATGTTCTGTCCATGAAAGGTCAGAAACGTGTACTAAGCCATCAATGCCAGGTTTAAGTTGAACAAATACGCCAAAGTCAGTAACGTTACTTACAATTCCTTTGATCTTTTGACCAGCTTTAAACTCTTCTTCAACAGCTTTCCATGGGTTTTTTTCAAGTTGTTTAATACTTAAAGACATTCTGCGATTTTCTTTATCAAGAGAAATCACCACTGCTTCAACTTCTGAACCAGTTGTATAGAATTTATTTAAGTCGTTAATGCGATCTGTCCATGAAATTTCAGAGATGTGAATAAGCCCTTCAACACCTTTTTGAACTTCAACAAATAGACCGTAATCGGTGATGCTTGAAATTTTACCTTTGATGCGTGAACCAGCTTGAATGTCAGCAACCAATGCTTCCCAAGGGTTTTCGCTCAACTGTTTGGTGCCTAAAGAAATTTTTTCATTGTTTTTGTCAAATGATAAAACTTTAACCTTTAAGGTTTGTCCAATTTTTAGCATTTCGCTTGGATGAGAAATTCTGCCCCATGTCATATCAGTGATATGCAAGAGTCCATCAACGCCGCCAATGTCAATAAATGCACCGTAATTGGTGATATTTTTAACAAGACCATCAATGATTTGACCTTCAGAAAGCTTTTCAAGAATCTCTTGACGTGCGCCAGCTCTTTGATCGCTCAGATGTTTACGACGAGAAATAATAACGTTTCCACGTTTTTTATTAACCTTGATAATGTTTGCAGTAATGGTTTGCCCAACATATGAATCAAAGTTGGTTACGCGTTGAATATCAACTTGTGAACCAGGCAAGAATGCCGCGATACCAATATCAACAGATAAACCACCTTTAACTTTATGAGTAACAACACCTTCAACAGGTTTTTCTTCTTCAAAAAGCTTAATAATGCTATCCCAAGCTTTGATTGCTTTTGCTTTTTCGTAAGAAAGTTCAACAGTACCTTCTACGCTTTCAAGCTCATCAAGCATGACTTCAATCGGGTCGCCGACTTTAAATTTTTTAAGTTCATGAACTGAAAACTCGTAACGAGGGATCAGTCCTTCAGATTTGTAACCAATATCAACCAAGATTCCATCAGAATTGATAGTTACCACTTTACCAGGAACTACTTTACCAGGTTTACAAATGGCAAAAAAGTCATTGTAAAGGTCTGAAAGTTCTTGTAATTGTTCTGGGTTAAGCGAAAGATCAAGGTCTACTTGTTCGGCAACGTCAACTTTTCTAAATTGACTCGGCCGTATTACCTCTTTTGACATACGTAAGATACTCCTAGGGAGTTTTTATTGACCCGAGCTTGAGAACCAAGGCTATCGGGGTAATAAGGTTTATATAATAATTAACACTGCCCTAAGAGTATCATTATTTTATACTTTGATCAATACGATTTCGTCTTTGTGTGCTATTTTACGCAACATTTTGCGAATTAATAAATAGTGCGTTAAGCATAAAGCAGGCGGTAGGCAGGCAAGTAATGGGTAAGCTAAAAGAGCAGTAGCCCGTAAGGTCACTAAAAACCCATTAATTTTGCCAGGAATGCTGGGTAGCGATAAGATTGTGGTAGGCGTTTTAAGCAGCATTTTTAAAAAACCAGGTGATTTTTTTACTACAGCAGGAACTAATGGTTTAATAGAGGTGTCTTGTAAAGCTTGTTGCAAGGCTTGGCCGATTGTGGAGTCTTTTTGTGAAAGAGAAAAAACCTGCTCTTTAAAGAGGGTTATTTTCCCATGGATAATTAAATACCCTAATACAGTTGCCAGCCCAATAAGTGCTAAAAGGTAAACGGTTAAATGGAAATTAATAGGAAAGCTTAGGCAGGCCATCCGTTTTGAAAAATCTCGACCATCCCCTTGTTGGTTGGTCCTGTAACACATATAAAAACCAATAAGAGTAAAAAGAGTAGTTAAAATTCCGGTTATAAAGCCTAGCCAGTTGTAAAGCATCATATTGGTGTCATGTTGCTTTAAAAAATTGGCAAATAAGTTTCCAACCATTTGATGACTGAGTAATAAGAAGCTAAAAAATAAGGTATTACCAATACTCAGGAGCGGACTCATAACATAAAAAAGATACACCTCTTTTTCTGGAAGTGTATCGGTTCTTAATTGGTCTACCAACTTATTAATATTCCATAAATACATGTTATTTCTTTCAATAGATTATTCTGATTTTTGAACTTCAAAACTTTCTTTAATCATTTCCTTGCTGAATGGGCCGGTAGGTTTGCCTTGTGTAAAATGGTAACATGCTGTTTTAAAAATAGTACTTGCGGCACTGGTAAAAGGGGTGACTAAAAAGAAGGGGATAATTAACGGGATTGCAAGAATAATAATAAGTAACACAATAGTTGTGTCGTTATACGGTGTAGCTGGACTGATTAAAAGCATGAGCAAGCCTGCGATAATCCATGCTACAGTTGAAACGATAGAAAGGAGCAAGAAGTTTGCTGTTTGTAATGCAAAAGTTGCTCCAATATTTTGACCAAATGTTTTTTGCATGGTTTGACCCGAAAGCTTTATTGTTTCAAGTATCCCTTTGTCTTCAAGTGCTATAAGAGGGATGACAAAAAATGTTAACATAGCCCATGCTAAGTGAAGCAGTTCGCTGATTAAACTTGCAAAAATTCTGACAAGAGAGTTTTTTTGATTTTTAAGGTTATTAAGTAAAACTCCAACTGAAAAATTAATGAAAGACCACTGTAGAAGAATAAAGGTTTTACTCAAGCCATGGAGGAAAGCAGTTGCAATCCCGACCTCTTTTTTTTCAAGAAGTGCGCTTACATAAAAGCTTAAACCAGCATCCAAAATGAGTTTGAAAAAATTAACACTTATTAATAAGAGAGCAAGGGCTAAGAAAGATTGTGGAAGTGTTGTTTGTAATTCTTGAACAAGTGGGTGTCCAAAAAATTCAGGATGCAAGTTCATGAAAAAATGAGTTCGAGCTGCTATAACCGCAAATAATGAAAGAACCGAAAGACACAACAAGGTGGTTGAAAGTATTGTAAAAAACAGGACCTTTTTATTTTCCATAATAAATTCATAGGTAATCAGGCCCATTACCCAGCCCCGTTTTACTTTTGCTAAAAAGCTCATAAAAACTCCTTTTTTATTTTAGGATAAAGGAACGTTCTTATAAAAAGCAATAAGACAGGCTTGATTGCAAAAAGGCACCAATTAAAACTTGCTTTGTAAAAAATCAAAAACAAGTTGTGACCAGGTTTCCATTGCAGCATAATATGCTTTGCATTGCGTAAAAGAAACCAATTTACCATCGGCCAGTTCAGATTTTATAGAAATTTTTGGAGAATCTCCTCGTAACAAAAGCACAAAACCAATGTGTGCTTTACCAACATTATTGGAATCATCGTTTAAAATTCCCAGTGGTTCAATGGTAAATTGGCCCTGGTAGTTTACTTCTTCATAAAATTCTCTACGTGCCCATTCAAAAAAATCTGAACCTTTTAAATCTTCTTGTCGCAAATGGCCACCAATGCCCAGGGTATATTTGCTTGCAAGACGTTGTTCTGAAGCCTTTGCTTGTCGTTGCATAACAAAATAAAGCCCTTGATATTCAAAAATTAAGTAAGGAATAATTTGTTTGTAAGCAAAGTTAGTTTCTACTGGTCCGCGAGCAGTAAATTCTTTATGATTTTCAATAATATGTATATAATTTCTAAAATCAACTGCTTTAAGTCCCTGCCATGCATTATCTGGAAAAAGAAGATCTCTTTTTACTACTAAAATTTGCTCATTCCATTTGTCAGGTGCGGCAATTACTGTATTGGTTGGTTGCAGTTGTTGCATGATACTCCTTTAGAAAAAATATAAGAATATTAAAAATACTTTATTTAAATTATTTTGTAGAGTAATTGTTTCCTTTGTTCTTTTTTAAGCTTATTATATTTAAACGTGAGCATTTTTATTAAAAAAGTAAGGGTAGCAACGTGAAAAAGTTTTTGTGTATTGTAGCTGTTTTATTATCAACTCAATTGGCAGGAGCTCTTAAAGTTTCAGAAGATATTAAACTCGATTTTTCTGATGTTTTAATAGTCCCAAAAAATTCTCCTTTTAAAAGTCGTAATGATGTCAAAGTAACAACAACAATAAGATTTAAATATGCTGATTATGTGTGGGCTGGTGCGCCTATTGTAGTAAGTAATATTGATACTACTGGGACAATTGAAATGGCATTAGCTTTGCAAGAGTATAAAATGCTGACATGTTTGCATAAGTTTTACACAGCAGATGATATTCCTAAAAACCTTGATAAAAATTATTATATGGTTTCAACTGGAACAAGCCAAAAAGATCTTGATCGTTTGGATGCAATTGTAAAAAAACATGATCCTATTTTTATTTGCATTGATGTCGCAAACGGTTATTCACAGCACTTTGTTGAAGTCATCAAAAGGGTTCGAATAAAATACCCTTCTAAAGTGTTAGTTGGTGGCAATGTTGTAACTGCTGAACGCACAAAAGAACTGATTCATGCGGGTCTTGATATAGTAAAAGTTGGTATCGGTTCAGGGTCTGTCTGTGTAACACGTTTGCAAACGGGAATTGGGTACCCTCAATTAAGTGCAGTTCTTGAATGTGCAAAAGCAGCGCATGAAGTTGGTGGATTAATTATGTCAGATGGCGGTATTGTTCATCCTGGTGATTTTTCAAAAGCATTTGGAGCAGGTGCAGACTTTATCATGTGTGGAGGGATGTTTGCGGGGCACGATGAAAGCGGCGGCGAAGTAGTAGAAATTGAAGGCAAACACTATAAGATATTTTATGGGATGGCTTCAAGTACTGCAATGCATAAATATCATGGTGGCGTTGCAGACTATAGAAGTTCTGAAGGTAAAACGGTAAAAGTGCCGTATAAAGGTCCAGTTAAAAACACTATTCAAAATATTTTAGGAGGCATTCGTTCTACTATGACTTACATTGGAGCGGGCAACATAGCAGATATAGAGCGTTGTACTACCTTTATCCGTGTTAATGCAATCGTTAATAAGATTTATAATGGGCATGAAGTTTAATTGCTTGAAAATTGAGGATTGGTAAGTCTTTTTAGATTGCCATGATTGGATAGGTAGATCTATCTTGATTTTTAGAAAAAATATTGTACTATTGCATCAAATTACATCAGCATCGCGTTGTTGAAAAATTCAAAACACAAAAGGATACAATATGAAAAATTTATTATTTGCTTTAGCATTAGTTTCAACAATAGCTATTAATGCAGAATCTTTAGTGTATACAAAATTACTTCTTGTAGCACATACTTGTAATAATCATGGCGATAAAGACGCATGCAAAAAGCTTGCTGATTTTTATGCAGAGGTAATGAAGAAAAATAATCCTGCTGCATCTGCCCAAGCCTTGGAGATCCAACGTACTCTAGACGATATTCATCACAGGCTAGCTGGTTCAAGAACATGGTTTGGTGGTTACAGATGCGGTAATCTTACTCAAAAACAAATTGAAACTATAAGTGCTGTATTACAGGATAATGCTTTTATGGCAACAGCAACCAAAGAAGATCTAAGCAATAGCTGGAACCTTGGTGCGTTTATAGCTGCAGAAGTTAAACGTCGAGTACGTGCAGAAGAAACATTGCAAAAAGTGTTTGCAGAGGCTCAAAAAAAAGCTAACGCAAAAAAATAATAACTTA
>CAMCVM010000010.1 GCA_945882015.1 candidate division TM6 bacterium GW2011_GWF2_32_72
TCGTCATCTTCGTCGTCATCATCAGAACTTACAGCTGCTTGAGGCTGTTGCTCTGCGGATATACCTTGTTGCGGTTGAAGTGATTGTTGTGCTTGTCGTAACAAATTTTGTAATTGTTCTGGCGTAAATATTGGCACTAATTGCTGCTGATTTAACTTTTTATCTTTGAAAACACACTTGAGTTCATGTCTCTTTAAGTTATCACGTCTACCTGAATACGTGCATCCTCTGTTTTGAAAACAACAGGTTGGTTCTTGGTTTGTATGTCCCTTCATATGTCTGTTGTAACTGTCTCGACTTCCCAAAGTTTTTCCACAAAGATCACAAAAATTATCATCTGTTAAATCCTTTTTCCCATGTTTACCTTTTATATGTACCCGTGCTGCATCCCTTGTATTATATTGTTTTTTACATGCTTTACATCCAAATGTTTTATCTGGATTTTCCACAAGATGTTTTTGATATAATTCTTGATCTTGCCCTTCTGAACTAGAAACAGACAGAGCAGAATCCTTTTCTTGTTTCTTAGATTGCTTCTGCTGTTGTAATTGTTGCTGTAATTGCTGTTGCTGTAATTGTTGTTGTAATTGTTGTTGTAATTGCTGCAGCTGTAATTGTTGTTGTAATCGCTGCTGTAATTGCCACTGTTGTAATTGCTGTTGTTGTTGTAATTGCTGTTGTTGCGCAGATAAATTTTGCCATCTCTTAAATTCTTGCTGGGTATTCGATAAATTTTCACCTTGCTCTTGTATATTTTGCTGTGCTTGTAAAGAAGAAGAACGTTGAGGACATCTTTGTTCATGTGAATCTAATGCACGTTGACTGTTAAGATCTTGCCCACAATACTGGCATAGAAATTCTTCATCTTCGCCTTGACTACTTTCAGAGTCTTCAGACTTTGAAATGCTTTCAACAGAACCAGCATGTGCAAATTTTTGACGTTTGGCCGGTGGCTCGCCATCAGTATGACCAGGAGCAGGTCTTTTATTAAGACTATTGTTTAATGGTTGTTTTTTACATCTTCCCTCTTGGAGATGTCTATCTTTGAAATAGACTCTTGCAAAACGCATTCCACAATGTTGACATGTAGCCTCTTTTATTCCTTCTTTAGTGTGACAAGCTCTATAATGGTGAGAAAAAGCTGAATCATCAGCAAAAATCTTTTTACAGATTTCGCATTTGAATTTTCTATTTATACGAGTATATTTGGCTTTTGAAGCTTGTGGTTCTTTATCATCATCATCATCATTTGATTGAGCAGAATCAGCAGGTGCAACTTGTTTACGTTTGGCAGCTTGCTCGCCTTCATTATCAGAAGCAGGTCTTTTACCAAGATCACTACCAAGCATTAACAGTGCGGTGGCTAGTTCTTTTTCATCGTCGCTTAGTGGAAAATTTGATGATAAGTCAGTATTTGTTAAAGAATACTTTTTTCTTCGAGCACGAGGCTTTTTGTTAGGGTTACAAAATCTTTCATGTGCTTCAATAGCTTCTTCATCATTAGGATCAGGGAAAATTTTTCCACAAGTTTTGCAACTTTTGACTATATCATCATCATGCATACGCCACTTTGAAAAATCAAATGATTGTTCATGTTGACTAACTCTTTGACGTTTGGCCGGTGGTTGACCATTATCAGCAGAAAAGATTTGACCAAAAGATAAAAGACAGATTAAATATAATAACTTTTTCATGATTAACTCCATTTTTAAATATCTATTTGAAAATATAGCACGTATAATAGATAAAATCAAGAGCATTAAAAAGCTACCATTTGTTTCTTTTTAAATTCTGCTTTAAACTGATTACATTGGGTTAGGGTATATAAATAAGGTTATTAATGTTTAAAAAAATTATATTAGTTTCTACTTTATTACAATCTTTTATGCAGGCAAACCAAGCTTTGAGCCAATTAGAGCTTAAAGATGTTCCTTTTGGTTATAGCCAGAAACAGGTTTTTAAAGAAGCAGAAAAAGTAGCATGGACAGTTACGGTCGCGCAAGCTAAAAAATATGGTTCAAGGGCTCTTTTTGCGACAGCTTTAGGGCTTTATGCGTATCGTGTACTTTCTAAGAATATTCCTGAAAATTGCGTGCTTGTTCAGGTTGCACCGCCTGTTGATCAAGGGTGGGTTACTTGGACAATACAAAATGCAGTCAGCCTTGGGGGTAAAGTTGTTGAAGGGATTGCTACACAGTCTCTCGCTACATTCTTTTTTTCAGTGCTACCGCAATACAATATTACCTGTGATACACAATGGTTTTTCAACAAAAAAACTCACCTTAAAACTTTAACTGACAGCATTGCAGAAGCTCTTGCTCTTTTACCATTGCTTGAAGACAAGCAACAGGTTGAGTATCACGTTGTAATGATTACACAAAAAATGCAGTTATTAACAAAAGAGCTTATGAGGCTCTTTGGATTTTTACATTATAGCCAGCAACAACAAGAGCATATCGCAACATTTAATGCAGTCTGTATGGCTCATGTGATTAAAAATCTTGAAGCAGCTACTCAAAAATTTTGTCAGACTTTTTATCAAGAACTAACTGAATATCAAGCAGTAGAAGATGATATCCAAGCAAAAGCATCAAAAGCGACTTGTGTTAATGCAACATTTACTCATTATGTACAAGCGCTATCTTCAGATATAAAAACATTTATAATTTATGAAAAGCATTAAATTTTTTTGAGTAATGCAAGTTCTTGTTCTGTCAAAATTCTGTACTGGCCTTCTGCAAGATTACGTTTAGTAATTCCTGCAAAATTAATACGATCAAGTTTTCTAACCGTGTAACCTAACGATTCAAAGATTCTTCTGACAATTCTGAATCTTCCACTATGCACAGTAACTTTTGCTTTATATTTTTGCAATCCGCGATGGATAAGATCAACTTTGATAGGTCCGTCAGTTAATCGAATTCCCTTTTTGATTCTTTCAAGATGCGCATCAGATAAATCAGCATTAAGCGTTACCTGATAAACTTTTTGTACATTAAACTTTGGATGAGCTAATTTATGAGCTAATTCCCCGTCGTTAGTTAAAAGCAGCAAACCGCTGGTATTTAAATCAAGTCGACCAATAGGGTAAACACGTGTTTTAAATTTTTTATCAAGAAGATCCATAACTGTTGCACGATGTTTATCATCAGCGGCAGCAGTTATTACACCAATAGGCTTATTTAAGGCTAAGGTAATTGTTTTGATCAGACCGGGCTTTACAACTTTTTTTTTGTATCTTACCGTGTCTTTATCCTGGACCTGATAGCCCGCATGCCTTATTATACCGTGATTGACTGTAATTTCGCCTTGAGCAATAAGCTCATCAGCTTTTCGGCGTGAGCATAAACCTGAATGAGCAATATAGACATTTAAGCGAGGTTTTTCACGAGTAGGTTCTGTTTTTTTGTTTATTTTTTTTTCCATATCAATAAAGTAACAAAAATCAAACAAATTGTCTTGTTTTTTTATAGGAGATATGTTACTATTTCAAATAGAAATACATTAGTTAATAAAAAATGAGGTTAAATATGAAAAAGTTATTATTACTTGTTGTCTTGTTGCAATTTGGACAGACTTTTATGGCAGCAGAAGGTGGTGGTCATGGTAAGCGACCTGCTTCCCCTTCAGTAGAGCCAGATCCCAAAAAACAAGACACTGGCCAATCAACAAGAGCTAAAGCCTCTTCTTCTGGTGATCAAATAATAAAGGATGCCCCTTTAGGGAGAGATTTGTTCCGCCAAGGTCCTTTTTTTCAACCAAACATCTTTTTAGGTAACCAAGGTAGTGGAGCTGATTCAAGCCCTATATTCGCTCAGCAAGAGCAAAAGAGGCGAGAAGAAGAAAAAGCACCAGCGATAATTAACATAGAACAAGAGTCAATAATTATTGATGATTCTTCAGATGAAGAATCTGGGCCTCAAGGTCCACAGGTGTTTCATTCTCCATTACCACCAAAAGCATCAACCCAATCGTCTGGGCAAGCGCAACTAAAGCCGACCAGTAAGCAGTTGCGTAATCAGTTAGAAGTATTACAAGCGCAGCATAAGGCGCAAATGAAAATTTTATTAGATGCTTTTATAAAAGACCCATCACCAATTAATCATGAAAATGTTGGAAAACTTACACAGCAACAACAAATAAGAGAAAATAGTTTAACATTAGAGATTGCTAACGCAATAGCTCAAGAGCAAGGATTACCTGTCTTTTCTCATCCTATATCAAGACTACCTATACCTATACCTTTACCCCCATCGGTATTAGCAGAAGCAGCCGCAGCGCAGCAATTGGCACCTGTAGCAGCAGCAGCGGTACTAGAAGCCGCAGCAGGATTAGAAAAACAGCAACAACAATTACAACAGTGGCAACAGCAACAACAATTATTTCCCCGACAGCAATTATTAGGAAATGTGCCAGTATTTGTAGTCGCAGCGGCACCAAGCATAACAGAAAAAGCAGCAGCGGGACAAGAAGACGCAAGAAGTGCTGCAGCAAGTTATGTTAAACGTTTGCAAAATGGAAAATATAAATGTACTTTCCCGGGATGCAGGAATAAAGAATATGAATATATAAAGAAACAAGGTTGTGTCGACCATATTATAGGCAGCCATCTTGATCCTGAAGGAGCAAGATTTGTATGTCCTGAGTGTGGCATAATTATACTTAAAAATAATAGAAATAGGCATCTTCAAAGATGTAAAGGTCCCCAAAATCAAGGCGAATCTGCAAGTACAGAAATAACGTCAAAACCAAAAACGCCGATTCAAGACACGCTAAACGAACATTATGCACGGCACTATCAAAAGACAATTAAAGAAGAAGGACCAAATTTTATATGTCAGAAAGACGGATGTGGAAAAAGATTTGACAAAAGAGATAGTGCCACAAAGCACGCTCGTCAACATTGGATACTTGACAATGAACTATATTTTTGTAATGACGGTAGCTGTGAAGAAGATGTTAAATTCTTTGGGCGCAGAGAGAATTTAGTGGAGCATCTTATGAAAAAGGCTCACGGGAAATCAAAAGAAGCAGCAAATAAATATGCAGACACATTAGAAGAGGAATGGCTTGCAAAACAACAAGAGTCTCAATTACCAGAAGCTGCAGCAGCGGCACCAACAACAGCACAACAAGAATCTCAATTACCAGAAGCTGCAGCAGCGACACAAACAACAGCACAAGATGAAAATCAAATATTGTATGAAAGATATTATGGATATGATGAAAAGGAACGGAAACATCTGTGCAAAGGATGTCAAGGCGTAAAATTTGCATCAGCATCGAGCGCGAAAAAACATATAAGGGATATCCATGGTAAAAAAGTTTTGAAATGTCCTTATTGCCGAATGGAATGGTCAGTAACTCGAAAACCTGATTATATTGATCATGTAACCCGTTATCCAGATATGAAAGCTCATAGAGCAGCTCCTTATTTGCCTACCCATTCTTATAACTGTATTATTCCTGGATGCCCAGATTATCAAACAGATAAAATTTTTTCTTTACAAGAAATAATTGAACATTGTCGTGTGTTGCATGGCATCGAAGAAGAAGATCTTGAGGTCGATGATTTTAAAATTACTGATTAAGAGGTAATGCTTTTCATATTTTTATATGATTAACTGGTTGTTTTTGTAAATTTTGATACGCTACAATCTATGGAAAAAAATACAAAAACAACCCCTCTTATTGACCAATACTTTACGATCAAAAAAGATTACGCTGAAACGCTTTTACTATTTCAGGTTGGTGATTTTTATGAACTCTTTTTTGAAGATGCACAAAAAGCAGCAGCCTTTTTAGGTATTGCTTTAACAAAACGGGGAATGCATGACGGAGTTCCAATTCCTTTATGCGGGGTTCCTGTTCATGCACTTGATCATTATTTGCATAAATTGGTAAAAGGAGGTTTTTGTGTTGCAATCTGCGATCAACTTGAAGTTCCACAACCAGGAAAAGTTGTCAAAAGAGGGGTAACTCAAGTTCTGACTCCTGGAACACTAACAGATTCAAAATTACTTGATCCGCAGTCAGCTTCTTACGTATTTGCATTTGCTGAATGTGAAGGCTCATGGGCCTTATTATTTACTGAGTTATTAACTGCGCAATTATATGCAACGGTTATTCCCGCTGGTTCATATCAAACCTTACAGGCAGAACTTAATCGATTTTTTCCCCATGAAATTTTATTAGCTCAAACTGCAAACACCTATCAAGCATATTTTAAAAAACAGGGCTACTTTACCAATTGTGTTTATACTCAGACAGGAATGCTTGAATGGGCACAACAAAAATTGCCTGAATCAACTTATCAAAAATTACAACAGCAGCAAAGTATTTGTGCCGCACTGGACTTACTGTATCATTATGTTAAAAAAAATAATCAAGCAGCACTTGATACCTTTGCAGCAATCCATTTTTATGGCCCAGAAGATTTTTTAATACTTGATGGAGCGACTCAAAAAAATTTAGAACTGCTTGCCAATCTACAAGATGGGGGCAGAAATAATAGTCTTCTTGATGTGCTTGATAAAAGTTCTACCGCAATGGGTTCAAGGACTTTAAAAAAATGGTTGGTTCGCCCTTTAGTCAATAAAAAAATGATAGAACATAGATTTTCAGCAGTTGAGTGCTTAAAAAATAGTTATACGCTGCAAACAGAATTGGTTCAATGGTTAAGACTTATAGGTGACGCAGAACGTATTGTTGGTAGAATTAGTTTGCAGCGAGGTCAATTACAAGATTATCTTTTGTTGATTAACATTTTAAAAACAGTTCCTTTAATTAAGAAGAAATTACAAGCAACAGGTCAACCGTTGCTTGTAATGTTGGCAGATAGTTTGGTTGTATTAGATCAACTTCATGATTTGTTAGTCAGTGCATTACATGATAATCGATTACAAGATTATAGTATTAAAGAAGGTTTTGATAAACGTCTTGATACATTAAGAAATCTTATCAAAAACTCACAAACAGAAATTGCTAAACTTGAGCAACAGGAACAAAATGCAACGGGCATTAATTCTTTAAAAATTAGATTTACCAGTGTTCATGGATATTATGTTGAAATTACTCAATCAAATTTAGATGCAGTTCCTGTTCATTACAAACGTCGCCAAACATTAGTCAACCGAGAGCGTTTTACTTTTCCTGAATTGCAAGAATTAGAACATCAAGTTATGACAGCTGAGCATCAAGTTATTTCTTTAGAGACTGAAATTTTTGAACAGATCAAGCAACAGGTAAGACCTTTTGTAAGCCAACTGCGCAAAACAATGCATGCCCTTGCTCAGATTGATGTTTTGCTGTCATTTGCAATCTGTGCGTATGAACGTGGTTATGTAAGACCAGTAATAACAGAAGCAACAGATATTATGATTAAAGAAGGCAAACATCCAGTTATTGAACAGAAATTAGGGTTTTCTTTTATTCCTAATGATACGCAACTTGATGACAATAATGCTTTGTGGATTATTACAGGTCCTAATATGGGTGGCAAGTCTACCTATCTGCGTCAAGTAGCTCAATTGTGCATTATGGCTCAATGTGGATCATTCATTCCAGCTCAATCAGCGGTGCTGCCATTACTTGATAGGATTTTTACTCGAATTGGTGCATCAGATAATGTTGCAGAAGGTAAAAGTACCTTTTTAGTTGAAATGGAAGAGACCGCTCATATTTGTCAATTTGCAACGCAAAAGAGTTTAGTTATTTTAGATGAAGTAGGTCGTGGCACCAGTACTTTTGATGGAGTTGCTATAGCCCAGGCAGTAGTTGAATATCTTTTTAAAAACGTTAAAGCACGCTGTTTATTTGCAACACATTATCATGAATTAACTAACCTGGAAAGTCAGTTTCCTGGTATTGTCAACTATCATGCAGCAAGTAAACAGACAGAAGAGGGAATTGTTTTTTTGCATAAGATTAGACGAGGAATTGCATGTGGGTCGTTTGGTCTTGAAGTTGCAAAATTAGCTTGTCTTCCAGAATTAGTTATCAAACGTGCGCATGAAATCGAAAAGCAGCTTTCACAAGAAAAAGTACCAATTTTACAACCGCAACATGACGCTCAATTAGAAGCTTTTAAAGATCAAATAACAGGATTAAAAAAGCAGCTTGAAAGTCTTAAGATGCTTGATTTTGATACACTTTCTCCCAAAAAAGCATTTGATATTTTGTGGGAATTTAAACAATAATTAAAAATTTGGCAATCCATAACGTAGTAGTGCAGTGACAATACTTAATTGATGTTGAACAGACAAATTTCTGTTTTTGAGCCGTTTAATATCGTGATCGAAATTACTTCTTTGTTCTGTTTTGATAAGGTCAAGGTAACTTTCTAATTGAGCAATCCAATATAATTGCATTCCATAAAAATAATTATCGAGGTTATGAGTTTCGCGGTATTGATCAAGAAGAATTTCAAAATCGCGTAAATCTTGAGCAAGAGGATTAAGAACTAATTTTTTATGTCGTGCTTCAAGCGTGTTTTTAATGATTTTGTATCCCGCATAAGTCAAAAGTACACCCGGCATCATTGCTACCAGTTCAATTACAATATTTTGCTTTTCAATCATGATTGCAACATCGCTAATCAGTTCTGCCATTTTCATATCAATTTCTTTTGCTCGTGCTATCAAAGCACTTACTAATGCTACTTTTCTTCCTGAAAGGGCTCTTCCAAGATTGTGGGCGATATTAGTTTCTGCAATATGTAAAATGCCATGATGAATTGCTTGTAGTTCCCCGATACTTTTATTGGGAGCAAGTTTTCTTGAAGTAAGTTCAAAAGGAGTAAAAAGTGAATCATAGTCTTTTTGCTCTAAAGCTTCTTGTGCTACTTTGGCAAGAATAATTTTTAAATCTTCGGCATGGTTGTCTGTGTTGCAGGTAAGAATACTTTTTTTCACCGGTTCCTTAAAAATCTTCCAGTAAATATTTT
Organism: candidate division TM6 bacterium GW2011_GWF2_32_72; assembly: GCA_945882015.1. GTDB lineage: Bacteria > Babelota > Babeliae > Babelales > CAIQNR01 > CAMCVM01. The sequence continues at coordinate 8,945 of CAMCVM010000010.1, forward strand.
TAACTGGATCAAATAAGCTTTTATCAAGAAACTTTTTAATTCTGTTGTCACCTTGTTCATTATAAAAATATAAAGGAAGGTCAGTTACTTGCAACGTTTTTACTTCTATTTCGGTACCATTTTTTAAAACATGATCAAGTGCTTCTTTAACATGCCATTGGTCATTTTCAGAAATTTTTAAATAACTTTTATCCTGGTATTGTACGGCATCAAATTGTAGCGCATTTTTTTCAGCCAAACGATTACAAATAGCAGTCCATTCCTGTTGATTACTTTCAAATTCAAAAAGCTTTGTATTATCTAAATACTGTTTAGCTTTTAATACTGCAGCAATTGCTCCTATGGTTAAACAGGAATAAGCTATCCAATTACGGGACAAATGTGAGGGTTTTCCATCACAAGCAACTATTTTTGAAGCAGTAGCGTAAACAGATTCTATTGTTTTGGGGCTGTAATCAGGGTCGTTTTCAAGAGTAGCTAATGTTTCGGCTAATGTAGTTTTGATTTCTTGAAGTACTCTTATATGTTCTTTAATTTCGTAAGACCAACCAGCAGTAATCCATGAACTGATAGGTCTGTGAATTGCACGCTCAAAAGGGCTATAAGCCATGCGGTTCCAGTACCGTTCACCTTCTATAACTTGATTAATTAAGCTTATTATCAGGCTTTTGTTGCGTATTGAGCAACTGCTGATTGACTGATTTAAAAGGGCTAATAATAAAATTGATTTTACCAGAAAATTCATGGTTATAATACTTTAGGTATTGTATGTTTTAAGCTTAAAAAGCTATTTTACTGTTCTTATTATACCTTAAAAGCAGATTTTTGACAATTAGAGCAAGACAAGCGTAAAAAGTTGTGTTACAATAGGAACTCTAAAAGTTTTATCGTTATACAAGGGTAGCAAGACCATGGTAGGAATAGCACAATTTGAACGCTATGCAATTTTTAAAAATGGCGGCAAGCAATATCAAGCAATCGAAGGCAAAACTGTAGCTTTAGAAAAAATTGAAGGCAACGCGGGTGACATTGTTGAATTTAAAGATGTTTTATTAAGAAAACTTGATAATGACACCATTCAAATTGGACAACCACTTTTGTCAGGTTCAATCAAGGCTTCAATTGTTAAGCAAATGAAGGGCCCAAAGCTCATTGTTTTCAAATTTAAACGTCGTAAAAAATCACGCGTTAAAAATGGACATCGTCAGTTGCATACAGTTGTACGTATTGAATCTATCGCTTAATTGCAAAAAATTAATAATAAAAAAAGACGTATTAAGTTTTTCTTAACACGTCTTTTTTTATTAGCTAAATTTTATAAGCGAGCAATCTTTTTTAAATCTGCTTCTTTTCCTGCCAATAATAAAATATCGTTTTCTTGAATTACGTATTCAGGGGCAATCGGGAAAAAGTCTTCATCTTTTTTAAGCCCAATACAGCGTACTTCATAAATTTTATAAAGCTTTAAAGATTCGACAGAATTACCAATAAAGCTTGAAGGGGTAGGAATCTGGCTGATAGAAAAAAGGGGAGTAATTCTAAAAAACTCTTGAAACGGTGAACTTAAACGTTCAGCTAATCTAACACCGATGTCTTCTTCTGGAATAATAGTTTCATCAGCGCCAATTAAGGTTAAAATTTCTTCATGAATTTTATTAATTGAACGAGTAATTACGCGATTAATTCGTAGCTTTTTTTTAAGTAGCGCTGTTAATAAAATCGATTGCGCAAGCTTTTCGCCCATGGCAACAATGACTAAATCCATTTCTTCAACACCAACTGATTGCAAATCATCCTGTGTTTTTACTTGCATACAAATTGCTTGCGTTACAGAATCTCTGATTGAAGCAATAATTGATTCATTTTCATCAATTGCAAGAACTTCGATTCCTTTTTCTGATAAGGTTGTTGCAACACTGTATCCAAATCTTCCAAGACCAATTACACAAGCTTTCATAAGCGTTATACCTTTATTAGCTGATCATGATACGTTCTTGAGGATAAGAAAACTCTTGTTTTTCGTTTCGTTTTCTCAAAGCGATCAATAACGTTAATGATCCTATTCTTCCAATAAACATTGTAAAGATAATTAATAATTTTCCAATAACCGATAAATACGGAGTGATACCGATAGTAATTCCTAATGTTGAAAATGCGCTCATTACTTCAAAAAAGATATCAAGAAAATTCCAGCTTCTTTCTGTAATTAATAAACAAAAAGTAATTAATAAAACCCATAAAATACTTAAAGTAACCACAGCAAGTGCTTTGTAAATTTGATCTTGCATGATTCTGCGACCTTTTAAATTAACTGTATCATTACCATTAATTGCAGCATTAATAGTTGCTGCAAGAATAGCAGCAGTAGTAATTTTTATACCACTACCAGTTGACCCAGGAGCTGATCCAATAAAAGCGTTGATCATAATATTAAACAATGAAGCAAGTTGCATGTCATTGGCATAAACGGTTAAAAAACCACCACTTCGTGAACTGATAGAGGTAAAAAAAGCATTCAAAATTTGTTCTGGCAGACTCATCAAGCTGAATGTGTTATCACGTTCAAGAAGCCAAAAAATAAAGGTATTAATCAACACTAAACCGGTCATGTAAGTTACTACAACACGTGTTTGCAAAGACAGTAAGCGCTTTGTTTTTTGAGCATACGGTTTAAAACGAAGCAACAATTCTTTAATCGTAATAAAACCAATACTGCCAATAAACATCAAGCTTGCCATAGTTCCTAACATAAGATAGTCATTGGCATATTGTACAATGCCATTATCAACAATATTAATGCCTGCATTGCAAAAAGCAGATACTGACTGGAAAAGCGAATAAAAGATTGCTTTTCCCAAGGGGTAATGGTTTTTCAGCGTTTGAAATAAAATGACTGCGCCAAAAAATTCACAGAACAAGGTAAAAAGAATAATAAAAATTAAAATACGGCGCGTTCCGGTCCAATTTTCAAGGTCAAGCATTTCTCCAGCCATAACCTGTGTTGCAAGACCTAAATCAACAAATAACGAAACGGTAAACAGGGTTAAAGTGATTAAGCCTAGTCCACCAATTTGCATCAAAATTAAAATGATCGCGTGACCTGATGTTGTAAAACTATGTAACGGAACGGTTAAAAGGCCGGTCACAGAAATTGCAGACGTTGCCGTGAATAAGAGATCAATCAGCGGTATAAACGTAGTGCGAGCAGACGGCAATGCCAAGCAGGCTGTTCCAACAATAATCGTAAAAACAACAGAGAGTAAAATCATTCTGCTGGGTGAAAAAACATGTGAACCAGTTCGCATATTATTAACCTTACTTGATTACTTTAAAATCCTAAATACTGAGCAAGATCTTCAATCTGTACTCGTTCTTGTTTGGTAGTATCACGATTTCTTACCGTAACGCAACCATCTTCTAGAGAATCAAAGTCATAAGTAATGCAGAACGGTGTTCCAATTTCGTCTTGACGGCGATACCGTTTTCCAATTGAACCAGTTGTGTCAAACTGACAAGCAATACCTTTTTGAGTAAAAAATTCATAAACTTTATAAGTTTGTTCATTAAGTTTTTGTGTCAAAGGTAAAAATGCTAATTTAATAGGTGCAATTGCTGGATGAAGTTTTAAAACAATTCGTGTTTCGCCATCAATGGTGTCTTCATGATATGCATCAAACAGAACCGTTAAAAAGAGACGGTCAAGCCCAACAGAACATTCAACAACATGGGGAGTGTAAGAAGTTTTAGTTACTTCATCAAAAACAGCAAGATCTTTTCCAGAATGTTTTGTGTGTTGTGATAAGTCAAAATCTGATCGATTATGAATTCCTTCAAGTTCTTTCCAACCAAAGGGGAATTCGTATTGAATATCAAGTGCAGCAGCTGCATAGTGAGCAAGTTCATCTTTTGAGTGATTGTGAGTTCTTATTTTATTAAGATTAATTCCGATCATTTCATAAAACGAAAGACGTTGCTGTACCCAATTTTCAAATTCAGGAGCAGCTTGGTCAGGTTTACAAAACCATTGCATTTCCATTTGCTCAAATTCGCGCATTCTGAATAAAAACTGTTTTGGAGTAATTTCATTTCTAAATGCTTTACCCATTTGTGCTATACCAAAAGGAATTTTGATTCGATTGGTTGAAAGTACATTTTTAAAATTAGTAAAAATAGCTTGGGCCGTTTCAGGGCGTAAATAAGAAAGCGTTGCAGCTGACTCTGATGCTCCCAGTTGTGTTTTAAACATCATGTTAAATTGGCGAATTTCTGTCCAATCATTATTGCCACAAGAAGGACATCCTTTTTTAAGGTCAAGCTCATCAGCACGGTACCGTTTTTTGCAAGCTTTGCAGTCAACCATTGGATCATGGAACCCATCAACATGGCCCGATGCTTTCCAAACTGCTTCAGGCCCTAATAAAGCGCCTTCAATTTGTACAATTTCACCACGAGGACTGTTTAAGGAATGAATCCAGAGTGTACGTAAATTTTGTTTTATTAAGGTACCTAGGTGACCAAAATCATACACCCCATTAAGCCCGCCATAAATATCGGCAGAGGGATAAACAAAACCTCTTCGTTTACAAAGTGAAACTATAGTTTCAAGTGAAGGAACAATATCGGTAGCCATGCAATATCCTTATTGTGCTAAACAAAATTTTTACCTACTTAGTATAGCAGATAGGAATAAAGGGTCTACCGTTTAAAGAAGTAGTTTTTTTCATTAAACAGGGTAAACTAAAGCCGAATAAGTAGGGTAATTATTTTTTCAACTAAGGATTTTTATGACGAAAAATTTTTTAATTGGCTTTATCGGATCATTCTCTGTGGTGGTTATTGGTGTGGGCATGTTCCTTTTATATGAAAATCAAAAATCATTATTAGATGCTCAAGGCGCTTTACAAGTATTGGTTCAAAACCAACAAGAACAGGCTCCAAAAGAAGTACAAGTGGTAGAAAAAGTAGTAACTCAGCAACCTTGGGCAGATGTACAACCGCTTATTAAAGATACCGTTGTTAGAATTATTGCTCAAACAGTAGAAACCAATATTTTGCAGCCTTATAAAACCCCAAAACAGGGTGGCGGATATGGAACAGGTTTTTTTATTAGTCAGGATGGATTAATTGTAACCAATCACCATGTTATTGATGAAGCGCAAGCTATTTGGATTAAAATTCCTTCATTGGGCAAAATTATTATTGACGTTGAATTGGTTGGAACCAGTCCAGAAAGAGATTTAGCTTTGTTGCGCGTTTCGCCTGATGGGCTTAAACAGATTAAAGCCTTTTTAGGCAAGATGCCATTTTTAGAATTAGGCAATTCTGATTTGGTTCACCGTTCTGATGAGGTCTTAGCTCTCGGGTACCCATTAGGAGACACTCAAACATCTATCAAAAGTACTTCTGGAGTTGTCAGCGGCAGAGAACATATCGGTGGACGTCATTTAATACAAATTAGTGCTCCAATTAATCCAGGAAGCTCAGGCGGGCCGGCAATTAATTTAAGTGGTCAAGTAATTGGAGTGGCGTGTGCAGGGGTTGTTGGTGCTCAAAATGTTGGATACATTATTCCATCAAATGAACTTAAGATGATTATTGATGATCTACAAAAAGACCGAATTATCAGAAGACCATTTTTAGGCGTTTTATTTAATAATGGTAGTGATGAGTTAGCAGCTTATTTAAAAAATCCAGTGCCAGGTGGATGCTATGTAGTTGATATTTACAAAGGAAGTCCACTTTCAAAAGCTGGGGTAATGCCGGGCGATATGATTTATGAAATTAATGGGCACAGAATAGACAATTATGGAGACTTGAGTGTTGCTTGGTCAGAAGATAGAGTATCGGTTATTGATTATGTTTCTCGCCTTGAAATTGGGCAACAAGTAAAAGTACTTTTGTACCGTAATGGGCAAAAAAAAGAAATTAATTTTAAGTTTGAAGTTTCTGAATTGCTGCCGGTTCATAAATTTTTCCCAGGGTATGACCCAATTGAATATGAAATTTTTGGGGGCATGTTATTGCAACCATTACGTTTGAATCACTTACCAATTTTAATTAATAATGCACCAAGTTTGGCAAAATATATGGAATTTGAAAATCAAACAAAACCAGCTTTAATTGTAACGCACATTGTTCCAAATTCTCAAGTGCAACGTCTTGAGTTGTTACGAGAAGGTTCTGTTATTGCAGAAGTTAATGGGAAAGAAGTAACTAATTTGGCTCAATTGCGTGATGAGCTTAAAAAGTCTGTTGCCAAGGAATTTATTACCTTTAAAACAACTGATGGCGTTTTCTTTGTACTTTCTCCTGCGAAAATTCTTGCTGATGAAGAAAAGCTTGCTGCAACGTATCAATATCCGGTTTCTCCTTTTATTAAAGATTTATTAGAGCACTATAAAAAATCGGTAATTGTATAAGAAAGGATTAATTGCTTAAAGCATTATGAATAATTCTATCAAAAAGCAACGGCTGGATAAGCTTTTACAAGAAAAATATCCTCATTTGAGTCGTAATCAGATTCAAAGTTTTATTATGCAGGGTAAAGTCAAAGTTGACGGTAAAGTTCATACTAAATCAGGAGAATTGGTTAGTCCTTTGCTGGTAATTATCCTTGAAGATGATACTCCCAAATATGTTTGTCGTGCTGGTTTTAAACTTGAAAAAGCTTTAGAACATTTTGGTATTTCTGTTGTTGATAAAGTTATTTTAGATGCTGGGCTTTCAACGGGTGGATTTACCGACTGTTTGTTGCAATATGGTGCAAAAAAAGTTTATGGAGTTGATGTAGGCTATGGGCAAGTTCATGAAAAGATAAAGGCAAACTCTCGTGTTTTGATTATGGAAAGAACTAACCTTAGACATGTCAAAACGATTGGAGAATTGGTTGATTTGGTAACGCTTGATCTTTCTTTTATTTCGGTATTAAAAGTTATGGAAGCGGTTACATCAGTTTTAAAGCAAGGGGGCTTTATGATTGTTTTAATCAAGCCGCAATTTGAAGCACAAAAAGAACAAGTTGGTAGAGGTGGCATTATTAAAGATGAAAAAGTTCATGAACAAGTAATTGAAAAAGTTGTTTCGGGAATTCTGCAACATGGTTTTGCATTATGTGGCGTTACTGATTCTCCAATTACCGGTTCATCAGGTAATAAAGAGTTTTTAGCGTTTTTTGAAAAACAGTAAATAGGTATTGAGGGATTTTTTTCTATGCAGAAATTACGAGTAATTGGTTTATTTGGTTGTCTCATTATAAACAATTATGCCATCGAGCAAAGTGAGCCGCCAACATACCTTTTTGAAGAGCCAAAAAGCCCAGATTTAAGAGCGTTTAAAGAACTGAGCAATTTGCCTATTGGATATACTCCAGAGGGTCTTCCTGCTTATCATTTTTTACCACAAGATCAGTTTGAGCTGGAGATGGCAGATGGAGCTGAGATGGAAGAGCAAGAAAGTTTTAAAATAGCTCCAGATAAGTCTCCTGATTGGTTAGATGTGGCAAGTCTTTTTGTTGCTCAACAAGGTGATTTTTCTCAAGGAGATTCAAGTCAAAGAGTAGTACCAGCGAATTTTGCAGAAATTACAGCTTCTGGAGCTCAGGGTCAACCAGAACAGTCACGTTTTGCAGATTTTTTTCAAGCATTAGAACGTAAAAGAACTGAGCAACTTGGGGCAGCTTTTTATAAGCAAGCAAATACTCTTGCACATCAAACTTCTGCAACTGATCCACAGCGTGAACAATCACGTTTTGCAGATTTTTTTAGACAAAATAACCAGCAAGGACCTTTCCAAACTATAGAAGCAGCAGCTTCTTTGCTTCCTGGTTTAAACCCAGAAGCTCAAGTATTTAGACCAAATGCAAACAGAGGGGGCGATAAGAGACCACTGGAAGGTCAAAAAGGACAAGTAGCTTTATTTTCACGACAACAAACACCTGGTACTCTTCATAAAAGAAGAAGTATTAATATTAAACCACTTGTTTTGCCGCCTACTCAACCTATTTTTTATATTCCTTTACCAGTAGTTTATCCAGGATTGTTACCTGTACCAATAGTTGATCAACAAATTTTATCAAGAAATGCAGAGATGGAAAATATGAGAAGAGCTTATTATCATGAGAAAAATTTTCATAATAATGGGCAAATCCATTGTTGTAGACCTGACTGTACTCAAGGAAATCAAGTTTATGACCATGCTTTAATACTTCATTATGAAGGTCTTTCAAAGTATCTCGATCGTCATGGATTACCATATTAATTTTCTAAGTACAGAAGCAATTGTAGGTTGTGGTCAATACCCTCAAATACTGTTTTTGAAGTTCTGTGTTCAATAATTCTTCCAGTTATTTCATTTAACAGGTCGGTTAAAGTAATTTCTAATTTATGTGTTAAAGCAAGCATTTTCCTTTCAATCACTTGGTTGTATATAGTTTCAGAAAGTTCTGTTGAAGGTTCTTTTTGTAAAAGTTGTTCAAGGTGATCTGCTTGAGTGATAATTTCTTTAAAACGAGCCAGTAAGAGATTTTTTTCGTGATCTTGCGTTATGTCTTCTTTTTGTAAATGGCGATGTGCTTTTTGTGCATACTCTTTTAATTGCAAAATCAATTCATGCTTTGTCCGTGAATCTTGGTATTCAAAAATTTTTTCTGGCGCTTTTTCTCCTGCTGCTTCTTTGATAATAATTGGCTCTCTTTGTATTGTTTCTTTTTGTATTGGTTGCATTACTGCTTCTTGCAGCATAAATTGTTGTTGCGGTTTTGGTGCAACTTTTTTTGCTAGTGGTTTTTCAACGGTAAATTGTACTTTTTTGGTAATATTACCCAAACCAATTAATCCATTACCAACTGTTGTGATAACAGTGTTAGAACTATTTTTTGCAACATCAATAACTTTTTTTGAGCTATTTTTAGCTGTATCAATAACGTTCTCTAAAGCTGTTGGTTCAGGTTTTTGAGCATTATATTTAGTGTAATACCAGTGATACGCATAATCACATGAAAGCGCTATGCCGATTAAGCATAAAATATTTTTAAGGAGTTTAAAAACCATAATAGACCTCTCATTTTAAGGTTTCAAAGCTTATTTAAGTATACGGGTATTCTAGAAAAAGCGCAAAAGCATAAAAATTTGGCCTTAAGTCAAATTCCTGGTATGCTTAATTCAAGCTTATAATGCGCCTGTAGCTCAACTGGATAGAGTGCCGGACTTCGAATCCGTAGGTTGCAGGTTCGACTCCTGCCAGGCGCACCATTTTATATTCGTACTGTGCCCGTAGCTCAGTAGGATAGAGCGACAGATTCCTAATCTGTAGGTCGTAGGTTCGATTCCTATCGGGCACATTTTTTAGGAACTATTTGTGAATAATCGATACGTTATTATCGGAGCATCAGCGGCAGGAATTGCTGCAGCCACAAAATTAAGACAGCTAGATCAAGAGGCTGAAATTGTCGTAGTTTCGGAAGAAACAGACCTGCCTTACAATAAATGTTTTTTAGCAGATTATCTATCCGAAAAAAAAACTCAATCAGCTCTTTTGTTAAAACAAGCAGATTTTTTCAAAGCGCAGCACATAACGCTCAAGCTAGGCGTTCGTGTTACTGCTCTTGCCCCTTCAGATAAAAAAATTATTTTGCAAGATGGTACTCATTTAGACTATTCAAAATTATTGCTGGCAATGGGTGGTTCAATTGTAATGCCTGAAATTCAAGGTGTAGAAAATGTTCAGGGTATTTTCCAATTTTATACTTTACAAGACACGCAAAATATTCTTGATGCAGTTGCAACAAAAAAAGCGCAACGTGTTGTTATTATTGGTGCAGGATTAAGTGGCCTTGAATGTGCCGATTCGCTTCATGGAAAAGTTGGTTCAATTACCGTAATTGAACGAGCGGCACATGTTTTATTTACACATATTGCAGATGATGCTGCAGATTTTATTCATACTGTCCTTGAAAAATCTGGAATTAATGTAAGGCTCAATCAAACGGTTGTAAAAGTTTTTTCAGAACAAGGCAAACTACAAGCAGTACAGCTTGCTGATGGGTCAGTTATAGAAACTGATCTTCTTATTTGTGCTCTAGGGGCAAGGCCTAATAGTTGGTTGGCAGAAACAGCAGGGATTGCAGTGATGGGTGGTGCAATAGTAACCGATTCCTTTTTAAAAACGAGTGATGAAGCTATTTATGCCGCAGGCGATGTTGCACAAATTACTAATAAAATCACAGGGGGAAAAGTTAAAAGTTGTTCATGGCCCGATGCCTTACAGCAGGGTGCAGTTGCGGCATCAAATATGGCAGGTTTTTTAAAAGAATATGGTGGGTCAGTATTAATAGTTTCATCATCTTTTTTTGGGATCAAATTTTTTTCGTGCGGTGATGTCAAAGCAGAACGTATGTCGGATAATGCAAGTTTACGTAAAACAAATGAAAGTTTTCGATTAATTTTTCATAAAAATCGCGTAGTTAAAGGTTTTTTATTAGTTGGTCAAACGCATAACATCTTAAACTTAAAACAATCGGTACTTACAGGTTCTCAATACGACTTTTCAGAGCTTATTTAAAGTTTGACAAACTTATGTGACTCGCTACGCTTATGCACAACAAACATGTTTGCATTATTCATTACTTAAAAAATAAGAAAAGGGTTTCTATGAAAAAAGCTTTATTATTAGCTTTTGTTTGCATGACAATTGATGGGCTTTCTGCAACTGATCAACCATCTAAGGAACAACAAGTTGGAGCATGGTCTCGATTAAAAAGAACAACTTACACTCTTGCAAGAATGCCATTTGATGCAACTTCATGGTGTGTTTCAAAGACAAAACAGACAATCGTTTTTGTGTATAAAACAGCTGATAAGATGGTTTATGTGGTAGGGCTAACAACAACCGGTTTTTTAATTTATTGCTACTGTAACGGAAAATTAGAGCAAGTTATTACGGTTGACGCTGAACATAATCAATATTGGTGGCATGTTATAGGAGTCCCATTGTTTAATGAAATTAAAATAGGATTACCAAAAGCATTTGTTGATTTTTGTTCAATCAGTCAAGAAAAAATTGAATCTTTGACTAGAAATATAGGAGTAGCAGCTCGGGTTCTTCATGAAGAAGCAAAGCGCTTTAAAGAACAGGCTTTTCAGGCAAAAGAAGCAGCTGAAAATGCAATTTCTGGAGCTACTCGTACAGCATTGACTGAGACAAGCAAAGCGCTTGAAGGTGCTTCTGATGCATTCGAAAAAGCTGCTCAAGGATTGCCACAATAAGGATTAAGTTTCCTAATTTTTTCATTTTCAAATTTTAGCAGTATACTTTCTTTGCACACTATTTTTTAATGTGAAAGGTCAAGTATGCTGCTTTTTTTTACACGCAATCTTTTGTGGACAGAAGGTCTAGTAATTATTGGGG
>CAMCVM010000011.1 GCA_945882015.1 candidate division TM6 bacterium GW2011_GWF2_32_72
TAATGGGGTTCCAAAACAACATTTTTATCTCTATATTAAAGAGTGTGAATGGCGGTTTAATTTTGGATCAGCTCGAAAACTATTGAAAGTGCTGAAGCAGTGGGCAAAGTCAGAGAATAAATAATCTCTTAACTATGCCAGCCCCAAAATTATATATGTTTTCTTATTATTAACAATGCCTGGTATTATTCAATCAGCAGCAGCAGATGGAGAAAAAAAATCTAATACACATACGCTTGAAGAAAATCTTATTTTTTACACTGCAAAAGGCGATCTTACTCAGGTACAAGAACTTTTAAACCAAGGGGCCTCTTTATAGAATATTTTTCTATTTAGGCAAGCTATTAAATCAAGAAGGTGTTTTTTTGGATAGTCAATTGCAGGATGCCCTTAATAATAAAGTTTATGAAGCAGCGCCAGTTAAACCGGGAGAGCAAGAATAATTGTTTATGAGTAAAGTTTTATATTACATCATTGTATTGTTCGGTGTTTCTTTTTCTATTCAAACAGCAGAACAAACATTACCTGAAGAACCACCAGCAAAAAGAGCGAGAGTTGAAGACCCAAGAGGCCCAGAACTGGTTGCAGCTGTCCGTGAAAACCGTTTTGGAACTATGCAAGAACTTTTGAATCAAGGTGTTTCTATATTTACAAGATCAGAATTGGGCTCTTCTCTTTTAAATATTGCCATTGGAAATGGAAATAAAGAGATTTTTTACTATTTAATGGAAAACGGTCTTGAATGTGATGTGAACTTTCAAAATAATGAAGGAACAACTCCATTGCTTCTAGCAGCTCAATTTGGTCACTTTCAAATAGTGAGATTTTTATTAAAAAAAGGTGCTTTGGTTGATTTAAAACATAATTCAGGATCGACTGCTTTAAGTTATGCAGTAAATTTCGGGCATACTTCTGTTGTTGAAGAGCTTTTAAATCACGGAGCATCAGTAGATAATTCCTGTCAAGAAGCTTTTACACCATTAATGATAGCGGCTCAAGAGTCATATAATTCTATCTGCAGACTGCTTTTAAACTATGGTGCAAACGTAGCCAGGCAAGATAAAAGGGGTATTACCCCATTAATGATTGCAGCTGCAGACGGAAATCATCAAATGGTTCAGGAATTTTTAAGATCTGATAACAATGGAATAAATTTACAGACTCAAAGAGGTGAAACAGCACTTTGGCTTGCTGCAACAGCAGGACATGAGTTGATCGTTCAATTATTGTTAAAAAACAATGCAGATCTATTGTTACATCGAATTGAAAGCCCTCTCTATACACCGGTTGCAGGAGCGGCTATGCATGGTCATGTTCCTGTTATAAGAGCTGTTGAAGATGCCTGTAAGGATAGAGGAATTCCGACGATTTTTGCTATCCCCGGAGCGTTTGAAGGATTTAATCACGCTTTTTTTAATGGTCATCGTTTTGCTGCAGCTTATTTAGCAAACAGATATAAAGAATCAGGTGGTTCTGTTTGCCCACTTGCTCAGAATATTATTAGTAAAATGAGACCAAGAAATTAATTTTTGAGCTCGTTGATAGTTATTTGTGCTATTGAGTCCGTTGTCTTTTTGCATCAGGCTCTTCATTTTTTCGGGCTATTTCTTTTGAAAATTTCTGATGGAGTCCTTCTAGGCACCTTACAAGAGACTCTTTATTTTTATCGTTAAATTTACTTTTTTTAATACTAAGAGTAAATAATGCAATTTGAGCTTTTAAATTTTCTATTTGAATAAGTAACTGATCAGAATCTTTTTGACTTGAATTGCCATTTGCTTGTAAAGCAGTAAGTGTTACAAGCTCGTCTCCAATAGTGCCAATTTTATCACCAGTTGCTCTTCGTGCTTCATTAAAATATTTATTGTTTGGATGCATCAAAATAGCAAGTAGGGGAAAGTGTTTAACCAGAAAAAGATTAGAAAGTGTTGCTTCAAAAAGGGGACTTGTATTATTTGGATATTTTTTTGCATTATGAAAAGTAAAAGAAATAAGTTCAACTTGAGCTAAAAAATCAAGAGAATTAGATTTATCGGGCCCTCTTGCTTTTTCATTATTTTGCAAGGCTGTCAAAAGTTCTGTTGTAGGAGTATTTCTGTATTCAGGTCCTTTTAACCATTCTGCTCCAAATCTAATTTTAGCATTCAAAAGTCTTTCTCCGGATTCTGGGGTTGCACCAGGAAGTTTTGTTACATGAGGGAGATTGTTGGTAACGATAGAATCAGCAGCAGCTGCTTCATTACCTACACGAGAAGAGGTAAATGCAGCTAAGATTCCTGCAAAATCTATTGAAGTTGATGCTCTTTCTTGCCCAATACAAGTATTAGCATTGTTTATTACATATAATACTGTAATTGCGAAAATATACTTTTTCATTCGAATCACTTTGTTGATTAAGGTAAAAGTAATAATAGATTGTTAAATCGTTTTTGGCAGGTTGTAGTACCAAGCATTTCAATTAATTCATGAATACTTGGTCCATGAGTGCTTGCCATTAATGCATAACGTAAGACTGAAAACAGTTCTTTAGGGCTGACGATTGTCCCTTTAATATTATTTTTTGCAGTATCAAGTAATACTTGTGGATCAGTAAATGTTGTAGCATCATGTACAATTGTTTTGATCAGAGCAAGTTTTTCAGCAGAAACTACTTGTTCAAGTGTTGCAATTTCATAGACTGGGTCAGTAAAATAAAACGCTAAGAGTTTGACTGAATCTTCAAGTGTGATCATTTCTTTTTGAATGTGACCAACCAATCCAATTAATTGAGTTTCTGAAAAAGTAGCAACAGCTGGATAAGCAGCTTCAAGATAAGGACGGGTAAGTTGCGCTATGGTTTCTGTTGGCAATTTGCAGATCCATTTATGGTTGACCCATCGTAACTTTTCAACATCGTATTTAATTTGTCCTGTTGCTGAAGGAGCATTAAAATCGATCGCTTCAATCAGCTCTTCCATTGACATAATTTCTTCTTTAAAAGAAGCACCAATTAATGCTAGGTAATTTAAAATTGCTTGAGGCAAATAACCAGCAGCTTTTAAATCACGCAGCGAAAACCCAAAATCTCGTTTTGAAAGTTTTTTACCTTCAATATTACATAAAATAGGTAAATGCCAAAACGTAGGAATCGTATAATTCATAGCAGTGTACAATGCTGCTTGTCCTGCTGTATTGGTAAGATGATCTTCGCCTCGAATTGCGCAGGTAACTTCCATTAATACGTCATCAACAAAGTTTGCAAACATAAAGGTAACAGTTCCATTTTGACGAGTAATAGGAAAATCAGAAAAGTTTTTTAAGTCAAACGTAATTTTGCCATGCGACAGGTCAGTAATGGTAAGTTGTTGTGTTTGATCAAGCTTCATTCGCCAGATAAATGGGGTAGTTTGAGCTTTTGTTTCAGATGCCTGTTTATCTAATTTAAGACAGGTTTTATCGTAACGCGGAGGTTGTTTAAGCGCAATTTGACGGTTGCGTTTTTTTTCAAGTTCTTCAGTGGTGCAAAAACAACGATACACTTTGTCATGACTTATAAATTTTTCTAATTCTTGTTGATAAAGATCATTTCTTTGTGATTGAAAGTACGGGACATGCGGCCCACCTTTAACAGGGCCTTCTTGATAATCAAGAGAAAGCCAAGTAAGATCTTCAATGATTTTTTCTGCTTTTGGATCAAAGTTGCGTTCAGTATCAGTGTCTTCGATACGTAATATTAGCGTTCCCTGTTGTTTTTGAGCAATCAAATAGTTCATTAAGGCTGTTCTAATATTACCAAGATGCATCATTCCTGTTGGAGCTGGTGCAAAACGAACCCTGAGCGTTTTTTCAGACATACGTATCCTCTGCAAAAAATATCTTTTCATGCTTTAGAATACTGTTTGCAGTTCTGCAAGTCCAGTTTGTAGCGTAAATTTATCAAAAATAAGCTTATTTCTTTTGACAAATTCAGTCAGTCCTTGTTAATGTGGTGAGCATTATAGGGTAATCTCTTTAAAAAAGGAGAGAAGATGAATCGATGTATGCGTATCATGTGTATGGTAGAAGATGGTAAAGATGGAATTCATACTTTTGTTCAGCAGTATGCACAAAAGTTTCTTTTAGAAGGTTTGATTCAACCAGTTAATGCAACACACGTCAGAGTTATTGTTTGTGGTCAACGTGAAGCAATAGAAAATTTTATTGATGCATTGCACCATGGTGTTGTTGAAAAAATGATTCGTGGCATTGAGATGGAACCTATTTTTAAAGATCGTGATTATCGTGGTGTATTTAGGGTTATTGAATAACAGCAGCGCAGCTTGTTGTGATTCAAAAGGGGTTATGTTATATTGACTCAGGATTATTTTTTAAAATTTTCTTATCTCAATAATTTCTAGAATATTTTTTAAGGGAGGCTTTGATAATGAGTCAAAAAAAATTACTTCAGATTAAAAATGTTACTAAAACTTTTAATGATGGAGTACAAGAAATTCAAGCCCTTAAAGGAGTTTCAATTGATATGTATCAAGGCGAGGTTTTATCTTTATTAGGAGTTAATGGAGCTGGCAAAACAACTTTATCTTCTATTATTTCAACCTTGCATCCTGCAACTTCTGGCGATATTTTACATAACGATGTTTCTATTTATGACAATGTACTTGCTTATAGACGAGTCATTGGTTTCTGCCCTCAAAAACCAAATATTGATATGATGTTAACTATTGAGCAAAACCTTGAATTTGCGGGTCGCTATTTTTGTATGTCGCCTGAGGCAATTAAAGAACGAACTGCTTATTTGCTCAAACGATTCGGTCTTGATAAATATGCACATTCAAAAGCGATGATTCTTTCTGGAGGTTATAAACAACGGTTTTTGATTGCAAGAACCTTAATGCATTCTCCGCAATTAGTTATCTTTGATGAGCCAACTGTTGGGCTTGATCCACATATCAGACGCGATATTTGGCAAGTGATTAAAGGGTTAAAGCAAGAAGGTGTTACTGTTTTATTAACAACCCATTATCTTGATGAGGCTGAACAACTTTCTGATAGAGTTTGTTTGCTTGATAAAGGGGTTATCCGCTTAGTTGATACTCCTGCAAACTTAACAGCAGCGCATGACCAAAAAAATCTTGAAGAAGTTTTTATCAAATTAATTAATGAATGCGCCGCCGAAGGTACCTGTTAAAGGAATAAGTATGAATTTAGCATTAAAAAGTTTCTGTGCTTTAATGCATCGCGATTTGGTTATCTTTTTTGCAACCTGCAAAGATCGTTTAATTAATGCTGTTGTTTGGGGTGTTTTAACCGTACTGGTGTTTGAATATATTATGCCTCAAATGGGAATGCCAGGAATGGGATCTTTTATGGCTTCAGGTGCAATAGCAAGTTGGGGTTTTGCAGAAGTTACAGAAAATATTAGTCGTTTTATTGCTGATTTAGAAGGCGAACGTTCCATCTCTTATTATTTAACATTACCTATGCCTCAATGGGCAGTATTTGTTAGGTTGGCTCTTTCAAATGCTTTTCAAGCTTTGTTTATTGCAATTTTTTTTATTCCACTGTTTAAAATTATTTTATGGAACTCTTTTGGGCTTGATCAGTTTTCTCTTTTTAAATTTATTCTTATTTTTCTGATTTCACATCTCTTTTATGGTTTTTTTTCGTTATGTCTGGCATCACAAATTCAGTCATTAGACTTAATGGGTAATGTGTGGATGCGTATCGTATTTCCACTCTGGTGGATTGGCTGTTATCAATTTACGTGGAAAGCTTTGTATCAAGCACATCCATGGTTGGCATTAATTAATCTTTTAAATCCGTTGGTGTATATTTTTGAAGGTACACGCGCGGCTTTAATTGGACAAGTTGGATATTTGGATTTCTGGTTTTGTTGTTTTGCATTGATAGCTATGACACTTATTGCAGGACTTTTTGGTATTCGAAAATTAAAAAAACGACTTGATTGTTTATAGGGAAAAAGGTCTGTTATGAATCAATTTTTAGTAAGTCTTAAGGTATTTTGGGCATTATGGTTAAAAGAAGCTATCGTTTTTAAAAAAGACCATATGCGCAATCAAATCAATCTTTTGTCGTGGTTGGTTACTTTGTTAACTCCAGCAATGTTTTTTTTACCAGCAATGGGTATTCGGCATGATTTTGCTTTAATTTTATTACCCGCAGCAATAGCAAGTTGGGGCATGTTTGAAATTATAACGAACGCAACAACCTTAGTCAGTGATATTTTAGGTGACCGAGTCATCGAGTATGAATTAGTTTTGCCAATACCACAATGGGCAATTTTTACTAAAATTGCGTTGGTTAATGCATACCGTGCATTTGTTGTTACCTTATTATTAATTCCTGCAGGTATGGCTATTATTTATGTGGGAATTGGTCTTACATTTTCAAACATTAATCTTTTTAAAACTATCTTGATGATTTTAATTTCAAACTTATTTTTTGGATTTTTGGGATTATTTACCGCAAGTTTAATGCAAAAAATTTCAGATGTTAGAAATATGTGGATGCGTGTTTTGTTCCCGATGTGGTTTGTCGGCGGACTGAATAATAGTTTATCTGCAGTTCAAAAAGTTGCGCCAACCTTTGCCAAAGTTTTATTACTTAATCCTATTATTTATATTTCAGAAGGCATGCGCGCTGCCATGTTGGGGCAAGAAGGGTATTTAGATTATTGGACTTGTTGTTTAGTAATAGTAATACTGACAGTAATAATTGGTGTTGTTGCAGTTAAGCGCTTTCAAAAAAAGCTCGATTGTTTGTAAAAATTTTAATCACAAGTATTATTAGAATATTCCAAGAGCTCTACCTAAGAAATTGCTTTCATTAAAAATTACAAGAGTGATAATGGCTTATTGTCTCTTAAGATTTTCAAGAGCAGCGTTATGATATTGTGCTACTTGTTCATTATAATAAGCAGGAGATTCACGAAGATGTAGTAAATTATCTGCTAGTGGTAATTTAAAATACCTTTCAAGATTATTATTATCTATTTCTCCAAGAGTGCCTGTTAGTGTGGGTAATTCTTCTTGAAATTTTCTAATAATTTCTATAAAATTGACTATTTCTTTTTCTGCTTTTAACATTCCATATGAATTTTCACAAGAAGTAAAGTGACTGGTAAAGCAATTTTCCATGTACTTAAAACCATGAGGGTTATTATGAAGAAAATAAGGGAAGGCAAGAATCATTAAGTCATGAGAATTGCAAAGAACATTTCCTTGTTTTATAAGATTTTCGCGCGCACTTCTTTTACGTTCTTCAAGTTGTTTAGCAGGAGTCTTTTTTCTTGCTTGCTCAATTAGGACCCCAGTAAGACCACCTAAAATTCCAGTTGCTAGCACAAAATCAAGGTTAGGTTTCACTAGACTACATATACCTGCAGATATCAAACTAGGAGCTCCAATAATCCTTAAAAAGCGGCTTTTCGGATTACCTATACCTTCTTGAGAATCTTCTAACGACAGAAGTAGAAAGAAGCGAATAGGAATTAGAACTCTTTCTTGTGCTCTAATAAAGCCAACCTGATCAGTATTCAGCGGAGCGATTTGTGGGGGATCATTTTGTTGAGCGCCATAATTATGTGCGTTGATACACAACAGTGTTATAAACAATAATTTTTTATTCATAAGAAATTATTTCGATGTAATAGTAGTAATTGAGCTGAAATTTTAGCACGAATTAATTATGCTGCATTAATCAACTATTTTAATTGTATTGAAACTGTTTTGCAATAGTAGATTATTTTTCTATTTTTTAGAGTTCTGATTGTTTATAATCTTAACACAGAAAGTCATTCTTTATAATTTAAAAGTTCTTTGTTAGCTTCTATTGGCTTTAAAAAGTATTTATCAAGGTGATTGTTTAAATATTCAATCGTATTACGAGTTTCTCTGGTTAAATCTTTATGATTATCAGCTGTACTACTTAGCTCATTTTGGAGCGCTTGAATTATTTCAATTAATTTATCAAATTCATATTTTAAGAACCAAGGGGCATAACATAGATCAATACGAGATTTAGAGCCTTCATTTATTGCTGTTACTAAAGCATTTATATCAGTATAATTGCCGGTCAGTTTCAAGAGGTTAGGGAAGTTTAAGAAAGGTTTGCAAGCTTCTTGAGTTTTCTGTCGAAATGTTTCGGTTAAAGCCTCTTTATGGGCTTTTCTGGCACTGCCACTTCTTGTGCGTTCATATAAATCACCAATAAATCCACCAGAAAGCGCACCTGCCAAAGTGAGCGCAGCAGTGCGTTCATGACCACGTGTCAAAAGAGCAGACAAAAAACCAACGGCAAAGGCTGGGAAAACAATATTTCCTGGTTTTCTTTGGATCTCTCGGTAAATACCATGTATTAATGTAGCTTCAGCGACTGTGAATGGAGTCACAAAGTCCTTTAAAGTTGCAATAACGTCGTATTGGTAATCTTT
Source organism: candidate division TM6 bacterium GW2011_GWF2_32_72 (assembly GCA_945882015.1). Classification (GTDB taxonomy): domain Bacteria; phylum Babelota; class Babeliae; order Babelales; family CAIQNR01; genus CAMCVM01. The sequence continues at coordinate 8,432 of CAMCVM010000011.1, forward strand.
AAATGTTTTTTGATCGGCTGCAGCTGAAGCAGCATCTGAAGGAGCATGATGGCGAGTTTCCGCACTGTAAGTGAGCGAAGTCATGAGTAACAGGGGTAACAATAATAATTTTCTATTCATAAAAAATCCTTTATATAAAGATAATATACGTACATCACTCTTATATAAAAAGTATAGAAAATTTTATGAAATAAAAAATTTTATATCTACAATCTGCACAACCATGCTGCGTTACTGCACCATTTAAATGCGGTTGAAAGGGGCTTGAAGTTATAGATAATTTCTCCATTATTATTTTTAACAGAAAAAGAATCAAATACAAATCCTGCTATCAGTGCTAACAGGCAATAATTTACAAAATTTCTTTGTTGTTCAGTCATTGTTGCAGGTAAAGCTTCATACGTAAGATGGTTAACTTGAACGGTTGCCACATCACGTGGGTCAAATCCAAGAAACTCATAATAAGTATCAGATCTTTCATCGCCGTTATTAAAGTCAGCATAACCAAAATCAAATTGTTCGCCGTTTGCAGTAGCAAAAAAGAACATTAAAGATAATAATAATTTTTTCATAATGTTAGTTGGTTAAAACTCTGTCAGCAAAATCTGCCCAAACGTTTGCTTGGCCATGTGCTGCGCGTTCGTTTTGTCGAGCAATAAGATAAGCTTCTCTATCTTTACGCGCTTGCTGTTGGGCCGCATATTTTTGTTGTTGTGCAAGGTACATTTGCTCTTGCGCCAAACGTTGAGCAGCTTCAAGTTGTTCTTGTTTTTTACGCAATAAATCAGCTTCTTGTTTGCGTAGCTCTTCTATTTGAAAAGCACTAGTTTGCTTGATTGATAGTGCATTTGCTTGGACTGTGTTTAAAATATCTTTTAGCACAGGAAGCAGATTGTCTTGAATATGTACTTTGGTTTGATGCGGTAATGAATCATGTGTTTGTACAATATTTACAAGCGTGCTGTGTAATTTTGCAAGATTTTCAATTAAACGATGAATTTTTTCAGTAGCAGTTAAAAGTGGAAAATTTAATGTTGAAAATGGCAAACTGACTGATAAAACCAATGTATTGGTGTCAGAATAATGTGTTGTGAATGCTGTAAGTTCTTCATGAGTAAAACTTTTAAGTATACCTAAAGAACGTTCGATATCATTATTAAAAACATTGAATACGTTTGTTCTTGTTATCAGTAATTCTTGATAATAAGCTTTTACTTGTTCATATCTAATCGCTTGCGCTTTTGCAAGGCCTCGTTCGTATTCAGGGCGTGCATTATTTATTCTTGCATGTTCTACTGGTAAAGATAAAAACAGTGTTGATAGACCGGTAATAAGAGCAACTGGAAGCTGTACGTCATCTTCTGCTATAGTTGCTCCAACTAAGGCACCTGCAAGTGCACTAAAAAGCGGAAGGCTAGAATAATTGATTGAATCTTTTTCTGGAAATGATGGAAGTTTAATAGCTTGGTCAGCTTGCCTAAAAAGTTCTTTTTGATGATTTTTAACATCTTGCTGTGTCGGTGGAACAGAGATGCTTAATGCTTGCAAAAAGTGAGCAGCATCTGAGTAACTGTAAGCAGAGCTATTACCAGAAATCAAAACCGAAACGGACAATAAAAGCGATTTGTAATTCATAAGAACCTCTTAACATAAAATTAACAAATATGACGATGCTCAATTTTTTCAAGGATTTTTCTAAAGTGTGAAAGATCAATCTTTAAACAGTCTAGAACTGCTTGTAACGCTTCTTTTTCAGCTACATCAGTTGTTGTTACAGTTTTGCGTTCTACTTTATCTAACATGGCTGTAAAAAATTTAATAAAGCGATTCAATTCTTGTTGATTGTCGCAAAGTTTTTTCCAATTGACAGACCATGGCACATTGAGTTCATGCAATTCTGTATAGGTTACGTAATAAACAGCTTGGTACAATTCTGGATCAAATGGCTTAACTATTGAATCGGTATTTTTATTCGCAACGATATGCACAGAAAATTGTTTTTCAGCAACTTCAAGTGCTTTGTATACTTGATTTTCAGATTTTAATAATGGATGCCATTCAGGCAATTTTTTAAGGACATTAAAAACAACTTTGAATTGCAAAGCCGCAAGTAGTCCAAAAACTTCTATAGAAACAGTTGGTTCACTAGATGGTTGAGTATAACAATTGACGTTGAAGTTCAGAAGTGAACAGAGTAATAAGAGAATTTTGAAGTTCATAATTGTCTCTTGTTATAATTTCAATAAGCTTAACTACTGCTAGTATACAGCAATTTTTGCAATTATTCAAAATTAAGAAATGTTACGCAAAAGCTTTAACTTTATTGTAAATATTTTGGTTGAGCAAAAAAGTGAAAGGTCCCTTTATGTGTTAACCATTCGTAGACATCGCAAACTATAGGATCGCAATATTTTCTTTCTAGATTGCTTTTTTCATTTCTATAATTTTTTACATGTAAGCATGAAGAAATGCCTGCTTTAGCTTTTGAGGCAAGGTTACGAAGAATAGATGAAATTTCAAGGCATTCTTTTTGTACTGGTAAACTATAATAATGAGAGCAGAAGACGTAATGAGGTAAGTCGTAATGGAGTTTAGAAAAGATAATTTTTAAATCTTTTAAAAGCGCAGCAGTATCTTGAAGATTTAAAAAATCTATTTTGTGACGATTATATAAGTTTTCGTAATCATCTAATAAAAGTACTATTAAGTCTAATGTATATTTTTTAATTAAAAGATTAAGCTCATAAAGGCAGCCCTGGACTGATCCATGCATAGTTGCTCGCGCTAAAACGATTTGATATTTTTCGCTAGAAGAACTGTATTTGTAATCTAATCGACAACTATAACAGTTGTTTTCAACCCCCATAAGTTGAGGATCTTTTTCTATTTCAAGAGATTGGATAAAATCTATCAAAATTTTTATATCGTTAGCTGTGGTAGAAAATATTCTGTTTTCAGCTGGGGATTCATAAGTAGATGATTCAATATTGCAATTGCCATTGAAGCTTAGAAGTAAAGAAACAAAAAAGAAATATTTAAGATACATGTTTGCCTTTGTTATAATCCTAATAACCTTAACTAATGCTAGTATACAGCATTTTTGCAATTATTCAAAATTAAAGGAAAAGCGAGAAGCATAGGCACTATTTTGCTCGAACATAGTTGCAACTTCTTTTAAAACTGGTTGTTCAAGATTGAGTATACTAAGTCCTTCTGGTGTAAGTAGTTCTTTTTGTTGAGCATGTTCTAAATTAGTACTTAAAATGCCTATTGTTTCCCAGGTTGATTGCATAAAGTTTCTAACGGGACAAAACCCTTTTTGATTTGTTAAGTCAAAGTCAGCAGGTCCTGAATAAGGCGTTATAAGTTCTGTTAAAGGGCCATGATTATTCAATAAGATGTATAATCTTTGTGCATCCGTTTTTATTTTTTGCTGCAAGGAAGAACGTTGAGTAAACAATACATCATCTTTATGGCCAAAAAGTTCTGCAACAATTGATAGTTGTTCAAGCCTATCAGCAGCTGCTTGGGTATTGTATTTTTGGATTTTGAGCCTGTATTGTTCTGATGTTATGTCAACTGGATCTTGGGTCGAAGCAGAAAAAGTATTATTTGTTGCTGCTAGTAAAAAAGATAAAAATAATAATTTATAATTCATAAAAACTCCATTTAAAAGTTTTGCATTACTTGATTCAATCATAGTATACCTTAATTTTGCGAGTAAGAAAAATGGGTCCGAGCTGGGCTTTTAAGCTCTTTCTTGTTAGACTCTTTTTAATTAATGGAGTGCAAAGGATTGTTATGCGGTTTTTAAGCTTATTACTGATAGTTTTATTGGGACACAAAACCATTGTTACCCAATCTTTTGACTGTTTTTTAGATTTTAAACATTCAAAAGAGCTTATTTTGCAAACTCTACAAGAGCATTGCACTGAACCATTCTATGTTGATGATATTCAAATGGTTAATCAAAAGGTTCGGATTTCAAGGCAGGAGCTCTTGTATTTATCAGGAATTAAGCTTAAAAGCACGGCACGTTGTCAACAATTACAGGAATTGATTGGTTATTTGTATGAAACCGGCCAAGTGCAAACGGTTAATTGTAAGTTGGTTGATAATATTTTAAAAATTGAGCTTAATGAAGTTTGGATTTTAGCTGATGTCAAAATTAAAGGGATCCCTTTTGGATCAACGCATTACTTGCAATATTATGAAATGCAGGCAGGTGACCGTTTTGAACAAGAAAAGCACAACCAATCAGTTGAAAAATTACAAGAAATTTTTGAGCAAAAGGGATATAAATCCGTTGAAATTTCTTCAAAAATTATAAAAAAAGAGAGCAGAAGGCATTGTAAAGTTATTCTGAAGGTAAACAAAGGGTCTCGATTTACTATTAATGAAGCACAAGTTCAATTATATGGTGCTCAAAGACTGCAAAGTGATCAACTTTACCAGGCGCTTACAAAAAAATTGTACAAAGGCTTGCAGAAAAAACCATATGACACGCAGTTAATAGATCAACAAACAAAATTGCTCCAAGAATATTTAGTAGATCAAGGGTATGTTGATGTAAAAATTAAACTGTATGAAACGCTTGATCAGCACAACAGTAAAGTTTCTTTAGAATTTGTTATTACTCTTTCTAAAAATAGAGAGATTACTATTTTGGGAAATAATTTTTTAACCTATAAAGAAATTATGGGTTTAATTAATAGGTTTGGGGATGCTCTAGGGATATTGCCTGTTTCATTAATTGCCCAGGATATTAAAACGCACTACCATAAAAAAGGTTTTTGGTCTGCTGAAATTCAATCAGAAGAACCAGAAGAAGGCAAACTTTACTTTATGATTAATGAAGGAAAAAGAGCCATTATTAATCATATTGAATATAAAGGGATGACAGTTTTTGATCCTAAAAAGATACAAAAACTTTTTTTTGCTCGATTTTCAAAAAAACATTTTTTTGATGCTTCTCAGATTAAACAAGCAACAGAAAATCTTTTAGAGTATTATGTTCAAAACGGCTTTTGGGATGCTACAATTGTAAAAAAGAGTTATGAACCTTTAGATGATCAGCAGCATTATAAATTGATTATCAGTATTGATGAAGGTAAGCAAAGATTCCTTAAAGCCGTTGTGATAGAAAAATTTCCAGAGCTTTTAGAAAAAGGACCATTTACTCGTTTGAAAAAATTAGCGCAAAGGCCTCTTGCTTTTGATAAAGGATTAATTAAAGAGCAGCATGATTGGTTAGTTGGTTATTTTAAAAAACAAGGATATTTGTCTGTTAAGGTTGAACCATCATTTCAGACAGAAGGTTCCGATGTCACGTTGACCTGGTTGATCAAAGCTGATCAGATTGTAACATGTGGCAAAGTTCTTTTAAAAGGGGCTTCAAAAGTGGGGCACACTCTTATTAAAGATATTATTGATAGCAAAGAAGAAAAAGTATGGAGCAAAGACCGTTTACAGCTTGGTTATGCACGACTGAAAGAGTTGGATGTTTTTAAACAAATTCAAATGTATCCTGTTCAAGGCGTTGATCAAGAGCATCGTGACATGATTGTCTATTTGCAAGATGACGATCCGTTTGAAATAAGGGCTCGCCTTGGCTTTCAACAAGTGAGTGAAAATTTTGCACTTAAAAAAGGTTCAACCTACAAAATTGGTGGATCAGCCTTGTGGCGTAATCCAACAGGAAGAGCTGACATGCTTCGCATCGATACTGACTTGACACTTTTTGAACGCAAAGCAGATATTTTTTACCGCTTTCCTATAGTTATTACTGTTCCTTTAATTGCAACGTTTAAACTGTATGCCAACAAGTATACGCAACCACTTGCAGCAGGTTCACGTAAAACATTGTATAAAGTCACACAAGAGGGATTGTTGATCAATATTGCCAGCCAAACACGTCACACTAATACCAGTTTTACCTGTGGCACTGAATGGATGGAAACAAAAGATATTTCAGAAGAACTGGCAGAAGCAATTAATTTTAAAACTGATTTGATTAGTAAAAAAGTTCCTTATTTTTTTATTGAACCAAGCATGTTTATCGACTTTTTAGATGACAAGCTCAATCCAACTAAAGGATTATTTATAGCAGGATCTATTAAAGGGATGTTTCCTTTAACCTCAAGTTCTTATTTTGTAAAAATGTTAATTGAGCAGGGAATGTTTTTCCCGCTGATTAAAGATACTAAAATTATTTTTGGGGCAAGAGTCAGATTTGGCCATATTTTTAAAGAAACCTTTAGTAAAATTATGCCTCCTGAGCGTTTTTATTTAGGCGGAGCAAACTCTTTGCGCGGCTACTTACCAGATGCGTGTCCTCCGTTAGGAACTATTATTGAAGCAGATGGAAAGACTCAGCGAGTTGCTCAAGGGGGCAAGTCGATGGTGAATATGAATTTTGAGGTGAGAATTCCTCTTTTTCAAAAGTTTGATACGGTTGTTTTTCAAGATTTTGGTGTTTTGGTTGAAGATATTAGTCATGTCAGTTATGGAAATAACAATTTAGCAGCAACAGGCTTTGGGCTTCGTTATCAAACTTCGTTAGGTCCAATTCGATTTGATATTGGCTGGAAATGGCAAAAACCGTTTCCCGAAGATACCGCTTACGCTTGGTTTTTAACCTTTGGTCATGCTTTTTAACCATTATTTTTTGCTTTAGGCTATAAAACGTTTTATAGTATGAACATGGGGTTTTCAGGACTTATATTATAAAAAGGTTTATATCATGCTTAAAAAAGATTTATTGCACGAGCATCAACATGGCGCAGGTCATCAATGTGGTGATTTAAAGACTGAGCTTATGACACATTTTCCATATGGCGTTTTTTCTGTTGCTTTGGGTTTTATTGGTGTTGCAATTATGGACTATTTCTCATTTGGTGCAACTCGTGAAGTAGTGCAAGAAGGTGCTCATGTACTTTTTCATACTTTCCATTTTTTACATATTGTGTTTGCAGCAACCGGAGTCATGTTGACGTACTTTAGATTTTCAAAAAATCTTTTAAAAGGTATCGTCATAGGTGCATCTTCAACTATTATTTTCTGTGTACTTTCAGATATTTTGTTACCGTATATTTGTGGTATGGTTCTTGGCGTTCCTATGAGGCTACATATTTGTTTTGTTTCAGAACTTCATAATGTATTACCATTTTTAGTAATTGGTATGATTAATGGATGGGTCTTGTCGCAACATCCAGAAGAAATGCAAGGGTACTACTCTGTATGGTCACATTTTGCACATATTTTTGTTTCTTCTGTTGCTTCATTGTTGTATATGGTTTCTCATGGTTTTGGAAGTTGGCAAGGTCACATGGGGCCACTATTTTTATCATTGATTTTTGCAGTTGTTTTTCCATGTACTATGTCAGATGTGGTAGTTCCTATGTATTTTGCAAAAGGTAAAGGTAAACGCTGTTGATTAAAACAATTCATCTTAAAGATATTTGTAAATCATATGATGGAGAAGTTATCTTAGACAATTTTTGTCTAACCGTGCCTGAAGGTAAATTTTTTGCATTACTCGGGCCCAGTGGATGCGGTAAAACAACAGTACTTCGTTTAATAGGCGGCTTTGAAACTCCTGACAGTGGAACTATTATGATTGGTGACACTAATATTACTCATTTGCCTATTTACCAACGACGTGTCAGTACGGTGTTTCAAAATTATGCATTGTTTCCGCACATGAATGTGTTTGACAATGTTGCTTATTCTTTGACTATTAAAAAATTAGATGCAGATTTTATTAAACAACGGGTAGTTAAAGTATTACGCGCTGTCCGTCTTGAATCGCACATGTATAAATCAATTGCACAGCTTTCTGGTGGACAACAACAGCGAGTTGCAATTGCACGGGCTATTATTAATGAACCAGAAGTTTTATTATTGGACGAGCCACTTGCAGCGCTTGATTTAAAACTCCGAGAACGGATGTTGATTGAGTTAATTGATCTGCAAGAAACTTTAAAAACCACCTTTGTTTATGTAACACACGATCAAACAGAAGCATTGACCGTTGCAGATCAAATGGCAATTTTGAATCATGATGGTCAAATAGAACAAATTGGAACTCCACAACAGATTTATGAATTTCCAGCATCATCATTTGTAGCAACCTTTGTGGGTAAGATGAATTTGTTCGGAGGGAAGTTGCTTACCATTGGATCTGATTCCTATTTTGAAGTAAAGGGATTGGGTAAATTTTCTGTTTATATTTCTGCTCGTTACGAATGGATGGAAGAGAACAAAGAGTTATTAATGGGAATCCGTCCAGAAAAGATTTGGATTGGAAAGACCAAAGATGAAAAATTTGCAAATTATGTTATTGGAAAAGTAGAAGCAATTGTTTATCATGGTCCTGCAACGCAATATAATGTACGACTTAACAATGATGCAATTATTCAAGTGTTTGAACAAAACGAAGAACATTTTCCAAAAGAAAAAATAGATTATGATGATCAAGTCTATTTACATTGGCAAAAAGAAAACGCAATTTTGCTTGAAAGATAAAATTCATGGAAAAAAAAGTAGCATCAGTTGGATGGGGATCTTTTTTTTGGGGTATCCCAGCTCTTTTATGGCAAGTACTTTTTTTCTATATCCCATTCTTTTTCCTGATTGTAACCAGCTTTATAAAGCATGATGCCGCAACAGAATCGTTCCGTTTTACCTTGGAACATTACCGTACATTGTGTAATTCCATTTATCTTAAAATTATTTTTAGATCTTTTTTTTTAGCAAGTACCACAGTTGTAATTTGTTTGCTGATTGCGTATCCGGTTGCTTATTATTTGGCTGTTAAAGTAAAGCGATGGAAATCATTTTGCTTTGCATTGTTAGTACTTCCTTTTTGGACAAATTTTTTATTGCTCGTGTATGCGTGGTATTTTTTACTTGAAAATGACGGTCTGGTCAATTCATTATTATTATGGGCAGGTTTTATTACCGAACCGATTGCTATGATGAATACTAAAATAGCAGTTCATTGCGGGATGTTTTATTGTTATTTGCCTTTTATGATTTTACCACTTTACAGTGCTTTTGAACGACTTGATTTAAAACTGTTAGAAGCATCAAGTGATCTTGGAGCAACTGATTTACAAACATTTTTTAAAATAACTGTGCCTTTGACGCTTTCAGGGATTCAAACAGGAGCATTATTAGTTTTTATACCTTCGTTTGGCGATTTTGTAGTGCCTGCTTTATTAGGTGGTGACAAAGATTTATATATCGGTTCTGTTATTACGCACTATTTTTTAACCGTTCGTAATGTTGCTATGGGTTCAGCTTTCACCTGTTTGGCAACCGTTTTATTGGTCTTGTTGTTGTTATGTATGTTTGTTATTCACAGTTTAATCAGCAGGGACAGTAACAATGCGTAGTTTATGGCAATCAATTTCACAACTATTTTTGCCCATCTGGGTTGGCTTGACCTATCTTTTTTTATATGTGCCTTTAATTGTGCTCATGGTTTTTTCTTTTAATAAAGTTATGTTTCCCTATCGTTGGGTAGGTTTTTCATGGCGCTGGTATATTGAGCTGTTTAGTTCATCAGAAATTTGGGCTGCAGCAATGAACTCATTTATTGTAGGCATATCGGCAGTTACTTTAAGCCTTGTTTTAGGACTTCTATTTGTTGTTTGGGCTTCTAAAAACAAATTAACCGGATTAATGGGGATTTTTTATCCTAATTTGGTAGTGCCTGAAATTGTGGTTGCAGTTGGGCTGTTGAGCTTTTTTATATTCTTTAATGCACCATTGGGGCTGACGTCTTTAATTGTTGGGCACACGTTATTGGGCCTTGGATATGCCATTCCTATTATTTATGGAAGATTCCAAACTCTTGATCAACGAATTATTGAAGCTTCGTTAAGTTTAGGGGCAACCCATTCTGAAACATTTTTTAAAATTGTACTTCCGCTTTTACGTCCTGCCTTAGTAGCAGCCGGTCTGTTAATTTTTATTATATCGCTTGATGATTTTTTAATTGCCTTTTTTTGTGCCGGTTCATCTGCGCAAACACTTTCATTGTATATTTTTTCTATGATTCGTTCTGGTGTTTCGCCAGTAGTTAATGCCCTGGCAACCTTTATGTTGGTTATTAGTAGTATTTTAGTCATGATTTTCTGTTCGCTTAAAACAAAAGATAATGTATGGTAAATAGACTTTTTTTTCGATTAGCCGCCATTTGTGGTTGGGTTGCAATTTTATTTACTTTCTTGTTTTTGCCCCTTTTAACACAAAGAGCAGATAAAAAATCGATCAATGTTTTTTTATGGTCAGGTGTTATTGATCCAAAATTTTTTAAAGAGTTTGAGCAAAAAACCGGTATTAAAGTTAATGTTACCTATTTTGGTGGAAATGAAGAATTGATTGCAAAATTATTAGCAACCGATTCAAAAGGGTACGATTTGATTTCCCCTTCTGACTATGTAGTTGATTTTTTAATTAAGCATAAACAACTTAAAAAACTTGATAAGAGTAAACTCAACTTTTATGATAAACTTAACCCTAAGTTGTTAGGCTATTATTTTGATCCAGAGAATGATTACTCAATTCCACAAGACTGGTATGTTTTGGGTCTTGGTATTAATAAAAAATATTTTAAAAACGGGTTGCCTCCGGCAAGCTGGAAGACTGTTTTTGACCCAGCTTTTATGCCAAAAAATATGGGACTGATTAATGATAGCCGTGAACTGATTGGTCTTGCTATCTATTACAAATATGGCCAATTACGTCCTATTAATCAAAAAGAACAGCTAGAAATTAAAGAACTTTTAGTAAACCAAAAAAGATATGTTGAAGCATATACCGATTTTCGTGGAGACTTTTTATTGGAATCAGGTAACTGTTCAATGGTATTGGTAGGAAGCAACTTTATTTGGAAGACATTAGTTAAAAACCCTGATCTTGCCTTTTTAATTCCACAAGAAGGCACTTTTTTAGGTATTGAAAATTA
>CAMCVM010000012.1 GCA_945882015.1 candidate division TM6 bacterium GW2011_GWF2_32_72
TAACTCCTACCAGCTCTGCTGCTGTTCTTGCAGTTGTTCCAGCCACAAAGTGCTCTATCAATTTATCTATTTGTTTTTTAGTTATTTTTCTTTTTCTTTTTAACATGTTTCCAGCATAGTTTTTTTTACTTAACTATGCCAGCCCCTAACTTATTGATGACTTAAAAAAGCTTTAACTAAAACATTTTGAGCTTGGATAGGTTCAAGACCGCGAACTGCAAGATAAAATAGTTGCTCTGGATCAAGTGATGAGATTGCTGTCCCATGTCCACATTGTACATTATCATGCAAAATTTCTAACGTTGGCTCTGAAGTTGCATGGGCGGTTGGCGACAACAAAAGAATCTTATTTTCTTGTGTGGCATCTGCTCTTAACGACTCTTTTTCTAAGCGAATTAAAGCGGTATAAGCATGATGTGATCGATCCTCGACTACTGATCTTATTCTCATGGCACTTTGTGTATCAGGTGCTCTATGAATTTGTTTTGTGGTAATAACTTGTTGGGCAGCACCACCAACTTGTGTTAATAATGATACGCTAATAGCTGAGCCTTGTTCTTGCAAAATACATTCTATAGTACATTCAAGATTGTGATCAGATTGTTCTTTAACTTGACCGTATAGTTTAATTTCAGCATTACGCAAAGCAATACAAGTAATAGAAATTATTCTTGAATCTTTAAAATTGGTTAAAGCAAAATAACAGGTTACCTGAGAACCCTCTTGTGCAATAATTTCTAGTTGATCAACATGAGGTTCAACCGTAATGACTCTGTTTTGATGTTTTTCAATATGATAATTTTTAACCAACTGAACCTTCCATTTCATGGGCAATCAAGCGATTAATTTCAAGCGCATATTCCATGGGCAGTTCATCAACAAAAATTTGAATAAAACCGTTAATCATTAAGGCACTTGCCGCTTGTGCAGTAATTCCACGGGACATCAGATAAAAAAGTTGCTCATCATTTAATCTGCTGACCGTTGCTTCGTGACTAATGTCTACGTTATTATGCGCAACATCAATGGTTGGATAGGTTTGTGAAGTTGCAGTTTTATCAAGCAATAATGCATCACATTGTGTTCTGACTTTTACTTGCTGTGCTGCTTTACTCACTTTAACCAGTCCCCGATAAATCGCACTTCCGCCATCTTTGCTGATCGATTTTGCAATAATATGTGATGATGTTTTAGGTGCCAAATGAATCATTTTTGCGCCGGTATCTTGTACTTGCCCTTTTCCAGCAACGCCAATTGAAATAACTTGCCCCTTTGCACCCTCTTCTTTTAAAACAACGCACGGATATTTCATGGTTACTTTGCTTCCAAAGTTCCCATCAACCCAATCTACTGATGCGTTACGATATGCAACAGCACGCTTAGTCACCAAGTTATAGACATTTTTTGACCAGTTTTGAATGGTAGTGTAACGAATATACGACCCTTCTTGGGCAATTAATTCAACAACAGCACTATGCAATGAATTTGAACGATGCACCGGAGCAGAGCACCCTTCAACATAGGTCACTGAACTTCCTGGTCGTGCAATAATTAAAGTTCTTTCAAATTGTCCCATTTTTGGTTGATCAATCCTAAAGTACGCTTGTAAAGGCATGGTAACATGAACATTTTCAGGAATATACACAAAGCTTCCACCGCTCCAGACTGCACTATTGAGTGCTGCAAATTTATTGTCATGAGCCGGAATCACTGTTGCAAAATACTGTTTTACCAAATCAGGATAATCACGAACAGCATTGTCCATTGAGCAAAATATCACCCCAAGATCTGACCATTGTTTTTGTAAACTTTTGTACACCACTTCTGATTCATATTGAGCACCCACTCCCGCAAGCACTTGTTGTTCTGCTTTTAAAATACCTAATGCATCAAAAGTCTCTTTAATCGAATCAGGCACATCAGACCAAGAACGTTGTTCCTTTTCAAGTGATTTTACATAATAATGAATATCATGAATATCAAGTTCAGAAAGATCTGGCCCCCAACTTGGTAATGCTTTTTTTTCAAAAATTTCTAATGCTTTCAGTCGAAAATTCAACATCCATTCTGGTTCTTTTTTTTGGGCAGAAAGTTCTTGAACAATTGCTTGATTAAGACCTAGTCGCGCTACAAATTTTGAAACATGCTTAACTGAACTGTTCATAGCCGCCTTTATTAATCACTTCAATTAAATCGGGGCCACCAGTTTTTACCAGCTTGCCGTGTTGCACAACCAGTACTTGATCAGGCACAAGATACTCTAATAATTTTTGATAATGAGTAATAATCAACAAAGAACTGGCAGGATTGTCTTTTTTAAACTGCTGCAATGCAGTACCAATTAACTGCAAGCTGTCAACATCAAGTCCAGAATCGATTTCATCAAGAATAGCTAATTGTGGCTGCAACACCAAAAGCTGTAACAATTCGCATCGCTTTTTTTGCCCACCAGAAAAACCGTCATGCACAGCACGTTGCAACACCAATTCTTCAAGTTGCAATACCTGCAATGCATTTTTAAGTCTTGCTTGGAACACAGCATTATCAAACTGTGGGTATAACGCTCTAAAACTTTCTTTTAACAAGCTTTCAATGGTTACACCTGGCAATGCAGGCGGATATTGCTGGCTTAAAAAAATTCCTAATCTGGCTCGTTTGTCAGGAGTTATAGCATGAATCATAGTATCGCTAAAACTAATTTGGCCCCCAGTAATCAGATAACTTGGATGCCCTGCTAAGGCATAAGCTAAAGAACTTTTACCAGAACCATTAGGCCCCATACAAACAGTAATTGAACCCTGTTTAATAAAACAAGAAAGGTTTTGAATGATTTCTTGATTATTAACTGAAACTGAAAGGTTTTGAACAGATAACATAAAATACCTTCATAGATTGATATAGAGGCATTTATAGTCTATCAAAAAAATCAATTTTGTATATTTAACAAAATAAGGAAGCGATGTTTAAAGTCAGCGAACAATAAGGCTTATATTTCTGTATACGGTCTTTTTCGGGAAGCTTTTAAAATTTTTGCTTGTTCCTTAACCAATTGCTGACGAGCTTCTTCTAATCGTTCCTCCATCAACTGCCGATGAGCTTGCAAAAGCTGTTTAGTTGTAAAATCAAGTTTTTTATAATAAGTTTCTTTAACAGTAAAACCTGCTCCTTTAAACTGGGAACATAAGACTCCTTCTTCACCGGTATCAAGCTCTTGCCGTAAAAAGTCTTTTGCTGCTTCTATAGCTGCTTGCTGCTTAACCAATTGAGCCCAATCAGATGATTCATGAGGGTTTTCCATTGCAAAAGTAAAAGCTGAAGACAGTAAACAAAATACCAATAATTTAAAATAATTCATGACTACTCCTTGAATAAAAATTTTGCTATTCAAGAATCACTCAGATTTATAAATTTTTCAATTAATTTAAATTATTCGTAATTTTCATCTTGCTCATCTAATGCATCGGTGCCATGATTAAAAAGATCTTCTTCATCTTGAAATAGATCATCAGACTCATCTTCATCTTGATATGAGCCATCACCTAATGAATCTTGATAATGTTCCATAATAACATCGATAATATCAGACCGTATCCCTACATATAATTGAATTTCGTCAGAAACGTATTCTGCTAGCTCTGGTAAAAGTTCTTGGTTATTAGGCTGACTTGCAACAATAATTAATGTGTCATTCTCTCGTTTTAAAGGCACAAAACGATAGCGAACTAGAACATCCTGAGGGAACTCCATTAAAAGATCTTTATCAAATGAATCGCTTAAAACATCAAAAGAAGGAACCCCATAATAGGTTGCAAGGGCAGCTAAAAGGTTTTTTTTAGTAATAATTTTTTCTGTTATCAAAAATTCCTCAAATGATACTTTTGAAGAATTTTTAAAATCATTATTGATCTTTTCTACCATTGCTTGATTCATTACTTTTTGAGTAACGAAAATCTCACACAGTTTATCTTGAAATGTTTTTGCCATCTAATTCCTTAAATTACTTTATATCCTATTGTAAAACCAACTGCAAAACTTACCGTTACCTGAATATTACTTTTAATCCATGCCAAAGAAAGCTGAAAAAGATTATTCAATGATTCTTGAGTAGGAGCAATTCCAATCATATTCTGTAAATGATCCCAGTCAATATGGACTAAATGTACATAATCAAGTGTTGCAACAATTACTACTCCTGCAGCAACCACCATTAAAAAAGTCTTTAAATACTTTTTACAAAGATACCCAGTTAAAACACCAATACCAAAAGAAGCTCCTAGTTGTATCCAATCAATCTGATATGATTTTATTGTTTGCCATATCGCTTGAGTATCAAAATTTTTAATCTGATCTATAAAGCTTGTTTGAACAGTTGTCGGAACAGTTTCAGTATTCATTCTTATAATCCTTTTTATCAAAACTTCATCAAACTACAAAATTAAGCGTAATGCCTTTTTTAGAAACAAATCAAGAAAAAATAGACAAAAAAAGAGAGGCGGAAATCCGCCCCTCTTTAAATCGATTTCTAAGTTATTAACTTACTAAAGCTCTTAAAGCTTTACCTGGTCTAAACTTAGGAACTTTTTTGCTTGGAATTTGCATTTTTTTACCAGTCGCTGGGTTAATCCCTACTCTGGTTTTGCGACGAATCACTTGGTAAGTACCAAAACCTGTCAAAACAACTGTTTTGCCATGTTTTAATGCACTACCAACACTTGACACAAATGCTTCCAAACATTCTTTGCATGTTGCCTTAGGTAGCTTGGTAATTTTAGCCATGCTTTCTACTAACATTGCCTTATTCATTTTAATTTTCCTTTTGCGTACTTAGTAAAAATCTTAATACAATCACCTAATGGCAAACACAGCTAGTACTAAATCAGTAAACTATTAGGTAATAAAATTTTGTCAAGCTTATTTTTTAAGTAAATTTGATAAAATCTGTAAACAACACTCTTTTTTTATTTTATGCCGAGAGCCGGACTCGAACCGGCACAGGTATATATACCCGAAGGATTTTAAGTCCTTTGCGTCTACCTATTCCGCCATCCCGGCATAAAAAACTTTAAACAATTTCAAAAAAACAAGGCGGCACCCGGATTTGAACCGGGGGTGGGGGTTTTGCAGACCCCTGCCTTACCACTTGGCTATGCCGCCAACAAGTAAATTTTTAGCAGCAACTACAGCTATGCTTTTTGCCTTCATCTGCACAACTATTGATTAACTCTTTGAGTTGCTCTGTTGTGATTTTTTTCACAGCAGTTTCAGCTTGGGCTGTTTCAACTAATGGCTTATTTTCCATAGTTAAATAAGGCTGTTGGGCTTCTCCTACAATTGGATAGGCTACGGGATCTTTTACATGAGCCTGATACCAACCTGCCATACCTTCTTCGTAGTCCCAAACTTTTTCAAAGCCCATAGTTTGTAACATCTTGCAACAGTGTGTTGAAGCTTCACAGCTATAGTTAGAACAATAAATTACCACATCTGCAGATTTTGACCAGCTTTGTGCAACATTTTTTATGTCCATCATAGAAACATTCAAAGAACCAGGAATATGACAATCATCAAAAAACGGCTTATCCAAAACATTGACTAAATATAAAGCTGGAGTTTTTTCTTTGTTTGATTCAAACCAAGAACAGCCTGACAATAAAGCAAGGCAAAAACCACCAACTGATAACAAAGCCAAGGTGCGATTTCCATATTTAAACATTATTCGATTCTCCTTTATCAATTACAAAACGCAATTACTCTATCACAAAACAAGATCTCTGCCAAATTTTTTACACAAATTTTAGCTCAATACACCCACTGAAACCAACGTGACCAACGAACTCTTGTCCAAAAATCAAGTGGGTTAGCTAACAAATCGAAAATCAACCAACTGTAATTTGAGTCAACTGAAAACAATCTTACTAAAATTCTTCCATGAATCAAGTCACCATTAAGCTTTCCAAATGAGCGTGAATCACTGCTACCTAAACGATTGTCTCCCATAACCCAGTATTCATCAATTCCATCTTTATCTTTGCTTTTTAGATAAACATCATAGATATCAGAACCGCCAGCTCCAACTAAAGGTGTTCCAGAAATACGTTCTGCCGGCATTGAATGCTCTTCTAAAATACGCTTTATTTGCCGAACTTTAAACCCATCCATACGATAAAAGGGTTGTTTTTCATACGAATAATCAGGATGATAACTACGAGGATGATCATAATCACCCGTATAAATTAATGGATACTGATTAACATATGGCTCTTCAAATTTGACCCCATTAATATAAACAACCGGACGACCATCTTCTATCTTGCCTTGAATATGTTCTCCAGGTAAACCAATTACCCGCTTAGTCCAATTTTCTGGACCCCAAACATACCGCTGCCACAAATTTTTAAAATAATTTTCAGAGTACTTAAATTTTTCTGTTTCAGGTTCGTTAAATGCTATAATTTCACCACGTTGCGGTTTACGTAAAAAACTATAGGTAAACTTGTCAGAAACAAAGCTTTCTCCAATAAGCAAGGTTGTTTCCATTGAACCAGTTGGGACTTTATAAAGGCCGTATCCCCATGTACGAATAATAAAAGCAAGAGGCACAATCACAATAAACGCTTGTACATATTCTGCTATTAAAGATTTTCCAGGGCGATTCCACCAAGTAATAAACGCACGTATTTTTTTCATTGTTGTCCTTATGCTAAAACTGAAAGCGGATTAATTTGTCTACCAAAAGCATACACTTCAAAATGCAAATGTGAACCGTCATGTCCTTTTTTTATAATCAAACCGGTATCACCAACTATTCCTATCACTTCTCCTCTGGTTACTTTTTGCCCTACTCTTACTTTTCTTTTATGCAGATGCGCATATCGAGTCTTATACTTTCTATTATGAGCAACTACAATAGTGTTCCCATAGCCACTGTTCCAGTAAGACTCTAAAACGATTCCACTTGCAGCAGCTTTGACCGGAGTTCCTTTGTGAGCAGCCATGTCAATGCCATAATGAAACCTCAGTCCTCTCTTTTTTGTTCTTCGTGGTCCAAACAGAGAACTTAACCAAAAATTTTCACGATCAATCGGCCAAGAAAAAATAAAATCTTTTGGTTCATTTGATGGAACTTTTGGAATACGAGCTGGCGCTGCAACAAAACGTTTTCTTGGATGCTTTACACGCTTTTTACCAGCAGACAATAGCATTTTTTCCCACTCTGTTACATCATATAAGCGTTCAACCGATTCTTTAAGATGCTGTTCTTTTGCAAATGCTAATGCATTTTCTAGCAAATAATCGGTATCACGATTAACCGTCATAAAAATCGGTTCTAAGAGTTCTTCATCTTTTTTTTTTTTATCAGTCAGTTGCTGGCCAGATTTAAGAGTTTCTTCTTCTAATGTCTTTTTAAGGGTATTGGTATATACGCGATATTCTTCTTTTAACTCAAGTAATTCTGCGGAAAACGCACAAAATTTACGATATTCCAGAATAAATAAAAAAAGAATACTACTGACAAATAACCCAAAAATAAAACCATACAGCTGCCCTTGAGAAAGTTTGTGTAGCTGCTTGAATAACTGTTTGTAGAGCATTGCTTTATCTCAATCAATTTTTATAACTTTTGAAGCTTGAATCCACCCAACCTTATTATCATACTGTATTTTATACCACTCATCTTGCAAACTGTGAATCTGAATTTGATCTGCTTGCGTTAAAGTGGTGAGTGTATTAAAGGAAGAATCAGGGCCAACAAATACTGATGCTGTCTCTTTTATCAGCCCTTTATGAGTATGCTTAACATATAATAAACAAGCTCCTATTGAACCACTCACAATTAAGAGTAATAACAAAAAAAATTGAATAATTTTTTTATAGGTGCTGTTGACCCAATATAAAACTATTAAAAAAGCCCACCAGGCAGATAAAAAAACAAGTTGCACCAATAGTAATGAAAAAATAGCTCTACACCATTTTGCATACGCCATAAACGTTGTATCATGCGGTTTTGCAAAGTGATTTTCAAGCTGTTCAATTTGGGTAGTTACAAGATTAAATAATTTTAAATCTGCTTGTTTTTGAGCTTGCTTGAATGCTACTAATGCATCAAAAGGATTGTTCAGTTGTTTATAGCATAAGGCAATATTATAAAAAATGATCGGGCCTTTATCTGGAATTTCTTGATACTCTTTTAACGCTAATTGAACATCTGAATTTTCAAATGCTTGGTTTGCTCTTAAAAATTGTTCCCACTGTTTAGCTGGATACAGTGAATAATTACCAAAAATTGCTACTAAAAAAAATAGTTTACATACGTTCATAATAATTTTTCCAATTGACTAAGCCAATAAAATGCTTGATTAAATAACCCATCATTACGTTCTTGTGTACCATATGAAGAAAATGCTTGCTCTGTCATATGAGCAAATAATAAACGCCACTTAATCAAATCTTCTGGTTTAATGTTGGCATTGCGCAGTGTTGCTTCAATTAATTCCTCTGAAATTTCTGAAGGTGCTTTTTTAAGACGAGCAGCAAAAAGCTCTATAAAAATATGGTACACTTGCACATCATACTGCCCTGCGCGCGCTTTACTTAAAGTATTTCGAGCTTGTTTAAACGCATTTTGATAGCGCAACTCAGGTGCATTTTTCAAAAAATACGCATCACGTCTTTGCTTGAAAAATAAAATACCATAAAGCATTAACGGAAACAGAAATAACAAAGTAAACACAAGTAATGAAAGCTCTGATTGATTACTCTTTTTCCAGATACCTTGCTTAATAATCGTCATTTTAGGCACTTGAGAAAGATCATTGTTCTGCGTTGAGACAATAACTGGTTGATGAGCTATAGTTTCGATAATAAGTTTAAGTGGCTCAGTCTTTAAATCAATAAACGTTTTCTGCAAAGGGTTAAAAAAAGTAAAAATTTGTGAATCGATAGTATAAGTCCCTGCTTGAGAACCTTGAATAATATACTCAAACGATTTCTTATACCCTTGTGGCACTTTTTTGATGGTAGCAGTTGATTCATAAAACATAAGATGCTCTGGCAATACTAAATGTGGATGCTTAAGTTGCTCAAAATTACCTGAACCAATAATTTCCAAGGTCAAAACCGTTGCTTCACCTTGCCCAGCCTTTTGATTATTCAATTGTGCGGTACATGAAATAAAATTACCAACAGCTGTTACCGCAGGGGTATGTTCCGGAATAGGTAACACTTCAAGTTCAAGCCCATTTGAATAAGCTTTTTGCATCTGTTGATTAATCCCTGAAAAAAAACTATTAAAATCATCAAAAATTCCAAATCCTTTTTGACGCTTTGAAGGAACAGCATACAAAGCTTGCGTTGGCGTAATCTTTAACACCCCTGATCGTTCAGGTATAACGCTTCCAGTCCATTCTAGATAACGATATTGCTGATCCTTAACAATGGCTGTGCCTGTTGCTGGACCTTCAACTTTTAAAACAGTAAAATCCTCAAAAGTAGGTTGATTAATTTCAGCAAGACGCAACATTGGATCTACGTAATAAAATCGAATCTTTAAATCAATTGTTTGTCCAACATAGACTGGTTGATCTTTTGTAAAATTCATTTCCAGAAATGTTGTAGAATCTTGTGCTTGAGTTTTTTGTTGTTGCCCTACTGTAACCGTTATTGGTTTTGTCGACAGCACAGCTCCATCAATTTCAATGGTTGCTGGCCCAATTTTATAGTCACCTTCGGTTTTAGCAAGCAACGTTATAAAATAAGTTTGCGCAACAGTTACATCTTGATTATAAACTGTTGTACCAATCTGGCTACGTGTACCTTGAACGTCAAATTGCTCTAGCCCTTTTAAAGAGGGGGTAGGTAGTTTTCTTTGTTGCGTGTCAGAAACAACCACTTTTACGATAAAAGGAACACCAACTTGTGCTTGTGTAAGCTGTTGCCCATTACTATCCATTACAGAACAGGTAATTGCTGGCTCTGCTTGCATCAAACAAACTGATCCAATAAGCAGTATAAGAATATATATTTTACCAATTTTTTTGCCCATAGTTTTCTGGCATCCCTTGTTTTATCATAGTTTTTATCAATTTACGTCCCGCTTTTTTTTCTTCTTTTTCAATATATTCCATTAATTGATACTCAGGTTGATTACTCTCTTGGTCTGCTTTTTCATGTTCAACTTTTGAAGCATCTAAGGGTTGTGATTTTGCTGCTTTGTCAGTAGACTTTTTTTGTTGATTATCTTTTTGTAAGGACTCATTATGATTTTTGCCTTCGTTCCCTTCTTGATCGGGTTGCCCTTTTTGATTGGTCTTATTGTTATCGCTGCTTTGCCCTTGCTGGTCTTGAGTTTGATCTGCTTGGGAATTCTCTTGGGAGCGAGCATCTTGCGATTTTCCTTGAAGTTCCTGCTGTCCTTGACTGGGCTCTTCTTTTTGATCATGCTTTTGCTCTTTTTCATCCCCTTGCTGTTGCTGTTTCTCTTCTTTTTGATCTTCTTTATTAAGGCCAGTTTTTTTATCCGCGGCTGATGATTGGTTCTGCTGATCTTTTTTTTGTTGGTCATGAGGCTCTGAATCTTTAGAATCTTGATTATCTTGTTTATTATCTGATTTTTTTTGTTGATCGTTTTTTGGTTGTTGTTGATCTTGTTTTTTATTGTCTGGGTTATCACACTGCTGATTTTGTTCCTGTTGTTGTTCTTGCTCTTTTTTTTCTTGCTCTAAAGCAGCTTGTGCAACTTTTTTATTATGTAACGCCTGTTCATTTGCAGGGTTAAGCGTTAAAGCTTTTTCATACGCATCAAGCGCTTGTTGATAGTTTTTCTTTCTAAAGTAAGCATTACCTGCGTTATAAGCTGCTTGCTCTTGTAATTGAGCTCCGTCAAGATGTTTTACGGCTTGATTAAAATAAGCAGACGCTTGTTCATAATTACCCAATCGATACGCAACATCTCCATTATTAAATAAGAGTTGTCCATTAAATGGGTCATTTACCAATTGTTGCTGATAATATTGCTGTGCTTTTTGAAAATCTCCTGCTTGATAAGCTTTTGCAGCTTTGTAATCATCAAACAATGCTGTAGTTGTTGTAACAAAACAGATGGCCAATAAAAAAAAATTCTTCATAATAACCATTCGAGTAAAAGACACACCAATGCTCCTGCTAAAAAGTATGGATACCGTTCTTGCTCTGTTGCAAGTTCTTTGTCATCAAATGCTTCTTTTTCATACGCTTGAACCCTACTGACAAGCTCTTTTAAATCATCATCTGATTGTGTTGGTGCAGTATAATGAGCACCAGTTTGCTCTGATAATGATCGCAAAATACCTTCATTTAAAATAGAAAGAACAATATTACCTTGTTCATTTTTTTCATAACCCTTTACCTGGCCATTACTATCAATAATTGGTATCGGTGCTCCTTGCGCAGTTCCAACGCCATACGTAAAAACATGTAATCCTATTTTTTGCGCTTCTTGCTTTATCTGAGCTAAGTTATGTGAAAAATCTTCACCATCGGTAAAAATTACCAATAATTTATCTTTACGTGCAGGTAACTGTTTAAAAACATCAACCACTTTAAGAATTACTTGATCAATTGCAGTTGTTCCAGAAGAAATAGTATCTGCATCTAAATAATCTAAAAACATCGAAAATAAACTTACATCACGCGTTAAAGGACATTGCACTACAGCAGCTCCGGAAAAAACTACTAAACTAACCCGCTCTGAAGGCAGCAACTGCAATAATCGTTTTATTTTGGCTTTTGCAAAAGCAAGTCGATCAGGCTTTATATCAGCAGCAAGCATACTGCGAGAAATATCAAGTGCAATAAAAAGCTCTCTGCCTTCTTGTGCTACTTTTTTTTCTACAGTACCCCATTGCGGTCGCAACAAAGCAAGCGCAATAAATAACACAGAAAAAATCAATAACAATGCTTTAATCTTATTTTTTCGTATTGAATAATGCTTTAAAATGATCCCTTGCCATGCAGGTGCAACCAACTTACCAGCTATTATCTCTTTTTTACGTAACAGAAGAACAACACACATAACAGTTACTACTACTATTGGAAGAACATACAAGGCATGCTCAAGTGCAGCCCACGTAATACCTACTATCGTTTTTTTCATAAAGCAAACCACACAAAGGTTAAACAGAAAAGTTCACATACAAAAAACACTAATACAATCCATAAAAATGGTATAAAAATATCATAGTAATTATGATAAACATCGGTTTCATGTTCTGTTTTTTCAAGCTGATTAATGGTTGCATAAATTTCATTCAGCTCCTGTTGATTACTTGCAACAAAAGATCGACCGGCCGTTGCTTGTGAAAATTTTTCAAGCAATTTAAGATTAATCGGAACTCCCGCTTGTCTGATGCCATAAGCTGGATGTTCATAAAGTCCGCCGTACTGCCCACCTATACCAATCGTATAAATTTTAACTCCGTACTGCTGGGCAAGCGTAACAACATCATCAGGATGCAAATCACCAGAAGTAGGTTCACCATCAGTTAATAAAATAATGATTTTTGAAACTGCTTGAGATTTTTTAAGACGATGCAAAGCAGTAATTAAAGCTTTTGAAATAACGGTCCCATCATGATCGATAACGCCCAATTGAATGTCTTGAATAATATTAATAAGAACAGATTTATCAAGCGTTAAAGGACAACGGGAAACTGCTTCTCTTCCAAAAAAAACCAGTCCTATTGGGTCGTCATTTCGCTTTTTAATAAAATTAATAGCTTCTTCTTTGGCTATTTCGATTCGCTGCTTTTTATCATATGGGTCATCAAACAGTTGCATACTGCCTGAAACATCCAGCACCATCATGATATCAATCCCTTCAATAATCACTTTTGAATGCTGATCAACTTTTTGAGGTCTGGCAATTAATAAAACAAGAGCAAGTATGATTAAAAAACGTGTTACAAAAAAAAGTCGATTGCGCCAACTGGCTTTTATACCGACTTTTTCAATAATTTTATGGGTTAATGGGAAACAATAAATGGGTTGTTGATAATATTTAAGCCGATACCACGCCACTAATAATAATAATGGGACTAACCAATATAAAAGCTCAAAATATGCAAATCGAATTGACCAATTCATGAGCAGCACCTTTTTTATTATTCACCTTATACGTATAAAGTATAACAAAAAAAAATGAAGCTGGAAGGAGTAAGGGATTTATCCCTTTTTAGCTGCTACTTTTTCAACAATCGGCAACATATTATATTCTTTGAGCTGACTCTCCATGCTTTTGATCATTGATTCTATAAATAATGCCATAGGGTCATCAATATCAGCAGTTGGATGGTTAAGTATCTGATTTTTCAAATCTTCTTTTAACTGCTTCAGTTCAAGTAACATTTCATCACGTAGTGCAATAGCAACACATTCTTTAACCCATTGTGGATACACCTTACATTTGCACCAAAAAACTCTGTTATCTATCCGCTCTTTCATACGTTCTGTTCTAATTCTCATTTTTTCAAAAGCATCTTGATGCGCCTTTAAAAAAAGTTGCGCAGATTTAAAATCAAATCGTCTTGCTTGTAAAAAAACGACCGAAAAGACAGTTCCTAATAAAAGACCACATAACACCCAGCGTTTCATAGCACCCCCCATTACTTTAATTGATTAACCTCTTTTACACAATAACCTATCAGGAAGAAGCTTTTCAAGAGTTTTTTATAACTTACCCAATTTAAGCTCAAAAAATCTTCAATTATTGCATTATTTGACTCTTTGCAATTTTTAGTCTTACTCTAAAGAATAATAATAGCTGGTTTAAAAACTGCTGAGTATAAAATCGGTTTGAAAAATCCTATTTTATACGTTACATTGACCTGACCAGATCAGCGCATAAACAAGATATGAAGGGCATATGAAAAAACTGTTAATTGTAGAATCACCTGCAAAAATTAAGACTATTCAAAAGTTTTTAGGCTCAGACTTTAGAATTATGTCCACCATGGGGCATGTTAAAGATCTGCCTACTAAAACTATGGGGGTGACCCGTGACCCTATAGCACTTGAATATGTTGCTTTAGAGGGCAAGGATAAGACAATAGCAGAGCTTTGCAAAGCTGCCCGAGCAGTTGATGCGGTCTATTTAGCACCAGATCCTGACCGAGAAGGTGAAATTATTGCTTGGCATGTTGCCCAAGAAATTCAAAAAGTAAGCAAAAATAAGGCTGCAATTCATCGTATTGCCTTTAACGAAATTACTAAATCTGCCGTAGTAGAAGCTATTGAAAACCCTCATACTATTGATATGCAACGCGTTGCAGCGCAACAAGCTCGCCGTGTTTTAGACAGATGGGTTGGGTATGAAGTTTCCCCTATTTTATGGAAAAAAATTACCAAGGGGCTTTCAGCTGGCCGTGTTCAATCGGTAGCTTTAAAATTAATTTGTGAACGTGAACTTGCAATTCGTGATTTTAAAGCAGAAGAATATTGGTCAATTACTGGCCACTTTAAAAATCAAGCTGGAACAGTTATTGCTGCACTTGATACTATTTCAGGTAAAAAAGCAGAAATTACCAATCAAGAAACAACTGACAAACATGTTGCTGCTATTAAACAAGAACAGTTTGCCATTGACAAAATTACTGATAAAAAACGTGCACGTAACCCGATGCCTCCTTTTATGACCTCTACTTTGCAACAAGCAGCATACAATCGTCTTGGATTTGCTGTTGAAAAAACAATGAAGGTCGCACAAAATTTATATGAAGGTGTAACTCTTGGTGGTGATTCACCAGTTGCATTAATTACCTATATGCGTACTGATTCACTACGAATTGCTGATAGTGCATTAAAACAAGTACATGATTATGTGTTAAAACAATGGGGTAAAGATTACACTCCAAGTTCTGCAAATGTGTATGCAAAAAAATCAAAAACTAATACACAAGACGCTCACGAAGCCGTTCGTCCTGTTGATGTTACCTTGAAACCAGAATCAATTAAACAGTACCTTGCTGCTGACCAAGCAAAATTATATGAGTTAATTTGGCAACGATTTATTGCATCACAAATGACACCTGCGCAATATGCACAAAGACAAGTATTAATCAAAGGTGGTAAGTACGGCTTTAAAGCAACTGGTTCAACCTTGTTGTTTGATGGATTTTTAAAAGTTTATGGTGTCGATGAGGAAGAAGAATCTGCAGAAGATGCAGAAGGCAAAGCAATACTACCAGCAGGGCTGACAGAAAAAGATGCAACCAATTTACAAAAATTAGAACCGAAACAACATTTTACACAACCGCCCCCACGCTATTCTGAAGCAACGTTGGTTAAGGAAATGGAAAAAGAAGGTATTGGACGCCCAAGTACGTATGCGACTATTTTAAAAACAATTCGCGCTCGAGCATACACTACCTTAGAAAAAAAACGATTTGTTCCAACAGAACTTGGTATGGCTGTCACCAAAATGCTTTCTGACAACTTACCGCATATTATTAATGTAAAATTTACCGCTTCTATGGAAGAAAATCTTGATAAGATTGAATCTGGAGAGCTTGACCGCGATGCATTACTCAATGAATTTTATCAACAATTTGCGATCGATTTAAAAGCATTCAAAGGCGATGTTGCAGGTAAAACTTCACAACCAACCGATGTTGATTGTCCACAATGCAAAGACAGTAAATTGATCATTCGTTTTGGAAAATCAGGTGAATTTTTAGGATGTCCTGAATTTCCGCATTGTGATTTTACCAGTAATTTTATTCGCAATACTGAAGATAACAGTATTCAATTAGTTGCAAAAGAAAAACCACAAGAACTGGATATTACCTGCCCACAATGCAAAAAGCCAATGCGTGAAATGATTGGCCGTTTTGGTAAATTTATTGCGTGCTCTGGATATCCAGAATGCAAATATATTCATCAAGAAAAAGCTAGCTTTGCCTGCCCTCAAGATGGCGGCGATGTAGTTAAACGTAAATGGCGTGGCGGAACATTCTGGGGTTGCAGCAACTACCCAAAGTGTAAATTTGCACTGTTTGGTGAAATTGAAGAAACTCCATGCCCACAATGTAAACTTCCTGCTTTACTTAAAAAGACAGACTTTAAAACAGGTAACGTTACGTTATCATGCAGTGACAAAAAGTGCGGATACACCCAATAAATTATCTATTTTGATTGCTGACAGTTTGCCAAAAGACATCCTAAAGAGCAACAGAATAAACCTGAACCTGTAGCTTCCATTACAGCTGCACAAAAAGTTTTTTCAAGTGTACAAGCAGCGCAACAAACTCCACATTGAGGTGCACAAGAGACACAACCCAACCCTATTCCTGCTAAACAAATGGGGGCTAAAACTTCTTTTGGTTGTTCCGTAATCCATCGATTTTCTGATGACACAATATCACTATTGATGAGTAACAAACTTAAAAAAAATGTATAATTCATAATATTTTCTAACGTCTTAATAAGTTTACCCTTCCTGGTTGCTTATCAATAAATCTTGCTACTTCTTTCCCAATTACAGGAGCAACACAAGCATAACAACCAGTTACTAAACAACAAGTACCAACACCGCAAAAAGGTTTTCCTATAACTAAACATGTTAGTCCACATAAATAAGTGTTACAAATAAACGCATGCCTTTCTAATTCTTCAAATGAGCTACGATCTGCAGAATTAAGAAGATTAAGGTGCAAAGCTATAATTAACAATAATTTACTGTAACTTGTTACCATTAGGTACTTCTTTTTCTGTTGTAGCAAAGATCATTTGACCATCTTGATTTTTAACAAAAAGCATCATGCCTTGAGATTCGTATTTTTTCAACATCATTCTTGGTTTTAAATTTGTTACAAAAACACCTTGTTTTCCAATCAATTGTTCTGGACTATAGGAACTTTTAACTCCTGATAAAATACAACGAGGTTGCGCTTCGCCCAGATCAACTGAAAGTTTAAGTAACTTATCTGACTCAGGAATCGATTGACAATCAATAATGGTTCCTACGGTAAGTTCTACTTTTGCAAGGTCTTCAATCCCTATGTAGTTCACAACCGGCTGAGTAACTTCTGGCGCTACTGTTTCTTTTTTTTCTTCTGGTTTTTCAAACAAAGGGTTTCCTCCTGTTAACATAAATGTATTTTTCCAAGGTATTTTGCAAAGGGCTACTTGATCTTTACCAAGTTCAAACTGGTATCCAATACGCTCAAACAAACTTTCCATTTTTGCTGGCATAACAGGCCACAATAAAATTCCAGCTGTTTTTAAAGCATGAACCGTTGCACTGATAATCTCTAAAAATCCAGCTTTGTCTGTTTTAATCAACTTCCATGGTTCTTGATTATGAAAATACGCATTACTTTCATGCAGAAATTTCCACACATGATTGAGCGCACTATGAAAATAACCACGCTCCATCTCTTTTTCAAACTGTTCAATCATAGTCAAACTTGCTTGATATAATGCTTGTGAAGTATTGCTCCATGTTTGCGGCGCAGTCAGTGTTGCAGCATCATATTTAAGTGCTAAACTTTCGGTCCGTTGCAATAAGTTACCCAAATCATTTGCCAAGTCCGATGAAATTTTTTGTTCTAAATCTTCAATACTAAATTGACCATCTTGTGTAATGGCAAGTTGACGGGTCAAATAATAACGAACCGCATCTGCGCCATAACTTTGCAATAAATTTTGCGGGTCAATACTATTGCCACGTGATTTAGACATTTTGTAATCGCCCATTTTAATCCAGCCATGTACCAATAACTGTTTTGGTAATGGTAACCCTGATGCCATTAAAAACGCTGGCCAATACACCGCGTGAAAACGAACAATATCTTTTCCTAAGACTTGCATATCAGCTGGCCACCATTTTTTAAAGTCAGCTTGCTTGCCTTCTTGGCCGTACCCAACTCCGGTAATATAATTATTAAGTGCATCTGCCCAGACATAAGTCACATGCTTTTCATCCCCGGGAAAAGGGACCCCCCAACTAATGGTAGTTCGTGAAATACTGACATCTTGCAAACCACTTCTTACAAAACTGACTACTTCTGCTGCCCGTTCTTTGGGCGTAATAAAGTTTGGATTATCTTGAAAAAATTGTAACAATACATCTTGATACGCAGAAAGTTTAAAAAAGTAGCATGGTTCGCAAACCCAACCAGTTGGACGTTCACAACTTGTGCACAATGGATTTTTTGTTCCAACTTCAAAATCTTTTTCTGTTAAAAAAGTTTCACACGGAGTACAGTACCACCCTTCATATGCGCCTTTGTAGATATCACCTTTTTTTTGCAAATCAGCAATCCATTGCTGCACCGCTTTGACATGATAGTCATCGGTTGTTCTGATAAAGTGAGTGTAATCTATCAAATACTTTTTCCATAAATCTTTGTAGGCTGGAATAAATTGATCAACAAAACTTTTTGGGTCTTTGCCAGCCTGCTGTGCAGCTTGAGCAACTTTTTGACCAAATTCATCAGTACCGGTTAAAAAAAAGGTATCAATTGCCTGAACTTTATGCCAACGAGCGGCGACATCAGCAAGTAACGTTGAATACAAAGTCCCTAAATGGGGTGCTGCTGTTGCATAATAAATAGGAGTGGTAACATAGAATTTTTTATTGTTCATAACATGAACCTTTGACTAAAATAATCGTTTTAATTGCCTTTAACCATACTTGAAAAAGGAATTTTGAGCAATTTTATAGTCTTTATTACAGTTTACTTATTCTTAAAAATAAAGCACACTTTAATTTTCCAATAACACAAAATAAAATTTGAAATTAAAAATTCATGAAAAATTTTATAATTCTCTTACTCATAAGCTCATGTAATACATTTCCAGCTGAACAATTTCTTGAGGATCGCAGTTTGCAACTACAAAAAGTTATTACCGCTGTTCTTCCTGTTACTTTTGGGAAAAATTCTTGCGTGCACCATATTAGCACAGAAACACTTCAGAAATTTGCTACTATTGATAATCTACTTGAAGCTTTAGGAAAAGATTCTGAAGAACCTATTCCATTACCAAATATTGAAAGTGAAAAACTTTTTAATCAAGTTATTGCATATATAAAGGATCAAAATCGTGATAACTTTCTTAATGGTCTTTCAAATCAAGATTTTTTAAAACTTTTTGAAGCACTCAATTTCCTTGATTGTAAACCTCCGAAAGAACAAGACGATACATTTGAACATCAATTAATAGGCCCATTTATAAGAAAAATATTAACAGATCAAAGACAACGAAGAACTGGAGAAACAATACCAGATATTGCTAATCCCAAAACCTCATTAATTGATTATTTTTTTCATCCTTATCATTATGATAGATTCAATCAGCTTACTCAATCACGCCTAGCAAGA
>CAMCVM010000013.1 GCA_945882015.1 candidate division TM6 bacterium GW2011_GWF2_32_72
AAATTTTGGGTCTTGTAAATCTTTAAACAATTCACTTAATTCTTGATGTGCATCTTTTGGTAACTTTCCTTTTTTAAATAACAAATATGCACGCAATTCAACAGGATCTAATCCTGAAACATCAACTTGCATAGCCCCCTGAGAATTTGCTGGCAGTGTATCTTTTTTAAGAATGCCCCGAATCTGCTCATCATTTAATTGATTAAACCAGCTGAGAAAATCTGGTACAAAATTTCTACAACAATGATCAGCCTTAACCAATCCTATTGAACTTATCAATACGGTAATGGTAATAAGACGATATAAAGACTGCTTCATTACTACTCCTTCTTTTTTCTAATTTATATTTAAGGCAATAGGTCATTTAACGGATCATCAGTTGCAACTTTAACACCTTGTAAATTTTCATGCATTGCAGCAACACGATTATTTAAATCCTCAATAGTCCCTTTTGC
This sequence comes from candidate division TM6 bacterium GW2011_GWF2_32_72, assembly GCA_945882015.1. Classification (GTDB taxonomy): domain Bacteria; phylum Babelota; class Babeliae; order Babelales; family CAIQNR01; genus CAMCVM01. Next base: position 456 of record CAMCVM010000013.1, read on the forward strand.
ACTTGCAATACTATCTGATAACGCAAATGAATGTTTGATTGGATCAGTAACACAAGCTTTCTTAAAGACCTCCATAGCATCTTGGCTTACTGCATTAAAACCATTTTCAGTTCCTGTCATAAAATCAATAATAACTGGAACGTTTGCTCCATAAACAGAGATATTTCTCACTGCTTGTACAATCGGAACTTTATTACCATCTTTATCTACTCGACCAAATTTTTCGGCGTATTGCCCTTCACGCACAGACCCAAGTTGTGCAAATTGTTCTGAAGTCCATTGAGTAAACGATTGTTCATTCCAAGCTTTTAATGTATCGCTTCCTAGATTAGCAAGCTCTTGCGATAACCCTTTAAAAAAATCTGCATCTTTAATTTTTTGATATAAAGCTTCTTCTTCAGGAGAAAACTGTGGTGATTTTCCTGATTTTTGTGCTTGAACTACTATTTCTATCAACGATAAAACTCTTGAACCGGTTGAACGTTGCGTTAAATAATCAGAAGATGCAAATATATCCTCAAGAGTAGCCAGCTCAAAGCTACGTAAGGCTTGCTCACCTAATTGCCTTCTATAAGCATTATCTTTTGACATCATAGAATGACCAAGCTCAAAAGGATCAATCACAGGAATATTTAAAGCTCTTCCTGTTGCTTTATCTATCTGTAAAGCATCTTTAATATCATTACCTTGCAATGATTGGCCTGGCTTTACAATTTCTTGAAAATCTTTTTGCAAAGTAGCAATAATTTTTGTGTTATAGCTGACATGATCTGCTTGCTCTGTCATAAGTCTAATATCAACATGAAGCCTTTGCGCCGCTACAACAGCATCAACAGCCGGAGCTAAACTTTGTCGGGCTTGATCTACTAATAAATTCAATGTTCTATAGGTTTCAGATGTAGTTCCTCTTGGATTTGCTTTTAAAAGAGCATCAAAAGCTTTTTCAAAGCTGTCTACTGAATTTTTAGCAGATTGATGTGATTTACTCATTGTAGTACTTTGTGTTGTTATAAGATCCTGGTTAATGTTTTTTCCCACTTGTGTTAATAGATTAATCTGTTCATTTGGTTGTAATTGACCACTTTCGAGTCCTGCTATATTAACAATTGCCTGATTACCAATTACTGAAGAATTCGGATCAATCTGAGCAACTAATTGAGCAGAAGAACGTATTCCATCAACAGGGTTTGAATACCCAACCACATTGAATCCTAAAGCAATTAAAATAGTTTTTACTTTTCTAAAAAAACTTTCTGTAATTCTTCTAAAAATATTTTTATCTTTTGCTGATACAGCTTCAAGTGTTGCTAGCTGTAAACGCAGATTAACTATTTCAGTAACAATCGTTTGACGTTGATTATCAGAAAACAGATCCAAAGAACCCTTTAATACATTTAATTCAGCAAGACGGTCTCTCACTTTTTGTGAAGTCAGATCTATAATTTCTCGAGCTTGAGTAGCTTGATTATTGCTGATTAACATATCTGCCTTACTTATCTGATCATCATTACTTGATCTTTCCATAGTGGCATTAGTCAAAGTCTCTCTTTGCACGTTAGTAACTCGCTGATCAATCATTACTTTGGCTTGACCTAATAACGTTCCTAATCCTTCAACATTTTCCAAATTGTTATACTGGTTGGTTAATTCACGTACAGTTACCAATAGTTGCTTATTAACAATAACTTTTAACTGTGATGCTGCTTGTTCTTTTGGAATTTTACCAGTCATAATTTCTGCAATTTTTGCCTGTAAATCCACAATAGTTTTTGTAAATTGCATTAATGAAGGGTCAAGGTCATCACGAACCAAGTCCAGTTGTTCTTTGATAGTGTTAAGCTTTTGCTCTACCACCTTTAAATCTGGAGTTTTAGTGATAATGTCAATTACAGCTTCAACAACTTTTGAATGCGTAACCTGCTCCAACCCTTGTAACTGAACAAAAATTGGCTGAAGCGCTTTATATTCAGGCGAATTAACTGAGTGCTGTTTAAGCATCACTTCTAATGCTTTGCGTTTACCTATCACATCTTGATAATCTGCAATACGCACTTCAACCGATCTGTTTTCTAATTTATTACCTTCAGATACTATTAAACCATCAACCATGATTTGTGTATTATTAATCATTTCAGCAGTTTTGATTTTTTCTGCTTGAGATTGATTAGCTTGGTTTGCTTGCTGTTCAGCAATAGTAAGCTTTGTTTGCGCATCTTTAAGATTTTGTTTTTGTTGTTCTTCTAATTGCTGTGCTTCTTGCAAATCTTCTTCTGCTTTTTTTGCTTCTGCTTCTTTTTGCGCTTTTTCTGCTTCTACCTGTTGTAATTCTCTAGCAACATCCTGGCCTTTATTTTCTTCTGCCTTTAAAGCTTGTTCTTTTTCAAGCACTTCTTGTTCAGCTGTTTTTGCTCTTTGGGCTTCAAGTTCTTTTTGTGCAACCGTTTTTTCTGCTTCTGTTAGCTCTTGTTGTGCTAGATCAACAGTATGCTTTGCATTAACTAAGGGCTCTTCTGCCGGAGCAAAGATAAAGCCAATTGAACCTAAGAGTATCCCGCTTAAAAAAAATACTAAATAAGTACGTAAAACTTTCATAGACAACCTCCTTTAAACCCATTTTTATTGATACAAGACTTAGAATACTAAAAAAAAATGCTTGAAAGCTAGAGTTTATAAACCTTTCAATTATATAAGCTTAATTTTGGTAATAAAAAAGGACTCAATAACTGAGTCCTTTTTTATCTAAAGTCGATGGCTCTTAATTAACATTTGCCTTTTGAGCATGTTTTTAAGAACATAGCCAAGCTTGTAAGCCCTGCTAAGCCAACAGCATAACGAAGCATTTGCTCAGCAGCTTCAAGGTGTAAAGCTTCTATAACATTAATTTGCAAAGCTCCCAACCCTACACATAAAGCTGCTGCACCTGTTACAACGCAAACCGCTTTAGTTAATTGTGCTTTTACTGATGCGTTCATAGCATTCTCCTTTATTAAAATAATGCACTTCTATTACTACACCATAAAAAACCATACAATAAGCTCAATAATAAACCAATACTTTGATAAATTTTGTTGCCTGTTTTGATAAGTATGCTACCCTAATACAATGGTTTTATCGATATTATAAAGGTATTTAAATGACAATCAAAGCAGGGCTTGTTGGGCTACCCAACATAGGAAAATCTACACTTTTTAACGCACTTACTAAATCTCAGGTTCCTGCTGAAAATTATCCTTTTTGTACTATCGATCCGCACCTTGCTATTACCCATGTCCCTGATCCCCGTTTAGATGAGCTTGCTAAAATCTATGGCTCTCAAAAAATTATTCCTGCAACCATGTCTTTTGTTGATATTGCGGGATTAGTAAAAGGTGCTTCAAAAGGAGAAGGTCTTGGTAATCAATTTCTAGGAACTATCCGTGAAGTCGACTTAATTTTACACGTTATTAATTGCTTTAAAGAAGATGCAAACCCGCTTGATGACTTTGATACTATTATCTCAGAGCTTATTTTAAAAGATCTTGATTCTATCGAAAAACGACAAGCAAAATTATTGGGGATGGTAAAAGCGGCTCAGGGCAAACCGGTTGAAAAGAAAGCAATTGAAGGAGAACAACAATTATTACAACAACTTGCACAAGTACTTGATAAGCAAGAGGTAAAAAAAGCTCAAGAGCTCCTTTTTAACGCTGGCGTTGAAACAGTTCCTTTATTATGTTCTAAAAAATTCTTAGTGGTTGCTAATTTAACTGAACAAGATTTTGCCGAAGATGCTTTTGTAGATAATAAACATTTTCAAACCTTAGTTGCTACTTTTGGTAAAGATAGAGTTATTCCTGTTTGTGCAAAAACAGAATATGAACTTTCTGTCCTTGACGATGCACAAGCTCAAGAGATGATGGAAATGTTAGGCATGAAAACCCAAGGTTTAAAACTGATTATCAAAAAAGCTTATGACGAACTTGCTATGATTACGTTTTTTACCATGGGACCAAAAGAAGCTCACGCATGGCCAATCAAAAACGGCATGACTATTCGAGCTGCAGCAGGTGAAATCCATTCTGATCTACAACGTGGCTTTATTTGCGCAGAAATTTTTAACTATGTCGACGTTAAAGCTGCTGGTTCAGAAGCTGCTTTAAAAACAAGCGGTAAAATGAGAACCGAAGGCCAAGATTATTTGGTACAAGATGGCGACATTATCAACGTTAAATTTAATGTTTAATGTCAGTAGCTTTTAAATCAGTCTAAAAATAATACTCTATTTAATTTTTATTATCAAAAGGGTAATATCATCACTTTGCTTGTATTTTTCTGGATTGGTTCTACTTTTTTGCTGCCCCATTTCTTGCACTATCCTTGTTACAAAAGCTTGCAATGATTCTTGATTTGCTTCCATTTTTTTTAATTCTCGAGCAATTTTTTCATTATCAACAATATCCCAGAACCCATCAGTTGCTAAAACAAAGTAATCGCCTGCCTGGACTGTTTCCATTTTATGATTTGTAGGTGTTTCAATAACAAAAGGCCTATCTTTACTATCTCCAAAAGTTCTACTTACTGCTAATTTATTACCTGCATCTATTCGATAGATACCTCTCTTTTCATCAATTTTTAAAAGTGTACCACCTAATTTTTCAATACGTTCTTTTTCTTCAGGTTGACTTGGTTTATGATCTGTTGTGCTATAAAGGCATCGACCATTCCTAACCAATAACGATCGAGAATCGCCCACATTAGAAAATATAGCTTGAGGTTGATTGTTTTGATCTACATAGAAAATAACACTGGTCATAGTTGTTCCTGCTGAATGTCCACCTTCTCGTAATTCACTTTGATGTTGAACATTTTCTGCAGCTCTAAAATATATTTCTTGCATATTCCAATCTAAACCTAATGCTTCTTTTATTGCAAACAAAGATTGTAACCACCACAATGTCACCGATTGAGCAATCTGTGTAGCCTGCGGTTCATCCCCATGGCCATCACACACAGTAAATATAAATACTGGTGCATCAGGTTCACCATACGAACCAATTGATGCTGCATCTTGATTTGAATATCCTTTATTACGTGCATTGTTTACAGAGTAAAACCCAACTTCAATTCTATCTGGTATAGGTTCGAGGCTACCGTAAATATTAAAATTCTGAACGCTTTTTGTAGAGGTTCCTTCTCTTACAAAACTATGATATTCATGTTGGGTCGATTTGCTATCGGAATCATCTGCTGCAGAAGCACTCTGAATATTTTTAGTCATAGAAAAAGAAATAACAACTAATAACAGGCAATATTTTTTTATCATTGTATAACCTTTTTAAAATTATATTATTCTTTCATAAGCTGTTTAATTAATTGATATATGTTTTGACTTGATCGATGGTCTTCACGTAAATGTGTTGCATTTGCTACATTACCATTTCCAACATTTTCAGTTGTCATACCCGCAGAATCAATAAACACAAACTGTAAATTGCCATCTTCATGTTTTAAGATTACAAGACCATACCAATGAACCCCTTTAGAACTTGTATTTGCAACAATTACAAAAGCACGTCTACCGTCTTTTTCAATCTCTTCCTGTATAGTATTGATGAGAAACTGTTTATGGTCCACACCACGAAAAGCGGTCAATTTAATTCCTAATTGCCCCATTGGCTCAAGCTTATCAGTAACTATTGCAAGTGGTATAGGTGTCTTTTGTTCATTAGTACTGTTTGAATAAAAATTTTCCCAATTTTCTTCTATAATCCCATCATGAATCATCTCATTTTTTTGAATAAAAAGACCTTTATCAGAAACTGTTTCTAATGGATTACCGAGGAAATAGTTGTTTGCAATATTAAACCCATGGGCCATAGCTTGATAACCACAATTAGCTCCATATTGGACCGAAACAATTCTTTGAAATATATAAGGATATTGAGGATGTTGTTTAAGTTCTCCCACTTTACCAATTACCCAATGCTCTGATGCTTCAGTTTTTTTCATATCTTGTTGATTGATTAAACGACCGAGTTTCTGAGAATCCATTGTTAAAAAATCAGCTTTTGTTAGATTTGGTATAACTATTTGATCATCACCTCTTGCAAATGACGGTTGTCCGCCTGCCATTTGAGCAAATTTATTTTTGACATCAGCAAGCGTAACAATATTTACCTGTGTTGATTTTTTTGGCGCTGAAGCTGCCTGTTCTTGTGTCTTTTGAAGTTGCGCAGCTAATTGTGCATCCGCTGCTTCTTGTTTTCTTTTGTCTTTTTCGCCTTCAAATTCTGTCATTTCACTCATTAATGTTTGTCTATCTTCTTCTAGCTGATCGCACACATGAGCAAGATTTTGCTTTTCACATCTTAGAAGATAAATACCAAATGCTCTGTTGATTTCTTCTCTTTTAGCGCGTGCATCCATACCTTTATGTTGTACCACATTAGTACGCATATCTTCCATAATTCTTTCACGTTGGTTTGGATTATAAAATACTCGATCAGCTGCTTCTTGCGCTTTTATCTTCACTGCTTGTGCTCTTTTTTTTTCTTCCTCTGCTGCTTGTTGTTGTTGGTATAATTTTATTCTTGCTGCTCGTTCTCTTTGTTCTCTTTCTACTTGTAATTCAGCCTCTTTTTGGGCTGCTAATCTTTTTGATTGCTCAGTGCTCTCAGCTTCTATGCGTTGCTGTTCTGCTTGTTTTGCTGCAGCCTCTGTTGCTTGCGCTTCTCTTTCTTGTTGTAGACGTAAAACATCTTGAGCAGACATTTGGCTTAGACTGTCTGGAAGATCAGTCCTATTATCTGGTGTGCCAGCAAAAACGTCTTGTAATCGTACTAAGTCCTCCCCTGAAAGATCTCCCAAAGAAGGATTTCCAGAAGAAGGTTTTAGAGGAGCATCAATCGATTGTTGTAATTTTGCAAGTTCTTCTTGCTCTTCTTGCTTTCTTTTTTCTTCTTGCTCTTGCTCTTTTTTAGCTTCTTCTGCCGCAATTTCTAATTGCATTTGAAGTTGAGACTCTTTTAATATTCTCTCAAAATCTCTTCTATTTAATAATGTTTTTTTTCTTTTAGAGACTTCTATACTTACTAATAATTGCTGGTTAGCCAAACCAAAAACTATTAATAATAATATTTTTTTATAGCTCAACATACAAAATAACCTTCCAATAATTAACTACTTCTTATCAATTTCTAAATGCCTGATTGATCATATCTATAACATCTGTATGCATTTCCTGTATGGTTGCTTGATCTTCTTTATACTGCGGCAATTTAAGTAAACCTTGAAATATTATATTTGCTTGTTGTAATTGCTGTTGCATAGTTTGCGACTTATCAATACTTTGATAAATTTGATCGGTAGTAATTTCCTCCTGATCATTTCCTTCTAAATCCTGATCATTTCCTTCTAAATCGTTATCATCACTATCTGAAGAAGGCATAAGATCACTTTTGCCTAAATCAGATTGCTCAGATTGACTTGCTACTGAAGAAGATCGTGATACATCTTGAACTGGGCTTGCTACTGGAGATTCTTGGGGCTCTCCTGAAATTGTTGAAAAATATACCTGTGAATCTGGTGTATGTAATTCCGTTGAACTTAATGCAGATGAACTGCGTCGATTACGATCATCAAATGATACAGGAGAATTTTCACCATCTTCATCAGACATATAAACTGAAGTTGCTTTTCGAGATCCTTGGGACTCTACTGAAATTCGTGAATACATCTGTGCATCTAGTGGATCTAACTCCATCGAACTTGATGCAGATGAAGATCGTGATACATCTTGAGCTGGAACTGCTTGCATTGGAGGCAAAGCAATTCCTGGCGCTACCTGACCAGTGCCAATTTCATCAAATAATGCGTTTATGTCTTGTCCAAATTGGTCAATAAATTCCTGATCAACTCCTTGAACTTGCATTTGTTTAACTTCTGTTTGATAAAAACGATGTAACTCTTGTTGCTTTCCATTAACGCCTACAGTAGAATCAATAACATGTTTACGTACAAATTCTTTTAATGTTTGATTATCATGTGGAACATTTTCTTCGTTATAAATTACAGCCAAATCTGTTAAGTATGTCTGAGTAGTTCGCTCTGCTATCGGTTCTGGAGAGTGTTCTACAGGAGGAAGATCAGAGTAATCTACATCTTGATCTTCTGGCAAATCATTAAATAAGTCTGCCATATTTCCATTTCTTCCTAAAGAAGGAATTAAAAACGCTTGACTTGCTTTCATATGAGCCTGACTTCTTGCTAAAGCAATTTGAACTACTGTAGGAGTATGACCTTGTCCATGCTTTTCAAGTAAAATTTTGGCAGTTAAATCTTTTATTACCGTTCCTTGATGCAAATCATAAGCTTGATTAGCTGCTTCTTGCAAATGGGGAAATTGGTTACGATGCTGTTCCAAAGCTGCTTGCGAACCTGCCAAGACCATTCTATGACGTTCCATAAATTCTTCGTGAGTATCGGCCCCAAGCACATTATTGCTCATTACTAACGAAAAGACGATCACCAAAAGTGATCTAAACATTTTTTTGAATTCCATTTTGACCTCCATAGTCTTTAAAACATATTTATAACCTTATTATCAAGATAACTAAGTCATAACAAGAAAGTCAATATTAATTACACATTGTAACAATTTAATTCTGTTTTAAGGCTGTTTTTTAAAAGACTATTCTGACGATCAACCTCTAAAATTTTGTCATTTTTTGGTAAAATGTGATAATTTATGGTATTCTTTAGTTCTAAAGAAATAGAGCTAAAGGAGCTTCACGTGAGTGAAAAAGATGATATTTTATTTTCAGGAAAATCAATGAAACGCGGAAAAGGTTTTTTTTCTATTTCAGCGGTGGCAAAAATGTTTTCTATACACCAGCAAACAATTCGCCTTTATGAGCGGGAAGGTTTAATTACCCCAAAACGTTCTGATGGCAATACGCGCCTTTTTTCTGAAGAAGATGTTGACAGGCTTGAAGAAGTTATTTTTTTAACGCATAAGTTAGGAATTAACCTTGCTGGCGTGCAAATGGTACTTAAGCTCCAAAAGCAGATTAGAAAAATGCAAAAAGATATGAACCAAATCTTTGATACTACGCATGAAAATCTTGCAAAAGAAGAAACCTTACATAAAACACAGGCTCGGCTTGCTGCACAAGAGCTTGCAACCTTAAAACAAAAAGTCGAACCTGAATCAAACAGTTCTGATAACACAACAGTGGCTGATGACAACTGGGAAATAGAATATGATGATGAATAAAGTAACAATAGATTCGACACAGCAGAGTTTTATCAACAAAAAGATTAAAAAGGTTTTAGTAATTCAAAAAAAGGAATACTTTAAAAAAGGAATCTATTTTTTTATTTCTTTTGATGGGAGGCAATCATGAACGAAGACAACAATCAGTTGACTCTATCATACGAATTACTAGTTCTTTTACAATGGCTTATTGAATATGAGCCAGAAAAATTAAAAGAGCTGATTACCAGTGCTTTTGATAATGGACTTGAAGATGATCTTAAAAAAGTAAAAAATCAGTCTTCCGGGTATGATTCTTCAGAGAATGTACAAAATAGTATTGTTGATTTTTTTGGCCTGCTCGAAATTTTATTACACGAAATTTACAATGAACGCGCTACCAAGCGAGTCATGGAAAAAAAATTGATGCCTGCTATTGATCATATTGATACCACAGAATGTGATACACAAACCGTTCAAGACAGTATTGAAAAAGCAACTTCAAAATTTGAACAAGAGCCTGGCAAAAACCCACAAGAACTGCTTTTCAAAGAACTTTTACGATCTTGGAAGCCAAGCAAAAAGACAGCAAGCAATTAGTTAGAAAAATCCAATAACTTCAAGTGCTTGTCGTAATTCAAAAAGCGGCAAGCCTTCAATGGTTGAATAAGAACCATTAATACTCTTTAAAAACTGCTGCCCATACCCTTCTATTTCTATTGCACCAGAACATGTCAGTACAGACCCTTGTGCAATATATTGTTCTGTCCATTGCCTAGGAATATGAAATTGATACGTAGCTGCAACAACCTGCTCAACCTTTTCTAAAACCTGCCAAGCTCCATTACGGTAAAGTTGCTTGGTTAAGCAAAATCCAGTCGCTGTAGTGTAATCTTGTTCAATTGACAGTGCTGTAATTTTTGCAACAGCATCAGCATAATTTTTTGGTTTGCCATGAATAATTCCATGCGCATCTTGCCCCATAGTGTCAGCAGTTAACACAAAAATAATCTGCCCTTCTGTACCCATTGGCAATTGCGCATGTTCCATTTTAAGTGTCGCAATTGCTGCAACTTGCTCATAAAGACTTAATGTTGTATCAACCGTGTCTTCGTCTGCAGCGTGTCCCACTTCTAAGAATGCAATGCCTGATTTAGTTAACAGATTTTTTCGTGATTTTGAATTGGAAGCTAAAAGAAGCGTGTTATTCATATATTGTCACCTAAAAAAAAAGACCGAAATAAATCGGCCTTTAATAATACAATGGCTGGGGCGGAAGGATTCGAACCTCCGATGCCAGGACCAAAACCTGGTGCCTTACCGCTTGGCTACGCCCCAACAAATTTTTTATTACTCTCTCAACTTTTTTTTAGAATTTAGTCGTCAGCTGGTTCATCTGCTAAATTTGCAGATGGCGCAGTGTGTTCCATATTCTTGTATTCAGCGATAATGCTTTCTTCAATATGCTGACGTGTTTCAGCATTTAAAGGATGAGCGATATCTCTAAATGATCCATCTTTTCTTCTGCGGGATGGCATAGAAACAAATAAACCTTTGTCACCTTCAATAACCTTCAAATCTCTTACGATAAAAGCATTATCAAAAACTATTGTCGCGTACGCCTTTAGTCTTCCACTCTTTTCTCGTGCTGTATAGATCTTAACCTCAGTTATTTTCATTATTACATCCTTGGTCAAATGTCGACTAGCCTACCTTTAACTCGCTTGTTTAACAATGTAATAATGGTATTACATTTTGTCAAACATTTAACACTTATTTTTTTTCAATTACTCGTAATTTTGCAGAACGACAAGATGGATTACTCGAAATTTCTTCAGGAGTTGCTATAATGACTTTCCTTGCAACTTCTGAACCTTTTCCAGTCACTATCATATCTTTTACAAATTGCTTAACAATTCTGTCTTCAAGTGAATGGAAGCTTATGCAAACAAGCCGCCCACCGGGTTTAAGCGCATCAAAAGCAACAGGTAAAAACGCACTAATATTTTCAAGTTCTTGATTTACAAAAATACGTAATGCTTGAAACACACGAGTAGCTGGATGTACTTTTGTTTTACTAAAAACAACCGATTTAACCAGATCAGCAAGCTGTCCAGTTGTTGTGATTTTTTTCTTTTTTCGTTCTTCAATAATTTTTTTTACAATTTGTTTTGCAAATCGCTCTTCACCATATTTCCAAAAAATCTCACACAGTTCTTGCTCAGTTGCATAGTTTACAATTTCGGTTGCTGTTGTTTTAAAATGAGAGTTAGACATGCGCATATCAAGGGGCGTGTCCTGAAAAATGGAAAACCCATCGCGCTCATTAATCTGATTTTGCGAAGTTCCAAAATCTGCTAAAATCCCATCTGCTTTTGGTAATTTATGTTTTTTAATAATTTTATATAAATGTGCAAAACTGCCCCATATCAATTCAAGTCGGTCTGCATACAATTCTTGTAACGGTGCAGCATTTTCAATAGCATGCTTGTCCCAATCAAGGCCAGAAAGTTTTATGGTTTTGTCAGCTTCAAGAATAGCCGATGAATGGCCTCCGCCGCCAAATGTTGCATCAATATAAAAACCACGCGGTTTGAGATTTAATGCATGCAATGTTTCTGTAAGTAATACTGGTTTATGATACGTTGTAGTGTCCATAAGGCCTAAAGCTATGCGCTTTTACAGCGCTTGAGGTGAATAATTTTTATCTGCAAACTGCTCAACAAGTTTTGAAAGTTGCATCCCAAAAGAGCCCTTTACCAAAACCACCGATTCTTGATCTAATTCAGATTTTAGCATTTCTGCAGCCTCTTGCCAAGAAGGAGCTAGATGCACTGCAATTGAAATAGGTATCGTTTTCTGCACCCATTCAACTTGCTTACCTACCAAAATAACCGATTGCAAAGAAGGAACTTTGCGTAAAAATCTTCCAATCTGACGGTGCCAAAATGGGCTTTTCTGGCCTAATTCAAGCATATCACCCAGCACCAGAATCTTTTTCGCTTTTGTTTTTAATGCTTGCAATCCAAGCAATGCGGCTTTAACACTTTCTGGGGAAGCATTATAGGCATCATCAATTAAAACCCCCTTGTACCCCTTTAAAGGACAAGACTGAAAACGTCGTTCTGGCTTTAAAGCACATTGCAATTGCTGCACAATTACTTGATCCTCTACCCCTAAAAAACAAGCTGCTGCGGTTGCTGCCAACATATTATTAATGTATTGACCAGAGCTACCAGCAAGAGAAAGGTTGTATTTTGTTCGATAAATTTTTAACGTAAAGTTAAGGCCTTGATCAGTCTCTTTTATTTTGCGAGCCTGTATTTGATTGGTTGTTTTAAGTCCAAAACGAATTATAGGGTGAGCATATCCAACCAAGCTTAACAATGGCTGATCACCATTAATAATCCCAACATTGTCTTCTTTAAAACAAGAAAAAATAGCTCGTTTTTCAAAAGCTACTCCTTGTAAAGAACCTAGTCCTTCTATATGGCTGTTGCCAATACAGGTAATAAGTGCTGTGGTAGGACGTACCAATTTGACAATAGCTGCCATTTCACCAGGTTTACTTATTCCCATTTCAAAAACTGCAACATCATGCTTTTCGTGTAATCGCACCATATTAAGGGCGGCGCCAAACAAAGTATTTTGATTAGCTAAAGAAACAAAACAATTTTTACCTGATGCTGTTAAAATTTGCGCAAGTAACATTTTGGTAGAAGTTTTACCTACCGATCCAGTTACCCCCACAATAGGGAAATCAAATTGGGATCGCCATGCTGCAGCCAAATCAAACAATGCCTGCTCTGGGTTTTCAACTTCGATAATAATTGCATCTGGATAGTTTTTAACAACTGGTTGCCACAAAGTTTTTTGACTTCGAGCAACAAACGCACCTTTACTTTTTTGCAGCGCACTTTCTAAAAATGAATGTCCATCAACCTGCATCCCTTTAATGGGAATAAAAATTTGCTCATGAGTTATGGTACGGGAATCAACAGAAAAAATGATTTCTGCCGGTAGCTCTCCTGAAATTATCTGTGCATCTGGTATTACTTTTTTTAAGAGTGCTTGATCAAGACGCATACCCTGTGATCTCCGTGCATAAAAATAAATCATTATTAACTTTTACATTGAACAATAAAACCCTTTTAAAGGGTGAAACTTTTTTGCACAACTGTCAAGTTGTCTTAAGCTTAAAAAGATACATTTGACTTTTCACAAAAATAAAAAAACCCTCTTTTATTGCATTTTTAAAAAATTTTATACTAAGTTTAAAAAGCTAAAGAGTTTTTTAAAAAAAAGTAAAAGTTGCATTTCGTAAATTTTACTCTATGGTTAAAGGTCCAGTCAAAAATACTAATTTTTAATTTTGTGAGGTTTCTATGCAGTCCAAATTGTTGTTTTTTTTAGTTCTTATTCCAAGTCTCTGCTGCGCAGCTAATAGAGATAGAGATAATAATAAATTAAGGCAATTTTCACCACCTACGTTAGCAGCGTCAGCTCTTAAAGCAAAAAGTGTTTCAAGAAATGAAGGAACCCCTTCACCTAGAATACCTTTAGCCGATATTCAACCTAGTAGACCATTAACGCCAGTCCAAGGAAATGCATTAGAATCTCTAGGAGAAGTATCTGATGAAGAAGATGGACCAGAAGAGCAAAAACCTCGTAAAAAATACACTCCCCCTGTTCAGTTGATACAAATAACACTTCCAAATGGCTATTTATCTTTAACTGCTCAAGGAAAAACTAACTTAGCTGATATTGAAGAAGAAGCTTAAAACGCTTTTCAATAACACTTTCTCTTGTAATTTTTAATGATTTGAGTACCTTTAACATTCAGTTTTAGTTACTCAAATCATTTTTTTTGAAAGCAGTTTCTTATGCAAAAATTTTTTGTAGTCTCTCTGTTTTTGATGTTCAGCTGTTATGGTGCGGAGGAG
>CAMCVM010000014.1 GCA_945882015.1 candidate division TM6 bacterium GW2011_GWF2_32_72
TATAAGGCTTTTGAATACTGATAACGCTCTTTAAGGGTTTCACCATCTGATGAAAAAAAGAAAAGAGATGCTGATCGACGGCAAAAAAGATATAATTCATAAAATAATTTAATGGTAAGTAACGTCCCAATAATGCCCCACACAATATAATAGACCAGATTATTATACCCCCCTATATGAGGGTCCATCATAATCATAATAATTACAAAGCCTGCCAACATGAGATAGTAATATCGATCGATAGAACGCCATACTGCTGCCGACCATGGATTTTTTAGTGAGATAATGCTTAATAAATCTTCTTTTCGAATCAGAGTAAGCAATAAAATCCGTACAATAATTGAATAAAAAGCCAATAAAATATCTGGTAATTCTGATTTAGAATAGGTAGTTAAAATAAATACCTCTCTAAATAAAAAGATAATAATTGTAGCATCTAAAAACCAATGTAGAAAAACAACAAATCTATCTTGAAATGTTTCTTGGAAAAAAACATACTGATGCTCTTTATTAAAACGAACATAGTACGCAACCAGCTGATGAGTAAGATATAATAAATAGGGAATAGAGAGTGCATACCAAATAATACTTGGCATCTCTGCTACAGGGTTCATTCCATAATAGAAAAACCCTACTGCCCATAAAAAAATTCCTAAAAAATGCTTTTGTAAAAATTGGCAACCCATGGAAAGCATCAAACTCATTACATAAGCGCTTTGCATTTCTTTGCTTGTTTGACTAAAAAATACACTTAATAATGGCAAACAGCGACGCATTAGGACAAAGAAAATTAATGCTGCCAAAATCTTAAGGATAAGTATTAATAACAACAACGGATTATGAACCAGATTAATAATTTTTTTTATAAAAAATGCTCTATTGATTTCATCAAAAAAAGAGATTGCCTGTGTCTTTAAGTCTCCTGCAAAAATAAGTAGATCAGGAACAATATTAGTAAGTCCTGTCAAAGAAATAGCTCTTCCTGAACGTTGCCATAAATTGACGCGTTGCAACTCAGCTGTTACCGATGCAATTTGGCGTCTTGATTTACTTAAAGAAACTAATAATTTTGAATAAACAGAAATCAATTCTCCAGTAATTTTAACCTGCCGTTCAATAGATAACTGAGCTTGCTGCAGAAATTGGTTAACTTGCTGGTATTGTTCAAATTGACCTTTAAATAAGGTTGAACGAGTTGCTGGCAATTTTTTAAGCAGCTCCTGAATATTACTTAACTCTTTATTTTGAACATTAAGTTTATTGGTTGCAGTTTGTCGCTTGTCTTCATAAACAATTTTTTCTCGTTCAAGCTCTGTATTAGTAACGCTGTAGTTTTTTATTTCTTTAGCAAAATCATCATTGGTTCTGAAACGTTGATGTTTTACTTTGTACCAAGAATCAACTATTTGTGCAGCTAATTCAACTTGGCTAAATTCTGCTTTTTCTAACTCATTTTGAGCTCTTAAAAGATCAATTGCGCGTTCTAAAATTGCAGTTTCTTCTCTTTTTGAACCAACATGAGTCAAAGCAAGATAAGACTGCCAAGAAGTTGGTTCTGCAACCCATTCTGCCAACTGTGAACTATCTTCAATTGCCGTATTGTACTCTTTTGTTAAATTCCGCAAAAGCTCTTTTTCAGCAGTTTCACGCTCTAATAATAAATCAATATTTTGAGTATACGCTTCAGTCTTATTAAGATGTTCTTTCTTTTTTTCTGCCAACTGTGCTTTAGCAAAAAAAACATCTTTTTCATCTATTCTTAAAGAAATACGAGCCATAAGGTCTCGTTTGTTTTTAAGAGCTTCTATCTTTTTTTCTATGATATCAAGTTGACTGGTTACTGTTACTAAAGCAACTTCTTTTTCTTTTATTTTGAGTAACGTTAATTCTTTTTCATAAAAAGATTGCGCAAGCTGCACATCAAGCAACTGAGCATAATAACGAATATCTAAAAGATCAGGTATCATTTCCTGGGTAACTCTGCCTTGGGCAAAATCAGTTTGTTCTTGTAGTTTAGTTCTATAAAGCGCTTCAGCTGCACCGTTTTTTTTCTTGCGATTGATCAAATCAAGTAATATTTCATTTTTTTCAGAAATAAAAACTTGATGCTTTTCTTCTTCTCCAGCAATTTGCTCATTTAATGCTTGCAAATCTGAAAAGGAATGGAATGATTTTTTTTCAAGCTGAAGGCTTACAAATTCAGGATCTTTAAGGTAATTTTCTAGAATTACAACATGTTTTTTTTGATTAGCTATAACTTCTTTAAATGTTGATTTTAAATTTGATCCGATTTGCTTAATGGTTCTTAATACAAAAAGCTTTTTTTCAAGAAATTTTTTCTCTTGGTTTGATGGATACTGCTGCAAATTACTTTCTACAACATTTATCTGTGCTTTGATAGTATCAATTTTTGCAGCATATTCTTGCCAAAAAGCATTTTCTTTAGCTTCAAGCGCTTCTAAATCTTTTTTGAGAATTTCAAATTCTGTCTTTTTTTCTGCACCTAAAACAACTTCTAAAGAAGCATCCCCTTGCTTTAAACCAAACCATTCAAAAATATCCGCTTTAACAGCCGGTGTTGCCAAAAAAAACATTAAAAGAAATTTTTTATAACTATTCATAATGGATTCACTTTTTTAATAATAACGGCATAGCTTTTAACCACTTTCCATGAGGGTAAGCAAAAATAGACCAAGCAATCCATTGCTCTAAGGTATCCTCAACGATTAACTGTAAGTCGATTGTTGTTATCTTGTCAATAGGAATCTCAAGAACCTTGCCAACCTCTAACCTAATAGTTTCATCATCAGGATACAGCCCCAAATGTGCTAAAAAAATACAGAGTAAAACTTTTTTATGTAATTGCGTTTCAAACAGATAAAAATTTGTATAAAGCTGTTTAATTACTCCAAAAATCTCCGATTCATCTGCTCCAAGAGGAATAAAAAAGTAACAAAACTCAAGAATATAATGTAAAAAATCGATATCTTTTCGTGCCCAATCTAAAGGAACATGCTCAACTGAGCTTTCTTGAAGAACAAGCCATCCATAGCTATTGTAAGAACAATAATAAGAAATTAAAGATCCAGGCCTGACAGCAGCTGTTTCTGGCTTTAAAAAAAATAATGCATCAATTCGTCCTTTTGAACGACTTAATAATGATATTTTTTGTTTTGTAGTTGCCAGCACAATTGCTTCATCACGCTCTGTCACCCTTACTCCTGGAACCCATTCTTTTTTAAATATGCTTCTTGAGTTGGCTTACGACCTAAGTACTGTTCTACTAATTGCATAGGGTCTTTACTTCCACCGGGAACGAGAATTACATCTGCATAACGTTTTCCAGCAACAGGATTTAATAATCCTTCTTTTTTTATGGCTTCAAAAAGATCGGCGCCTAAAATACGTGTCCATAAATATCCATAATATTGTGGACCATATCCCATCAAATGACCAAAACTGCAATACATTTTATTATGTTCATCAAACTCAGTCGTACTATTTGTTAATTGATTATATTGTTTGAGCGTTACATCTAGGTCTTTTTGTCCAACCTCATCAAAAAGATCTAAAGAAAGTAAGCCATAAAAAATCTGCCCAGCAGTTTCACTTCCTTTTGTTAAAGACAGTGATGCTAATTTCTTATCAATGACTTGTTCTTCAAGCTTTTGGCCTGTCTGATAATGTTTGCTTAATTGCAAAAGAATTGCTTTATCTTCTAACCAATTTTCAAGCATTTGAGATGGCATTTCTACAAAGTCTCGCTTAACATTGGTTCCTGCTTGAGAAACTAAATCAGTTGCAGCAAACATATAATGTAATGCATGACCAAATTCATGGAAAAAAGTAACGACTTCATTATATTTAAGGAGCGAAGGTTTACCCCCTCGTGCTGGGGTAAAATTACAAATTAAGGTCCCAACACTTGGGCAAACTTTCCCATCTACATCTTTACGGGCATGTAGTACTCCACCGTGCGCAGCATGATTATATTTGTTATCACGAGGGAACATATCTAAAAAAACATATCCTAAGATTGGACCATCTTGTTTACTGATTTCTAAAAGACGAACCTCAGGATGCCATGATTGTGGATTTTTAATTTCTTTAAAACTAAGTCCAAAAAACTGTTGATAAATTTTAAATAATCCATCAATTGTTTCTTGCATTGGAAAGTATTCAGCTAACTTTTCTTCATCAATATCATAATATTTTTTCTTATAATAATTTACCGTATAACCATAATCCCAAGAATAAAATTTACCATTTTCAGACAGTTTGACCCCTTCTGGTAAATCTTTTTTAAAGAGCTCAAACTCTTTTTGAGCCTTTTCCAGAGCTTTTGGCAATAAATCTTTTTGTAAGTTAACCGCATCTGCTGGCTTATTAATCATAGCCTGAGCAAGCGATAAATCAGCATAACTTTCAAACCCTAACAGCGTTGCCAACTGTTTGCGCAGCTCAATTACTTGATTAAGAACTTGAATATTCTTTGGATAGCCACGTTGTTGCATCATAAGAGAAAATGCTTTACGCGTAGCTGATTGAACACATTCACGCATTACAATACTTTGCGTTGGATAATTACTTTTTAAAACAAATAATCCTTCTTCTGTTTTGCCAAGCGTTGCAATAAAATCATCAGGAAGGCCTTTAAGTTGTTCCAATGATACAGTAAGAGTTCTATTGTCTTGTGCTATGTTCATCTGAAATTGCGTTTCAAGTTCAGTAAGTTTGTTTTTAAGCACACTCACTTGTTCAAGTTGTTCTTCTGGAAGGTCCAACCCAGCTAACTTGAGTTCTTCAAGCGTATTTTTTAGAAAGTATAAACGTTCTTGACTAATAATGTCTGTATCTTTTTTTTGATTATAGCGTTGTAACACTTGATACAATGCTTTATTACTTAAAAATAATTTTTGATGAAATTTTTGTATTTCTTGATAATAATGGGCGCCAACTTCTCTCACTTCTTTCTCTGGAGAGAGTAAATGGATTATTTCCAACGCACCACCAAGCCACATTAATTGAGCGATCGCTTTATCGAGCGCAACGATAACAGTTTCTTGGCTATATTCAGATTCAGGCAATGCAATTAAGGCTACAATTTCTTGCTCAAATGTTTGCGTAACTTCTTTGTACCAGGCATGCAAGTCTTGAACAGCCAAAGGATGAACTTTATAAACATCTTCAATTGACCTAATCGTTTGATATCCTGTTTTATCTCGCTTTACAAAAGGTGCCACTTTTTTTCCTTGTATTACTAAAAATCCAGATAATAAACCAATCATACCACAAATTACTGCAATATATTTTTTATTTATTAACAACATTATTTTCTCTTTCCCTTTTTAAAAATCCAGTTGATTACTACATGACTTGCCCAGCCATGGGCCGGTGGTGTTATTTTTAGAACATGAGAAGCAGATACCCCTTTTTCAGACTTTTTCTTACGAAATTTTTTTTCTTTTGCTGCATATAAACCACTGTCTATTAATAAAAAAACAATTAGTAACTTTATGTTCATACAATAATTTTCCTTAACCGTAACTTAAGTTCAAAATAAAACTATAGTTTAAGCCATTGTTCACGTAACGCAATTGCTGTTTCAAAATCAAGATTTTCTGCAGCCTTGCGCATTTGAAATTCAAGATCTGCTTTTTGTTTTTCAATTGCTACGGTGGTAATTACTTCTTTTTTGCGGTTCTGCTTTGAAGCTTTTGCAATACCAGCTTGAAGCGCAGAAATACTTTTAGTTACTTCACGCGTTACACTTGTTGGCGTTATGCCATGCTGTTCATTATAAGCTTCTTGCATAGTTCGGCGGCGATCGGTTTCCTCAATTGCAGCTTTCATTGAACCGGTAATTTTGTCAGCATACATAATAACTTTTGCATGAACATTTCGTGCAGCCCGGCCAATCGTTTGAATCAATGAACGCTTGTCTCGCAAAAAACTTTCTACATCAGCGTCCATAATTGCAACAAGAGCAACTTCGGGCAGATCCAACCCTTCGCGCAACAAGTTAACCCCAACTAAACAATCAAAAATACCCATACGCAGTTTTTGTAATAATTCAGTGCGCTGAGGTGTTTTAATATCACTGTGTAAATAACAGACTTTTAGTTTTTGTTCTTCAAGATAGCGCGCCAAATCTTCTGCCAATTTTTTAGTCAGCACCGTCACTAAGGTCCGTTGGTCGTTGTCGCGCACTTTTTTTATTGAAGCGACCAAATGGTCCATTTGCCCAATTCTTGAAACAACTTCAATCACAGGGTCAACCAAACCGGTTGGACGAATCACTTGCTCAACTACTTGTTTTGCATGTTGTAATTCATAATCACCAGGGGTTGCTGACACAAAAATAACATCTTTAAAAAATCTTTCTATTTCCTCAAACTGCAAGGGCCGATTATCAGCAGCGCTTGGCAATCTAAAACCGTATTCGATTAATACTTTTTTTCTTGATTGGTCTCCAGCGTACATTCCACGCAGCTGAGGCAATGCAATATGTGATTCATCAATAATGCATAAAAAATCTTTTGGATAAAAATCAAATAAACAATAAGGAGCTTGCCCTGAGCTTCTACCATCAAAGTGTGATGAATAGTTTTCTATACCAGAACAATAACCAAGCTCTTCTATCATTTCAAGATCATGGCTTACTCGCTGCTTAATGCGTTGATTGTACACAGGGTTTTCAACCGTTGGGGCGTATGCTTCAAGTTCTGCGGTGATACTCTTTATAGCTGCTTGTTTTTTTTCTTCTGTGGTTACAAAATGTTTAGCAGGAAAAATTAACGTATTATCAAGCTGTGTTACTACCTTGTTATTATCTTTAGTAACCCATTGCAGAGTCTCAATGGTGTCACCAAACAGTTCAATACGGAGCTTATCTTTTTGATAGGGCAAATTGACTTCAATCGTATTACCCACTACCTGAAACGTCCCGGCATTACGTTCCATATCATTACGTTGATATTGAATAAAAATAAGTTTTTTAAGCAAATCTATTCGTTTAATCGTTTGACCAACTTTAAGGGAAAAAGCTAAATTCCGATAATCATCAGGGTTACCCAAAGCATAAATTGCCGAAACTGAAGCAATAACAATGGTGTCAGGGCGATTAATCAAGCAAGCAGAAGCTTCAACACGAAGTCGTTCAATTTCTGTATTAACTTTAGTTTCTTTTGCAATATAAATGTCTTGAGCTGGCAAATATGACTCTGGATGGTAATAATCGTAATAACTTACAAAATAACAAACCTTATTTTCAGGAAAAAACAAAGAGAACTCTTCATAAAGCTGTGCGGCTAAAGTCTTATTGGGAGACAAAATCAAAACAGGCTTATTTTGCTGTGCTATCACATTTGCAAGCGTAAATGTTTTACCTGACCCGGTCACTCCCATCAAGGTAGAAACCCCTGGCCTTAAAGCAGACAAGGTCTTGATAGCTTCTGGCTGGCTACCTGTCGGTTTAAAGGGGGATTTAAGCTTGAAAAGTGCCATCTATTGCTTTCTTTAACGCTTATTAAGTAAACTTATAATAATGGATTTTATATATAGATAATCATAGGAGGTTATGATGAAAAAGACAAATTTGTTACTTGTTATGGGGTTACTTACTGGATTAAACTTTAACTCTGCAAAAGGAGCAGCTGCAGGTGATGGTGATTTGTTTGAAGATGCTGTTACTATAGGTAGGCAAGAAGATACTTTGCAATTATATTTAGACACTATAAGAGATGTAAATCTTAATTTTCCAAATATCAATAATGTTCTAACCGAAAAAATTACCGCTGACACAATTTTACTAAAAATGGTTCTTAACTATAACCCTGAAGAAAAAGATTCTTTTTATCAAAATTATACTAATCATCTTTTAAATATTGATCCATTTAAAAAAAATACTGATACTTCACGTTTTTATTTGCCTTATTTTAGCTTTTTACTAAAAGAAAAAGAAACTATTGCAGATGTTCGATATAACCTTATAAAAACAATGCTACAAGAGGCCCAACAATTTCTTTTAAAAGCAAGTACCTTTATCAGAGAACACCAATCTCTTACCATTCCTGCTAACTCAGAAGAACATGAAGCACAAAGAAAAAATCTTTATGAAAGAATTTCTGGAATAATTGAACAGTTTCAAAATGGTGAAAATAATAGAGTTTTTGGAACAAGACTCAATGATTTACTTACACACAATCCTGAAATGTGTATTGAATTATTGAGTGAGGCATTAGCAAGTTTCAGAGAATTTATGTTAGAAGCTGGGCCAATTACATTTAAACTTTATAGAGCCTTTAGTATTAATAAAGAAGAATTTTTAAAAACAGTCGAATATTTAAAAACAGCTGCACTTGAGCATAAACCCCAAATAAATGAAGCATTTTTAAATGCTGATCTTATAGTGCAACAAACAGTATTGCTTCAAGGCATACAACCTGCCCAGCCAGAATCATTATTAAGTAAAATAGGAACAGCATGGGAAGCTCTTCCGCCACTCAGAGAGTATGCCGCAGAAGCTGCTCAAACTATAAGAAATATTGCTGGAGCTACCTATGAAAATTTACCTGACATTAGAGAAACTGCAGAAACAGTAAAAGCAGCAGCACAAAGTGCCGCAGAAAAACTTTATAACGCTGCTACTGGTAATAACGTTGAAGGCTAAAAACCCTTAAAACACTTTAAAAATGGAGCCCTTCATGAAAAAATCATCATTGATTATTTTTGGATTACTCACTGTTTTTATTTTTCAGGAGTCACAATCAAGTTATGAACCTGAACAACAACGTACTGTGATTGATAATTGTAAGACCATTAATGAAGCAAGAGCACTTATGATGGCTGAATTTCAACAACGTGGAGATATTTATCCATTTGATAGTAACAGCAGGGATCCAATAAACCCGGATGATCCAATTAAATTAAGCCCTCAACAGAAAACCTTGCAAGATGGATTTAATAATCTTGATAAAGAAGAAGTTAAAAGAGCTCTAGAGCAGGGAGCAAATATAAACATTCATTATGCAGTTTTTTCTGAAGCAGTTGGGTTTGGCCCTTATAAGTACTATCTTAAAAATTCTGGACAATTTATAGGAACAACTCCATTAATGGCTCTTTGCTTAGAAAGTAAAAAATCTTCTAGCAAACAATACAAAGATTTTTTTAATTACTTATTAACTATAGACACATTACAATTAAGAAGGAAAAATATTTTTATGCAAACAGCGTTACACTATGCTGCTATTGCCATTAATGAATTTGCAGTTATAGCTTTAGCCGAAAAAGATCCTTTTTTGATAACTATGCAAGATTATGATGGAAACACAGTCTTTGACTTACTTAATCGGCGCAAAGATAAGAAAGAAGCTGCAAATCTCATAGTAAAACTTAATCACATTTTAGAAAAAAGTAAGACTACTCAACAACAAAACTAATTAATCGATTTGGTACAAAAATAACTTTTTTGATTACCTTATCTTTAAGCCATTGTACTACTTTTTCTTCTGCTAATTGTTGAACAATTTCTTGAGATATATCACGCTCAACTAACAAATTAGCACGCATTTTGCCATTAATTTGCACAACAATAGTCACTTGAGTTTCTATTGTTAAAGCAGGATCAAACGTAGGCCACTGACAATTACGTAATTTTGTATTAAAAACCAATTCCAGCAATTCACTTGCCATATGTGGCGCAAAAATTGAATAACAAATTACTAATTTTTCAGCATCTGATTTACCAAGTTTTATCTGATTTGCTATTAAATCATTAAATAGTTCCATAAACGCTGCTATTGCAGTGTTTGGCTTATAAAGAGTAAGCCGTTCTTGAAAAACCTGTAAAAATTTATGAATTCGTTGCGTTGTTTTAATCTCTTGTTGCGCATCATCAATCATATTTTCTGCATTGGTCATAAAGGTCCAGAACTTTGTTGCAAACCGTTTAATACCTTCAAGCCCATTGTCTTGCCATTCACAATCAAGTTCTGGCGGCCCCATAAAGAGCATATACATTCGCAATACATCAGAGCCATATTGGGCAACGATATCATTGGGATTAACTACGTTCCCTTTTGATTTTGACATTTTTTCAACAAGACCACTTTTTTCAGAAAGTTTACATACCATTCCCTGATTAAACAGTTCTTTAAACGGTTCGTCAAAGGGTAAATAGCCTTGGTCATGCAAAAACTTTACATAAAAGCGAGAATACAATAAATGTAGAATTGCGTGTTCAATACCACCCACATACAAATCAACTGGAAGCCAGTAGTTCATGTCTTCTTTGCTAAATGGAGCATCGTTCAAATGTGGATTTGGATAACGCAAGAAGTACCAACAGGACCCTGCCCATTGTGGCATGGTATTGGTTTCACGTTCTGCTTGGCCATTACATTGTGGACAGGTTGTGTTCACAAATGCTTCTATGCCTGCAAGTGGTGACTCGCCAGTCCCGGTCGGTTCGTAACGTTCAACCTCTGGCAATAAAACGGGTAATTGATCTTCTGGAACAGGAACAGTGCCGCACGCTTTGCAATGAATTAAAGGAATCGGTTCGCCCCAATAACGTTGACGAGAAAAAATCCAATCACGTAAACGGTACTGCGTAACTTCTTCTGCCCAACCACGGCTGACTACATGTTCAATAATTGCTTCTCTTACTTTACCTGCTTTTTTGCGCGCACATTCTTGCGGAAACAATAAAACACCATCGACCATATCTGTGTAACAGATTTCAAAATTTTCAACTTGCTTGCGCAATACTGCATCTTGAGGGACTAATACAACTTTTAGAGGAATGTTATATTTTTTTGCAAAGGCAAAATCACGTGTGTCATGTGCTGAACATTTTACAATACCCGTTCCGTAATCTGCAATTGCAAAGTTTGCAACCCATAACGGCAGATCACCGTTTCCTAATGGGTCAACAATATACCGTCCGGTAAAAATACCTTCTAGTTCCTTAACGCCTTCATTGCCTGCTTGCAAACGTTTTTCTACCATTGCTTTGCTGGTTGCTAAAATTTCTTGTTTATTTGCAACCCCTTCAAGTAGTTCTTGTAAACGTGGATGATCCGGCGCAATCACAAAAAACGTGTCTGCGTAACAAGCTTCAAAGTGAGTTGAATAGGTTTGAATAGTTAAATTGGTATCTTTAACCGGGGACGTGAAGACTAAACCTTTGCTTTTACCAATCCAATTGCGTTGCATGGTTTTTACTTTTTCTGGCCAATCAAGACGATCTAAACCTTCTAATAATTTTTCTGCATAATCAGTAATTTTGAGTACCCATTGTGGAATCTGTTTTTTTTCAACTAATGCTCCACAACGTTCGCACCCGCCATCAACCACTTCTTCATTTGCCAACCCTGTTTTGCAAGATGGGCACCAATTGATAGGCATATTTGATTTATACGCTAACCCTGCTTTGTACATTTTAACAAAAATCCACTGTGTCCACTTATAATAATCCGGGTCAGTAGTTGAAAGTTCTTTGTCCCAATCATACAACGCCGCAACTTGTTTAAGCTGTGATTTAAAGACCGCAATATTTTTTTGGGTATTACCTTCTGGATGAATTCCCTTTTTAATCGCATCATTTTCTGCGGGTAATCCAAACGCATCCCACCCCATTGGGTGTAATACTTTGTACCCTTCAAGCCATTTAATACGCGCATAAACATCAGACAGAACATAGCCACGCCAGTGGCCAACATGCAGGCCCGAACCAGATGGATACGGAAACATATCCAGGCAATAATATTTTTTACCGTTACGCCCGCCTTGTTGCGAGTCAGGGTCTTGTTGCCAACGGTCTTGCCATTTTTTTTCAATGCTCTGGGTGCTGTATTGCATGTTTTTATATTCCTTGATTACGCGGTACAAACAAGCTTTTTATAAGCTTTTAAAGAATAGTCTTACTGTAGCTTTTTTAGCTATTTTTGTAAAACTGCAAAAAAAGGCGCCGTTTAAAGCGCCCTATTTTATAATCTGAGAAATAATACTTTAAGATTTAGCCATAAGCTTAGGTAAAGCATGCTTTCCAGCGGCTACTACAGCTGTTCCAGCGCATACCGCTGCAGCGATCAATGTTGCTTGTTTGTCTCGTTTATTACGGGCGCTGGCAGTAAGCAACGGTCCTCTATCAAAATATTCAGAGAATTTTTCTAAACCATGTACAGCTGCAAATAATCCAAAAAAAATTGGGGTTTGACCTCTAAAGTCGGGATTATCATGATACGGCATTAAAAGCCCTGTTACAAGGCCTAATGGCAGTTTTGCCATATTTGCTAATTGTCCTAGCGCATTAGGAAGAACATCGCGCAAAATGTCTGGTCCTTGAATCAATCTTTGATGATTTTGTAATGCTTCTAGCTCTTGTTTATTCATTTCTATGCGTTGCTGCCTTGCGTTAAAGATCAACAAACGCTGAGCCTCTTCTAATGCTTTTTGAGTTTTTTCTAACTGTTCAGCTAGATCAAAACCTTCTGGTCTAGTGTTCTGCCCTTGAAATTCAGGTAAACCTGCAAAAGCTGAAAAACTAATTCCCAATAATACGATGCTTACTAATTTTTTCATGACAAACCTTTTTATTAAAATTATTTTTATTAATCTACTCGCTCAAATGGATCACGCTCTTGCCCGCCACGTAAATAATACGCAACTGATTTGCCAAACAAGAATCTTCTTAGGCCCATCCCTTTGCAACCAGCTTCTGCTCCATAAGCACATGCAAACTCTGTTACCGTTGTTTCTACTAATTGCTGGGAAAGATTTTTAATTGCTGATTCATTTTCATAATTATTCAATTGATTAAAAAGTTGCTGATTTTCTTGGATAGCTTTTTCGGCAGCTTCTTTTAAAAGAGTTTCTGACCACCACAATCTTACACTACCAATACCATACTTTTTTTCTAATAAAGTTCTTATTTGTTGGGCAGTTTTTTTCAAAATCGCTTGTCTTGCATCAAAAGTTAAACTGGCTTCATTTTGAACACATTGCTGCCAAAAGTTTAAATTTTCTTGACTGTCATAACCAGTTATATTTTTTAAAATTGCTGCTCTGCGCTCTTTTGATCCTTCCAATTCTTTCCCGGTTAACTCACTAGTAAAAGTCTCTTTATAGAAATTTGTGGCGTCTTTTAATGTTTCTTTATTATTTTCATCGGCTTTTACTGAAAATGAAATTAAAAGAATCAAAAAAAATTTGTAATGCATAAGGTACCTTTTTTATGTAAATAAGTGAAAGTTGATGCAAGTATAATTGATTACAAAAAAAGTAAAAGCAATAAAAAAAGAGACCCTGCTGTAAGAGTCTCTTTTTTACAAACTTAAAAAATAAGTTATTATTTTTTTGCGTTAGCTTTTTTTTGAGCCTCTGCAAACACTTTTTGCAATGTTTCTTCTGCACGTACTCGACGTTTAACTTCTGCAGCTATAAACGCACCAAGGTTCCAGCTATTGCTTAGATCTTCTTTGGTTGCTGTT
>CAMCVM010000015.1 GCA_945882015.1 candidate division TM6 bacterium GW2011_GWF2_32_72
TTAAATCAAAGCTTATGTTAGATTGATCGAATTGATTTTTAGCAGCAGGTTCATCTGCATGTGCACAAAAAAGATTATTGGGCAAAGTAGTCAGTAATAATAGATTAAAGCCTAACAGAAGCTGTTTCATGGTAACACTCCATTTTTAAGGTAAAATATATTTTCTATTATAAGATAAGTGCTTATGTTTACAAGAGCTTTGCTTAATAAGGTTGATTGAGCTTTTTTTTCATTTTATCACTCTTTCGAGTAAACTTAGCTAAAATTGCCACCTTTCTTTTGTAAGGGTTTATTATGAATATTGATCGCCAAAAAACGCTTTTTATAATTGATGGTTCTTCTTTTTTGTATCGGGCTTATTATGGGCTTCGTCCTTTGCATACTGCTACAGGGGAACCGGTTCAGGCTGTTTATGGCTTTTGTAAAATGATAAAAAAACTTATTGATACTTTTGATCCTCAATTTATTGCATTAGTTTGGGACAGCAAAGGCAAAACAACTCGACATGAACTGTTTGAAAATTATAAAGCAACTCGCCAGGCACCACCAAGTGATTTATTTGACCAAAAAGAATGGATTTTAAAAATAGCCGATGCTATCGCTTTACATCAGTTTGCAAAGCCAGGAATTGAAGCCGATGATTTAATGTATTCTTTGGCAAAAGAGTGGCAAGACAAAGGGGGTAACGTTATTGTTGTTACTTCTGACAAAGACATGGGCCAGATGATTACTGATACTGCTCTTTTGTTTGATTCATTCAAAGATGAAATGGTCAACGCACAAGTATTTGAAAAAAAGATGGGCTTTCCGGTCAGTAAGGCTGCTTTCTATTTTGCTTTACTTGGGGACGCTTCTGATAATATTCCGGGGGTTAAAGGGGTAGGCAAAAAGGGAGCGCTTGATCTAGTCAATCAGTTTGAGTCGTTAAAAGATTTGTATGAAAACTTAGATAAAGTAACGACCAATCGAACCAGAAACGCTCTTGAACACAATAAAGACAATGCATTTTTAAGTCAGCAGTTATTTTTATTGCAGTATCACCCAACAACCATTACACAAGATGATCTTGTATTTAATGCTGCACATTGGGCAAATGCACAACAACTGTTTGCTCAATTAGAATTTAAGAGCTTTTTAAAAGATACTGGGAACGTAAAAACTAGGCCAGCAAGTTCAGTAAAAACAGCGGCACAAAAAGGCTATCAATTTATTACGGTAACGACAGAAGAGCAACTGCATGAAATAGTCAAAGAAGTTACCGCTCGAAGATTATTTGCTTACGATACAGAAGGGGACGGTTTAAGCCCGTTAAATTTGAACATGGTAGGGATTTCAATCTGTTACCAAGAAGGTCAGTCTTTTTATATTCCATGCGGACACGAAACAACAGAGCCGCAATTGGCTCGTGACGTAGTGGTGAAGATTTTAAAGCCCTTGTTTGAAGATCTCACCATTACTTCAATTGCGCACAATGCAAAATTTGATCAACTGGTGTTATTCCATTATGGCATTAAAGTCCAGGGGCAAGTTTTTGACACGATGCTTGCGGTTAATTTAATCAAAGAAGAATGGCAAAAAGCATCACTTAAAGAATGTTCAAGTTATTATTTACAAGAGCCCATGATCACTTTTGAACAGATTGTGCTGGATAAAAAATTACCTCATTTTGGGTATGTTTCTTTGCAAGACGCAACTGAATATGGTGCGGCAGACGCGCATCAAACCTTTAAGCTGTATGGAATTTTTAAAAAATTATTGCATGAAAAAGGAATCGAAAAACTGTTCTATGAAGTTGAAATGCCCACCATGCTAGTTTTGTTTGAAATGGAAGCTGCAGGAATTTATTGTGATGTGGCGGTGCTGCATGAACTTGATAAAACAGTTGTTGAGAAACTCGCTCAGATAAGAAAAACTATTTTAGATTTAATTGGTCCTGAATTTGAATCGATTAATTTTAATTCACCAAAACAGATTGAAGCTTTATTATTTGAACATTTACAATTACCAAAACAGAAAAAGAGTGCAAAAAAAACTGGCTATTCAACTGATTACGAAGTCCTGGTTGAACTGGCGCACTTGCACCCCGTGCCTGGTTATATTGCGCAGTATCGTGAACTTTTTAAATTAAAAAGCACCTATATTGATGCATTGCCGGAATATATTAACAATCAAACAGGGAAAATTCATACTACCTATAGCCAAATCAGAACAGCAACAGGCAGGCTTTCAAGTTCAGAGCCTAATTTGCAAAATATACCCATTGAAGGATTGGGCAGCGCTGTCAGAATGGCATTTAAACCGGACAACGACAGACTGTTTCTTTCTGCAGATTACTCACAAATTGAGTTACGTGTTTTAGCGCATCTTTCGCGTGATGAAGTTTTGACCAATGCGTTTTTAAACGGTCGAGATATTCATGCGCAAACAGCAGCAGGGCTTTTTAATGTTGCTGTTGATCAAGTAACTTCAGAACAGCGTACCATTGGTAAACGAATCAATTTTAGTATTTTATATGGCCTTACCCCGTATGGCCTTGCGCAAGATTTACGTATTGGGCACAAAGAAGCAAAGCAGTATATTGATGCTTACTTTAACCATTACCCAAAAGTAAGCCAGTGGATGAATAAAGTAATTGAACAAGCAAAAAAAGATGAATTTGTAACAACCTGGCTAGGGAAAAAAAGAACAGTTACACAAATTAATGAACGGAATCATAATCTAGCGGAATTGGCAAAGCGAATTGCAATTAATACCGTTGCGCAAGGTACTGCAGCAGAGATTATGAAGCTTGGTATGATTCATGTTGCGCGAAAATTAAAAGAAGAGCATTTAGATGCATTTATTGTTTTGCAAATACATGACGAAATTTTAGTCAGTGTTGCAAAAGATCAGATAGAACAAGTAAAAGTAGTAGTAAAGCAGGAACTTGAGTCGGTGGTCAATTGGAAAATTCCACTCGTTGTTGATATTGCAACAGGACTCAATTGGAAAGAGTTGTAGTAAAGGGCAATCTAAATAAATAATTATAAAAAACAACGCGAAATGAAAACAGTTATAAAAAAAGAGCAATAACATGTTAAGAAAAATTGCGATTTTCTTTTTTGTGATGACTTTGCATGCTGGATTTAAGGGCAAGAAAGATACCGACCCATTACTTTCTCATACACCTTACCCACCACGTCGTGTTTCAAACGGCCCCTTTTTTGATATTGATTTAGAAAGTCCAGATGGCGATGAAGTAAAAAACAGTAACCAATTTAAAGAAAAACTTCTTAGTTTGTTATGCTGTTGTTGTTTGCAAAAGTCCAAAAAATAAATTTTCTTTTTACTAAAAATTAAGTATCATTTTCATTATTTATTCATTAAAAAAAGGATTAATGTCATGAAAAAATTTCTTTTAATATTGTTAGCTTCTGGTTTTTCATTAAAGATTAATGGAGGGCAAACGCAGAATCCACAGCAAACAGAGCAAACGCAGAATCCACAGCAAACAGAGCAAACGCAGCAACCAAAGTTACAAGATCTTTTCTCGGCCACCATTGGAGCATATAAAGGTTTTGAGGTAGGCGCAGACTGTTGCCCAGACACCTGCCATGGGTGCATACTTACTGGTTGCGTTAATGTAGCAGGGTTCTTAGTGTGCGGTGTCCCTTTAGTGGCGACTACATGTGCACTGGAATGCGCCTATCATGCCGTTACAACAGTTCCTCTAAAAGTGTCAGATACGGCAGGAAAGGTTATAGGTAATCTTACAAACCCCGTAGCTCAATCTGCAGCTACAGTTTTAGGCGCAATAAGACTTGTTCAAATTAACACCGATCATCGTGCAACTCATCATTACATCAACAGTCAACCGGGTGCTCAAGCACCTCAAATTATTAATCCTGACGACTTATTAAGGGATGCTATAAACAGCTAACAATGAAAGGATTAAAACTATGAAAAGTTTTTTAGCTAGAGCTTTATTATTGATTTTTGTAACATCCATTAACTCTTTAAAGGGTGGTTTTGGTTATATTTTTATAAAAGCCTTTGAGGTAATGGCTCCTGGAACAGTAAAAGCTGCCCATGATATAGGTGCAACTGTAAGTGAAGAAGCTGATGAATATTGCGGGGATTCTTGTTGTCTATGTCCGTGTAAAGTTGGCCTTTGTGGTTGTGGTATTATACCAGCTATTTTATGCGTTTCTTGCGGTTATGAAGCGGCAAAAGGGTGCAGATGTTGTGTTATGGAGCAACCAAAGTGACAATCTTTATGGTTTAGCAGCCAATTGAAAATTTTAAAGAAAGATATGTATATGCAAATCATTAAAAATAAAGAGCAAGCTGATGCGGCATGGCTTGATCAATCAAAAAAATTAGACCCTTTAAAAGATGGAATCAGCTCTGTTGAACTATTAAGAGTTTCTGGAACCGATTTAGATATTGCAAATGCAGCGCGAGTTTCTTACGGAAGAGTGTCAGAAGCGGTGAGCGAACGGGATGTTAAGTTAATTAACTTTTTGATGGAGCATAACCACTCAAGTCCGTTTGAACATAATCAACTTTCTTTTAGAATTAAGGCACCTATTTTTGTAACGCGTCAATGGATGCGCCATCGTATGAATTCTTATAACGAAATTAGTTACCGTTATGTAAAAGTTGGCACTGAGTTTTATATTCCGCAAACATGGCGGTTTCAAGATCAAGACAATAAGCAATCTTCGTTTGGCGCTTTTACTGATGAAACAATTACAGCTGAATATAAACGTTCATTAGAGCAAAGTTATGCGCATTACAACAAAATGCTAGAAGCTGGGGTTTGCAGAGAACAAGCACGCGCTATTTTGCCGGTTGCAACCTATACTGAATTTATTTATACCTGCAACTTACGTTCTTTAATGAACTTTTTGCAATTACGTTTGGGGCACGGAGCTCAATCAGAAATTCGTGAATTTGCAAAATCTTTATTGCAACTAGCTTTTCCTCATTTTCCTATCGCACTTGAAGCCTGGCGTAAAAAATATTTTACTACTCAGGAATGGGAAGGTCAGTTACATGATTGGACTGATAAAGAATGGGAAGATCAGTTGAAGGAATGGACTGACCAATTAGGGTAAGTGTGTCTTGCTAATTTCTTGCAAATACAAGATCTCTTTCTGTAAGGTGCTTGCTAAATTACCTTAATAGAAAGGGGTCTTATGTTTTTTAAGAGTCTGCTAGTTCTTTGTCTTTTTTCAATGGTGAGCGCTGCCGAGAAAAAAACATCTGTAGTTTTTTATAATAATTTATTGGGGCCTGAAGATCTTGAAGCTCTAGGACAACCTTCTCAAACAGCTCCGGATCAGCAAGCTGTGTTAATTATTTTAACAAGACGAGATCAATTACCAGGAACTTTGGCAGCAACAGCAAGAACAGACACGGTAATTGAACAACCACACAAAGAAATTGCATCAGTCGATCAGACTAAAAAATCATGCTGTACAGGTTGTTGTAAAAAGACAGGGCAAGTTTGTAATTGTTGCTTAAAATGTTGCTCAACAGGAACTGATTGTCTTAATGTAGTTGTTTCTTGTCTTTCGTTTGTAGGTAAATTTTGTTGTAAGTAAGAAAGAAATAGTAATGAAAGTATGGTTATTGTTAGGTTTGTTATTAGGAGTAACGAGTAAATCTGTTCAAATTGATTCAGGGCTGCAGATTATTACAATAGAGCCTAAAAAAGCTACAGAAGAGCCATTTGAACTTGTCATTTCAAAACCAAAAGTGAGCAACTGTCCCGATTGCCAAGTTTGTATTGCAGCAGGACTATTAGCCTTAAATCCTGATACTTTAGCTTGTGTTTTAGCTTGTTTAACGCTTTAAAGATACGTAGATTTAAGCTTGAAAAATTGCTTTTAGGCCCCTCTATTGACTTTTATTGTTTAGGTTGTCATACTTATCAATGAAATCAAAAATCTCTAAGATTTTGATTATCTAGGCAACTATTCAAGGAAATTAATTTTTACATATCTAAGAATAATAATAAGGATCTTCGATGGCAACGAGTAAAGCTGGTGGTTCCACGTCCAATGGTCGAGATAGTATTGGTAGACGTTTAGGCGTCAAACTTTTTGCTGGACAATATGTGACTGGCGGGGAAATCATCATTAGACAACGCGGAACAAAGTATCATCCTGGTAAATTGGTAAAAAGAGGAAAAGATGACACTCTTTTTGCAGTTGGTGTTGGAGTTATTAAATTCCATTATGGCCAAGGTGGTAAAAAATTAGTATCAGTAGTTCCTGTAAATTCTTAAAATATTACTCGTATTGTAATGCAAGTTTTGCGTAATTTTATAAATAATGTTAGAACTTGCAAAGAGTAGTACCCATGAACATTTTTAGAATAAACAAGATCTTTAAAAAGAATTGTTCTGATCACGGAGAGTAAGATGATTGATTTTTTAAAATACCGTTTTTTTTGTTGCTTTGTTATTTCTTTTTCAATGATAGCAGCAGGCATTGGTGGATATTTATATAATGGTGGTTTTAAGTATTCAGTCGATTTTACTGGCGGAACTCAGGTTCTTCTAAAATTTGATCAAAATTATGGTTTAGGAAAAATTAAAGAATCACTTTCTGCTGGCGGATGGGAAGCAACAGTCTTTCAATTTGGTAATGATGATGTAGCAATTCGAGTTCAAGAATTTTCTCATGATTCCCAAGGTTTGGCTTTAAAACTTAAAGAACAGTTGAGTGCAACCTTTAACACTCAAAATATTGAAATCTTAGAAGCAAATGCTGTCGGGCCAGGAGTTGGTGCTTCATTGCGATGGAACTCAATTTTGGCAGTTTTGATAGCATTGTTTTCGATGCTCTTGTATATTGCATTCCGTTTCTGGTCATTCTCTTACGGAATGGGTGCAGTTATTGCAATTTTACATGACGCTGTAGCTATTTTAGCACTGTTTGCACTTACTCAGCGTGAAATTTCTCCAAATGTTATTGGGGCAATGCTTGCAACTTTAGGCTATTCAATTAATGATACCATTGTTATTTTTGCAAGAATCAGAGAAAATTTTGTAAAAATGAAAGGTCAGCATCCTGATGTTATTGTTAACACCAGTATTAATCAGACCCTTTCAAGAACAATATTAACGAGTCTTTCGACAACCTTAGTAGTTGTTGCGCTATTGGTATTTGGCGGGGAAGCTTTACGCAATTTATCATTAGCATTATTAGTTGGAATCGTAGTTGGTACGTATTCATCGATTTATGTAGCAAGCCCAATTATGCTTATGCTTCGTAAAGATTCATAAATAGCGCGCATTATAAAATAAAAAAGAGCTCTTACTGTCATTGTATATATTTATATAAACTCTTATGTAGTTATAGAGTTTTGATTAGGAATTTGTTTTGGAAAAAGTACATAGTATATTTGCGCCAAAATGGGAGGTAACCTTTAATGGACGATAAAAAATTAATAGTTGAGCAAACTGTGCCAACAAAAGAAAAAGATGGAGCTGAAAAAAAGAAGGTAACGCGAGCAAAAAAACAACCAAAAGTTGTTACTGAGCAAAAAGAAGCTGCCATTGTTACTGAACAGAAAAACAATGACGCTAAAGCGCCAGAGCTTCAAGCAGGAAAAAAAATAGAACAAAAACCGCACGTAAAGACTGAGGTTAAAGTTCAGCCTCAAGTGCAAGTTCAGCCCCAGCCAGAAATTGTTGAAAAGCGTGCTGAAGACGTGCGCCAACAAGATCAACTGATGCAAATTTCACAGCAAGCGCCAAAGCATGCTCATCAGAGAATGCCGTATAAAAAAGTTTATAAACAAAAGCATCCAAGTCAGCACAGCCATCATAATCAACAAAATAACAGCAATCAAGGGCACTATAATCAGCCTGCGCAACAACAAAGTAATCAAGGCCATTATAGTAATCAGTCTCAAGGTCAAAGCCAAAACCAAAATCAAAATTATCCGCAACATCAGCAACGTCAGCAACAGCAAGATGCTCCTGCTAAAATTTTAACACGCGAACAATTGGAAGATTTGTCACTGCAAGAATTAAACGTGCACGCACGTCGTTTTGGGGTGATTGGCGCAAGTTTAATGAGCCACAAAGATTTGGTGAATGTTATTCTTGAAATACAAAAAGACCCAGATAGAGAAATTGAAGTAGAAGGTGTTTTAGAAAAATTACCTGATGGATTTGGCTTTTTGCGTTCTCCGCGCTTTGATTATGTTTCAAGCCCTGATGATGTGTATGTTTCTCCTTCTCAAATTAGAAGATTTGGTCTTCGTACCGGGGACACTGTTTCTGGATTAATTCGTAAGCCAAGAGAAAATGAAAAATATTTTGCACTTTCTGTTGTTAATAAAGTAAATTTTGGAGATCCCGCAAAGTTAAAAGAACGTCCATTGTTTGAACGTCTTTCTCCGATGCATCCAAAAGAAAAATTTAAACTTGAATACCGCCAAGACTATGTTGCAACACGTATTATGGACCTGTTTACTCCAATAGGTAAAGGTCAACGTGGTTTGATTGTTGCTCCGCCAAAAGCAGGTAAAACAGTTTTACTGAAAGAAATTGCACAAAGTTTAATTGCAAACCATCCTGATGTTTTCATCATTGTTTTATTAATCGATGAACGTCCAGAAGAAGTTGCAGACATGAAACGCTGTGTTAAAGGTGCGCACGCTGAAGTTATCAGCTCAACCTTTGACGAAGCAGCAGAACGCCATGTTCAAGTTGCAGAAGCGGTGCTTGAAAAAGCAAAACGTTTAGTTGAAGCAGGCAGAGATGTAGTTATCTTACTTGACGCTATTACTCGTTTAGCTCGTGCTTACAACACGACTGCTCCAGCATCAGGAAAAATATTAACTGGTGGTATTGATGCTCACGCATTGCAACGTCCAAAACGATTCTTTGGTGCAGCTCGCTGCGTTGAAGAAGGTGGTTCATTAACCATTATTGCAACTGCATTGGTTGAAACCGGTTCTCGCATGGATGAAGTGATTTATGAAGAGTTTAAAGGTACTGGTAACATGGAAATGCATTTAAATAGAAAACTTGCAAACCGCCGTGTTTATCCTGCGTTTGACCTTGGACTTTCAGGAACTCGTCGTGAAGAATTGTTGCAACCAGAAGAAGATTTAAAACGTGTTTGGGTGCTTCAGAAGTTCTTATCAAATATGAATCCTGTTGAAGCAACGGAATTCTTGATTGATAAAATGAAGAAATCAAAAACCAATGACGAATTTTTTGATTCAATGAACGCTAAACGTCCTGGCCCTGCTGGAAACGGTAATGGGAACGGCAACGGTAGCTCAAATGGAAGCGGCAGCTCTGGATTGTAAGTTTAGTTAATTATTTATTGAGATTTAAAAATGGTAATAAGAGTTTTTCTTGTTACCATTTTTTGTTATTTAATTTTTATAAAATATCAAACGTTAAATCAGAAAATTGATTGCGTTGTGCTTTGTAATGGGTAACAAATGCAATCATTCCAGCATTGTCAGTGCAATATTGCGGATGAGGCACAAAAAATTGGCGACCAGTTTTTTCAACTAATGTTTTAAGTTGTGCGCGAATATATTTGTTGCAAGCAACTCCGCCGACAAAAGAAACCGCCTTAAGTTCTGGGTAAACTTGTAAAGCATTCAATACTTTTTGTGCAAAAATATCTGCAATGCAAACTTGTAAAGAGCTTGCTACCTGATCTTTAAGTGCTTCAGAAGTATTGAGTAAAGTCTTTGATGGCAAATCATAAGCGCCTCGTTTTACCAAATCATACAGCACTGCAGTTTTAAGTCCTGAAAAACTAAAATTAAGACTCTTTTTATCACCACGAGGATACTTAAAAAAGTCTTGAAAGTTTTTACTGGCTGCCCGTTTTTCAATAATCGGGCCACCTGGATAACCAAGTTCAAGCAGTTTTGCAATTTTATCAAACGCTTCGCCCGCAGCATCGTCAGCAGTTGTGCTAATAGTGGTGTAATCACCAAAATCTTTGATTAAATACATACTGGTGTGCCCACCTGATGCGGTAATACATAAAAATGGAAAAGGGATGTTATGTTCAATATTTGCAGAAAATGCATGTCCTTCAAGATGGTCAATCGCAATAATTTTTTTATTCAGTGCACCAGCCATTGCTTTTGCAAAAGAACAACCAACTAATAATGAACCTGGAAGCCCCGGTTTGCTGGTTACCCCAATAGTGGTAATTTGATCCAGCGTTACGTTTGCGGTTGTTAATGCAGAACTTACAATCTCATTTATTTTTTCAATATGAGCTCGAGATGCAATTTCAGGAACTACACCACCAAAACTTTTATGTAACTCGATTTGAGAATATAAAACATTTGAAAGCATTCCTTTTTGCGTATCAAAAACTGCCGCGGCTGTTTCGTCACAAGAAGTTTCTAGTGCTAAAATGAGTTCATGCATTGAGTAGGCCTTTATCTTTCTGAATCGACGTTACCTTGTACCAGACGGTAATCCTTGATAAACTATACCTTAAAGAGCGCTTCTTTTCAAAGTATTACCAAAGAATAAGGATTTACATGTTCAGTCGCTTAAAGCAGTTATTGATGCGATGTTTTGCCTATGAGGCATCACCAGCACGTCTTGCTTTTACCTGTGCATTGGCTATTTATATAGCGTTTAGCCCTTTTTTTGGGTTTCATACCTTAATGGTTATTGCCGCTGGATTTTTATTGAATCTGAATGTTCCTTTGATGATTTTAGTCAGTTATGGAATTAATAATCCCTTTACCATGATCCCTATTTATTTAAGTGGCTATTACGTGGGACATGTAGTGCTGCATAGTTGGTTAGGCTTTGGTATCGCTCAGGCTAACCCTGCATGGATGGATGCAATTAATCTCTTTTTGCAAACGCATTTAGGATTAGTAGAAATATCATTATGGGCTTTTTTGATAGGGGGCAATATTTTAGGCCTTGTTTTGGCTGGAATTGCTTATAGCATACTTTTGCCTCTGCTGATAAAACTTGCAAACCCCCCTTATTCACATAAAGGTTAATTATGAAACTTATAACGCAAAATAAAAAAGCACGGTTTGATTATGAGGTGCTTGATACCATTCAAGCTGGGATTGTTTTGACCGGAGACGAAGTGAAATCTATTCGAGCTGGCCACATTAACTTAACTGGTTCTTTTGCTACCATTACCAAAAACGAGCTCTTTCTTTTAAATTGCCACATTACTCCGTATGACAAGGCGTATATCAAGGATGAAGAAGGTGCAAGTAGAACACGTAAATTATTGGTCCATCGCCGTGAGCTGAATAAATTGATTGGCCAAGTTTCTCAAAAAGGAATCACCTTGGTTCCCTTAAAGCTTTACTTTAACCCGAATAGCAAAGTCAAAGTAGAAATCGGCCTTTGTAAGCATAAAAAAGCTGCTGGCAAAAAGCAGGAAATTAAAGAGCGGGACATTAAGCGCGAAACGTCTCGCGAGCTTAAAGGGCTTAAAAAATATTAAT
>CAMCVM010000016.1 GCA_945882015.1 candidate division TM6 bacterium GW2011_GWF2_32_72
CAGAAAGGAAAAATACTAACCCAAGTTGCACAAGCACTAAAACAAATACCAAGGGGGAACCAACAATTGTCTGGAATACTACAGGGTTTGAAGCAACGTAGTAAGCAACAACAGCGGTAATTGCTAAAGCAAGCGCCATCCATCCATACACTTTATACATAAAATCGCGAACTGACTGACCAGTCATACTATATTCATTGTGCCACATAGGTATACCCTTTCAAAGATTATAAAGATTTGACCTTCTATTGCTTAGTTAGCTTAGCAAATTGAGCTTTTTTTGGCAATCGAGAAGAAGGTTGAGCAGAACAGAAAAGTCTTTCCTCCAGATTCAACCTTGTAACTGGGTTGCTTATTAAGCTCATTTCTTCTGGATGATTTTTTGTTAAATGATCTCTTAATTCTTTAAAAATATCTCCAGTCGAAGACCCTTCAGGAAGACACAATATGCTATGGCAAACACTACACTCAAATCGGGTATCAGTTATGTCTCGAGGAATGAAATAACTAACAATTGCTTTTGCTTTAGCGGTAATTCGATCTCCATCTGGGAATAACCAATGTCCTTCACAGCAATTAAGATTAAAAAAATATGCTGATACTGTTAATAAAATTATTATTATTTTACGCATGAGCGGACCCTCTTTAAAAAAAATCTATATTTTTGCATCTATTATATGGTTAGATAGTCATTATATTGACTATAGCTACTATTGACTATACCTATTTTTAACTAAAAAATTATAAAGGGGAAATCATGCATAAAAAAATACGGCCATTAATTGCCGTTATTGGCTTTTTATTACTCTCTAACTTTGGGTCACAAGACGAAAGTGTAGCCGGCAGAATTAAGCCAACGATTAATTTTTATGGATCAGTTACTGACACGTCAGAAAATAGCTACGATGTAGAAAACATTACCGTTTCTGGAATGTATAAACAGGTGCCTTTTTACGCAAAACCAAAAAATAAAGAAACTGACCCAACAATTAATATCACTCGAATAGATTTTGCAGAAATTGCTGAACTTACCGTTCCTTTCCCAGAACAAATTTTAACTTTTAACAATCGACAATACATTGAAGTTCAAATCGTTTCAAAAGATCCACAAAGAACAACATCGTCTTTTATTATTGAACTGAGCAAAAGAATTATTTGCGACCAGGTAAATACCGCAGGGCCTATTGAAAAAGATCTTTCTTTTAAAGCACTCAAAAAAATAGTATTTAAAGGCCACAAGTCTCCTGAAAAAGAAAAACCAGCCGAAGCAACAAAGTAGCTACTGCCAATAAAGAGTTAAAAGAAATAGCTTTTGTTGTCTTTTATGCTAAACTTTAACGTGTCATTTTAAAAAATGAAACCCCTTGTTTAAAGGAATTTTATGGCTCTGATGATTACCAATGAGAATGTTGAACAAGAAATCAACAAATCAACCCTTCCTGTTATTTTAGATGTCTACGCAACTTGGTGTGGACCATGCCAACAAATGGCTCCAATCTTTGAAGAACTTGAAAAAGAACTCGGATCAAAATGCAAGTTTTTAAAATTAAATGTTGATGAAGCTCGTGAAATTTCCATTCAATACGGAATCACTTCTGTTCCTACGTTTGTTTTTATCAAAAATGGTGAAATCAAACATAAAGAAACAGGCTACATGAATAAAAACGATTTACGCTCAAAAATTGAAAATTTTATCGAATAAGCTTATTTCAAAATTATTAGATTAGATTTAAAAAGGGACTTTCAAGGTCCCTTTTTTGTGGTTAAATAATCTTAAACTTTACCTCATTTGCTTTTAAAATTTATTTCATATATAATTCAAATAGAATTACAAAAACAACTCTAAAATGGAGTCTCTTATGAAAAAATTATTATTAGTTTTAATGCTAGGCTTAAGTAGACTTACGTTACAAGGTGCGAATGCTGATGGTTTCAGTGATGATTTCAATCTTGATGGTTTATTGCAAGACGATGAATTATGTCTTGCTATGCAAGCCGCAGCAGAAGAGAATTTGTTTGCCAGCGTAGCACCTGATGTAACAGCAGCGGTAACAAAAGATTATAGAAACCGTGGCGAAAACACTTTTTTACCCTGTGTTTGTTGTAATGAATTAATACCTTTAAAAAAATTAAATAGACATGTCAAAGCATGCAAAGAACAATTTAGAAAATTCCCACCATTATTGCCAACTCCAGCATTGCCAATTGCAGCATCAGTAACGGTAACGGTTACAACAAAAGCTCAACAACCAGCCCTTGAACAAGTAAATAGCGAAAATCTTGATATCTTTGAGCGACAAGCACAAGAAAGACGCAAAAAAATGCAGGAAGATGCTCGAGCACGACATGCTGCTGCTGCCGTTGAAAAAAGAAAAGCTCATGATCAAGCTGGCCCTGAAAAAAAGAAAAAAAGAAAATTTTAAAAATGATCATTAAAGAGCTTTGATTGACTTATCTTAAAGCACCTTTATACTCTGCGCTAACAGAGTAAGCAAAAATTTACTCTGCAATTAAAGAAGCAGTAATGAAAGCACGTTGTTGTTTTTATTACCCCTTTACTTGAAAGATCAATCTTATGAATAAAACATTATTCGGATTGTTTTTGGGACTCCTTTTTGCAGCACAGCTTTCGGCTGAACAACTTTTTATTAATAATGAGTTTGGTGTTCCGGTTAGAATTAAGTTTACCTATTGTCGTGGATCAA
Source organism: candidate division TM6 bacterium GW2011_GWF2_32_72 (assembly GCA_945882015.1). GTDB lineage: Bacteria > Babelota > Babeliae > Babelales > CAIQNR01 > CAMCVM01. The sequence continues at coordinate 2,706 of CAMCVM010000016.1, forward strand.
AAATAACTCGATTTACTCATAGAAATCATGACATTGATGCATTTTTAAACCATGGAATGCAAGCAGTTGTAGACCTTGCAAAAACTAAAAAAATAAGATTGCAAGAAGTTCGCATTGAAACTCATTCAGAAATTATTGTAATCACCTTAAAAGATAATAAGATCAAACTCCCAAGCGTTATTATTATTAAAGAAAACGGTGTGTATTACAATAACCAAAAAATTGCTGAGTATGGCAACCGAACCGTTATTAAAAAAAATGCAATTGCTGTAACGGCTATAAAAAATAATTAAAGTAAAGCGATTATAATTTATCGTCTTTAACATCAACACCAAGTTCAACCAGTTGGGCACGCAGTTTATCTGCAGTTGCCCAATTTTTTTGCTCTCGAGCTTGTTGACGAGCATCAATTAATTGTTGAATTTCTGGCGTAATAGGAACAAAACGTTCTGGAAGAGCCTCAAGCGTTAATCCAAAAACATTTTGCAAAAATGATTTAACGCCACACAGTTCTTGTCCCATAGTATCAAGGTATTCAAACACAACACCCAAAGCACCTACAGTGTTTAAGTCATCTTCAATAAACGCAATCATTTTACATAAGATTGGCGCTTCAACTGAACATTGCATTGAAAGGTTAGCTGAACAAGATTTATGGGCAAATGCTTTGCATAACTTACGATATGCTTTTTCGCAGCTTTCTAAGTCTTGATAAGAAAAATCAAGTGGAGTTCTATAATGATGTTTTAAGATATAAAAACGAACAACCATTGGATCAAATTTTTCAAACACTTCACGTAACGTAAAAAAGTTACCTAATGATTTTGACATCTTTTGTTTGTCGGTTTGCACAAATGCAACATGCATCCAACTTTTAGCAAAAACTTGCTGTGATAGCCCTTCTGACTGAGCACGTTCATTTTCATGATGTGGAAAGATTAAGTCCATTCCCCCTCCATGAATATCAAGCATTGTCCCTAAAAACTTTGTTGCCATTACAGAACATTCAATATGCCAACCAGGCCTTCCATATCCAAAAGGACTTTTCCAGAATGAACCTTCTGGTTCACCCTTCCATAAAGCAAAATCTAAGGGATTTTCTTTTTTTTCGTTAATTTCAACACGTGCTCCAGCTTGCAAGTCATCAAGGTTACGTTTTGAAAGTTGCCCATACCCTTTAAAACTTGTCACTCTAAAATAAACATCCGAACCTACTTGGTAAGCATGTCCTTTGGCAATAAGCCCTTCTATAAAAGCAATAATTTCTGGAATAACCTGTGTAACGCGTGGTTGATGATCTGGAAATAAACAGTTGAGTGAATCCATATCTTGCAAATAAGCATCGATATATCTGTCAGCAATTTCTTTATATCGTAATGAATCGCCTAATTCTTTATGAGCACGAGCTAATAATTTATCATCAATATCAGTAAAATTACGGCAATACGTAATCTGTTGATTTTGTGATTTAAAGAACCGATATAAAACATCAAAGACAATAAAACATCTTCCATGTCCAAGATGGGCATAGTCATAGGGAGTAATTCCACAAGCATAGAAAGTTAATGCTGACTGAGAAACTGATTCTTTTTTTCCACTGAGCGTATTGTATAAATTCATCATAATAAAGCCACCAGGTTTTTAAAAAGCTCCTATAAAAGAGTTACTACCAGATGCTTTTTAGGGCTAGTCAATTTCTTAAAAAATAGTATTCTAAGACCTTATCCTACCATGGATATTAAAAATTACCAGAGAGATTGAAAGCATACAGGAGCCATAGATGAATCAACGAAAAAAAGCGTTTTGGTATCTGTTTTCTTGCTTGTTAGTAACTGAAGCAATCATACAAGCAAAGCAGCATCAAGTTGGATCATACGACACACCTATTATTAAAGGAATCTTTGTCAGAGGCTCCACAAAATTTCCCGAAACTACGATTAAAAATAAAATCCCTTTTCATGTAGGCCAACGTTTTAGTATCGGAACAACTAATGATGCAATTGCACGGTTGCATAAACTCGGCTATTTCAGGCAAATTGAATTTAAAGTTGAGCACATGACCGCTAACAGCATTAATCTTTATATTATCATTGAAGAAAAGCCTGATTTAAAAGAAATTATTTTTATTGGTAACAAAAATCTTTCAAAAAAAGAGCTCCAGAAAAAAATAGATTTTGAAAAAATCACAGCGGCAGATGAGCAAGAACTGCAAAAATTAACCCGCATTATCAAAACAATGTACGCGGAAAAAGGATATCATTTTACCAAAATCAGTCTTGCAATGGATAAAAAAGATGGCCAAACGATTGCGACCTTTACCATTGAAGAAGGCCCAAAGTCTGTTATCAAACGAGTACAGTTTGAAGGTAACACTCATTTTCATGCAAAAAGATTACGTGCATTATTATTTACCCGTGAAGATTGGCTCCTTTCTCCACTTGACAGAGCAGGCACCTATCATCCATTAGCGGTTGAACAAGACAAACTAACGCTTGAAAACTTCTATCAAAGTAACGGTTATTTAAACGCACGTGTTCCGAATGCGCAAGTAGTATTTAGTGACGATAAAAAAGAAATCACTGTTACGTTTGAAATTCATGAAGGTGATTTTTATACCATCAGCGACATAACAGCGCCAGGAAATGATATTTATTCTGAAAAATTAATATTAGCGCATTTACCGTTAACCAAAGGGTCACCTTATTCTCGAGAACTAATTCGTATGTCGCTTGAGCGAATCAAAACACTCTGGGGAGACAAAGGATATATTTATGCGGATGTTGAACCATCAATTCAACCTGATGATGCAACAAAAACGGTTGCTCTTGCTTTTTATTCAAATTTAGGAAACAAAGTTCATTTAAACCGTATTAATATTTTTGGCAATAAAAAAACACGTGACAAAGTAGTCCGTCGTCAATTTTTGCTTGAAGAAGGCAACCTACTTACAACAACCGCTCTTGAGCTTTCTAAAAATAGAGTTTCAGGGCTTGGATACTTTGATCCTAAAGATGGTGTTAATTGGAAAATCAATCGAATTGACGAAAACCTTGCTGATATCGATGTGATGCTTAAAGAAATAAAAACTGGTCGATTCGAATTTAAAATTACCTATGGTGGTTCACCAAGTTCACTTTCTTCTTCAAGCAATGGTGTTGCCGGAGAAGTACAGATCACAGAACGCAACTTATTTGGTAAAGGAATGATTGGGCATTCTAATCTGCGCATTGGACAAGATGAACGAGCAGTGAGTGCTGGGTTTACACAACCATGGCTTTTTGACAAACCAATTCATTGTGGTATTAGCGGTAATTATTCAAGAACCGGGTATGATGAACTGCGCAAAGTAGTTAATCAAGTACAAGAACGACGAGCTGGTGGTGTAGTGAATTTTGGATTTATTGCTGAAAAATTTGGGTACACTCTTTTTAGTATGCAATCTGGTATTGAATCACTTTCTTATTATAGTCAATCACTTGATGGCACTAAGCATGTTTCACCCGAAGCTTCAATTAGCGGAAACGCAACGGTAAAAGATGAGTACCAAACTATCTTAAGTAATCGGTTCCAGAGTGGTACGTTTGCTTTTACACAACTTGATATTGGACAAGACACCCGTAATCACAACACTCACATTTCACAAGGATATAAATGGAACCTGACCACCCATATTGGTATCCCAAGCTTTAATGATAAATTTGGCTTTTGCAAATTCCAATTTGATGGGCATTGGTACACTTCTTTGATTAATGAAACAGACTTAGTGCTGCATGTTCATGGACATGCTGGAATAGTCAGAGCATTTAAAAATCACACCATCCCATTCAGAGAGCTTTATAATATTGGTGGGCAAGCAAGCATCAGAGGGTTCTTGTTCGGGCAAGTAGGACCAATGTGGTACCATCCTGACTTGATTGAAGATGAAGGCTGGCAAGGTGAAGCGATTGGAGCACGAAAAGCAGCATTTTTTAATGCCGAATTAATTTTTCCTATTACACAAGATTTGAGTATGAAAGGTGTTGTGTTTTATGATGGTGGTTCTGGTTGGGACACACCAAATGCTGGCTCTATTGCACCTGAACATTTAAAACACAATTCATTTGATTATCGTCATTCTATTGGTATTGGACTGCGCATGTTGCATCCACAACCAATTCGTATTGATTGGGGCTTTAAGTTAGACAAACGCCCTGGTGAAAAGGCAAGCGAAGTCAGCTTTTCTTCTTATTACGATTTTTAGATAAAAAAATGACTCCTGAATAGTCGAACTACTCAGGAGTCATTACACTCACTTAATTAAATTAATTAAAAGCAGTGCTTTTAAAATCGCAGATTAATAACCATAACTCTTTGCTTTTTTTGGCTTTGCTGTGCTGCTTGCTTTTGCTTTTTCTTTTTGAGCTTTAACTGGTTTTACTGTTTTTGCTTTACCAGCTTTTGGCATCTTTTTTGTTTTTGCTTGTTTTTGAGTTTTCATTTTTTTTGGTTGTTTTTGAGCAACTTCCATTTTTTGAACAACTGCTTGATGAGCGTTAATTCTATGTTGCAATACTGCTTTCTTTTCAGAAGAAGCTTTTGCTTGCTCTTCTTTCAGTTCTTTAACCATTTGGTGATGCACTGCAATTTGAGTATCATTTTTATTGTGATCTTCTAATGAGCATTTCATTCCAGCACGAGCACATTTTTTATGCATCATTTTTTCTGCTTTATATGCTTTTGCTTGCGCTTTGATAGCTTGTGCACGGTGCTCATCAGCTTGCTCATTAAGCTCTTCTGCTTTTGCTACGGCATATCCAGACAACTCTCTTCGTTGTTTTGCTATTGCTTCTGCTTGTTGATGCCCTTCTGAAGGGGTTGTACGCAAATTACGTTCTTGAATATACAATTGTTGTACATCTTCTTTATGTTGTGCTGAACGTAAACGCTGTGTCATTTCTTTTTTAGAAGCTTTTTCAATAGCTTTTGCTTCTTTTCTTAAAGCCTTTACTGCATTATGATGTTCTTGTGCATTGGCACGATGAGCTAATGCTTCTTGCTTATGAGTTGGAATAGCTGCTTGTGCTGCTTGATATTTTTGCTCTTCTTCTCTTTTTTTCTGTGCAATTCGTGCTGCTTTTTCTGCTTTAGTTTCTTTTTTTAATAAAGAATTTTTAGGAGCTGCTGTTTTTTCTTTTTTAGGTTTATAAGATCCTTTAATAGATTGTACTAACGATTTTTTAGAAGAGGCTTTTTTTGCTTTAACCGGCTTGACTGCTTTAACTTTTTTTACTTTTTCTTTTTTAGCAACTTCAATAACTGTTTTTTTTACTGGCTCTTCTTTTGTAAGTTCTCCTGTGCTCAACTTATGCGCTTCTTGACTAAACAGAGCACGATGGCCTTTTGCCATTGCTGCTTGCATGGTTACAAACAACAATAAACTTATTAACATACGCTTCTTCATCTTTTTTCTCCTTGATTCAAGTTTTTTCTTTTTTTACCCATGTTAGAGATTCTAATAAGGAAATGTTAACAAAATCAATCTTTTTTATTTGATGTGTCTACAAAAATATAAATTTTAACAAGTTCATGACATGCTTGAGAAAGTAAAAGATTTGATTTTTATAAGCATATCATTCTATAATTCTGTAAAAGATTAGAGGGTATCAATAAAGCTGGGAAATCTATGAAAAAACTGTATTTTATTGTTTTTTTTATTTCATTTCATATTCTCTTAATTGGAATAAAAATAAATAAACAAAGTCAATTTATTAAGATTTCTTATGAAAGACAACGGCTTGAACAAAAAAAAATAGAGCTTTTACAACAAAAACAAGCGCTGACTAACGATCTTTATGCTTTCCAGAATCCCGCACTTATTAAACAGTTTGCTCAAGATGTTTTAAACATGGAACCGCTCAATCTTAAACAAGTAAAAAGGATAACTACATCATGAATCAACTGTATAAATTCCGTACCGGGTTTGTCTTTTTCTTACTCTGTTCACTGTTTACTATTGCGCTGATTCATCTTTTTTCATTACAAATTAAACAACATGATCGGTTTATCGATCTAGCACACAAACAGTACCACGTAAGTGTTACGACATTGCCTGCCAGAGCTTCTATTTTTGATCGAAACAATCAGCCACTTGCGTTAAATAAAGACTCTCTTGCAGCGTTTATCTTGCCACAAACACTTGATGAACCTGAAAAAACAAAAGCTTTTTTGAAAAAATATTTTCCTGCTACGCTTGAAAAACTCAAAAAAAATCCAAAGGCTCATTTTTTATATGTCAAACGGAAACTTTCCCCAGAACAGTTACAATTGATTCAAGATAGCCAACTGACTGATATTAAAATTCTTACAGAACCAAGTAGATTTTATCCTATTGAATCTGCTGGTAGCATTACTGGAATTACTAATATTGATAACTTGGGACTCTTTGGGATTGAATTGCAATGTGATAAACAACTAGCTGGAACCCCAACAACAAGAATTCTTGAAAAAGATGCTCGTTCGGGGCACTTTTATTTTTCAAAAGAGGTTACACAAGAAGGTGCTGTTGGCAAACCGGTTAAACTTACCATTGATGGAAATTTACAATTTTTAGTTCAAGAAGAACTCAATACTCAAATCAAAAAATACGGCAGCATTGAAGGTGCGGCAATTGTACTTGACCCTGAAACGGGAGACATTCTTGCAATGGCTTCTTTTCCTGACTTTAATCCGAATGAAACAACAGAACTTGATTTAATCACCACAAAAAACACTGCCGTTACAGAAAGTTATGAATTTGGTTCTGCATTTAAAGCATTTACTGCTCTTGCAGCACTTGATGAAGGGGTTGTTACTCCTGAAGAAATCATCGATTGTGAAAACAGTAAAAGTACCTATGTAGCAGGAAGAAAAATTAATAATTTTGAAGCACAAGGACTCCTTACTTTTGAAGAAGTCATAACAAGATCTAATAATATTGGAATAGCAAAAGTAGCAATGCGCCTGGGGCCAAAATTATATGATCATCACATGCGCCTTGGTTTTGGTAAAAAAGTAGGTATCTCTTTTCCTGGAGAACAAGCTGGATTTGTTAACCCTCCAAATCAATGGTCAAAACATTCAATTATTTCGCTTTCATATGGGTACGAAATCAGAGCAACATTGCTACAAGTTGCTCGAGCTTTTTGTATTTTTACTAATGGAGGCTACTTAATTCAACCACGGATTATCTTAGAACCAGAAGAGTATCAAAAAAAACCAGAAAAAATTTATTCTGATCAAAGTATAGCCTTTATGAGAACTATTTTAGAAAAAACAACCTCTTCAAAAGGAACGGCTAAATACGCAGCGCTGCATGGATACACAACTTTGGGCAAAACCAGTACCGCAAACTTAATTGTTGATGGTAAATATGATCCAACAAAAAACTTTTATGGATTTATTGGCATTATAGAAAAAGGAACATACAAAAAAGTAGTTGGCTGCTTTTTAAAAGAATCTGGGCAAAAAGATTTATATGCCGCAACCGTTGCTGCACCATTATTTAAAAAGATTGTAGAAAAATTATTGATACATTCAAATATTATAGCGGAAGATGACCATGAAAATCACCATTCCAGCAACAGTTCCCATTGATCAACATCAAGTTTATATAAATAACTATCAAACAATTACAAAAAAAAGTAATCGATTATTTGTATTTGCTGCAGACCAAAAAATGGAACATTTAAATGCTGACTTTTTTGGCCCAGGCTTAGACCCTGCTATTAACCACCCTGAACATATTTTTTCTATTGCCGCACAAAGCACCATCGGTGCTTTTGCAACGCATTTGGGATTAATCAGCCGTTATGGAAAACTGTATCCAGCTGTCCCCTATCTAGCAAAATTAAATGGCAAAACAGATCTGTCAGATAAAGAACCTTATTCGCAACAATTGTGGTCTGTGCAAGATGCAGTTGATGTAGCACGTAATGGAAATTTATTATTACATGCAGTTGGTTACACCGTTTATGTTGGCAGTTATCATGAATCAAAGATGCTCCAACAAGCTGCTCAAATTGTTAAAGATGCGCATGAGCATGGCCTGATTGCAATTTTATGGATGTACCCACGCGGCAAAAATATTATTAATACCAAAGATGCTAACCTTATTGCAGGTGCTGCTGGATTAGGAGCAAGTTTAGGTGCAGACTTTGTTAAAATTAATCAACCTGACGCCGGCCCTGCAGCTTTGCAACAAGCAGTTGATGCAGCGGGCAACACCAAAGTAATTGTTTCTGGCGGCCCAATG
>CAMCVM010000017.1 GCA_945882015.1 candidate division TM6 bacterium GW2011_GWF2_32_72
TCTTGCTGAGTAAAATAATTTCTTTCATCATATGGATTTGGAAACAATCTTTTATAATCATTCAAATTTTGGTTATCATCTTCAGGATCATAATATCGAACACCTGCTCTTTCTTGAATCTCAGAGCATTGTAAAAACTGTAAAGAAAAAAAACACACAAAAAAAAGTTGTAACATATCGCACCTTAGATAAAGAAGCATTTATTATTAATAAGACGTGCGCTTGGCAAGAGCAAAGTTTTGTCTTTTATTTTTAAATGATTTTGGAGAATAATAATTTTGTTTTGTTAATGCTGACCATTTTATTTTGATTTTATATTTGCACGAGCAACTACCTGAGCAAATGTTAATTTTATTGGGTCAGGAGTGGTCAAAACAACTGCAGCTTGATGTGCAACAGTTTCTGCTGCAGTTAGAGGAGCTTCAACTGGTAATGGTTGCTGTTGTTGACCTTGCCCTCCTGGAACAATTTCATCATTATCAGAATCAGATGTTCCTGCGGAAGCTTCTAGACGAACTATTTCATACCCTTCTTCATCTTCATCACCTTTACCTTCATCAGCTGCAGCTAAAGGATGAACAGCTAATGATTGCTCTTTTACTTCTGAAAAAAAGCCAAGCAACCTACAAACTAGTTCCATTGCCGAAATTGATTGCGCATGGAAAAAACATAGTAACAATAAAAAGACTACAGACCTCATTGCTTACCCTTTTTTTAAATAGATAATGTTTTACTGATGCCAAATTATAGCATGCGATAATTTAAAAATAAATAACCGCTCTTTTTCAGGAGCGGTTATTTATTTTTAAAAAAATATTAGATAAACAAACCAGCAACCATCGCAGTTAATAAATTTGACAGTGCACCACCAAAAACAGCCTTCAAACCTAGCTCAGTAAGCCATGGTCGCTTTTCTGGAGCAAGTACACCGATTCCGCCAACTTGAATTCCAATACATGAAAAATTTGAAAATCCACATAATGCATAGGTTGCAATTGCTGCAGTTCGTTCTGACAAATGCATGTTTACCAAATCCCAATAAGCAACAAATTCATTAATTCCAACTTTTTTACCAATTAATTGAGCAACCTGTGTCGCTTCTTGACCAGTAAATCCCATTAAAAAAGCAAATGGTGCGCAAATCCATGAAAAAATAAGATCTAAACTTAATACTGGAATAGTAGTGCCTAAATAGTAGTTTGCCCATGTAGAAAGACCACCTAAGCAGCCATTAACCATTGCAACTAATGCTATAAACGCAATCAACATAGCTCCAACATTTAACGCTAGTTGTAGCCCATCACTGGTTCCGGTTGAAATTGCATCAAACACATTTGCTGCATTGCTATCAGAAACAACATGAACTTTACCAATTTTAACTTTTTCTGTTTCTGGCAATAAAATTTTTGCGATCATAATTGTTGTGGGAATAGAAATAACGCTTGCTGCAAGCAAATGCTCAATAGGCGCACCAAACTTGGCATAAACGACCATAATAGAACCACTGATAGTACCCATTCCGCTGACCATAACAACAAACATTTCTGATTTGGTCATAGTTGCAAGATAATTACGAATTAATAAAGGAGCTTCTGTTTGACCTAAAAAACTATTGGCAATTGCACACAATGTTTCAGAACCGGTTGTGCCTAAAATTGGCTGAATGATAGAGCCAAGAACAGCAACAACTCTTTGAACTATCCCAAAATAGAAAAGAAGCGCCATAAATGCACCAAAAAAAACTATTATAGGCAAAACTTTTACGGCAAAAACAGTTCCCCATGGCGTATTTACATCATTAACTAAATTACCAAATAAAAATTTTGTTCCTACTTCTGCATAAAAATAAAGATAATTCACTCCATCTGCTATGAATTTAATACCCGCTTTTCCAAAAGCAGTATTTAAAACAAAAGCTGCTATTAAAAATTGTAACAATAGAGCATTCATAACTAATTTTATGTTTATTTTACTTCGATGAGCAGAAAAGTACGACGCAAGCCCAATAATAGCAGCAATACCAAAAAAATTTAAATAACGATTATACTCAAGAAAATACGCTATAATGTCCATGGAAAAAGACCTTTCAAAAAAATTTATGACTCAATTTCAAGAAGTTCATTTGAGTTTACACAAAGTTTAAAAAAAGGCACGTCAAAATTTTCATACTACTTGAATGATAATTACGTCAGTTAACGACTTAAGGTCTTGATTACTTAAAGAAAAAACTGCATGAGGAGTTCCTGCTGCTGCCCACAATTGATCGTATTGAAATAAATCTTGGTCAACGAATGTTTTAATTTTTTGCGCGTGACCAATTGGTGGAATTCCGCCAATTGCAAAACCTGTTACTTCACGAACAAAATCTGCATCAGCTCGTTCTATTTTTTGTCCAACATGTTGTGCTATTAATTTTTCATTCACACGATTAATACCACTTGCTAAAACCAAAATTGGTTCTTTTGTTTCTTTTGTTTGAAAGACAAGTGATTTTAAAATTTGAGCAACAGCACATCCAATCGCATCCGCTGCTTCTTGTGCAGTTCTAGTGGTTGCCGCAAGTTCTACTACTGTTGTTTTAATATTTTTTGTAGACAAAATATCCTGAATCTTTTGAGCAGATTTACTCAAAGAAGCTTCATTGATTTTCATATCGATACCTTTTAAGCAATGATAAATGGTTTTTTGCGACGTTCAAGACGATCATGTTCACGCAGTGCATCAACAATCTCATCAAGCTCACCAGCCATGATAACATCAAGTTTTTTTAAGGTTAGATCAACCTGATGATCAGTAATTCTATTTTGAGGGTAATTGTAAGTTCGCACTTTTTCAGCACGCATTCCACGGCCAATTAACTCTTTGCGAGCTTCAGACATTTGTGCTTGTTGTTTTTCTTCATGCGCAGACAAAATACGAGATTGCAACATCTTAAGTGCTTTTGTTTTGTTTTTATGTTGCGAACGTTCATCTTGACACGTTACTACAACACCGGTTGGAATATGCGTAATTCGAACTGCAGAATCGGTTGTGTTGACATGCTGCCCACCAGCTCCACCGGCACGATACACGTCAATACGTAAATCGGCAGGATTAATGTTAACATCAATTTCGTCAACTTCTGGTAGTACTGCAACGGTTGCAGTTGAGGTATGAATACGCCCTGCTGTTTCTGTTTTTGGAACACGCTGAACCCGATGAACACCTGACTCAAACTTTAACGTTCCATAAACATCTTTGCCTTCAATATGCAAAACCACATCGCGAATTCCACCCAAATCAGTTTCACTAAAACTGACAACGGTAGCTTTCCAGCCTTTTGAAAGTGCATAGTTAGAATAAAGGGTAAGCAAATCACCTGCAAACAAAGCTGCTTCTTGACCACCTGTTCCAGATCGAATTTCTAAAAAGATAGATTTTTTATCATATGGATTAGGAGGATACATGATATCATCAAGCTCAGTGGTTACAAGCTTTAACTCTTCTTGTAACTCCTGCATTTCTTGATCATATAATTCAACCATGTCAGGGTCAGTGTTGTCTGCACATTGTCGAGTGACTTCATCCATTTTTTTCTGAACTCGGTCAACCAAGCGATGCTTTTCAAGTAACGTTGTCAGTAATGACAATTCTTTTTGAAAAACATGACGCTCTTTTGGATCAACTGCACCGCCAGAAAGCAATGCCGAAAGCTTATCAGCTCGATCTTGAATCTTTTCCCATTGAGCAGACATTACAACCCCTTAGCAACAATAATTATGCTTTTTTGCCAGCCGGTTTGTTATAACGATTTTCAAATTTTTCAATACGACCTGCAGTATCAACATACTTTTGTTGGCCTGTATAGAATGGATGACATCCTGAACAAAGTGTTGAACGGATTTCATTTCTTGTTGAACGAGTTTTGATTTCATTGCCACAAGTGCAATTAACTGTAATCTCAAACAGTTCTGGATGTAGATCTTTTTTCACAATTTACCTTTTTGATGATGCTTAACAACCTTAATAACACGACTTTTAGTATTGCCTAAACTGGCTTTTTTGTAAAGAGGCAATCAATATAATAAGCTTAGATAGAAAAATTTAAGCTTATTATTCTTTATTTGGGTTTATTTTCTTCTTTAATTTGATGAGCTCGTGCCCTTAAAGCTTCTGCTCGCTTTTCTAATTGAGGATACATTGGATTTAATAAAAATTGAGCTACTCTAGGGCTTAACTCATATATTTTTTCTGGTTTTTCCCAACCAGCCTTTTTAAGATTAGAAATTATCTTACTAGCTTGAGCTTTATCTTCAAGATCTTTTGCTTGTGCTTCTAAAACCATCGGATTTGTTGATGAATGTAAATCTGCATAAAGCTCTCGATTCTGTTGTCGTTTAATCCACAATGAGAGCGCTGCTGATCCAGTCAGTACAGCAACACCTAACCCCTTAATCCGAGAAATCTGATTAAATCTTGATAACCCAGAGGCCAACCACGCTGCAAGCATGCCACCAAAAAATTCTTGCTCTGATTTTACTTGATCATTATTTTTGATATGTACTAGTTCACGTCCTATTATGCCTTGGAATAAATGCTTTTCCTGAAAATATTTTTTAACCTCTTCAGAATCAGGCTCACTACCCATAAGCTGTTGCCATTCTTTTTCTGATTTTTGGTCTAAACAGAAAGTTACATATCCCATTACAAGTTCATCAACGCCTATCAGAGCTTTTTTATCTGCCACTTTAAGGGGCATTGTAAAATTTTTTTTGCTCTCTACCACTAAAACAGTTCTGCGACTAATATTATGTTCGTCTAATACTTGGTCAATTATTTCTTTTCGAGCCTTAAGTAGTTCTTCACCATACATTTTTAATTCTTCGGCCGAAGTAGCTGTCCCAAATAAATGTTCTGACCCAGCTGGAAACATTTTTGCTTTGTTGCTCCAGAAATTTTGTTGCTTTTCTTGATCTTGAAGATAAGTATAACTAGTATAACTTTTTAATGTAGCTAATGCAGCAAACAGACTTGTTGATGGAGCAGTAATAATATTAATTAATACACTTCTAACCCCACCTTGAAAACTATAAGATTGAAAGGTGAAGCAAAGCAAAAGAAACAACATTTTTTTATTCATACTTTTTTCCTTTTTTTAAAGCAGTAATAATAAGGATTGAATACTACTGCTAAAATCATGATTTTGCAAAAAGATTAAAACAATTTTAAACTCAAAAATTATTTAACCTTAAAGGAGTTTCTATGAATCAAAAAATAGTCTTGGTAGTACTGTGCAGTGCAGTTGGAGCAGGTTGCGCTTATTATTTTTCACAATCAAATTCAGCTACTCTTGCTTCTGACAATATTGATCAAAACAGAACTTATGCAAATCCTTCTACTGCGCTCGATATAGCCAATTTGGAAACAGAAACAACATCAAAAGAAACCTTAGAAGGCACTACCAGCTATGATTTATCACAAAAAAATGATACGGTAGAATCTGCTACAAAACAAACCGAACAATCATTAAAACAAGAAAGTTTGAACATGCAGAAGACTGATTCAGGTATTAGTTACCAAATTTTAACTGCGGCACCAGCTGGCGCTGCAAAACCTAAAGTGGGTGCGTTTGTAACTGTCCATTATACCGGATGGTTGAATGACAATGGCAATCTAGGACAAAAATTTGACAGCTCAGTTGACCGTGGCGAACCATTTCAATTTAAAGTTGGGATTGGACAGGTTATTGCAGGGTGGGATGAATCTGTTTTAGATATGCAAGTTGGCGAAAAACGCAGAGTAATTCTTCCGCACGACCTTGCATATGGCGCACGTGGAGCAGGAAGAGTAATTCCTCCATATGCTGAATTAATCTTTGATATTGAATTGATCAAAGCGTAATAAAAAAGGGGCTAAATAGCCCCTTTAAAAATTCTTAAGCGATTGCAGCTACTTGTTCAACTGCAGTCGCTTTTTCTTGACCTTTTTTTCGTTCAATCCAGCCACGCAATTTGTTTGCTCTGCTTGATGGAGCAGGATGTGTTAGCCCACGCATAAAATCATGAATCCATCTTCTTATTGGGCTCTTCTTAATATCTTGTAATTTTCCAAGGTCGTATGCTTCTTTTTTATATAATAACCATTGTATACAACTCCCAATTTTTGAATTTGTTGGAACAAAAGGAGTTACTGTCTTTGATTCTATGTTAATCAAAGGATCAATTTCTTCATCTTCAAAAAAACTAATACCACCATTAAGTTGATCAATACCGATGCGTTCACAAGCAAAATCATCAGCTTGAACCTCATCTGCACGAGAAAAATAAAGCAACAGCCAAGACCCTATAAAATTTGAAATACCTACCTTCTGATAAAACTGCAAATCCCAATCATATTTTTTTGCTAATATGGTAACTGAGCATCCTACTAAAATCTGCGTTACTAAAGCTCTTGTGATACGACTAGGAATATGCTTATATTGGATATGTCCTGCTTCGTGTAAAAGAATAAATTCTTCGCGCGCCAGTAATAGTTTTTCATCGTCCAATAATGAATCCCCATCCAAAAACTTTTTATAAATTCTATCGATTTCTTTTAATGATTTTTGCGGGAAATAAATAGCATTTAATGTAGAGCACCATTGGATTAACTTTGCAGGTACTACATACATCTCTTGTAAAAAACGCTTATCAAGTAATTGCGCATCAGGATATTGAGCTGCAAGTGCTTGATACCATTGTTGTGCATAAGGATATTTTGCCGATACTAAAGCATCTTCTTTAACCAAATAATTTTCCACGGTATAAAGAATCGTGTATCCAAAAAAGCTTTCCGCAGCAGCTACTGCTGCTAATCCTAGAATATCTGTTGCAACATCATTTTGAGCAAAAGAATTATTATTGTGACCTAATAACCCTAGTACCGAACCGAATAATATTATTTTTTTGATAAAATTATTCATAATATGACCCCTAAGTTAAAATTGTATAATTATTAATAATACCAATAATCATACAAAAGTCACCAAAAGATCCACTGTGAGACTATTTTAACTCACCGTAATAATTATATATGTGACAAATTTCATTCAGGAACTGATCTGAATTGATTGCCATAAGCATTTTATGAAATACATTGAAATTGAAACAGTGCTCTTAATGGATCACCTTTTTGAGTAAATCTTTCTATAACATCACCCGGAGTTACCGTAATATCTGGAACAAAAGAATCAGAAAGATTATGTGGTTGCCAATTATCATATTTGGTTTCTATGGCTAATCCAATGCCTATTTTTTCCTGTAAAAAATTAATAATTTCTAAGTTTGGCTGACCTTTTTTTGCTGAAAAATAGGCTACAATATGGATCAAAGTCCATCTCTCAAGAGCATGAACTTTTTTAATATCGCTACGAGTAACTATATTGGTTGCAAAAGTGGTAAATCCAGAAAGTTGCTCTTTGGGCACCCCGCTACGAAACAATTCTTCTACATTTTGGAAAATATAATTTTTATCTGCTGCTATCAATTGGCCAAATAAATCATTTATACAAGCTTTTTGAGTTTCTTCTGAAACATCTGGTTGAGCCAAAAGAGTATATAAAGAAACTCTGTCACCCGCTCCTTGTTTCCATTGCAAATTGTTTATTGGTTCATGTGGATCAACAAAAGCACTATTGGCACTAAAATTTTGTGTCATTAATAGTACTGCCAATAA
>CAMCVM010000018.1 GCA_945882015.1 candidate division TM6 bacterium GW2011_GWF2_32_72
TGTTTGACTCTCTGTTTTTCTTTTTTGACGTGCTTTTTGAAAATGAGTTAAATAATCTGAAGAGATTTCAAAAGGTAGAATCTCTTGATCATTTATATTACTTGATTTAGATGCTTTTTTTAATTGGGCAAGTCTTTCATTTATCGCAACAATTCTATCTTGGTGTATTTCTGGGTTAACTAAACGTGGAGAAAGTTCTTTTTCGAGGGTTTTAATCTCTTTTTCTTTTTTTAGACCATGATTTTTAGCTAGTGCTTGATCCAATTGAGTTGCTAATGCCTCTATATTCTTGGGGTCTGATTCTGGATCTGCCATCAGTATCCCAAGCTGTGTGTTTAGTTGCTTTACTTCTTCTGTAAGTGCTTGAATTTTTTGATCTAAAGTTGCTACTTCTTTTTCTCTTCTATCAGCAGCTGCTGCAAAAGATTCTGCTGCCGATACATTGTTAACTATCACTGATAATAATAAAAATATGATAAATTTTTTCATAATGAACTCCATTTTATTGAGTTTAAGTTTAGCAAAAAGAAAGAAGGAAAATCAATAAAAAATCTATTGGAGCTGTAATATGATTAAAGTGAGCTTAAAAGTAATTCCTTTCAATATAAAGCAAACAAGGCTAATCAAGAAAACTTTTGTTTGGGTGTTTTCACCCAAATAGATACAGAAGGGAGTAAACAGTTGTATCATAAAGTTGTCCAGGTTTATGCACAAGAAAGAGCGCAACAAGAAAAAAAGCTCAAAACTGCCCAATTTTGTGATAGTCAGTAACATTGCTTTTAAGGGTTTGATTTGGTAATATTACACAATCAAAATAAAAAGTTTTTCAAAGTTTTAGGGGGTTTGCATGTTTAATCAAAGATTACGCATAGTTGCTTTATCAATATTTTTTTTACTTACCGGTTATAGTACGTATCATTTTGTATCAGCACCTTTTTGCGTAACACAAAAATCACAAACTATTCAAACTATCTATGGATCAGTCACGGTTACTGAGCCGGTTATTCTTGAGCTGCTTGCATCACCTGCAATGGAGCGTCTTAAATCAATTAATCAATATGGTATTGTTGCTGTAGTTAAGCCAGAACAAATGTATACCCGTTATGTTCATTCATTAGGTGTTTTTTATATGCTGCGTACTTTTGGAGCATCGCTTGAAGAACAAGTGGCAGGGCTTTTGCATGATATTTCTCATACTGCATTTTCACATGTTGCAGATTTTGTCCATGGTACTCATTTACAAAAATATTCATATCAAGATGAAATTTTTGAATGGTATTTAAAAGAAACCGGTTTATTAGCAATTTTACAAAAACATGGTCTAGAAAGAATCGCACAGTATGGAAAAGGTGTTGAATACCCAATACTTAAATGTGACTTGCCAGGTTTATGCGCTGACCGTATTGAATACAATATTTATGGTGGTTATCTTGAAGGCTGGATTACGCAAGAACAAATGCGTGAACTGGTTGCACATCTTCATTATCAAGATGGGCAATGGTTTTTTGATGATGTAGCATCTGCGAAAAAGTATGCAAAAATCTCTGTTGATTTATCAGTGCAAAATTGGTCTTCAGCAGAAAATGCGTACCTTTCAACTCGAGCAGCACAGCTGCTCAAACAAGGTTTTGATAAAGGAATTATCACTAAAGATGATTTTCATTTTTCACATGATGCTGCTGTTTTGAAAAAATTAGCAGACTGTAAAGATGCTGAAATCCAAGATTTAATCCATAAAATCTATAACTACAAAACTGCTTATAAAGCAGGAACATCAGCACAGCATGACCTTTATTTTAAAGGCAAGTTCAGAGGTATTGATCCACTGGTTAAAGTTGATGGCCAATTAATAGCTTTAAGTCAACTGGACAGTTCTTATAAAGAGTATATGGTTGCGCAGCATGCTGCATGCAAAGAGCAGTTTATTGTATATACCTAATTGTATATAATTCAAATGCTGTGCGCCCTACGCGGGCGTTGCGGCAAAGCGGGGTTATCACCAACCCCCTTTGCAATCCAGGTGCCAGGGATAAATCCCTTGGAACCCTTTGCAAATTCTAATTCCCTCCGGTTCGCGCTCGTCTTTGCTGCGCACGGCTGCACGTCTCAGATAATTTGCGCTAAAGTATTTATTTAATTAATTATGATAGCTCTGTATCAGCTCTGTTGATCGGATGCAACCGTATTAAATTGTAATCGATTTAATAAAGGGCCAGCAGTGGATCAGAGCGTGGGGATCAAAGGGGCTTGCCCCTGTGTCTTGATTCCAAAGGGGTGGACAAGTATCCCTTTGGCGCTATCGCCCGCGGAGGGCGTTACAACAAACTTTTATAATCAATTTGCCCAATCAAATCTTCAGGCTTGAGCCCATTTTTTTCTGATTGATTAAACTGCTTTACAATTTTACCTTGCTCTAAAATCCAGATTTTGTTGCCAACATGTAATGCAATGTGTGGGTCATGGGTGATCAAAATAGTGGTTACTTTATGTTCTTTAATGAATTTGACCGCATGTTTGAGTAATGTTGTAGAAGCCTGTGGATCAAGCGCAGCCGTAGGTTCGTCAAGTAATAAAATCTGTGGAATCTGTTGTGTTGCCATTGCAAAAGCAATTAACTGTTTTTGTCCGCCAGAAAGACTTTTCATTGGCCGGTCAATCACAGCAGCATCAAGTCCTAAGTTGGCAATAATCTTTGCAACTTCTTCTTGTGTGATGGTGTTCATGCCATCAACTAACCGTGCAGCTTTGCGGCTGTAACGAGCAAAGGCAAGATTTTTTGCAACAGAAAAAGAGCCAATTGAATTTAAGTCTACTTTTTGAAAAATACGAGTGACTAAGCTTGATCGATCGATTTCATCAAGGTTAGTCACCTCTTGGTTATTAATTGAAATTTTGCCAGTTTGCGGTTTTATTTTACCTGCAATGGTATCAAAGAGTGTACTTTTTCCTGCTCCATTACCACCGACAATAACGACGAAATCACCAGCTTCAAGGGTGCAGTTAATATTTTTTAAAACATCTGTTTTGCCAAATGAAACAGCAACATTTTCTAAACGTAACATTATACACTCCTTTTATGGTTTGCGTAGTGAATCTTTTAAAACAATCAGTAACACAATTAAGACTGCAGTGACTAACTTATTCCATGATTGGTCAAGTTGTAATTCAAAAGTAAGGGTGATAATCACTTGATAAAAAATTGAGCCGAGCAATAATGCAATACCAAACGATTTACTGATTGATTGTGCAAGGATCATGCCAGCAAGGCCGATAATTAAAATACCAACGCTGGCCCAAATAGAAAAATAACCAGTGTATTGGACAAATAATGCTCCACTTAACGCAGCAAGTCCATTGGAAAGGCCAATGCCCAACATGGTATAACGGTCAACTCGTTTACCCACATTAATCAGCATTTGTGGGTTGTCGCCTAAAGCATGCAATAAAAACCCAACTTCTGTTGTTAAAAACCAGCGTATGCAGGTAAAAAGCAACGACATTAAGAGGGTTAGAATTAATAACTTTTGTAGATAGTTTGGGATAAATTTGAATGTAGTAAAAATAGTTGCTTGTTGGTTAATCATCATATTTGAACCGGCAATTTTAAGTAAGATAGAAAAAAGGCCGGTGGTCATAACAATACCGCTGATCAATGGGTTGAGTTTCAGATTTTTATGTAAATAACCGGTGATCATTCCTGACACGATTCCAGCCAAAAGAGCACATAATAACGTAATCCATGGATTGACTCCATGAAACAGTAAAAGGGCAGTAAGTGCTCCACCTAATCCAAAGGCGCCTTCAATTGAAAGGTTATCAAAATTAATCAGTTGTGTTGCAAGATAGACTCCTGCAACAACCACACTAAAAATAAGTCCGCGTTCTAACACGCCTTGTAGAATCTGTACTATCTCAAGCATAATAAGTTCCTTACGGTTTTATATACGTATTTTGCGAGTCAATCGTTGTGATACCAAGCTTTGCAGCGTTTGTTTGTTGAGTCAATAATTGGTATGCCATAGTACCAGCCTGCTTTCCACCTTCAAAATAATTAACTCCGCGAGCAGCAAGTACTCCTTTATGTTCTTTAATATCATCACTTAACCAGCTTACAATCAATGGTTTTTGGTATTGATCAGCAATAGTTGCAAGTAAAGCAATGGTGCTTGCAACGGTATTGTCAGTTGGAGCAAGAATGACATCACATTTGCGACATGCAAGTTCCATGGCAGCTTGTGCATCTGTTTCAGATTGTAATGCGCATAACACCGGCGTTAAATTTTTTGCTTTCAGTTCCTGCTGCATCAAATCAACCAGTACTTGTGAATTAGGTTCACCAGCAGTATATAAAAGCCCTACTGTTTTTGCATTTGGAACTAAAGAGAGCATAAATTCAATTTGACCTGGCACGTCAATCATATCAGAAACGCCACATACATTTCCATTGGGCTCAATTAATCCAACTGCTTTTGGATCAGTGACCGCAGCAATAATAATTGGTCGCTCATGCTCTTGTGTTTTTAAGGCTTGAGCAGCAGGGGTTGCAACAGCAAAAAAGAGATCATATTTTTTTTGAATATGTAATTGTTGGGCTAAAGCATGTGCTTGGGTTATAGACCCTTGTGCATTGTGAATCACATACTCAATCGAGTCACCTAATTCTTTTTGTAGGCTTTGCATAAAACCTTTGACCGTTGCGTCAAGGGCAGGGTGTGCTGCAGTTTGTAAAATTCCAATAGTGTACTGCTTTGTGCTGGTTGTTTTATTACGTAATAAGGTTATTGCTACAGTTATACTGATTGCAGCCAGTATAATAATCAGTAATGGTTTATAAGACATAGTTAATCCTTTTTGGTTTGGGTTTTGATGGTTGTAATACCTATTTGGGCAACTGTTTTTTGTTCGGTTAAAATTTGATATGCAATTTCACCAGCTTGTTTTCCGCCTTCATAGTAGTTCACTCCACGAGCGGCCAGTATTCCTGGTCTGAGCAAGGTTTCATCACTGACAATAAATGGTTTTTGATACTGCTGTGCAATGCTTGCAAGTAAAGCAATGGTGCTTGCAACGGTGTTATCAGTTGGAGCAAGAATGACATCACATTTGCGACATGCAAGTTCCATAGCAGCTTGTGCATCTGTTTCAGATTGTAACGCTGATAACACCGGAGTTAAGTTTCTTGTCTTTAATTCTTGTTGCATCAAATCAACCAGTACTTGTGAATTAGGTTCACCAGCGGTATATAAAAGACCAACTGTTTTTGCATTCGGAACTAAAGAAAGCATGAACTCAATTTGACTTGGCACGTCGATCATATCAGAAACACCACATACATTGCCATTTGGCTCAATTAACCCAACTGCTTTTGGGTCAGTGACCGCAGCAATAATTAATGGTTTTTGCGTAATTTGTGCTTTTAGCGCTTGAGCGGCAGGCGTTGCAACAGCAAAAAAAGCATCAATCTTGTTTTGGTAAGCAGACAGTTGTTGTGCTATCGCGTGAGCTTGGGCAACAGAACCTTCTGCATTATACATAATAAACTGTATTTCTTTTCCTAACTGTTCTTGTAGGCTTTCTTTAAACCCTTTAACCGTTGCATCAAGAGCAGGGTGGGTTGCTGTTTGTAAAATGCCAATCGTGTATTGACTAATGTGCTGTGGTGTTTGTGCTGATTGTTTATAAACTTTAAACACAACAAAGGCAGTCAGCAGAAAACAACCGAATACTATCTTTTTAAGAGTCATGATCAATCCTTTAACGCTAAAAAATAAGTAATAAAAAACCCCAGGTTTTACTGGGGGGTTTACACATTGCGCTTGATTTAAAAATTAATTGTTTTTAAAAAGCATGCTGTGCCTTCCCCTGATAAAAATAAAAGTAATAAAAAGAATAAGAAAAAGAAAACAAACGACTTGAAAAGGCCGTTGTAACAGAATCAAAAAATGAGTGGTAAACGATTGTTTTACATAATTTCATATTTTTAGAATACCATGTAAACTTGCAAAGAGCAAAAAGTAACATAAAAG